>JBBQDL010000001.1:0-171775 GCA_038319665.1 Candidatus Limnocylindrales bacterium
GCCCTCGACTCCGAAGCGGGGGTCACCAGCGACTCTGCGCAGATCGCTTGGTTGCGCGCGGATCTCGCCGCGCGTCCCACCAGCTGTCTCCTGGCGTATTGGCACCACCCGCTGTTCAGCTCCGGTCAGCACGGCAGCGACACGGCCTATCGACAGCTGTGGGCAGAACTCTACGCAGCCGGCGCCGACATCGTGCTGAATGGCCACGACCACGACTACGAGCGCTTCGCGCCGCAGGACCCCAACGGCCACGATGACCGGGTGCGGGGCATCCGCGAATTCGTGGTGGGCACCGGCGGGGCGGCGCTGCGGACGTTCCCGACGACGGCGGCCAACAGCGAGCTGCGCGTCTCGACGACGCACGGCGTGATTCGTCTCGTGCTCCACAAGGCGTCATACGACTGGACCTTCGTCCCGACGACCGGCGACCTGGGCGATGCGGGAACCGCCCCATGCCACTGATATCGTTCTGGCGATGAGCGGGGAGCAGGCACGCGTCGTCGTGATCGGCGGCGGGATCACCGGCTGCAGCGTCGCCTACCACCTCGCCCTCGCCGGCTGGACCGACGTCCTCCTCGTCGAGAAGGCGCAATTGACGGCCGGGTCGACCTGCCAGGCCGCCGGGCTCGTGACCGCGTTCAACCCGTCCTCGACGATGATGGCGTTCCGCCGCTACAGCATCGAGCTGTATCGAAGCCTCGGCGCCTTCGAGACCGTCGGCAGCCTGCGCCTGGCATCGAGTCACGACCAGCTGCTCGAGCTCGAGCGGACGGCCAGTCGGGCGCGCGGTATCGGGCTCGAGGCCGGGGTCATCGGCGCCGACGAGGCGCGACGGCTGATGCCGGCGATCTCCGCGGAGTCGCTCTACGGCGCCGTCCACCTGGCCGGCGACGGGCATCTCGATCCGCACGGGGCGACCCACGCCGTGGCCGACGCGGCGCGAGCGCTCGGCGTGCGGATCCGGACCGGCGTCCGCGTGACGGGCTTCGAGCTGTCGCCCCGGCGCGAGATCACGGCCGTCCTGACCGAGGCGGGCTCGATCGCCACCGAGCTCGTCATCAACGCCGCCGGGATGTGGGCGCCGCAAGTGGCTGCGATGGTCGGGGCGTTCATCCCTTCGACCCCGGTCGACCATCAGCACATCGCGCTCAAGGCGGTGCCGGGATCCGAGCTTCCACGTAACATGCCGTGCTTCCGCGACCCGGACAACCTCGTCTACGGCAAGAGCGAGCACGGCGGGATGGTCTTCGGTGGTTACGAGCTCGACCCGGTCTCCCGCTGGGAGGATGGCGTGCCGTGGGAGCACGCGGCGCAGTCCCTTCCGCCTGATTGGGAACGCTTCGCGCCGCTGATGGCCGGGGCGATCCGCCGCTTCCCATTCCTGGCCGACGCGGAAGCGATCCGGCTCGTTTGCCACCCGGACGCGATGACGCCCGATTCGAACCCGTTGCTGGGGCCGCTCCCGGGGGTCCGCGGGTTCTGGGTGGCGGCGGGACTGTCGCTCAACGGCTTCGGTGGCGGTGGCGGGATCGGCCGGGCGATGGCGGGCTGGATCACGGCCGGTGACCCCGGTGTGGACATCGGGCCGTATCGGGCGTGGCGGTTCGGCGAGGTCTATCGTGATCCTGGGTTCGCGGCCGGGCTGGCGCGCGAGACCTATTCCGACTACTACCGGCTCCGCTATCCCTTCGACGCGGACCTGGCGGAGCGGCCACGACGCCTCTCGGCGCTCCATGGACGGCTCCAGGAGGCCGGCGCGGTCTTCGGGACGAAGGCGGGCTGGGAGCGCGCCGACTACCACGACCCGGGGGGGCCGTGGCGGCGGGCCGGTCGCGACCAGGCCGGGTATGGCTGGACGCGACCGCCGTGGTTCGAGCGGGTCGGGCTGGAGGCGCGTGCCGTCCGCGAGCGAGCCGGGATCATCGACCTGAGCTCGTTCGGCAAGATCTCGGTCGAAGGGGCGGGCGCCTTGGGCCTCCTCCAGCGCGTGAGCGCCAACGACATCGACCGGCCGGTCGGCAGCGTCGTCTACACGCAGTGGTGTGACGAGCGCGGCGGGATCGTCGCAGACGTCACGGTCACGCGCCTGGCGGACGACCGTTTCCGAGTCGTGACCGGGGCAGGCTACCTGGCTTCCGAGATGGCCTGGTTGCGGGCTCACGTCACCGCCGACGACGGCACGGTCGGCATCCGCGATGTGAGCGGGGAGCTCGCCACGATCGGGCTCTGGGGACCGCGGGCACGGGACGTCCTGGTCGCCGCCGGCGCACAGGCCGACGAGGTCGGCGATGACGCCATCCCGATGCGTCGGGCGCGCACGATCGCCCTCGGGCTGGCGCCCGTCAATGCCGCCCGGATCAGCTATGCCGGTGAGCTCGGCTGGGAGCTGTCAACGCCGGCCGAATGGGCCGTCGTCGTCTGGGATCGGCTGCGCGAAGCCGGTGCCGTCTTCGGGCTCGAACCGTTCGGTTATCGAGCGCTCGATGCCCTGCGTATGGAGAAGGGCTACCGCTACTTCGGCACCGACCTAACGATGCTCGACACCCCGTACGAGGCGGGTCTGGGTGCGTTCGTGCGACTTGACGCCGGGCCGTTCATCGGGCGCGACGCTCTCGTCGAGGCCCACGCCACCGAATCGGATCGTCGCCTTCGAACGCTCGCCATCGGTGGCTCTGACTACCAACCCATCTACGGCGGCGAAGCAGTCAGGCTCGGCGGCGACGTCATCGGACGGCTCCGGAGTGTCGCCTTCGGCCCGACCATCGAAAGGACGATCGGTTACGCCTATCTGCCGGCTACCTTGGTGGAAGGCACTGGGCTCGAGATCGACGTCTTCGAAAGGCGCGTCCCGGCCAGTGTCCGCTCCGATGTCATGTTCGATCCACGTGGTGAGCGAATGCGTGGATAGTTCGTCGTGACCATCTGCGCGATGGCCTACTTGTCGCGACGTGAGACGGAGGCTTGGAGTTGACTCACCGGTTCGCCGCCGTGACGGCGTCGCTCATCACTCGGGTCTCGTTCGACCAACCGGAGGACAACTTCCGCCTCCTTCATGCCTGGCGGGACGCGGATCCCGAGTGGTTTCCGGAACGACTCGACTCAAAGGAGCCGATCCGTGAGCGGATCGACCCAATTCGGATTGACGCTTCGACTGCCGCACGGTTTGGCCTAGCGAGTATGCGACCCGAAGGGAGCCTCCGCTTCTGGCCATACGCCAGCGTGGCGTTCGAGACCATGGATCACTGAAGCTGTATCTCGCCGGCACGACAGATCGCCCGGCCGTCGCGTACCGCGCTGCTCGCCTGCTCGATGCATTGAGCCACGTGGCCCCGCCGGACTATGGGATGGTCCGATCACCTGGGTCGTGATGCATTCGATGTCGATGATCCCCCAGGGTCATCCGCATCGAGAGTTCCAGACTTCACTTTCAACTTCGAAACATGACTCCGGTCGAGTGACAGGTCACCGCGATCGCAAAGCGTGCGCCAATGACGCCAGAGAGCCATCCAAGCCAGTCTCGGGGCGCCAGCGCACGACAGCGGGTCAGCTATCTCGTCAGAGCCAGCGGCCGTCACTCATGACCTCTCGGCCAGATATCTCATCACCCTCCCGCCACGCCTGAATGCGAGTCGGTCTGACTCGGATGTAGAGGTGAATTAGCCGCTCAGTCCGTGGGTCCCACGTTAGCTTGGTGGTAAACGCGTCGGCCACGGATGCAGGGACCTCGGGCGCGAGCCATGTGTCGGCGTCGCCCTCCACCATGTTCACGTCGCGGGTTGTCCCGATTGCCAGGCGCGTCTTCGAGTTTTCGAGGATGTTGAGAGCGGTCGGACTGTGGGCCGGAGTCGCCATCACTAGGCCTGTTCCATCCCAGGCAAATGACAGCGGGACGAGATAGGCGTTGCCTGTGGGGCTCGCAGAGGCCAACCAGAGATCACGGTCCTCAGCCAGCCGTCGCTGGAAGTCACGCTGTCTCTGGAGCGTGCTACGTGCGGCCATCTACAAGCTTCTTGGGACTCGCCATTGCAGTCACTCGGTTGGATGGCGCTCGCTCAAGACTGACCTGACGCTCGAGTGTCCAACCCGGGTCGGCTGCGGACACGGCGTCGGAGATGTCAGTGGAGTGACATCCGAGTTGGGAGAGCTTGGCGAGGACCTCCGTCGCGGTCATCGGGTCGGTCGACCGCCAGTACGGCCCCTCGGGCGGGCTCACGGCGACCTGGTAGCGATCATCGGATCGCCAGATTTGGATCATGCGCTGAGACCCCTGCGCTTCGTCGTTCTGCCGCTCATGAACGGGACGGTACAGGACAACGCCATCATTCAGCGTGCGCGAATGTCACCCGAAGTTGTGGGCCTCTAGAACATCCCGTTGCCGTTCTTCGCATCCGCCGGATCGGGCAGGACCTGGAGGACGTCCCAGTGTTCGACGATCTTGCCGTTGTCGTCGAACCGGAAGACGTCGATGCCCGCATAGTCGCGGTCGCCTGGCCAGTGCTGGTAGCAGTGGAGGACCACGTAGTCGTCCTCGGCGATGGCGCGTTTCACGTCGACCCGCTTGCCGGGGTACTCCCGAGCCATGCGCTCGAAGTAGTCGATGAATGCGTCCTTGCCGTCACCCACGCCCGGGTTGTGCTGCCGGTAGTCCGCGCCGGTGTATCGCTCCTGTGCCTCTCGCGGCTGGTTGTCGTTGAACATCAGCTCGTAGAAGTCGATCGCGCTCTGCTTGTTCGCCTGCGGGTCGCTCAATGGGCATTCCTCCGGGGTCGGCTCGGTCAACGAGATCCGGTTGGTCAGGCGCGGGGCGGCGACACCCTTGGGTCACCCCATCCGCTCGACCCACGCGGCTCGCCAGGCGGGGGCATCGAACGGCGGGGCGAAGTACCACGTCTCGCGATACACCTTGCCGTCCCGGAGCTGGATCAGGACGGAGAGGAACCAGCGCGAGCCATCAGGGTAGACGCTCGTCCCATCGGCGAACCAGTGGTCGCCGCTTCCGACGACGCGGTGGAGCGTATTCGAGGGTGTCGCGACCCACTGGTCCTCGCTTCCGATGACGCGGACCGACAAGTCGCTCGGCCGGCCGCCCGGCCAGTTCTCCATGATCGCCCGGTCGTTCGCGCTGCCGCGGACCCGCTCGCCCGACTGGGGCCACTCACACAACCAGTCCGGGTCGCGCAAGCCGCCGGCCGAGTCGTAGTCATGGGCGGCCTGCGCTTGGTAGTAGCGACGGACGATGTCCTCGTTTGACGGCTTCGCCACGTTCTCTCCCTCGGGTGCGATGAGAGGCAACCGTGATGGCGCCGGTCCGCGCGGTCAAGCCTCATGTTGGGGTCAGGCGACGTGCCGTCGGCATCGCTCGGCGTCATGTCGCCAGAGGCGAGGTCACGCGTCTGCCACAGCCTCCAGCCATGACCCGAACTCGGGCCCGTCGATCGCCGCCGCCGCCCGCCCCCAGCGCTCTTCGGCCCAGCCGGTGAAGTCGTAGTGGATGGTCGAGATGCGGGCCTGGATGGCCGCCCACAGTGTCCAGCCGACGTCGGACATGATCATCTGGAGGTGCATCCGGGCGAGGAGGGCAGGGGAGGCCTCGCCGAAGTAGGCGGAGCACAACTCGGTCGCCTGGGCCTCGTCGTACTCGAGCTCCTGGCAGGTGTTGCCGAGCTCGAACGTCGGGTCGTTGTTGCCGCTGTACTCCCAGTCGACGAGCCACAGCCGCTCCCCGTCGTCGAGGTAGTTGTCGGCGAGGAGGTCGTTGTGGCAGGGCACGGTCGCAAGGGGATGGGCGGCCAGGGCCGTCTCGATCCGGGGAAGCTGGCCGATGTGCTCGCGATACCCATAAGGGATCGGGATCGCCCGCTCGTCGACGAGCGCCAGGTAGCGCTCCGAGAGACGGAACATGTCGAAGTCGTCCCGGAATCGCGGGCCGGCGTGGAGGCGGCGCACGACCGTAGCGATGCGCCCCGGCATCATGGGCGCACCCAGCGACTCGATCGACATTGTCCGAGCCGGGAGCCATTCGAGCACGAAGACATCCCATTCGGGGAGGGCATAGACGACGCGTGGCGCAACGCCGGCCGCGGCTGCCGCCTTCGTGTTGTGGATCTCGTTCCCCCGATCGACCGCCAACAGCTCCGTCGCGGCGCCCGGGATCCGAACGAAATAGGGCGTGCCATCGACCTCGATCCGGTAGTTCGTGTTGGTCAGCCCGGCCGGGATCCGCTCGGCGGTCACGACCGCCCCAGCCCAGTCCGGTATCCGCGCGATGACCTGCTCGATCGAAGGGGCCTTCACCGCCGGGTCACCCCAGGAGCTGGCGCTGGATCGAATCGGCCAACCAGGCCTGGAACCGTTCTTGCGTCCAGCCACGTCGATGGACGAGCAGGTGGAAGAGTCCGGCATCGATGAGGACCCACAGGATGTCGGCCGCCGCTTCCTCGTCGAGCCCTTCGCGGAGCCTGCCGCCCTTGGCGACCAGGTCGCGCACGACGTTGCCCGCTCCGATCCGGCGCTCGGTGCCGATCGCCTCGAAGACGTCGCGGACCTCGGGGTCTGCACTCGCGGCCCCGCGGACCACTTCGTAGATCGGCGCGAGCCGGGCATGGATGTCGATGACGAGCCCGGCGTACCCGTGAAGGAAGCGCCTCGGATCCGGCTCGGCCCTGACCGCCAGGGATGCCGGTCGGAGTGGGAACGGGATCGGCTCGTCGTCGCCGACGAGAGCCACGTCATACGCCTTTTTGAGAAGTTCCTTCTTGCCGCCGACAGACGTGAAGACCGTCGCGCGACTGACGCCCGCGGCCTCCGCGATGGTTTCGATCGAGGTCGCCACGTATCCGCGTTCGATGAATGACGCGGCTGCGGCGTCGACGATCACCCGGCGCGTCGCTGCGGCCTGCGCCCTGCGCAGGGGCGAATCATAGGTTCGCTTGACATCTGACTGGCTGTTCATCAGACTTGCAGTATAACCACCATACGCAAGGTCTGGTGACAACAGGATCGGAGGACGGGATGAACGACCAGCGGAAGGTCACTGAGTTCGCGGTCGTGGAGCGACTGCCCGACGCGATGAACGAGCACGATCTCGAGGCCCTCGTGGACGTGTTCGACCCGGACTTCATCAGTGAGACGCCGGCGCACCCGCAGCGTACCTTCCGCGGCGCCGACCAGGTGCGCCGGAACTGGGAGCAGATCGTCGCGGGAGTGCCCGATCTGCATGCCGACCTGTTGGCCGCCGTCGTCGATGGCGACACCGTCTGGTCGGAGTGGGACTGGTACGGCACACGACGCGATGGCTCGGCGCATCGGATGCGTGGTGTCACGATCCAGCGGGTGAAGGATTCCCGCGCGGTATCGGTTCGTTTCTACATGGAGCCGGTCGACGATGGCGGTCCGGCGGCCGGTGAGGCCGTTCGCCGGATCGTCGAAGGCGAGGCGTCGACGGCGCCGGCGGTGACGCGATGATCCTCGTTGCCGGTGGCACCGGAACGCTTGGTCGTGCCCTGATCCCGCTGCTCGCGAGCCACGATGAACCGATCCGCGTCCTCACCCGCGGCGGCCGGGCCGGCGAGTCGCTGGATCTGCCGGGCGTCGAGACGGTGATCGGCGACGTTCGTGAGCCCGAGACGCTTCGGCGGGCCATGGTCGGCGTCCAGACGGTCGTGTCGGCCATCAACGGCTTTGGAGGCGATGGGGCGCTCGGCGTCCGGGCCATCGACCGGGACGGCAATCTCAACCTCATCGAAGCGGCCGAGGCGGCCGGTGTCGAGCATTTCGTCCTCCTGTCGGTCCAGCAGGCCGCACTCGACCATCCCATCGAACTGTTCCGCATGAAAGCCGCGGCCGAGACGCGACTGAAGGCGAGCACCCTGTCCTGGACCATCGTCCGACCGACCGCTTACCAGGAGACCTGGCTCGAGATCGTCGGGCGACCCTTGGTGACGACGGGAAGCACCCGGGTCTTCGGACGCGGCCGGAACCCGATCAACTTCGTGTCCGCGGACGATGTCGCGCGGATCGTCGAGCTCGCGGTGGTCGAGCCGACACTCCGAGCAGCCACCCTGGATGTCTCGGGGCCGGAGAATCTGACGTTCGACGGGTTCGTCGAGGTCGTCAGGGTGGCGACGGGCGTGACCGGGACCGTGAACCACGTTCCCCTCCCGATGCTGCGTCTGATGTCGGTCGCCCTTCGCCCGTTCAAGCCGGTCATCGCCGGACAGATCGCGGCAGCCGTCGTCATGGACACCCGTGACATGACCGCCGAGACGGCCGAGCGGGCACGTCGCTTCCCCAGTATCGCTTCGACACCGCTGGCCGACGTGGCCGCGCGCCGGCTGCGGTCGTCCATCGAGCCGTCCGCGATCGATCCCTCGCCGGCGCGCCGCTAGCGCTCGTCGATCGGCGCGGGCGCCCTCTCCGGCGCCCATCCAGCGGCTACGCTGTGTGGCATCGGACGGAGGGCAAACGGAGCGTCGAGGGATAGGTGGAGCACGCCCGGGCGGTCATCATCGGCGGCGGCGTCGGGGGAACGTCGATCGCGTACCACCTGACCGAACTCGGTTGGACCGACGTGGTCCTGGTCGATCGCGCTGAGTTGACCTCGGGCTCCACGTTCCATTCGGCGGGCCTGGTGGGGCAGCTCCGGAGTTCGGTGACCCTGACCAGGATGATGATGTACGGCTCCGACCTCTACCGGCGTCTCGCTGCCGAGACCGGGACAGATCCGTCTTGGCATGAGGTCGGCTCGCTGCGGCTCGCCTCCAGCCCGGAACGCTTCGAGGAGCTCCGGCGCCAGGCGGGCTGGGCCAAGACCTTCGGCCTCCCGCTCGAGCTCATCAGCGCGCAGGAAGCGCAGGCGCTCTTCCCGCTGATGTCGACCGATGGGGTGTTCGGCGCCGTCTACCTGCCGACCGACGGCTGGCTCGACCCGTCCGGCCTCGCGAATGCCCTGGCCGCCGGCGCCAGGCAACGCGGCGCAAGCATCCGCCCGCATACGAGGGTCGTGGCGATCGGCACGGACCATGGCCGCGTCACCGGCGTCACCGTCGAGCGCGCGGGCGAGCGGGCCGACATCCGCGCCGACGTCGTCGTCAACGCCGCCGGCATGTTCGCCCCCGAGATCGGCCGGATGGTCGGCGTCAACCTGCCGATCATCCCGATGGCCCACGAATACCTCTTCACCGAGCCCATCGAGGGGGTCCACCCGGGCCTGCCCCAGCTCCGCGACCCCGACAACCTCGTGTATTACCGCGAGGAGGTCGGCGGCCTGTGCATGGGAGGCTATGAGCGACACCCGGCGCCGTGGGGGCTCGATGGCATCCCGCCCGACTTCAACGGCAAGCTGCTCGCGCCCGACTGGCCGCGCTTCGAGGAGATCATGGCCGGCGCGGTCCGCCGCGTGCCGGCCATCGCCGACGCCGGCATCAACCGGATGATCAACGGCCCCGAGGGCTTCACCCCCGACAACGAATTCATCCTGGGCGAGTCCGAGGTCCGCGGTTTCTTCGTCGCGGCCGGCTTCTGCGCACATGGCATCGCCGGCGCGGGCGGGATCGGCCGCCAGATGGCGACCTGGATCGTCGACGGCGAGCCGGAGCTCGACCTGTGGAAGATGGACATCCGCCGGTTCGGACCAGCCTATCGAAGCCAGGCGTACACGCTCGCGCGCTCGATCGAGAACTACGCGACCTACTACGACATCCACTACCCCAACGAGGAGCGCCAGGCCGGGCGTCCGCTGCGGACCTCGCCGACCTACGAGGTCCTCCAGGGTCTCGGCGCGGCCTTCGGCGAGAAGTCCGGCTGGGAGCGCCCGAACTGGTTCGAATCGAATGCGCCCGCAGGCGATGAGGCGCTCCGCCCACGCGGCTGGGCGGGCGAGCACTGGTCGCCCGCGATCGGTGCCGAGGCGCTCGCCACGCGGCGAACGGCCGGCCTGTTCGATGAGACGTCGTTCGCCAAGATCGAGATCGTCGGGCCTGGTGCGGTCGCCTTCCTCGGGCATGTATGCGCCAACGACATCGACGTGCCGGTCGGGCGGATCGTCTACACGCAGCTCCTGAACCGCCGGGGCGGGATCGAGTGCGACCTGACCGTGACCCGCGTCACAGCCGACCGCTTCCTGATGATCACCGGGACGGCGGTCGGGGGGCACGACCTCGGCTGGCTCCGTCGCCACCTCCCCGATGACGGCAGCGTGCTCGTCAATGACATCACGTCCGGGCGGGTCTGCTTCGCGCTTTGGGGGCCTCGCGCGCGCGACATCCTCAACTCGACGACACGCCACGACGTCTCCGATTCCGCCTTCCCGTACCTCACCGCGCAGGCCATCACCGTCGGATCGGTGCCGACCTATGCGATGCGCGTGACCTACGTCGGCGAGCTCGGCTGGGAGTTGTACGCTCACACCGAGTACGGCTTGGCGCTCTGGCGGACGCTGTGGGGGGCCGGCGCTCCGCACGGGATGGTCGCCGGTGGCTACCGCGCGATCGACGCGCTCCGGCTCGAGAAGGGCTACCGCGTCTGGTCGAGCGACATCACGCCCGAAGAAACGCCCTTCGAGGCCGGGCTCGGTTTCGCGGTCGCGCTCGACAAGGAACCCGAGTTCATCGGGCGCGATGCGCTCGTGGCAGCCAAGGCGGCGGGCCCGCGGAAGCGCCTGCGCTGTCTCGTCCTCGACGACCCGCGTTCGGTCTGCCTCGGCAACGAGCCGGTCCGCGTCGGGGGCGGCGTCGTCGGCCGGGTCACCTCGGGCGGTTACGGGTTCGCGGTCGAGCGGTCCATCGCCTATGCCTACCTCCCGCCGGATCGGGCGGCGATCGGGACGCGCGGCGAGGTCGAGGTGTTCGGCGACTGGATCGGCTTCGAGGTCGCGCGGGAGCCGCTCTACGACCCCGACGGCGCGAGGATCCGCTCGTGACCGCGACGCAGCCCGTGACCGAGGCGACACTCGAGGCCTGGCTCGTCTTCGCGCTGGCGTGCTGCGATGCCGCCGATGCTCTCGCGCTCCAGCATTTCCGGCGCGACCTGGTGATCGAGACCAAGCCGGATCGGACGTTCGTCACGCAGGCCGACACCGTCATCGAGCGCACGATCCGCGAGCTGGTCTCGGGGACCTACCCCGACCACGGCCTCGTCGGCGAGGAATACGGGGAAGCGGTCGGGTCGGCCGGCGTCCGCTGGTATATCGACCCGATCGACGGCACCCACAATTTCATGCGCGGCGTCCCGTTGTTCGGGACGCTCCTCGCGGTGGAGGCGGATGGCGACCTGGTCGTCGGCGTCATGAGCGCCCCTGCGCTGGGTGGGCGCTGGTATGCCCGACGAGGGGGCGGGGCGTGGGCGACCAACTCGGTCGGGCCGGATCAGGGATCGCCGCGTCGGCTGGGGGTCTCGCGCGTCGGCGACATCGCGGACTCGCAGATCCTCTACTCGTCGCCGCTCGACATCGAGGCGAGCGGCGAGGCGCCCGGCTTCGACGAGCTCGTCCGTGCCGCGTGGCGCGATCGCGGCTTCGGCGACTTCTGGGGCTACGCCCTCGTCGCCGAGGGCGCCGCCGAGGCCATGATCGAGGTCGGACCGAACAGCTGGGATCTCGCCGCGCCTTCGGTCGTCGTCGAGGAGGCCGGGGGGCGGCTGACCGACCTGCACGGGGTGCGCACGATCCACAACGGGACGGCCCTTGCCACCAATGACATCCTCCACGATGAGATCGTCCGCAGGCTGGAGAGGTAACCAGAGAGATGCACGAACGGACCAATCCGGGGCCACCACCCGAGCGGCCGCCTGGGTCCGTCGCCCCGGTCGGCGGCCGGACGACGGGGTCGGCGGCATCTGGCGGGCCACTCGACGATCCACGGGCGCTCCAGATCCTCAGCACCGAACACTGGAGCCTGCTGGCGACCCGGTCGCTGTCCTATAACGAGGCGTTCACCCGGGCGGGGATGTTCCTGACCGCGCTGTCGGCGTCGATGGTGGCGATCGCCTTCGTCGCGCAGGCGGACCGGACCGGCGACGCCGTCCGGGTCTTCGCCATCGTCCTCCTCGCGTTCGACTTGTTCGTCGGGCTGACCACCTACCTGCGTCTCGTCGAAACGACCCGCAAGGACCTCCGCGCAGTCCAGGGCATGAACCGGATCCGCCACGCATACCTGGAGATGGCGCCGGGGCTGGCGCCGTATTTCGTGTCGAGCGATCGGGACGACCTGGCGGGCATCCTCATGACCTACGAAGGGCCGTCGCGGGAGGACATGATGGCTGGACGCGTACCGCTCGAGGGCCTCCTTCATGGTCTCAGCACCAACACCGGGATGGTGGCGGTCGTCGTCTCGCTCGTCGGGGCGTCGCTGGCTGGCGTTGCCGTCGCGCAGGTCGGCGCCTCGATGGTCGGGATCGTCACGGTCGGAACCGTCGTCTTCGTACTCCTGATGGCCGCCTTGTCGCGCCTTGCGGTCGCCTCGATCACCAAGTTCTCCGACTCCACGGTCGCCCGTTTCCCGAGCGACCCGGCGGGTGGGTCAGTCGCCGGCGGCGAGGGTCCCGAGCGCTAGGCAGGCCGGACAGCAGGCATCGGTCCACGACAGCGCCGCCGCCAGCGGGTCGTCCGGGGTGCCGCGGCGCCGCCGGATGAGGTACCAGCCGATCCCGCCGACCACCGCCAGCGCGACGAAGCCGACCGCCAGGGGACCGAGTAGTCCGCCGATGGCCGCCACGATCGGCTCACCGACCAGGTAGCCGAGCGCGAAATGGGCGCCGATGAAGATGGCGTTCCCGACGGCGAGCCCGGCGACGAAGGCGGGCGCCGGGCCCCGGCCAGCGCGCTCGCGGCGATGGCGACGATCCGGACGCCCGGGGTCGACCGGGCGACCGCCACCGACCGGGGCCCGCCACTGCGCAGGCGCGCGGTCTGACGGTCGACACGCTCAGCCGAGCCGAATCGCCCGAGGAGGCGCAGGAGGGCCGGCCGCGCGACTGACCGGAGCAGGCCGTACTGCAGGATCCCACCGATGACGCTCGCGACGACAATCGCGAGGAGAGCCACGACCGGGTCGAACTCCCCGCGGCCGGCGGCGACGCCCGCCCCGATGACGACGAGGTCGCCGGGAACCGGGATCGGGAGGCCGGCCTCCTTGACCAGGATCAGGCCTGCGACCGCGAGGATCGGCGTCAACTCGGTCGGCATCGGATGGGACGGATCAGAGACTGGGTCGCCGGTAACGGCGGGCCATCGCGGCGACGATCGCGACGCCAAGGGCCAGGACGACGAGGCCGAAGCTCGACCCGGCGAAGAGTCCGACCGCGAAACAGACGACGACGAAGAGGGCGATGATCACGACTTGCAGCGGGCCTCGGGTCATCCTGCCCGCCGGAGCGGCGAACGCCGACAGGGAGCCAGGCGACGGCAGCCCGCCGAACCGCTCGTATTGGTCGGATGTAGAGCGCAGGATCTCGAGTGTCTGCCGGTCGACGAGATCATCGACGACGGCGGCTATGGCCGCTTCCTCGAATGCGGCCGCCGCCGCGACTCGATCGTCGGCGGTCGCCACCGAGATGGCCGCCTCTGTGAATGCCCAGGTGCCACTGAAACCGGCCCTGGCGAACAGCGCGATGGTGGCGTCGCGTAAGGCCGCCACGGCGTCCCGCAGGAGCGTGTCGCGTCCGGCGAGGAGCGCCGCGTCCCGGGCGCGTTCCTCGGCCGCGATGCGCGTCGCGTCCGGTGGCGAGACGACGATGACGTGGAGATCGACCCGTGTCATCTCCTCGAGCAGACGCTCGACACGGGCCCGCGCGGCGGCCGCGCCGGGGTCGGTCAGGTCCACATCGGAACGGCGCAGCGGAACGTCCCGACGATCCGGCCCTCTGAGACGCTTCATCCCGGCACGATACCGCGCCGTCGAGCTCGCTACGCGCCGGCCGCCGCCAGGCTCTCGTCGAGGATCCCGAGCGCCATATCGACCTCTGCCGCCGTCGTGACGAGCGGCGGGATGATTCGTACGACGTTCACATAGGTGCCCGCGGTCAGGACGATGAGCTTGCGCGCCAGGGCCTCGGTCTGGATCCGCTTGGTCAGATCGGGGTCGGGCGACCGGCCATCACCGACCCCCGGTTTGACCAGCTCGATGGCGACCATCAGGCCGAGGCCGCGCACGTCGCCGATGGACCTATATCTGCCGGCCAGTTCACGTAGCACGGTCAGGAACTGGACCCCGCGCTCGCGGGCGTTCGCGACGAGCCCTTCCTCCTCGATGACGTCGAGCGTCGCGTTGGCGGCCGCGCACGAGACGACGTTGCCGCCATATGTCCCGCCATGCGTGCCGGGCTTCCAGGCCGCCATGACCTCGGTCCGCGCCAGGATCCCGGAGAGCGGCAGGCCGGAGGCGATCCCCTTGGCCATGACCAGGATGTCGGGTTCGACGTCCCAATGCAGGACCGCGAACATCTCGCCCGTCCGCCCGAACCCGGTCTGGACCTCGTCGGCGATGAGCAGGATGCCGTGCTGGCGGGTGACCTCGCGCAGGCGAGGCAGGAAGCCGGGCGGTGGGACGATGTAACCGCCCTCACCCAGGACGGGCTCGATGATGATCGCCGCGACCCGGTCCGGGTAGATGAACTGGTGGAAGGTCAGGTCGAGCTGGGCTTCCCAGTCGCACGTGCACGCGTCCGGCGAGTGCGAGCCGCCCGCGGCGCGGTAGCAGTAGGGATAGGCCGTGTGATAGACGGAGCCCGGCAGCGGTTCGAAGGCGCCCCGGTAGACGTCCTTGGCGGTCGTGAGCGCCATCGTCTGGGCGGTCCGACCGTGATAGCCGTAACGGAACGCGATGATCGCCGGCCGGCCGGTCGCGACACGGGCGAGCTTGATCGATGCCTCGACCGCCTCCGCGCCGGAGTTCGAGAGGAATGCCTGCCACGGACCGCCCGGCAGGACGTGCTGGAGACGCTCGTACAACCGGAGCCCGGGCTCGTGGAACAGGATGTTCTGTTGGCCATGGAGAAGCTTGGCGGCCTGGGCCGCGATCGCCGCCGCCACGCGCGGATGGGCATGGCCCGTATTGGCTACGCCGATCCCCGCCGAGTAGTCGAGGTATCGCTGGCCGTCCCTGGTGATCAGCCACGACCCCTCGCCACGGTCCACGTCGAGATCGGTGATCCGGCTCCAGACCGACGGGACGACCGCGTGGTCGGGCAGGGGAGCGACGCCGGTGTCGCGGGGCAGCTGCGTGTCGACCATGGGCCTCCGACCTACGAGCTGTTGCGACGACCGACGAGCGTCGTGATCGCGACGAACCCGACGGCGGTCAGGAAGATGGCGGTCCCGATCACGTTCACCTGGACCGGCACGCCGATCCGGTTGGCGCCGTAGATATACATCGGGAAGGTCACCGTATGGCCCGACGTGAAGTTGGTGATGACGAAGTCGTCGATCGACAGGCTGAACGCCAGCAGGGCCGCCGCCATCACACCCGGCAGGATCAGCGGGAAGGTCACCTTCCAGAACGTGACGAGCTCAGTTGCACCCAGGTCCATCGCGGCTTCCTCGAGCCGGCGGTCAAACCCTGAGAGCCGGGCCCGGACGGTCACCACCACGTAGCTGATGTTGAACATGATGTGGGCGATCAGGATGGTCAGGAAGTCACGTTGCAGACCGATCGCGACGAAGAGCGTCAGCAGCGAGGCCCCAAGCACGATCTCCGGCGTCGCCATCGGCAGGAAGATCAGGATGTTCGTGGTCGAGCTGCCCCGAAACTTGTAGCGCACGAGGGCAAGGGCGATGAGCGTCCCAAGGATGGTGGCGATGATCGTCGAGAGGAACGCGACCTCGAGGCTGGTGACCACGGCATCCTGGAGTCCGGGCGCGCCGAACGGGTCGAGCCAGTACTTGATCGTGAACCCCTGCCACGCGATGTTGCTCTTGCCGATGGGGTCGTTGAAGCTGAACAGGGCCATGACCGCGACCGGGAGCAGCAGGTAGAGGACCGCGAAACCCGTGTACAGGTAGAGCAGGTTCTTGTGGACGAACCGTCCGGCGCGATCCAGGATCGAGCGATGCGGGCGCAGGTCCGGGGTGGCGGCGGCGGTCACGGCGGTCGCCATCGTCAGGCCGCAGTGAGTTCTTCGGTGCCGAGGAGGCGCGCGTAGACCGCCACGGCGATCAGGATCCCGGCCATGAGCAGGAAGCTCAGGGCGGCCGCCGTCGGATAGTCGTTCAGTGTCAGGAACCGGCCCTGGATCACGTTGCCGATCATCCGCGTCGACGGGTTGCCGAGCAGCTCGGCGTTGACGTAGTCGCCCGCCGCCGGGATGAACGTCAGCAGCGTGCCCGCGAAGACGCCGGGGAGGGCCAGCGGGAGGGTCACCCGCAGGAACGCCTGCGAGATCAGGAACCAGCCGATCAACGCCCCGGCGACCGCTCCGAGCGGCCCGAGCACGATCGGCTCATAGCCGAACGCGAGGGCCAGAAGGGCGCCGATCAGGAAGCCTACGACGGCCCCCCAGATCGCGCCACCCGGCCGCCACGGACCGGCG
The DNA here is from genome assembly GCA_038319665.1 of Candidatus Limnocylindrales bacterium. Classification (GTDB taxonomy): domain Bacteria; phylum Chloroflexota; class Limnocylindria; order Limnocylindrales; family CSP1-4; genus SPCO01. The sequence continues at coordinate 16,522 of JBBQDL010000001.1, forward strand.
TACAGGTCCTCCGCCGCCTCGACGAGCCGTTTGTCGACCTTTTCGAGCGAGACGTAGATGGGGAGGGTCATGAACGCCAGGAAGTTGTAGGTGATCCCCGACACGACGGCGAGCGGCGTCGCGAGCAGCCGGAAGTCATCGCCGACGAGGCCGATGCTCTTGAGCGGGCCGAGCACGATCCCGTCGTCGCCGAGGATCAGCGCCCAGCTCAGAGTACGGAGCAGGAAGCTGGTGAAGAACGGGGCGATGACGAGGAAGAGCAGGACGTTCTTGTAGCGGCCGCCCTTGAACGCGATCGTATACGCGAGGGGAAAGCTGATCAGGAAGGTCAGCACGGTTGCTGCCCCCGCGTAGGTGATCGAGCGCAGGAACTGCGGCCCGAACTGGGTCAGCGACTTCCCGTACGTATCGACGTTCCAGGTCAGGGCGAAGCCCGTCTCCAGGGTCCCCGTCCAGAACGAGGTGAGGAACATCTGGAAGCCCGGGTAGATGTAGAAGATCGCCAGCCAGAGCAGCCCCGGAGCCAGCAGCAGATAGGGGACCAGAAAGCTGAACCGCTGGCGCGTGCTACGCATTCCGCGTTCCCCTCGCCATCACCGCCTACGCGCCGGAGACCGCCTGGAACTGCGTGTTGAAGTACGTCTCGTCCGCTTCGGTGAGGGACTTGAAGATCTTCAACTTGGCCAGGGTCGCGTCGGTCGGGAAGATCAGTGGGTTGTTGGCGATGTCGGGCTGCGCGGCCAGGAGGACCTCCTGCGCGCCCTTGATCGGGCAGATGTAGTTGACGTAGGCCTCGACCTGGGCCGCGATCGCCGGGGTGTAGTAGAAGTCGATGAACAGCTCGGCGGTGTACTTGTGCTGGGCGCCCTTCGGGATCATCAGGTTGTCGGTCCACAGCATGCCGCCCTCGTCGGCGACCACGAACTTCAGGGACGCCTTCTCGAGCTGCTTCTGAACGATGTCGCCGGACCAGGCCATGGCCAGGATGACGTCGCCCTTGACGAGGTCGACGGCGTAGTCGTTGCCCTTGAACGCCCGCACGATCCCGCCATCGACCGCTGTCTTGATCTCGGCGATCGCAGCGTCGCAGTCCGCGCGCGTTGCCTGGCTTGGGTCCTTGCCGAGCTTGAGGAGCGTCAGCCCGACCGCGTCGCGCATCTCGGTCAGGTAGTCGGTCTTGCCCTTGTACTTGGGATCCCACAGCACCGCGAGGCTGGTCAGGTCGCCAGTCTTGGCGCTGTCGAAGCCCAACCCCGTCATCCCCGACTGCCACGGTGCGTGGTGGTCATTGGTGGGGTCGAAGTCGACGTTGAGATAGACGTCCTTGAGGTTGGCGACCTTGTTGGGCATGTTGCCCAGGTCCATCGCCTCGGCCCAGCCGAGCCGGATGACCCTGCCGGCCATCCAGTCGGTCAGGACCATCAGATCCCAGCCGGTGTCCTGGCCCTGCTCGAGGACGGGCTTGATCGTCCCGAAGAAGGCATCGTTGTCGTTGATGACCTCCTTGTATTCCACCTTCGTGCCGTACTTGGCGGTGAAGTCCTCGAGCGTCTTGTGCTTGGTATTGACCTTCGCGTCGGTGTCGATGTAGAGCGGCCAGTTCGCGAAGTTGAGGACCGTCGAGGGGCTCGGCTTGGGGGTGGCAGACGCCGCCGCCGACGCCGAGGGCACGCCCGTGACGCTTGGCGCGGTCGTCGCGGCCGCCTCGCTCGGCGCCGTGCTGCCACCGGTGCCCTTGGTCCCGCAGGCGGCGAGGAACGCGGCGAACCCGGCCATCGTGGAGGCCTGGACGAACTGGCGGCGGCTGATCCCGTGCTTCTCGGGCGCTGATCGGTCGGTCATCGGTCTCCTCGGATCCTTCCTGTGCGCGGGTCGCTCAGGTGGCGCGGGCCACCGGGGTCGCCGCAGGGGTGGTCGTCACCTCGGCCGTCATCGACGCCTCGGCGGGAATGGCTTCGCTCTTCACGACGAACGTGTGGTCCGGCGACCAGGTCAACCCGACCTGTTCACCGGGGGCCCACAGCTCGGCCTTGGTGGCTCGCTCGACGTTCTGCTCGTAGACCATGATCATCGCGCCTCCCCGCGCCTCGATCAGGTACTGCGTGCTGACCCCAAGATACGAGGCATCGCGGACGACGCCCCACATGTGGTTCTGGCCCGTCGCCGGTTCGGTCTCCGCGGCGTTCAACCGGATCTTCTCCGGCCGGACGCCCACCTGGACGTCGGCCACATCACCGACCAGCGTCCGCGGGGCCCGGATGCGCGTGTCGTCCGCCAGGCGAACGGCCGAGTAGGTGCCGTCGTTGCCTTCGACGGCCCCGGGCAGCAGGTTGCTGACGCCGAGGAAGCCGGCGACGAATCGCGTCATCGGGCGCTCGTAGAGGACCTCCGGTTCGCCGAGCTGCTCGTACCGGCCGTTGTTCATGACGGCGATCCGATCGGACATCGTCATCGCCTCCTCCTGGTCGTGGGTCACGTAGATGAACGTGATCCCGACCTCGCCCTGGATCCGCTTGAGCTCGACCTGCATCTGCTTGCGCAGCTTGAGGTCGAGCGCGCCGAGCGGTTCGTCGAGCAACAGGACAGCCGGCTTGTTGATGAGCGCGCGCGCCAGCGCGACGCGCTGGGCCTGACCACCGGAGATCTGAGTCGGCTTGCGCGTCTCGAAACCGGGTAGCTCGACGAGGGCGAGCATCTCCTTGACGCGGCTCTTGACCTCGGAGTCCTTGGCGCCCTTGCGTCGGAGCCCGAACGCCACGTTCTCGAAGATCGTCAGATGTGGGAAGAGTGCGTAGTTCTGGAAGACGGTGTTGACATTGCGCTTATAGGGAGGCAGCCACGTGACGTCCTGGCCCTGGAGCTCGATGAGCCCCGAGGTCGGCGCCTCGAAGCCGCCGATCATCCGCAGGGTGGTGGTCTTGCCGCACCCCGATGGGCCGAGCAGGCTGAAGAATTCGCCGTCCTCGACCTCGAGATCGATGTGGTCGACGGCGACCATCTCGCCGAACTTCTTGACCACATCCACGAGCTTCACGTCGACGGTCGGCACGTTCGAGCGGACTCCTCGGGGAGGGGACGCGGCCGCGCACGATCGCGCGAACCGGTGCGGCCGAGGATATGGTCGCGGCGCATGGGGTGTCAAGGACGCGAGACTCGCTGGCCAGCCGGCCGTATCGGTGCGAGATTCGCGGTCCATTACCATATTCGCGACGGAATCCGCGATGGTCGCGGACGGTCACTGCCGGCGCGGGCGCTCGCGGCGGGCCCGCGGTACGATATCGACACTTCCACCGTCAGAACACGTCATCCGCCCCGGAGTCGAAGGACGCGACCGCCGATGCCCAGCCTGACCCATGACGCCGTCATCGACGCGATGCGCACCGTCCAGGAGCCCGAACTCGGGCGCGACCTGATCAGCCTCGACATGGTCAAGGATGTCGTCATCGACGGGTCCACCCTGTCGCTCAAGATCGAGCTGACGACCCCCGCCTGTCCCTTGAAGGACGAGATCGAGCGGACGACGAACGCCGCCCTCGGGGCGATCGGCGCGACCCGGGTCGACATCACCTGGGGAGCGATGGTCCGTCGTGCACAGCCCCGGCAAGCCGAGCAGCTCGTACCCGGGGTCAAGAACATCATCGCGGTCGCGTCGGGCAAGGGTGGGGTCGGGAAGAGCACGGTCAGTGTCAACCTCGCCGTCGCCCTCGCCCAGGCGGGCGCGTCGGTCGGCCTGCTCGATGCCGACATCACGGGCCCGAACATCCCGCTGATGCTCGGGCTCGAGGGCCAGCCCAAGGCGAGCGCCAACAACAAGATCACGCCGCTCGAGCGTTACGGCGTCAAGGCCATCTCGATCCAGTTCTTCGTGCCGGATGGCCAGCCGATCGTGTGGCGCGGGCCGCTCGTCGGTGGGGCGATCCAGCAGTTCCTGCGGGACGTCGACTGGGGCGACCTCGACTATCTCGTCATCGATCTGCCGCCCGGGACGTCGGACGCGCAGCTCACGCTCGCCCAGGCGGTGCCGATCTCGGGCGCGGTCCTCGTGACGACCCCGCAGGAGGTCTCGCTGGCGGATGTCGGCAAGGCGCTCGCGATGTTCCAGCGGATGAGCGTCCCGGTCATCGGCCTGGTCGAGAACATGACCGCATTCGCCTGCCCGCACTGCGGGGAGTTGACCGAGATCTTCGGTCGTGGCGGCGGCGAGCGATTCGCCTCGACGCACAACCTCGACTATCTCGGTGGGATCCCGCTGGACATCACCGTCCGCCAGGGCGGCGACGTCGGGGTCCCGGCGGTCGCCCAGCGTGAACCCGGACCGGCCGGCCGAGCGATGACCGGCATCGCCCAGGCGGTCGCCGCGCGGATGAGCGTCCGCGCCGCACAGGCAGCCCCGCAACCGGTCCTGACGATCTCCTGACGCCGCGGGCGATCAGGGCGCCTCGGTCGGGCGGGGCTCTGGGTCCGAGTCCGAGGCGGGGCCCGGAAGGGTCTCAAACAGGAATGCCGCAGCCGTAAGCGCCGCGCGCGACCGACCCATCGGTCCGGTGAGGAAGACCAACCGCCGCGCGCGGTGCTCGCCGTCGGGTGTCGAGATCGCCATCGCGACCGCCGCGTCGCCGGTCCGCGGCCGGATCCGAACGGCGAGCCCCACCTCCGAACCGCCCAGCTCGCGGGCGCGCCGGGCGAACCGGACGAGGTCGTCGGGGACCTCGTCACCCTCGTCCGCCGGCGCTCCGTGCGCCACCGCCGCGGGAGCGTCGTTGGAGACCGTCTCATCGAACCGGAGCCATGGCGCATCGCCGAGCAACGCGTCGACGCTTCCACCGGTTCCGATCTCGACCACGGAAAGGGTCCAGCCACGGGCATCCAGGCGCGCCCCGATCGCCTCGCTCCACGTCGTCTCGCCGGTCGCCCAGACGTAGGTGCCGAGGCGCTCGATGACCGCCGACGCTGCCGCCTCGAGGAGCTCGTCGGCCGAGCGGTCGCCATCGCTCACCGCGGAGACGCGGACGTCGACGGCCTCGACCCGGGCGTACGTCGCCACGATCGGGTTGGTCGCCCGGAGCAGTCCCTCGCCGAGCCGTTCGGCGACCTGGGATTCGCCGATACCGGTCAGGCGGTAGGTGCGCGCGGCGACCGGCGCCCCAAGACCTAACGCCTCGAGCCGAGGGAGCGCCTCGCCCGACCACATCGGTCGCATCTCGCGTGGCGGACCGGGCAGGGCGACGACCACGCGACCGTCCCGGCTACTCACGAGCCAGCCGGGCGCGGTGCCGTTCGGGTTCGGGAGCGCGACGGCCGAGGGAACCAGCCAGGCCTGCTTGAGGTTGAGTTCCGGGAACGGCATTCCGCGTCGCGCCCAGAGCTCGCGCAGCCACGCCTCGAGCTCGGGATCCACGCTCGGCGTCTCGTCAGTGGCTGCGGCGATCGCCTCCCGGGTCAGATCGTCGGGCGTCGGCCCAAGCCCCCCCGTCGAGACGACGAGGTCGGCCCGCTTCAGCCCGACCTGGAATGCGGCCGTGACCACCTCGAGGTTGTCGGGGAGCGCCGTCATCCGCAGGACCCGGACTCCCTGCGCGGTCAGCGAGCGGGCGAGCTCACCTGCGTTCGTATCGCGTGTGTCGCCCACGGTCAGTTCCGTCCCGATGCTGAGCAGTTCGGCCGTCAGCAACCGGGCGCGTTCAGGGGCGGGCATCACCCGCAGCGTAACGCGCCCTGAACCCGGCGGCCGAACGCGGCTGATGCACTGCTATCATCGCCAGCGACCCCCAGGTCCCAGCCAAGGGGAGCACGACCCTGGACGACCCACAGATGCGCCCGCCCCAGGCTCCGCCCGCGCCGGGTCAACGTGGCCCGCGGCAGGCGACGCCGGGTCTGCGCGAGCAGATCACCGCCACCCTCGAGGCGGCGAAGTCGCTGCTGGCCGCGCACGTCGAACTGGCGAAGACGGAGGCCTCCGCGATCGCCCACGAGGTCGGTCGGGTCGCCGCGCTGGGCGCCGCCGCCTTCGGCCTTGTCTTCCTCGCCCTGTTCCTGCTCGTCATCGGGGGCTCGTTGTGGCTCGGTGAGTGGCTCCTCGGTTCGATGGGCTGGGGCGTCCTTCACGGGGTCCTCGCCTGCCTGTCGGTCGCGCTGGCGCTGGTGCTCATGGCGATCGGCGTCGCCGCCCGGCGGGTCGGGCGCGCGCTCCTGGTCGCCATCGCCCTCGGCGTGGTCGTCGGGGTCGTGCTCGGGCTGGACCTGGCGAACCGGCTGTATACGCAGATCGGCGAGTCGGCGACGCTTGCCCTCGATCCGGGCTACCGCCCGCTGGTCGTCGGGATGCTCCTGGGCGGGCTCATCGGCCTGATCATCGGGATCGTCCTGGCCGTCAGGATGACGAGCGCGGCCGGCGGGCGGATCGCGCTGATCGTCGGCCTGACCATTCTCGGCGTCGCCGCCGGTGCGTTCACTGCCATCACGTTCGGGCCGCAGGTCGGCGCGGCCATCGGGATCACCAGCGGCTACCTCATCTGGATGTCGCTGATGGGCACCGACGTCGCGATGACCGGCATCAACCTCGAAGCGCTCAAGCGACGCTTCTATCCCGCCCAGACCATCGAAACCAGCAAGGAGACGCTCGAGTGGCTACAGAAACGGATGCCGCCCGGGATCGGGTCCTAGCGGCCCGCTCCGCACTGGCCGAGGAGCTCGAGGTCCTGGAGGCCTCGGCACGCGCTGCGGTGGACGTCCCCGCCAAGATCCGACGAAGCCCCGCGAAGGCCGCCGCGATGGCCGGCGGGGCCGCATTCCTCGCCCTCGGCGGCCCGAAGCGCGCGTTTCGCGCGGGCAGGCGGGCGATCACGGGCGAGCCGGCCCCGATGCCGCGCTCGATGCTGCCCAAGGAGGTCGAGAAGACGCTGCGCAAGCTCGGCGATGACGGCGACGAAGTACGCGCTGCGCTCGAGCGTGACTTCGCCGATTACGCGAAGCAGGCCGAACGCGACCGCGTCAAGGTCCCGACGATGCTCCTCGGGGCTTTCGCCCAGCCGATCCTGTCCCAGGCGGCGAAGCGCGCGACGCAATGGCTCTTCCGGACCGACGACGAAGGCTTCCAGGCACGTCTCACGCAGGTGCGCGAGCGTGCGCAACGCCAGAACGATGCCCTCGCCAGCGAGCCGCGACCCGGGGATCCGGCGGCCGACGAGGACGCAGGCGCGGCGGGCGCCTGAACGGGCATCTGCCGGGCGCCCGCCGCGGCGACCGGCCCGCGCTAGACTTCGCGGCGGGCGAGTGGCGGACTGGCAGACGCGCCGGCCTTAGGAGCCGGTGCCGCGAAAGCGGCGTGGAGGTTCGATCCCTCTCTCGCCTACAGCTCGCCGCATGATGGAACGCCTTCGCTCGATGGTCGGCGACGCTCGCCATCGGGACGCATGGATCGTCCTTGGTCTGATCGCGTTCACGGTCGGTCTGCCGGCGGTCGTCGGCATCGTCTCGGGTGCGATCACGGCACCGCGCAACGACGACTTCGCCTATCGGCGCGCGGCGCTGATGCTCCTTCAGCACGGCCGACTCGAGTTCACCGGTTGGGCTGTCATGACGCTCGTCGGCCAGCTGGCGGCGACGCTGCCGCTGCTGTGGCTCACCTCGGGGAGTGCCGCGGCGTTCGCGACGACGACGGCTTTGTTCGCGGTGGTCGCCATCGTGGCGAGCTACTCGGTGGCCCGCCGTCTCCTGCCACCCGGGCGGGCCGGGCTGGCCGTCCTCCTGGCGGTCCTCGTGCCGGGCTTCCTGCTCTACACGACCGCGTACATGACCGAGGTCCCGGCCTTCGCGATGGAGATGTCGTGTCTGGCGATCGGGGCGGTGGCCCTTGAGCGATCGCCGGAGACCTACAGGTGGCGCTGGCTCGCCGCGTCGCTCGTCGTCGGTTGCTACGCCTTCAGCATCCGCGAATATGCGCTCGCGGCGCCGCTCGCGGTCCTCGCCGCCACCGCTGCATCGGACCGCCACGGCCGTCGACTCCCGTACGTCGCCGGGCTCGTCGCGGTCGCCGCCGTCTGCGCGGTGATCTACTTCTGGACGGCCGGCCTGCCGGGTCAGGGAGCGGTCGGCCTGGCCGCCCCGACGCCGCACACCACCCGCCGGGTCCTCGACGCGATCGGTGTCATCAGCCTCACCCTCGCGCCGGCCATCCTGATCGCCGCCTGGACGTGGCTCCCGCGCTGGTGGCGCTCTCGGGACGGGTTCGCCGCCATCGTCGGCGGGCTTGCCGGGTTGGGCATTGCGACCGTCGTCTACCTCGAACAGCTGGTGACGCGGATCGGCGGACCGGGCGGGCCGGACATCTTCGTCGGCAATGTCTTCGACCAGTACGGTTCGCTCGGGGTCGAGCAGCTAGCGGGCCGTCGCCCGGTGCTCTTTGCGTCGCCCTCGTGGGACCTGCTCAACGACGTCGCGCTGGTCGCCACGTTCGGCGGCCTCGCGCTCCTTGGTGCGGCCCTGGTCGTGGAGCGGCATCGGTTGCTGCGCGCGCTGGATCTCCGATCGGTCCCGACGCCGCTCGGAACGGCCCCGGGGATGCTGGCGCTATTCGCGGTCATCTTCGTGACCGGGACCGCGTTCCTCGGGCTGACCGTGATCATCTTCGATCGCTACACGTGGCCGCTGGCCCTGCCGCTGGCCATCATCCTGCTGCGACGGCCCGGTCCGACAGCGGCCGCGGAGCAATGGCGTGCGGACTCGCCCGCCCAGCCTGCCGGAACGCCACCTCGTCGATCGGGCCCCTCGCTCGCGATGTGGGCCACGGCCGGTGCCCTGTTCATCCTCACGGCCGCGACCAGCCTGGCTCTCCTCCTCAACGAGGCCGCCTTCGATGGCGCCCGCTGGCGGATCGGCGACGAGGCGGTCCGGCTCGGGTTCGCTCCGAACACCGTGGACGCCGGGCTCGAGTGGGTGGGGCTCCACGCCACGGGCCCGGTCGAGCTCGCGGCTCGGCAGGTGCCCGATCGAACGGGCTACTCGGTCAAGTTCCCCACCTTCCAGGCATGCGCCATCGTCTCGTCCACACCACTCGATTGGGTTTACGTCGAGCTCGTCGTGAAACGGTTCGATGCCTACCGGCTCCTGCTCGTGGCGGGGCCGTCCGAGCCGCTCTACCTCTATCGGGTCGGCGGTCCGCGCTGTCCGACCGGCCCACTGGCGGATCGCGCCTACCGGCCATGACCCGAGGTGCGCCCTATACTTTCCCCACGATGCAGGTCACTTCCACCCCCGGTCCCGCCGCGACGGTGGCGCTCGAGATCGAGCTCCCCGCCGATCGGTTGAGCCAGGCGATCGGCGACGCGGTCCGTCGTCTGTCGCGCCAGACGAGGGTCGCGGGCTTTCGGCCGGGCAAGGCGCCGCGCCCGATCCTCGAGCGCCATCTCGGCCCGGGCGTCGTCCTCGACGAGGCGGTCGAGCACCTGGTCCAGGACGCCTACCGCGAAGCCCTCGCCGAGCAGGGGATCGTCCCGCTGACCAACGCGGAGGTCGAGATCGTCCAGGCTGAGGAGGGCAAGCCGCTCATCTTCAAGGCGACGGTCCAGGTCCCGCCCGAGGTCGAGCTGGGCGACTATAAGCACTTCACCTTCGCGCCCGAGATCGACACGATCGACGACGCACGTGTCGACACGGTCGTCGAAGAGCTGCGCGACCAGAACGCGACCCTCACCGCGGTCGAAGGCCGAGGCGCCCGGGACGGCGACTACGCCGTCATCTCGTTCGAGGGGTCGCGAGACGGGGAGCCGTTCGAGGGGGGAAGCTCCGAGCGGATGCCCCTCATCCTCGGTCAGGAGCGCCTGATCCCGGGGTTCGAGGCGAACCTCGTCGGCCTGGAGGCCGGCGGCTCGACCGAATTCGCCATCGCCTTCCCGGACGATTACTCCGAAACGGAACTCGCCGGCAAGCTCGCGCATTTCTCGGTCCAGCTGCGTGAGTTGCGCGAGAAGGTCCAGCCTGACCTCGATACGGACTTCATCGGTACGCTCGGTGACTTCGCCGATCTCGACGAGCTGCGCATCGACATCCGGACCCGGCTCGAACGCAACGCCCTCGACCGCGCTCGGCACGAGTTCGCCGACCGGATCATCGACTACGCGGTCGCGAATTCGACCGTCGAGCTGCCGGCCATCCTGGTCGACCAGGAGGTCGAGGTGATGCACGACGAGTTCCAGGGGACGCTCTCCCGGCAGGGCATCACCGAGGAGGCCTACCTCAAAGCGCTCGACAAGACCGATGCCGACATGCACGCGGAGTTCCGGCCCGGAGCCGAGAAGCGCGTTCGCACCCTGCTGGTGCTCTCGAAGGTGGCCGATGCCGAGGGCGTCACGGTCCCCGACGAAGAGGTGGAAGCCGAGATCGCCCGTGGCCGTGTCCGCTATCCCGATGACGCCCGGCTGCAGGCCTATTTCGATTCGGAGCGCGGCCGGTCGTACATCCGGAGCACGCTCCGCCGTAGCCGGGTGGTCGAGGGCCTGATCGACGAATGGCTAACCGCCCATCACGACCATGCGCCGCTGCCACACCTCGAAGACGCCCCGTCGTCGGCCATCGAAGGTGGCGGTGCGGCCGCCAACGCCTCCGTCGACGCGACGGACCCGGGCGCCATCCTCGAAGATGTGCCGGCCGCGGCCGGCTGACCGTCACTGCCTCCACCGTTCGATCAGGAGTCTCACATGCTCGTCCCCATGGTCATCGAATCCTCCAGCCGGGGGGAGCGCGCCTACGACATCTACTCACGCCTCCTGCGCGAGCGGATCATCTTCCTGGGCGACGCGATCGAGGACCACCTGGCCAATCTCGTCATCGCCCAGCTCCTCTTCCTCGAATCGGAGGATCCGGAGAAGGACATCAGCCTGTACATCAACTCACCGGGCGGCCAGGTGACGTCGGGCCTGGCCATCTACGACACCATGCAGTACCTGCGCGCGCCGGTCAGCACCATCTGCATCGGCATGGCGGCGTCGATGGCCGCCGTCCTCCTCGCGGCCGGGGCGCCGGGCAAGCGCTACGCCCTCCCCAACAGCCGGATCATGATCCACCAGGGCTCGGGCGGGTTCCGCGGGAACGCGCCGGACGCCATCATCCAGATGAAGGAATGGGAGTACCTGGTCCAGCGCAACCACGAGATCCTCGCTCGCCACACCGGCCAACCGCTCGAGAAAGTGGTGCATGACACCGACCGGGACTACTTCATGGCTCCCGAACAGGCCAGGGACTATGGCATCATCGACGCGGTCTATGCGGTCGAGAGCAGTTCGCTGATCGCACAGGCGCACGACGCCGGGTTGGCCGGTGGCGAGGGATCCAAGGCCGCCGAAGCCGCCGAATCGGCCGGAGCGACCGAGTCGCCGAAGAAGAGCAAGGACCAATAGGTCGGGGCGGGGCACGTGACGACATCGAGTAGCAGCACGAAGGGACCCAAGGTCCCGTACCGCTGTTCCTTCTGCGGGAAGAGCCAGGAACAGGTTCGCAAGCTCATCGCAGGCCAGGGCGTCTACATCTGCGACGAGTGCATCAACCTGTGCCAGGAGATCATCGAGGAGGAGTTGCTCGAGACGCCGCGGCCCAAGGCGACGAGCTCGAAGCTGCCGAACCCGCACCAGATCAAGGACGCGCTCGACCAGTACGTCATCAGCCAGGAGCGGGCCAAGAAGGTCCTGTCGGTGGCGGTCTACAACCACTACAAGCGGGTGAACGCCGGCCACCAGGTCGATGAGGTCGAGCTCCAGAAGTCGAACGTCCTGCTGGTCGGTCCGACCGGTTCGGGCAAGACCCTGCTGGCCCAGACGCTCGCCCGGGTCCTGGACGTGCCGTTCTGCATCGCCGATGCCACCTCGCTGACCGAGGCCGGCTATGTCGGCGAGGACGTCGAGAACATCCTGCTGCGGCTCATCCAGGCGGCCGACTTCGATGTCGCCCGGGCCCAGCGCGGGATCATCTACATCGACGAGATCGACAAGATCGCGCGCAAGGCGGACAACCCCTCGATCACCCGCGACGTCTCGGGCGAGGGCGTCCAGCAGGCGCTCCTCAAGATCCTCGAGGGGACGGTCGCGAACGTCCCGCCCCAGGGTGGCCGCAAGCACCCACACCAGGACTTCATCCAGATCGACACGACCAACGTCCTGTTCATCTGCGGCGGCGCCTTCGACGGTCTCGAGAAGATCGTCGAGGAGCGGGTCGGCCGGCGCTCGATCGGGTTCGGGTCCAAGTCGGCGATGGGACCGGTGGAGCGCGGTCAGATCCTCGAGAAGGTCATGCCAGAGGACCTCCTGAAGTTCGGGCTGATCCCCGAGTTCATCGGGCGCCTGCCGGTCATGGTCACGCTGTCCGCGCTGTCGGCGGAGGATCTCGTCCGGGTCCTGACCGAACCGAAGAACGCGGTCACCCGCCAGTTCGAGAAGTTCCTGTCACTCGACAAGGTGGAGCTGGCCTTCACCCCTGGCGCGCTCCGGGCCGCAGCCGAGGTCGCCCTCGATCGCAAGACCGGCGCCCGCGCGCTGCGCTCGATCGTCGAGGAATCGCTCCTCGAGGTGATGTACGACATCCCCGATCGCACCGATATCCGCAAGTGCATCATCACCGAGGAGACGATCCGCTCGGGCCGGCTGCCGCTCCTGCTCACCAAGAGCGATGTCGACGGCGGCATCGACGAGACGAACTACCAGGAATGGCTCGCGGAGCGCGGCGAGACGGCCTGAGCACTGGGGCCGTAGCCGGCCACGTGCTAGACTCCGGCCTTCACGGCGACGACCGGGAAGAGTAGCGACGGGTCGGCCCCGGAGCGAGCGCGGGATGGTGCGAGCCGCGCGGGCACGACGGCGTGAAGGTCGCTCGGGAGCCGTGCGGGAGACGCCCGATAGCGCGTCGCGAGGGCGCCGGATCCGCCGGGCCGCGATGAACGGCCCGACCTCGACGCCGAACCAGCAGGTGGTACCACGACCCGTTCGTCCGCTGGACGAGCGGGCCGTTCTGTTCCCAGGGGGCGACGATGCCGGATCTGCCGAAGGCCTATACCCCGCACGACGTCGAAGGCGCGATCTACGAACGCTGGCTGGCGGCGGACGTCTTCGCCCCGGACGGCGCCGGCTCGACCGCCGACCCGTCGCTCCCGCCGTTCACGATCGTCCAGCCGCCGCCCAACATCACCGGCTCGCTCCACCTCGGCCATGCCCAGCGGACCGCGGTCGAGGACCTGATGATCCGGCACGCCCGGATGCTCGGCCATCGGGCGCTCTTCCTGCCTGGGCTCGACCACGCCTCGATCGCCGCCCAGTTCGTCCTTGACGGCATCCTCGACAAGGAGGGGGAGAGCCGCCAGTCGCTCGGCCGCGAACGCTACCTCGAGCGGATGCGCGAATTCGTGGCGACGACGCGCGAGGTCATGCTCGCGCAGCAGCGGCGGGTCGGGGCGTCAGCCGACTGGGGTCGCCTCCGCTACACGATGGACGACCGCTCGGCAAAGGCCGTCCGGACGGCGTTCGAGCGGCTCTACCGAGCCGACCTCGCCTATCGCACCAAGGCGCTGGTCAACTGGTGCCCGGGCTGCCGGACGAGCGTGAGCGATCTCGAGGTCATCTCGACGCCGGAGACCGGGACGCTGTGGTCGGTGCGCTATCACCTCATCGACCCGGCGAGCGGCCAGCCCGACCCGGACGAGACGATCACCGTCGCCACGACCCGACCGGAGACGATCCTGGGCGACACCGCCGTGGCCGTGCACCCGGACAATCCGCGCTACACGGCGCTCGTCGCACGGATGGTCCGCATCCCGTTCGTCGATCGCGACGTCCCGATCATCGCCGACACGATCGTGGATCCCGCGTTCGGGACCGGCGCCGTCAAGATCACGCCCGCCCACGACTACGACGACCACGCCACGGGGCTTCGGCACGACCTCCCCGCCCCGACCGTCCTGGCCGACGACGCGACGGTCGCCGACACCGGGACGCGCTACGACGGGATGGACCGGTACGTGGCGCGGACGGCGATCCTCGCCGACCTCGAGGCGCGGGGCGACCTCGTCGCCGCGACACCGCACGAGATGGTGGTCGGGCGCTGCCAGCGGAGCAACGACGTCATCGAGCCGCGCCTCAAGACGCAGTGGTTCATCCGGACCGGGCCACTCGCGGAACGCGCACTCGACGCGACCCGTTCCGGCCGGACCAGGATCCTGCCCGAGCGGTTCGAGAAGACCTGGGAGCACTGGCTCGACGACATCCGCGACTGGAACGTCTCGCGCCAGCTGTGGTGGGGCCACCGCATCCCGGCCTGGTACTGCCCCGATGGCCACGTCACGGTCACCTCGGCGGAGACGGGTCCGGACGCTTGCTCGGTCTGCGGCCGGCCCGCGACCGAGCTTCGGCAGGATCCGGACATCTTCGACACGTGGTTCAGTTCGGGGTTGTGGCCGCTCTCGACGCTGGGCTGGCCCGACGACATCGACGACTACCGGACCTACTACCCGACCTCGGTGATGGAGACGGGCTACGACATCATCTTCTTCTGGGTCGCCCGGATGATGATGCTCGGCCTCGAGCTGACCGGGACGGAGCCCTTCCACACGGTCTACCTGTCCGGGCTCATCCGCGACCCGCTCGGCCAGAAGATGTCGAAGACGAAGGGCAATGTGGTCGACCCGCTGGGCGTCATCGACGAATCGGGCGCCGACGCGCTCCGCTTCGCACTCATCCATGGCGCCACCCCGGGCAACGACCAGCGGTTCGGGCCGGCCAAGCTCGAGCACGCCCGCAACTTCGCCAACAAGCTCTGGAACGCGACCCGCTATGTGGCCGGAGCGCGGCCGGTGACCGTCCCGGATGGGGCCGGGCGGCGCATCCCCGATGCCCGGCACCTGGGCCCAGGGGATCGCTGGCTCGTCTCGCGCGCGGCCGCGACGACCGCCGCCGTCGATGCCGCCCTGGCCGGCTTCGCCTTCGGCGAGGTGACCCGCCTCCTGTACGAGGCGATCTGGAACGAGTACTGCGACTGGGGCCTCGAACTGGCCAAGGTCCGGCTGGCCGACCCGAACCTCGATGTGGCCGCTGGTGAGGCCACATGGTGGACGCTCACCGAGGTGCTCGACACCTACCTGCGACTCCTGCACCCGGTGATGCCCTTCGTGACCGAGGCCCTGTGGGCCGCTCTGCCGCACCGCGCCAGCGACCCCGAACTGCTCATCGTGGCCCGCTGGCCCGGGGCAGGGGAGCGCGATGCCGCCGCCGAACGCGACGTCGGCGCCCTCATCGACCTCGTGACCGGGATCCGCAACGCGCGGGCGTCGGCCAAGCTGCCGGCCGCCGACTGGCTCGAGACGCTCGTCTACGTCCCGCTCGCGCTCGGGCCGACGTTCGAGGCGCTCCGTCCCGCGATCGAGCGGCTGGCTCGCGCCCGACCGCTCCACCGGGAGCTGACGCCCGAGGCACTCGAGGCCGCGACCCGGCAAGGCGACCTCGCCGTGATCGTCGTCGCTGGCGACGTCGAGGCCGCCGTCCGACCCATCGCGGCGCATGCCGGGGTCGAGGCGCTCGAGCGCGAGCGACTGGAACGCGACCTGACCGAGGCCGAAGGCTGGCTGGCCGCCGCCCGCGAGCGTCTCGCGAACGAGTCGTTCGTATCGCGGGCGCCGGCAGCGGTGGTCGACGGGGCGCGCGCACGCGAGGCCGAACTAGTCGATCAGGTGGCTCGTCTACGCGATCGATTGGAGCGTTGAACGGGCGGGCGGAGGAGACACCCGCCCGTTCAACACCAGATGGTGGGTCAGCCCTTGACGGAGCCGCCCGTGATCCCGCGAACGAAGTACCGCTGGAGGGCGAAGAAGACCAGGAGCGGCAGCGCCATCGAGATGAACGCCGCGGCGCCGAGGAATTCCCAGCCGCCTCCCAGCGAGGTGACGAGGTTGGAGATGCCGACCGTCAGCGGCAGGTTCTGCGGGCTCGACCCGAGGAAGACCAGGGCGACCAGCAGGTCGTTCCACACGAACAGGAACTGGAAGATGACCAGCGCGGCGATGGCCGGGATGCTCATCGGCAGGGCCAGTCGAAGGAACGATGTGACCGGGCTGGCGCCATCGATCGCGGCCGACTCGAAGACCTCCTTGGGCAGACCGCCCATGAAGTTGCGGAGCAGGAAGATCGCGAACGGCAGGCCGTACCCGGTGTGCGCGAGCCAGACCGTCAGGAATGATCCGGCGATGTTCAGGCCCTTGGGGCTGTAAAGCTGGAGGATCGGGATCAGCGTCGTCTGCAGCGGTACGACCAGCAGGCCGACGACGATCACGAAGAGCAGGTTGCGACCGGGGAAACTCATCCAGGCAAAGGCGTACGCCGCGAACGCCGCGACGAGGACCGGGATGATCGTTGCCGGGATCGTGATGAACAGGCTGTTGACGAACTGGGCGCCGATGTTGCTCTGGGCCAGGACGTGGGCGTAGTTGTCGAGGCTGAGCTGGCTCGGCGCGAAGATCGCCGTCCACCAGCCTGAATTCAGGACGGCGTCGGGCGGCCGGAACGAGTTGATGAGCAAGCCGATCGTCGGGATCAGCCAGATGACCATCAAGCCGACGATCGCGATGTGGAGCGGCAAGCGGCCGAAGCGCGACTTGCGCTCCTTGTCCTTGGCGACGACCTGGGCGTCCGAGACGGCTTGGGCGGCTGCGGTCATCGGATCGCCTCCTGCGCCTGGAAGCGCCTGATGTTGAGGGCCATGACCGGGATGATCGTCAGGAGCAGGACCACCGCGACCGCGCTGGCTCGCCCGAAGTTCGAGTTGACGAACATCTGCTGGATCATGGCCTGGGCCATGACCTGGGTGTCGAAATTGCCACCGGTCATCACGTATACGATGTCGAACGCCTTCAAGGCCGTGATGACGACCGTGGTCCCGACGACGGCGAGGGTCGGCAGAAGGAGCGGGAAGATGATCCCGCGGAAGACCTGCCACTCGTTGGCGCCGTCGACGCGCGCGGCCTCCAGCAACTCGACGCTGATGCCCTTCAGGGCGGCCGAGATGATGACCATGCAAAAGCCGGTCCACATCCAGGCCATGACGATGATCAGCAGGATCGTGTTGAAGCTGAAGTCCTGGACCTGCAGCCATGGGACGGGCCCGACGCCGAAGAGACCGACGAACGCGTTCATCGTCCCGGTCTGGGGCTCACCCGGCGCCCGGTAGAGGAACATGAAGGTCCAGATGACGCTGGCCGCGACCATGCTGATCGCGAGCGGCAGGAAGATGACGGCCTTCGCCACCGACTCGTATCGCACCCGGTCGACCAGGACGGCGATGAGCATCCCGAACCCGACGGTGAGCGCGGTCAGCAGGATGACCCACAGGATGTTGTTCTTGAGCGCGACCAGCGTGGTCGGGCTGGTGAAGAAATAAACGAAGTTATCGAGGCCGACGAACTTGGTCCCGGCCGAATTCTGGAAGCTGTGGATGATGGTCCCGATCGTCGGATAGACGAGGAAGACCGCGAGGAACGCCAGCGCCGGGGCCAGCCACAACCACGGCCGGAGCGTGCCGCGCCGCCGGTCGGGGATCGGGCGCAGGATCTGTTCGGTGAGGATGATGTAGAGGAACAGGACGGCCGGGACGCCGACCACCACCTCTATCGCGGTCACGAGTCGCGGATCCATCGGGCTCCTCCCAAGAAGGGAATGGGCGAGGGCGGTCTTCCTCGACCGCCCTCGCCATCAGGTGCCGGTGATCAGGGCGCGGCGTACGCGTCCGTCTGGACCTTGTCCAGGTTGGCCAGGATCGAGTCGAGCTGACTCGGGTCCTTGATGTAGGCGACGATGCCCTTCCAGAACGCGTCGTTCATGGCCGAGGGCATCAGGTCGGAGGCGTCGAACGCGAAGATCTTCGCGTTGGTGAGGATCGCCGCCGAGCGCTTGCTGATGTCATCGGGGTAGTCGACTGCGTTCTTGTTGGCGGACAGTGCGCCACCGAGCTTGACCCAGATGTCCTGGGCCGGCGCGGTCACGAGATAGGCCATGAGGGACTTGGCGGCCGGCGTGTCGTGGAACATGCCGAACAGGTCGCCAGCGCCTTCGACGGCACCCGTGTACTGCGCGTTGATGTCGGGGAACTGGAAGAAGTTGTAGTCGGTACCGCTCTTGGCGGTCTTGAAGCCGCCCAGTCCGGTGATGAAGCTCGCCTGGTGCAGGAACAGGCAGCCGGGTGAGGCCTTGAAGAGTGGGTCGCCGGCATTGGCGAAGTTGGTCGCATTGACCGTCGCCGAGCCGCCGAAGCTGGTGGCCACGACGTCACCGAACGTGGTCCATGCCGTCTTGATCGCGGGGTCGGTCCACTTGACCTTGCCCTGGTACCACTGCTGGTAAACATCTGGACCGGCCTGTCGGAGGACGAGATCCTCGATCCAGTCCGTGCCGGGCCAGCCGGAGGCCGCCCCCGACTCGACGCCCAGGCACCACGGCGACGTGGCCTTGGACTTGTTGGCCGTGATATACGCCTGGAGCGCGTCCCAGGTCGCGGGCGGTGTGGTCGTGATATCGGCGAGGGTCTTCGGGCTGTACCAGATCAGGCCCTTGACCGCGGTCTTGATGAAGACGCCCACGAGCTTGGAGTCGACCGTGCCGAGGGTCACCAGGGCGGGGGCGGTCTCGGACGTGTAGGTCGGGACGTCGAGGACGGTGCCGAGATCGATGAGGCTGTCCTTCCACTGGACCATCTGGCCCGGACCGGGGAGTCCGGCGAGGTCGGGGAGGACCCCCGACGCCACGCCCGTGGTGAGGACCGTGTTCAGGTCCCGGGTGCCGGTGTAGTTCACCTTCGCGCCGGTCTGCGCCTCCCAGGGCGCGATCATCGCCCGGAAGGCCGTCTCCTCCGCGCCGCCCCAGGTCCCGATGACCGTGACCGACTGGCCGGCCAGGGCGCCGGTGCCGCCGCTCCCTGCCGGGGCGCTGCTGCCGCCCGAGCTGGGCGCCGCCGTCACGGTCCCGCCGGTGCTTGCCGCCGGGCTCGGTGAGGCGGCGCCTGACGAGCAGGCGACCGCCACTAATGTCGCCGCGGCGATGAACGCGGCGATCCTCGATCGCCGATAGGTGCGCTCCTCCATGCCTTTTCTCCTTTCCCGGATCACCGACCCGGTCGTCGGGTCGTGTTCTGGGGCATATGGGATGGCCGCGGGCCCTCCAGCCCGCGGGTGTCAGGCGCGTCGACGGGTCGTCGAACCGCGCACGATGAGCTCGGTCGGTAGCAGCGTCCGATGCGGGCTCGCGTGTTCCGCGAGCCGCTCCAGGAGCGCTTGTCCGGCGGCCTGCCCGAGCTCGAAGGCCGGCAACCGGACGGTGGTGAGGGGAGGGTCGAAGTAGGCTGCGAGGGGGATGTCGTCGAAGCCGACGATGGAGATGTCGTCGGGGACGCGTCGGCCCGCCGCGCGAAGGGCCCCGATCGCCCCGAGGGCGACCACATCGCTGGCCACGAAGGCGGCGTCGAAGGTCGTGCGGGCCAGCAGTTGCGCCATCGCGATATGGCCGCTCGGCGCATCGAAGTCGGCCTCGGCGATGAGGATCCGTTCGGGCGCGATACCGGCTTTCGTCAGCGCCTCCTTGTAGCCCGCCAGCCGCTCCTGGGCGGCCGTGTACACGAGCGGGGCGTTGGTGATGCAGGCGATCCGCCGGTGGCCGAGCGACAACAGGTGCTCGACGGCCCCGCGCGCGCCGGCAACGTTGTCGACGTCGACGCTGACCACCGAGATGTCCGGGAACGAGCCCTGCAGGACGACCGGGAAGCCGTCGCGGACCAGTGCCAGGAGCGACGGATCGTCCGACCGCGGGCCCGACACGATCAGACCGTCAGCATGTTGCGCCCCAAGGAGCGAGCCGTACGACGCATCCGGCCCATCGGGTGCCAGCAGCTCGACCATCACCCGGAAGCCGCCCGCCCGGGCCGCGGCGGACAGGCCGCGAAGTGTGTCGGCCAGGACCGCATCGCTGGCGACCTGCTCGGGCGACTGGTGGAGGACCAGCGCCAGGACGTGGCTGCGACCGCCGGCCAGTTGGCGGGCCGGTGCGTTGGGCTGGTAGCCGAGCTGGGTTGCGGCGTCCACCACGCGCTGTCGCGTCCCGTCCGGGATCTTCACGTCCGCCCGGTGGTTGAGGACGAACGACACGGTCGTCCGCGAAACACCGGCCATGGCCGCGACGTCGGCACTAGTTGGACGCTTTGACATCGAGCGGCTACAAGCCTCCGCGATGGAATTGACGTGGGCGTCGGAGTGCGGGAGAGTAACGCGCGTCAGTAACGCGTATCAATGACCGGTTGTCGGCACCTTGTCAAGCCCATCCCGCAACCGAATCGCGTACCCTGCGATCTTCCGGCCCGTCCCGCTCGTGGAGACCTAAGGTGCGACCCGCCCGCATTGCATCGGTAGTGCGATCCCCCCGGTTCGGCGACGATTGGTGGCGGCGCGGCGTGGTCTACCAGATCTACCCACGGAGCTTCGCCGACACCGATGGCGACGGGGTCGGGGACCTGCCCGGGATCATCGCCCACCTCGACCATCTCGGACCCGACGGCCTTGGTGTCGACGCGATCTGGGTCTCGCCGATCTACCCGTCACCCGGCCTGGATCTCGGCTACGACGTCAGCGACCACGAGCGGATCGACCGGCTGTTCGGCACCGACGATGACTTCGACCGCCTCGTGGATGAGGCGCACGACCGGGGCATGCGGGTCGTCCTCGACCTGGTCATGAACCACACCAGTGATGTCCACCGCTGGTTCGGATCGTCGAGTGCCGGTCGGACCGGGCCGCATGCCGACTGGTACCTGTGGCGCGACGCGGGTGGCAGCGGGCCGGACGGAGCGCCGCTGCCGCCCAACAACTGGGTGTCCTGGTTCGGCGGCTCTGGCTGGCAATGGGAGCCCGCCCGCGAGCAGTTCTACTTCCACACGTTCCTCGCCGAGCAGCCGGAGCTGAACTGGCGCGCGCCGGGCGTCGAGGATGCGCAATTCGCGATGGTCCGTCGCTGGCTCGAGCGGGGCGTCGACGGCTTCCGGCTCGACACATTCAACTGCTTCCTCAAGCACCCCGACCTGCCATCCAACCCGACCCGGCCGGGAACGACCGCCTGGGGCCGTCAGGTCCACGTCTACGACCGGGATCAGCCCGACCTCCCGGAACTCATCGGGCGGTTCCGGACGATCGTCGATTCGGCACCCGGACGGATGTCGGTCGGCGAGCTGTTCGACGGCACGATCGAGACCGCCGCGAAGCTGGCCACCGATCGTCATCTCGTCTTCGACTGGGAACTCATCACGACGGCCTGGACCGGTGCGTCGGTGCGTGCGGCGGTGTCCGCGCGCGAGTCGGCCTTCGGCCGGGGGAAGTGGCCGACGGCCGTCCTCTCCAACCACGACCAGCCTCGGCACGCATCGCGCTTCGCCCAGTCGGTCGGGCAATCCGTCGGAGCGGCCGACCAGGATGCCGTCGCCCGGGCTGCCGCCGTCCTGCTGCTCACCCTCCGCGGGACGCCATTCCTCTACTACGGCGAGGAGATCGGGATGGGCGATGTCGACATCCCCGCCGAGGAAAGCGTCGATCCGCCTGCCAAGCGCACCTGGCCGGATTTCGTGTGGTGGGATCGGTCGCGCTGCCGCACCCCGATGCCGTGGTCCGGCGGGCCTGGGGCCGGGTTCACCAGCGGTCGGCCATGGTTGCGCCTCGGACCCGATGCGGACGAGAGGAATGTCGCCGCGCAACTCGCGGACCCGGGATCCATCCTCGCCTTGTATCGCCGACTCATCGCCCTGCGGGCGGCCACGCCGGCCCTCCAGGTCGGCGACCTCGCGCTCCAGCCGACGACCGAGCCCGACGTGGTCGCCTACACGCGCGAGGCGGATGGCCAATGCATCCTCGTCGTCCTGAACCTGGGCCGGCCCGGCATGACCTGGCGTCTTCCCGAGGGGTCCGACGGCGTGGGCTGGCGGCTCCTCCTGACGACGAGCACGTCCCGATCGTCCGATGCGGTCCTCGTCGACGGGTCCATCGCCGTCCTCGAGGCGGATGAGGGGTTGATCCTCGAACGAATGACCTAGCGAAGGCGGCCAGCGCCCCTGCTACGATGACGGCCGATCCATGACACGAACGCCGGGGAGCTTCACGTGCCGCTTGATTTCCTGAAGCGCAAGGGTAGGGACGACGCGCCCGCCGTCGCGAGCCCGGCGTCCAAGTCGTCGGCCCTGATGCCCGAAGAAGTCGTCGCCCAGGACCACCAGCTCAAGCTCTATTACGCAGGCAAGAGCAGCGAGGGCGTCCGCCTCAAGGCCGGACCTGCCGCGATCGCTGAGCTGCCGATGATGTTGATCGGGCTCGCACAGGCCGAGATCGAGGTCGTCGAACCCCTGCCCATCGAGTTCAGCCAGGCGACGCCCACGATCGTCAGCCCATCCGAGGCGATGCAGTGGCTCAACGCCCATCACGTCCATTCGCCGATCACCCGGCACGCACTGGTCGTACTCGAGTCGATCGATGCCGTCGACCTGGCCTTCGATACCTTCGTCTGTTCGCTGCTCGACGGTGAGGTCGACACGTCCGGCTACCCGGAATACAACGCGATCGTCGGTGGCGTGGCGGCGCACTGGGACGAAGCGACGGGCGACATGATCTGCCGGGCCGTGGTCGGCTGGGGGGGCAAGGGCGTCCGCGGTGATACGGACCGGATCGGCGCCAAGCTCCTGGGCGGCATCCTCAGCAACATCCTCGCCAGTCAGTACGCGCTCGGGCTGACCAGCATCGAGCGCCCGGTCCCTGCCGCGGGACGTGGCGGGCTCGTCTGCGCGCATTGTGGCTTCGCATCGGCCCACGAGCGGGCGTTCTATTGCCCGAAGTGCGGCATGCGCCTCCTCCGCGGCTGAGATCGCCCCGCCAGATGCCCGCCTACGACTACGACTGCGCCGCGTGCGGCCGGCGGTTCGAGGTGATCCACGGCGTCCACGTCGAGGGGCCGACGACGTGCCCGTCGTGCGGCAAGGGTCCGGTCCGCAAGGCGATCAGCGCGCCGGCGGTCCATTACAAGGGCTCGGGCTGGGCGAAGAAGGAGCGACGGATCACGCCGTCGACGGCTGGGTCGAGCGCGAAATCGACCGAGGGCTCCTCCGACGGCGATGGATCCTCGGGCACCGATGGCGGATCGGCCAAGGAGACCGCCACGGCCGGGAAGCCAGAGACGGCTTCGAAGAAGCCGGTCGACACCGGCGCGACGTCGACGACCGAGTGACCGGGATGGCCGCGCCGATAGACTGGATCACGCTGGCGGAGGCGACCGAGATCCTGGCCGCTGCCAACGTCCATTTCACGACGTCGACGATCGGTGGCTGGGCTCGGGTCGGCAGGCTCCAGAGCATCAAGCTGGGTGGCCGGCGGTTCGTCCGGCGCGGCGAGGTCCGGGCGCTCGTCGCGGCACCCCGCCGGGTCCGTGTCACAGAACTTCAGCCTGTCATGTTCGAGGACCTGGGCGGCTGAAGCGGCCCGACCCATGGACCCGGCTGCGTTCCTCGCGCGGTTCCTCGACCGGCCCAGGGTGGCAAGGGTCATGCGCGTCCTCGACATCTATGGCCGGGCCGCCGGTGGCCTGCTCGCGAACGGCCTCGCATTCTCGGCGCTCTTCGCCGCCATCCCCATCGCGTTGCTCGTGCTCGGCGTCGGGGGGTTCTTGGCGGCAGGGAACCCGGCGGCGCGCGATCGGCTTGCCCAGGCCCTGATCGAGGCGTTCCCGCCACTGACCGATCTGATCGATGGGGCTGTGGCGGCCCTCAGCAGGGGCGCTGCGCTGACGTCGATCATCGGTTTCGTCGGCGTCATCTGGACGGTCAGTCAGCTGTACGGCGCCTTCGATGTCGCATTCGCGCGCATCTTCGCCGCGGCGCCGGAGCGGGACATCGTCAACCGGACGATCCGCGGCTTGCTCGTGGTCCTCCTGCTGGGGGTCGCGGTCGTGGCGTTCGTGATCCTCGTGTCGCTGGCCGGGTTCCTCGATGCGCTGATCCCGACGGCGGTGCCCGTCGCGGGTGCCATGGTCGCGGTCGTTCGCTCCGTCCCGTTCCTGATCGCGCTCGCCATCGGCATCGTCCTGGTGATGTACCGGACCCTGCCACCGACTGCGCCACGCTGGAGGTCGGCCGGGATCCCGGCGGTCGTCGTCGGCATCGTGGTCGTCATCCTGAGCCAGGTCTTCTCGCTCCTCGTGCCCCGACTGGTCGGGGTGGCCGCGCTGGCAGGCTCGCTCGCATCCGCGTTCATCGCGCTGGCCTGGCTGTCGTTCACGTTCCAGGCGATCCTCTATGGAGCAGCCTGGGTGCGGGCGCGTGACGAGCGGGCCGACGCGGCCGCGACCGAGTCAGGCGGGCTGGGACGCCCCGCAGCGACGGCAGAACCTGGCGTTGGCGGAGAGTGACAGCCCGCAGCTGACGCACGGCTGAACGCCGCCGGCAACTCGACCACTCGTTGGGGCCGCGACCTCTCGTGTCGATTCCGCCCAGAGGGCTTCGAGCCCGCCCTGTGGGGTCGCCGCGCGACCGAGGAATGGCAGGCCGGCCGCCGGAGTGCCGCCAAGCCACTCGGGCCGTGTCGGCCACTGCGGTTCGGCGTTCGGGGCGGCCGCGGTCGCGGCAGCCGGGAGAGTGGGGCTCGGCTCAGCTGGGTGTACGACAGGGGCCTCGGCCGCGGGATCCGGGGCCACCATTCGCCAGGTGGGCTGCGGGACGATGTCCACGACCGGGGTCTCGGGGACGGGCTCGGCTGCGACCGGCTCGGGAGCCGCGACGAATTCGGGCTCGGTCGCGACCGGCTCGGGAACCGCGACGAATTCGGGCTCGGTCGCGACCGCAGCCTCCGCGGCGACGGGCTCGACCCCGCCTGGCTCGAGCTCGGCAACTGCCTGGGGCTCCGCCACGAACTCGGGCTCGGCGACCATTTCCGGCTCAGGCTCGGAGATGGGGCTCATTTCGGCAGCTGCCTGGGGCTCGACAGGAGTCTCGACCACGTTCTCGGGCGCGCCGAAGGCCTCAGCTTCGGCGACTGCCTCGGGCTCCGCGACAACCTCGGGCTGGGCTGTCGGTTCGGCGCGGCGAACCGGTTCGAAGGCATCCAGTCGGGCGTCCATGTTCTCGCCCGGCCGGAACCGCTCGAGCAGACCGCCCGTCTGCGAGGCAGTCTTCTCGCGGAGGCTGCGGCCAGTCACATTCGGATCCAACACCGGCGCCCCGGCGGTGAGTGATTCGAGTCGGGCGGCCAGATCGAAGGCGCCTTCGTCGTCGCTCGGTGGCGCGTCCGCCGCCACGGCGTCGATCGCGTGGTCGAAGCCGTTCGAGCCGTTACCACCAGTCGCGCCGTTGAAGCCAACCTCGGGGCCGACGAGTCCGGTCGTTGCCAGGTCAGGGAATGGGGCCGGCATGATCTCGAGGCCGATATTCGGCGCGCAGGTGAGACAGCGGGCCTCGACCTCGTTCCAGCAATTCGGGCAGGTGTACTGCCGGCACGTCATGCAGAAGTTGAAGGTCTTGTGGAACGCGTCGAGCTGATGCGAGGTCAACTCACGATCCGTCTCCGACCGGGCAGCGGCCATCGCCTCGTCCATCGACGTGTCGTCGGACAGCACGAAGTTCTTCAGGCCGCGCGACAGGACGCGGACCCCCTTGAGCCGTGTGCGCGGGCGCGCCGACTCGAAGGTGTAGCGAGTGCCACACCGCTCGCAGAATGATTCGGTCAGGATCTCGGTCATCGGGTCCCTGGGCTCCGCTCGTAAAGGACGCTCGGATCGCCAAGCCGCCCAAGCGGGTCGAGAGTATAGCGCAGGCCCGGATGCGCCCTTCCACTGGGCGTACCCCTGCACGGCGCCGAATGTCAGGGTCGGAGTTGGGCCGTTCAGGGCATCAGCGGACCCTCTGGTAGACTCCGCCACCGACCATGCCGCCCCTCGCCGCCATCGAGCGGTTCTTCGAACGGTTGTTTGAGCGTCCGTCGGCTCGACTCTTCCGCGCGCGCCTGCAACCGATCCAGCTCCAGCGTCGGATCGAACGCGCGATGGAAGGTGAGCGGCTGACGACCTCCGACCGGACCCTCGTCCCGAACCGGTTTGTGGTCCACCTGAACCCCAGCGACCTCGCCGACTTCGGCGAGATGTCCACGCGGCTCGCATCCGAGCTCGCCGACAGCGCCCTCTCTTTCGCGCGCGCGCACCGCTATATGGTCGTGGACCGGCCACGTGTCGACTTGCTGGCCGATCCGACCGTCCTGCGGACCGATATCCGAGTCGAGGCGCGGTTCGCCGAGCCGATGGTCGGGCGGGCCGGTAGCGCGCCGATCGCGCTCGCCGATAAGGCCGGGGCCGACGCAACCATCGCCGAACCGGATCCATCCGACACGAGGGTCTATTCGATCCCGCGTCCACGGACGCCACGGGCGATCCTGCGGGTCTCCGACCCGGACGGCCATGTTCGCGAGGTGGTGGTCGAAGGCGGCAACCTGACCATCGGACGGGCGACCGACAACGACTTGGTCGCGGTGGACGGGCGCGTATCCCGCCATCACGGGCGGATCGTCGGGCGGCGGGGCACGCTGGTCTACGAGGACCTGGGCAGCACCAACGGCTCGCGGGTCAACGGTGAACCCGTCACCGAGGTCGTGCTCGGCGTGGGCGACCGGCTCGAGGTGGGGGATACGGCGCTGGTCGTCGAGGTCGCCGGGGCGCCCGACTGATGGACGGCTTCCTGCTCGTGCTATGGGCCGTGCGGCTGCTGTTCCTCGGACTCCTCTACCTCTTTCTCTTTCGCGTCATCCGGGCGCTGCTGCGCGACCTCCGCGCCGCCGCGCGCGAACCGGGCGCCCGGCCGGGCCGCCTCGTGGTTCTCGAATCGCCCGGTGGCGAACCCACGGCCGGCCAGTCGTTCGGGCTCGACGTCATCACGCCGCTTGGGCGCGACGTCAACAACGCGATCGTGATCGACGACCCCTTTGCCTCGGCCGACCACGCCGTCCTGACCTATCGCGGTCGGAGCTGGTATCTGGAAGACTTGGGCAGCACCAACGGGTCGTACATCAATGGGCGCCGGGTCGACGGCGTGGCACCGATGGGTTTCGGTGATGAGCTCCAGATCGGCCAGGTGCGGATGCGCCTCGAGCGGGCGATCGGATGACGTCCGGAGTGACACCGGTCCTACGCGGGGTCGCCCTCCGACGGAGCCTCGGGCCGATCCGGCCTCGGCCTCGCTGGCTGGAGCTGCGGCTGCTCGGGTTCGTCGCGGCGGCCCTGGCCGTCGGGAGTCTCTCGCTCGGTGCGACGGTCGGTGGGACCTTCAAGTTGTATGACGCTCAGGGTCTTGCGATCTACCTTGTTGCGCTCCTCGTCGCGCACGTCACCCAGGTACTGGCCGGTCGCCGCACGGATCAGGTCCTGCTACCGACCGTGGCGATGCTCGGGGGCATCTCGCTCCTGCTGATGCAGCGGCTGCCGCAGGATCTCGTCACCCAGACCTTCTTCGGGACGACGCTCGGCCTCGGCCAGGTCCAGCTCGTCTGGCTGCTTCTAGCGCTCGGCGTCGCGACGACGTTGGGGATCGTCGTCCGCTCGGACAGCTGGCTGCGTCGCTACAAATACACCTGGGCGGCCGTCGGCGTCGGGCTCCTGCTGCTGACGTTCGTGTTCGGTACCGTGATCAATGGCCAGCGCCTGACGCTCCAGTTGGGTCCCTTCGCCGGCCAGCCGACGGAGCTCCTGAAGGTGATCCTCGTCGTCTTCCTGGCCGGCTACCTCTCGGAGAACCGCGCCCTGCTCGTCGAACAGGACACCCGGGTCGGGCCGCTGCGGTTGCCTCCGTTGCCCTACCTCGCGCCGATGGTCGCGATGTGGGCGATCGCCCTGGTGATCGTCCTCATCCAGCGGGACCTGGGCGCGGCGCTGCTCTTCTTCGGCGTCTTCCTGTCGCTCCTCTACGTCGCGACCGGGCGGTTCAGCCTGGTGATCATCGGTCTCGTCCTGTTCCTCCTAGGCAGCGCGCTGATGGCGATGCTGGTCGACCACATCCGGACGCGTGTCGACGTCTGGATCAACCCATTCGCGGATCCGCTGGGCGCGGGCTACCAGGTCGTCCAGGCACTCCACGCCTTCGCGCGCGGGGGCCTGCTCGGCGTCGGCCTCGGTGCGGGCCTGCCATCCATCGGCGGCCGACCGCCGATCCCCGAGGTGCATACCGACTTCCCGCTGGCCGCCCTCGGTGAGGAGCTCGGCATCGTCGGCGTCATCGCGATCCTCGGGCTCTATCTCGTGGTCGTCGAGCGTGGCTTGCGCATCGGTGCCGCGGCGGCCGACGACTTCCGGTCGCTGGTGGCGATCGGTCTCGCCTTGGTCATCGGGGTCCAGGCATTCATCATCGCGGCGGGCGACCTCAAGGTGCTGCCGCTCACCGGCGTGACCCTGCCGTTCATCAGTTACGGCGGTTCCTCGCTGCTCGCGAACGCGCTCGTCGTCGGGCTGCTCCTGGCGCTCTCGGACAAGGGTGTCGAAGCTCCACCGGCGCCGCGCGTCGGATCGCGCTGGCGGCGGCGCGGTCGACGGGCGACGGCCTGATGCTCGGGGGCGCCGCGCGACAGCCGCTTGGACGAACGACGATCCATATCGCGATCGTGCTGTCGGTCGCCTTCTCGGTCCTGGCCCTCGCGGCCGGTTACTGGGGCGTGGTCGCAGCGCCCGACCTGGTCAGCTCGCCCAACGATGCGGCGGTGATCGCCGCAGCCCGGACCGTGCCACGCGGTCTCATCAAGGACCGGAACGGGACGGTCCTGGCCAGCAACAAGAAGGACGCGAATGGCGAGCAGTACCGGGTCTACGCCGGTCGGGCCATCAGCCAGGTCATCGGGTACGCCTCACCCTTCTATGGCCGGGCCGGGTTGGAGCGCGCGTATGACGCTGAACTGACGGGTCTGGTCGGCGATCCGTTGAGCGACGCGTTCGCGAAGTTCGGGGCCGACCGCTACGACCCGAAGGACCTCACGCTCTCGCTTTCTTTTGATCTGCAGAAAGCCGCTGTGGCGGCGCTCGGCAAGCACCGCGGCGCGATCGTGATGCTCGATCCGAAGACAGGGCAGGTCCTCGCGCTCGCCTCGACCCCGACCTATGACGGGTCGGCCATCACCAACCCGACGACAGCGCACGACGCCTTCGCGGCACTCCAGGCCGATCCGGCCCAGCCGCTCCTGCCCCGGGCGACCCTGGGCCGCTACGTGCCCGGTTCGGTCTTCAAGATCGTGACAGCAGTGGCTGGGCTGGGCTCCGGAGCGATCACCCCGGCCACGACCTACAAGCAGCAGCCCGGCGCGGAGAAGAGCGGCCTGCTGGTCGACGGCTTCCGGGTCCGCGATGGCCATCACCCCCAGACCGGCAACACGCCACTCGACCTCGTCGGTGCGACGGAGGTGTCGTGCAACATCTACTACGCGCTGACCGGGCTCCAGACCGGCGGGGCGGCCCTCGTCGAATACGCCAAGCGGATGGGGTTCGGATCGCCTTTGCCGTTCGACCTCCCGACCGCTGTCTCGCAGGTCACCAACGGCGGCGGAAAGCAGCCGGGCGGCTTCACCGACGATGTCGAGCTCGCGAACGCCGCGTACGGTCAGGCCGAGGTGTTCGTCACCCCGCTCCAGATGGCGCTGGTCGCCGGGACCGTGGCCAACGACGGGGACTTGATGCAGCCGCAACTGGTGACCGCGCTGACCGGCAAGCACAGCGGGACGCGGACGATCGGCCCGCACTCGTTGGGCCAGGTCATCTCGAAAGCGAATGCCCAGTCGATCAACGCCGCGATGGTGCAGGCGGTCGAAGGCCCGCTCGGCCGTCAATTCACGACAGGGGCGAAGATCCCGGGCGTCCTCACCGCCGGCAAGTCCGGCACGGCCCAGCTCGGCGGCACGGGTGAGCCACATTCCTGGTTCATCGGCTTCGCCCCAGCCAACGACCCGAAAGTCGCCATCGCCGTCCTGGTCGAGCAGGCCGGACGCGGCGGCGAGGTCGCAGCACCGATCGCCGGCGACCTGATGACCCGCTACCTCGCGGGGCTCCAGTGACAGAGCCGGCCGAGCCGGCGGTACGGCCGCCGGATCCCGCCGAGCCGCTGCGCGAGGCGAGCGCGCCGCGGGAGCCGCGGCCCATCCTCGAGCGGATCGGCCTGGCCGCCGTGGCGGCCCTACTGGCCATCCTCTTCGGCGGGGTCGCGGCCGCGTCGTGGATCGGCGGCGAACCGTTCCTCACAGTGATGGGCGGCGTCGGCTGCCTGATGACCGCCTGGGTCGGGCTCATCACCCTCGTCCGCGGCTGAGGCGCGCAGGCCCGTTCACGGGCCCTCGGCGCGCCGCCGAGCGGAGGACTCCAGGAGCTTCGCCACGAGCGCGGTCCAGCCGGTCTGGTGGCTGGCGCCGAGCCCCGCCCCGGTCTCGCCGTCGAAGTATTCGTAGAAGAGGGGATCATCGTCGCCGGTCGTGCCCGTCGTGTCGCCTCCGATCGGCGGCGCGCCACCGAACACCGGCCGCTGCCCGTCGTCGTCGCGCAGGAAGATCGAACACAGCCGCGAGCCGAGCTCATCCGCCACGGCGCCGAGCGTCATGGTGCGCTCCGATCCGGTCGGACATTCGACCAGGAACTCGGGGCCATAGTAGTGGTCGAGCTTCTGGAGCGCCTCCACGAGGAGGTAGTTGATCGGGAACCACACGGGTCCACGCCAGTTGGAGTTGCCACCGAAGATCCCGGAGCGTGACTCGGACGGTTCGTAGTCCACGACATTGCGGACCCCGCCCAGTTCGAGGACGAACGGCTGGTCGCGGTGGATCCGGCTGAGCGAGCGGATCCCGTGCCCGGACAGGAACTCGTCCTCGTCGAGCATGCGCCGGAGGAGCGCTTTCATCCGATGCCCGTGGACCAGCGCGAGGAGCCGTCGTTCGCCGATCCCGGGGTCCTCCCACGACGCGACGAGATGCGACAGGTCGGGTCGGTTGGCCAGGAACCAGCGCATCCGCCGGCGGAACGCGGGCATCCGTTCGAGCAGGTCGGGCTCCAGCGTCTCGACCGCCAGCAGCGGGATGAGCCCGACGATCGATCGGACCTTGAGCGGGATGAACTCGCCGGTCTCGAGGTGGAGGGTGTCGTAGAAGAACTGGTCCTCGTGGTCCCAGAGGGGGACGGTGTCGACACCGACCGCGTTGAGCGCCCCGGCGATGTACAGGAAGTGTTCGAAGAACTTCGTCGCGATATCTTCGTAGACCGGGTTGTCGGCTGCGAGTTCCAGCGCGATCACGAGCATGTTCAGCGAATACATCCCCATCCATGCCGTCCCGTCGGCCTGGCCGAGATGGCCGGGGACGGGGAGTGGCGCGCTGCGATCGAAGACACCGATATTGTCGAGCCCGAGGAAGCCGCCCTGGAAGATGTTCCGGCCATCGTTGTCCTTGCGATTGACCCACCACGTGAAGTTGAGCAGGAGCTTGTGGAAGACCCGCTCGAGGAAATCGCGGTCGGCGACACCTGATACGCGCCGGTCGATCTTGTAGACGCGCCACGCCGCCCAGGCGTGGACGGGCGGGTTGACGTCCGAGAAGGCCCACTCGTAGGCCGGCAGCTGGCCATTGGGGTGCATGTACCACTCTCGCGTCAGGGTGAGCAGCTGGTTCTTGGCGAAGGCCGGGTCCAGCACCGCCAGGGGCAGGCAGTGGAAGGCGAGGTCCCAGGCGGCGTACCACGGGTACTCCCAGCTGTCGGGCATCGACAGGACGTCGTCGTTGTTGAGCTCCCGCCAGCCACTGTTCCGACCGTCGAGACGGGATGCTGGCGGTGGCGGCATCGCCGGGTCCCCGTCGAGCCATTCGGCGACGTCGTAGCGATACGCCTGCTTGCACCAGACCAGGCCCGCGAAGGCCTGTCGCTGGACGAGCGCTTCGTCAGGGCTGAGCGTCCCGCCAGTGAGGGTCGCGTAGAACGCGTCGGCCTCCGCGATGCGGGTCGCGAAGACATCAGCCGCGCCTGCCCCCGGCGCCACGGCGTCGCCCTTGGTCAGCCGGAGCAGGACCGTCTCGCTGGCACCGGGAGCGAGCGAGAGCTGGTAGTGCGCGGCCATCTTGGTCCCGGTCGCTGCTGGGTTGGCGGAAGCCGCGACACCGTCGACCACGACGGCGCCGATCCCGTCCTTGACGTAGGGCGATGCGTTCGGGGTCCCCCAGATCCGTTCCGTGTTCGTCTCGTTCTCGGTGAACAACAAGGTGGGCGAGCCATCCGCGACGAGGTGGTAGACGCCAAGCTGGACGTGCTCGGCCCGGACGACGAGCCCGCCCTCGGTCGGATCCTCGGCCGCCAGCATCGGGCGAGCATGGTGCCGGCCCCACGACCAGGTGTTCCGGAACCAGAGGGTCGGCAGCAAGTGGAGCGGTGCCGCCTCCGGCCCGCGGTTCGTCACCGAGATCCGGATCAGGATGTCCTCCGGGCCTGCCTTGGCGTACTCGACGACCACGTCGAAGAAACGGCCGTCGGCGAAGACGCCTGTGTCGACGAGTTCGTATTCGGGATCGTCGCGCGTGCGACGTCGGTTCTCCTCGACCAGGTCGGTGTAGGGGAAGGCGCGCTGCGGGTAGCGGTAGCGGGCTTTGAGGTACGCGTGGCTCGGCGTCGCATCGAGGAAGTGGTAGACCTCCTTGACGTCCTCGCCGTGGTTGCCTTCGGGACCGGACAGGCCGAAGAGCCGTTCCTTGAGGATCGGGTCCGCGCCGTTCCACAGCGCGATCGCAAAGCACAGCCGGCCGAAGTCGTCACTGATGCCGAGCAGGCCGTCCTCGCCCCAGCGGTAGGCGCGCGAGCGGGCATGGTCGTGCGGGAACCAGGTCCAGGCTTCGCCATCGGGCGAGTAGTCCTCGCGGACCGTGCCCCATTGCCGATCGGCGAGGTAGGGTCCCCAGCGGTCCCAGCGAGCCGAACCATCCGCCGTCTCGGCGAGGCGCCGGCGTTCGGCGCTGGCAGCGGTCGTCCGGCTGGCGCGGCGGCTGTTGTTGTCCATGGTGCTCGACTTCAGGAACGGCGGGGAACCATTCTGGTGCTCCCGTCGTACTATCTGACATCTGACACACGACTGAACGCTCGTCCGTCACCAGTGCGACCCCGCCCCGACCCCGGCGCTCCGACCGCGCCAGAGCCCGCGAGAGAGGCCGATGACCAAGATCCAGGAAACCGGGGACAAGGTCCTCGCCAACGTCGAACGCGTCATCGTCGGCAAGCACCACGAGGTTCGCCTCGCGCTTGTCGCTCTGCTGTGTCGCGGCCACCTCCTGATCGAGGACGTGCCGGGCACCGGCAAGACCGTTCTCGCCAAGGCGATCGCGCGGAGCCTCGGGGGCTCGTTCCGTCGGATCCAGTTCACCCCGGACCTGCTGCCCTCGGATGTCTCGGGGCTGTCGATCTATAACCAGAAGACGCAGGAATTCGAGTTCCGGCCGGGCCCCATCTTCAGCCAGGTCGTCCTGGCCGACGAGATCAACCGGGCGACGCCCAAGACCCAGTCCGCGCTGCTCGAATGCATGGAGGAGCGGCAGGCCACGATCGACGGGACGACCTACCCGATGCCCGACCCGTTCCTCGTGATCGCCACCCAGAACCCGATCGAATACGAAGGCACGTTCGCACTGCCCGAGGCCCAGCTCGACCGATTCATGCTCCGGCTACGCCTTGGCTACCCGCAGCCGATCGAGGAGATCGTCATCCTCGACGAGCAGAAACGAACCCATCCGCTCGACGACCTCGAAGAGGTCCTGAGCGTCGATGACCTGCGCGAGATGCAGGCGGCGATCCGCGAGATCTACGTCGATTCGACCGTCTCGGACTACATCGTCCGGCTGGTCAACGGGACGCGGAACCATGCCGATGTCTATCTCGGAGCCTCGCCCCGCGGGTCGATCGCCCTGTACCGCGCGGGCCAGGCGCTGGCCGGCCTGTTGGGCCGCGACTACGTCATCCCCGATGACATCAAGGCGCTGGCGGAGCCCGCCCTGGCCCATCGCCTCATCATCAAGACAAGTTCGTCGATCCACGACGTCCAGGCCGCGCAGGTCGTCCGCGAGCTGCTCGAGGCGACCGCAATCGAGGGGATCCGGCCGACGGGCGGCGGACCGACCGAGTTGCGCGCCGCCGGCCGGGCGCCATCGACGGCTGCCAGCAGCCCGACCAGCAGCTAGTCGACCGACCAAGCGACATGGCGGAGGAGCACGTCCGGTGATCCGCAAGCTCGAGTTGCTGGTCGTCGCCGTCGTCCTCGTCGTCGCCGCGTTCTCGACGGCGCTGCCTTTCCTCTTCTACCTGCTCTATCTCGCCATCCTGATCATCGGCGGTTCCTACGTCCTGGTCCGGCTTGGGCTGACCGATCTCGAAGCTGGTTACGCCGTCAGCGCCCTGCACGGCCATGTCGGCGACCGGATGCGCGTCACATACACGCTGCGCAACGGGAGCCGGCTGCCGAAGCTCTGGCTCGAGATCCACAACCCGACGACGCTCCCGGGCGGGCTTCCAGGACGGGCCATCACGCTGGGCGGCCGGAATGAACGGTCATGGCTGATCCGGGCTCCACTGGCCCGCCGCGGCCACTTCCGGATCGAGCCTCTCCACATCCGGACGGGTGACCCGTTCGGCTTTTTCGAGGCCTCGGCGACGGTCGGCCAGGGCGTCTCGGTCGTGGTCTATCCGCGCATCGAACCACTCCCGCGCTGGCGCCTCCCCGCGGCCGCGCTCGAGGGCAGCCATGCCTCGCCCGTGCGAACGCTCCAGACGACGCCGATGGCGACCTCGGTGCGGCCATATGCCCCGGGTGACGCGATGAACCGGATCCACTGGAAGACGACCGCCCGCCACGGTGAGATCCAGGTCAAGGAGTTCGACCTCGAGCAGACCGCCGATGCCTGGATCATCCTCGACCTGCAGCGCGGCATCCAGACCGGCCGCGGCGAGGAATCCACCGTGGAAGCCGCCGTCCGGGCCGCCGCCTCGATCGCCGATCGCGCGCTCCAGGAGAACCGGGCGGTCGGGATGACGGTCAACGCCGGCCGGACCGCGTACCTGCCGCCGGACCGTGGCGGGCGACAGCACCTCAAGATCATGCAGCTCCTGGCCGCGGTCGAGGCGGATGGCGCGACGCCGCTGGTCGAGACGCTGATCACGACCGTCGGCCGCCTCCGACGTGGGATGACCGCGGTCATCATCACCGCCTCCCTCGATCCGGCGTGGGTCCGTCCGCTCGCCGCGCTTCGGACGCGCGGGGTCGCCTGCGTGGTCGTGACCGTCGATGCGGCCGCCTTCGACCGATACGTTCCCCGCGGGCAGGGCGTGATCTCGACCGAGGGGCCTCTCGAGGAGGCCCTGTCGCACGACCCCGAGGCCGACGCCCTGGCTGCGAAGCGCTCACGAGCCTTGCGACACGCGCTCGCCGAATATGAGCTGCGGTCCTACGTCATCACGCCCGGCAAGGCGCTCGGGGAGCTCCTCGCCCGATGAACCGCCGGTCCGTGTTCCAGCCGATCGAGGGTTGGCTGACCCTTGGCCTCGTCGGCCTGATGTGCATCACGATGGCGTTGGCCCTCGACGACGCACGCTGGGTCCTCGGCCGGGACCAGTATCTCGACTGCCTGATGTACGTGGCCATCGGTGGCGTCCTTGCCGGGTTCATCGGCCCGAAGGTCGGCTGGGGCCGCTGGACGACCTATCTCATCGGCTCGATCTTCGCGGCGCTCATCGTCCCGATCGTCGTCGCGCAGGTCGCCTTCCCGAACGGGGCATCGATCCATGACCTGTACGACGCGACCGCCGGATCGGTGGTCACGGCCTATATGGACATCGCGATCCGCAATCTCCCGACGACGGCGCAGTACCTCCATCACATCCTGATCTTTGCCCTGCTCGTATGGGCGACCTCGATGTTCGCGTCCTATGCGGTCTTCGGACATCGCCGGCCCCTCAGCGCTGTGGTCGTGGTCGGCGTGATCCTCGTCGGGAACATGGGCGTGACCGACAACGACGAGCTGCCGCTGCTCATCACCTTCAGCGTCGCCGCACTCCTGCTGCTCATCCGCTCCCACGTCTTTGACGAGCAATCCGAGTGGCTCCGCCGGCGGATCGGGGATCCGTCCACGATCTCGTCGATCTACCTGCGCGGGGGAACGGCCTTCATCGCCGTGGCCGTGGTCGCGTCGCTCCTGTTGACCCAGACCGCTTCCTCGAAGCCGCTCGCCGGCGCCTGGAACGGCCTGGAGGATGGGCTGATCGGGTTGTCGCGGGCCGTCTCGCGATTCCTGCCGACCGGCGGCTCGAGTCGCGCCATCGGCCTCGCGTTCGGGCCGAACGCCCAGATCGGCCAGGTGTGGACGACGGATCAGTCGACCGCGGTCACCATCCAGCGCAACCCGACCGACAACGGCAAGTATTACTGGCGGGCGTTCACGTACGACAAGATCGGCTTCCAGGGTTGGGACACGTCCACGTCGACCTCGGTCGCGATCGCGCCCGACGCTCGGGTCCTCGACCGGACGGCCGACGACGTGTCGGCGCAAGGGCGACACAGTTTCACGTTCACGGTCAACCCGGTCGAGTTCCGCGAGCCCACGATTCTGTCGCCTGAGACGCCGATCGACGTCGACAAGGCCACTCGCCTGACCACGGTCGGGACCGCCGGCTATTTCTCGACCCTCGACCGCGACGGCGGCAACGGGCCGTACACCGTCACCGCGCTCACCCTGGTCGACGGCACCAGCAAGGGGCAACTGAACGTGGCCGACCTCAAGGCGGCGGGCCGCGATTATCCGGCGGAGATCACGCAGCTCTACCTCGACGTCGCCCCAGGCTCGATCGGTCCCAACGCTCAGAAGCTCGAGGACACGATCGTTGCAAAGGCCAGATCCAGTGATCCGATCGATCTTGCCGACGCCCTGCGCGACGAGTTGAAGTCCCAGACCTACAAGTACGCAACGGACATCCGCAAATACGATTGCACCGGCCTATCCACGGTCGAGTGCTTCGCCACGATCAAGACCGGCTTCTGCCAGTACTACGCGGCGACAATGGCCGTCATCCTGCGCGACCTCAAAGTGCCGACCCGGATCGTCCAGGGCTTCCTGCCCGGTTCCCGCGATGCGAACTCGGCGACGGAGCAGGTACCGTTCAGCAACGCCCACGCCTGGGTCGAGGTCTATTTCCCGACCTACGGCTGGGTGCCGTTCGACCCGACCGGCAACAACGTCTCGCAGATCGGCCCACTGCCACTCGGCTCCGCGGACCCGAACGTGACGCCGCGACCGATCTCGAGTGGCCTACTGCCGACGATCCCGCAGCTGGCGAGTCGCGACCCGCTCATCAATCGCCCGGCGATCGGGACGACCGGCGGCCCGGGTTCATTCGGCCCACTGGTCGCGGCGCTGTTCCTCCTGCTCCTCATCGTCGGGGGTGCCGCGTTCATCACCTGGCAGCGAGGACCGCGGGGCGGCACCTCGGCCGACGGCGCCTATGGCACCGTGACCCGGATCGCGTCGCGGTTCGGCTTCGGGCCGCGCCCGGCGCAGACGGTCTACGAATACGCGAGTTCGCTGGGCGACGTCCTGCCGACCGTGCGACCGGAGCTCGAGACCGTGGCTCAGGCCAAGGTCGAGTCGATCTATGCGCGTCAGATCCTCGGCCAGGAGAGGCTCGACGGCCTGCGCGCCGCGCAGCGACGTCTCCGGGTCGGGCTTCTGCGGCTGGCACTTCGCCGAAAGGAACGCCCTCGCCGCCGTTAACGGCCCACCACGTGGGCGGCGCATCCGGGCGTTGCCCGCTCCGCCGGTCGCTCACGCACCTCTTAGTGCGCTCGCTTCCTCGGCTCGCGGGCGCCTTCGGCTGCATCCACCCAGGCGGAGCGCCTGTCCTGCATCCAATCCCCACGGAACGATCCAGCCCTCACAAGGCGCCGCTCTGGCTGCGTGCTGAGATCGACTCGAGGGAGCGCTCGTCGGCGAGGTCGGCGAGATGGTCGGTCAGGTTGTGGGCGCGGACGACCGGGCGCCCGGCACGGAACTCGACGATGGCGATCCCGCACAGATCCATCGACCACATCCAGAATCGCTCCAGAGGCAGGTCGAAGAGTGTCAGCAGGGCGACCTTGAAGACTCCGTCATGCCCGACGAGGATCGACCACGGATGGTCCGGCCGCACGTCGCGATAGCCCGCCACCTGCGGCCGGTCGTGCGTACCGGGCGCCCGGCCCTCCCCGAGATGGGCCAGGAGTGTGGCCAACGCCGGCCGGAGGCGTGCCTGGACTTCGGGGAGTGACTCGCCGCCTGGCGCCCAACCCTCCAGGGGAGCCCGCCGCCAGGCGGCCAACTCGACGCCGTAGCGTGCGGCGATCTCGTCGCGGTGGAGGCCCTGCCAGGCGCCCTGGTGGATCTCGAGGAGGCCAGCGTCGGGTCGTCGCACAACGGGCCGCCCGGCGGCCGCGATGGTCCGCTCGATCGACACGGCCGTCTGGGTGGTCCTGCTGAGCGGCGAATGGACCACTTCGACGAGGTCGCCGGTCGGAAGGGGGAGTGCCGGCGTGGCGTGAGGCTGGGCCAGCCGGCGTGCCACCAGTTCGGCCTGGCGCCGCCCGTGGGGCGTGAGCGGCGAATCGGCCTGTCCCTGGAAACGGCCCTCGGCGATGAACGTCGACTCGCCGTGGCGCACCAGGACCAGCGTCGCGTCCAGGCCGTCGGGGGCGAGCGGACTCGAAGCCGTCGTCAGCGTGCGCCTCCCAGCCGGATCGTCCACAGGTCGCGCACGGCCTCGTGGGTGCGGATCGCGTCCGAGACGGCATCCGGGACGTCGTCATCGAGCGCGAGGATCATGAATGCATCCTCGCGCGGGCGGGTCCGAGCGAGATGCATCGCGCTGATGTTGATGTCTGCCTCGCCGAGCATCACCCCGACCCGTCCGACCGTCCCCGGCCGGTCCATGTGGCGGGTGATGAGCATGTTGTCGGCGGGCGCCATGTCGAGCCGGTAGTCGTCCAGTCGGGTGATCCGAGGCTCGCCGCCGGCGACCGTGCCGGCCACGACCGTCGTCCGGCCGCCGGCTTCGCCGGACAGGGTGATGAGGGCGGCGAAGGCCCCCGCGTCGGGCGTCTTGCGCTCGATGACGGTGATCCCGCGCGCCTTCGCGAGGGCGCTGGCGTTGACGAGGTTCACGCGCTCGGTGATGGAGGTCTCGAGCAGCCCGCGCAGGACGGCAGCGGTCAGCGGCGTCCCATCGTAGTCCGCCAGGTCGCCCGCCAGCTCGAGGGTGAGGGTGCGCACGCCGCCGCGCGAGAATTGGGCGAAGAACCGGCCGAGCACCTCGGCCAGCGGCAGGTACGGGGCGATCGCACGGGCGGTCTCGGGCGTGAGCAGCGGAGCGTTGACCGCGTATCGGGCGCTGCGGCCGTCGAGGACGTCGAGGACCTGGGAGGCGACCTCCTCCGAGACGAGGACCTGCGCCTCGGCCGTCGATGCGCCCAGGTGAGGCGTCAGCAGCGTGTTCGGGGCGTCGAGCAAGGGGGAGCTCGTCGGGGGTTCGTGCTCGAAGACGTCGATCCCCGCTCCACCAAGGTGACCGGCCCGTAACGAGTCGGCCAGCGCCGCCTCATCGACGATCCCGCCGCGCGCCACGTTGAGGACGATCGCCCCGGGCTTCATCTTCGCGATCGCTTCGCGCCCGATGAGCCCACGCGTCGCGCGCGTCAGCGGGACGTGGACGGTGACGACATCCGCGCGCGCGAGCATCCCCTCGAAGTCGACGAGCTCGACGCCGTGATTGGCCGCCGCTTCGGCGGTGACGAACGGGTCGACTCCGAGGACCGTCATCTCCATCGCCCGGGCGCGGACGGCGATCGCCTGGCCGATCTTGCCTACGCCCACGATCCCGAGCGTCCGTCCGCGCAGCTCGAGCCCGGTGAACTCCGCTCGCTTCCACTCGCCGCGGCGGAGCGACGCGTCGGCAGCTGCGATCCGGCGGGCGACGCCATAGAGGAGGGCCAGCGTGTGCTCGGCGGCGGCGATCGTGTTGCCGGTCGGGGCGTTGACGACGACGATGCCGGCGCGCGTCGCCGCATCGAGGTCCACGTTGTCGACCCCGACCCCGGCGCGCCCGATGACGGCAAGCCGCGTGCCCGCGGCGATGAGCGCGGCATCGACCTGGACCTGGCTGCGGACGATCAGGGCGTCGTAGTCGGGCATGACCGCACACAGTTCGTCGTGCGACAGTCCCGGACGTTCATCGACCTGGTGGTGCGTTCGCAGGAGGTCGACGCCCTCCCGGGCGATCGGCTCGGCGACCAGGACCCTCATGCACCCGCCCCGGCGGCGGCCGGTGTGGCGATCCCGAGCGATTCGAGGGCGGCGACCTGGGCCGCGGCGACGCCGGCGCCCGGGCGGACCGAGCGGCCGGCACCGATCGAGACGAATTCGAGGACGCTCATGACGCCCAGGATCTCCTCGATCGTCACCGAGCCGAGGTGGCCAAGCCGGAAGATCTTGCCGGCCAGCTTGCCCTGACCGCCGGCGAGGACCACGCCCCGGCGCTTGATCTCACCGTTGAACGACTTCCAGTCCACGTCGGCTGGGACCACGGCGGCAGTGACCGTCTTCGAGGCGTGGCGCGGGTCGGCGAACAGCTCGAACCCGAGCGCGGAAAGGCCGGCTCGGGCCGCCGCGGCGCAGGCCTCGTGCCGGGCGAACACGCCCTCGGGGCCCTCGGCGGTCATCAGACGGATCCCCTCGTCGACCTGGAACACGACCGCGATCGCGGGGGTCCACGGCGTCTCGCCGGAGGCGTGGGCATCGCGATGCGCTCGCAGATCGAGATAGACCCGGGGCATGGTCGCGGTCTCCATCGCGGCCCATGCCCGCTCGGAGGCGGCGACCATCGACAACCCCGGCGCGGCCATCCAGGCTTTCTGGGAGCCCGTGACCACGATGTCGACGCCCCAAGCATCCATCCGGAACAGCACGGCCCCGAGGCCCGACACGCTGTCGACCAGAATCAGGGCATCCGGCGCCAACTCCCGCACCACCGCGGTCAGCTCCGGGATCGGGTTCATCACCCCGGTCGAGGTCTCGTTGTGGGTGAGCAGGACGGCCTTGTAGTCGCCGGACCGCTCGAGCTCGGCACGCAGCTCGGCCGGGTCGGCGGCCTGGCCCCACTCGACGTCGATCTTGGTGACGTCCGCGCCGTAGGTGCGGGCGATCTTCGCGAACCGGTCGCCGAAGGAGCCGATCGAGACAGCGAGGACTCGATCGCCCGGCGAGAGGACGTTCACGACCGCCGCCTCGAGGCCACCCGTCCCCGCCGTCGTCAGCATCGCCACATCGTTGGAGGTCCCGAAGTACGGCTTCATCCCGGACAGGATCCGGGCGAGCATCGCGGCGAATTCCGGGCCGCGATGGTTGATCATCTGGCGGGCTCCGGCCTCGCGGACGCTCGGCGGGAGCGCGGTCGGGCCGGGGATCCGCAGGTTGGGCTCGAAGCGGTCCAAGGGAACCTCCTGGATCAGCCGGCGGGGCATCCACCGGCACGAGGCATATGCTCTCATGCCCGGCCGTCCGACCGTTATCGGCGGCGGTCCGTCCTTCGACCCTTGTGAGCCCGTCCGACGATCTGCAGGCGCGTCAGCGAGCCCCGGCGATCGGGTCGAGATCGATCGTCCGGACGCGCCGGGTGGCGCCAGCATCGGTCCGGACGCTGGCCGCCGGGATCACGCCCGCGACCAGCTGCTCGATGGTGGCCTCCTCGCCCGCGTACAGTCCGGTCCCGTTGATCCGGACCCGGCCGCCGACCGCGAGGTTGGCGCGTCCAGCGGTCGCGGTGAGATCGATCGAGACGAGGTTGGGTCGGACCATCGCGACCTCAGGTCCGGCGCCGGCCCTCGGGGCACCCTTGGTATGGGTGCGCGCGACGGGATAGGTCACCTTGCGTCGCTTCATGCCTCCGGCTCGGTGCCGTCCCGGCCGGTGCCCAGTGCACCGCCGAGTGCGGCCGCGCCATGGACCGCGGACCAGGCGGTGACGGCGTCCGCGAGCGCCACCGAGTCGGGTCGGACGGCGAGCCGATCGTCCGTGCCGCGGATCTCCTGGCCTAGCTCGGCAAGGACGCCACGGTAGGCGGGCTTGTCGCCATTCGACCGGTCGGCGGTCGGGTAGACGTCGAAGTAGCCGTCGGTGCTGACGACGATGCGCGCCTCAGGCGGAGAGAAGGAGGTTCGAGCCATGGTGGAGGATCCGATCCATCGCGCGCTTCGGACCGACAAGATGTGGGCCCGGCGCCTGCGACTGCGACCCCACCATCGGGCCGCGAGGCGATTCCGTCAAACGGCGCGGCGTCGGGGAGGGATCGACATGCCGTTGTCACGCGAACGAGCTCTTCCGGTCCAACGGGTTCGTAGGCGGCGAATCCGCCTCAGCGGAACAACAGACGATCCAGGGTGTCGCCGTACCATCGCTCGAACCGGGCTTGGCTCCAGCCACGGTCCACGACGAGGAGCTGGAAGGTCTGGGGGCTTCCGACCGCATAGAGGATGTCGGTGGCAGTGGCAAGATCCAGGCCCACGCGCAGACCGTCCGCGCCGACGACGATCTGCAGCAGTTCGTGCTGACCGGCGAAGCGCTGGGCGATGCCGAGGTCCCGAAGGGCGGCGATCTCGGGATCCGCCGAGGCAGCGCCGCGGACCACCTCGTCGATGCCGGCCCGCCGCTCCAGGATCGCGCTCCCGCGGGCCGCCAGGATCCGCACTCTACGGTGGAGATCGGGCTCCTGGCGCATCTCGCGGACCCAGTCCTGTTCAAGGACGGGAGGGGCGGCTTCGCCACCCGAGATCGATACGTCGACCAGCTCGGACAGCAGCGAGCGTTTGTTGCCGAACGCCGAATACACCGTCTCGGGCGAGACGTCGGCGCGTTCGGCGATCGCGTCGATCGTGGTGGCGACATACCCGCGCTCGACGAAGAGGCTGCTGGCCGCATCGAGCACTCGCGATCGCGTGGCTCCTGCCCGTTCCCGCCGCCGGACGTAATCGGGCCTGGTGCCCTTGACAGGCTTCGGCATGTGGGTACAGTATCACCGTATTGATACAGTGTCACTGTAGTCACCGGCCAAGGCCGGAAGGAGTCGATGGTGCCCCTCGTCCAACTCGAGCACCCTATCCGCGATTTCGAGACATGGAAAGCCGCGTTCGACCGCGACCCTGTCCATCGCGAAGCGTCAGGCGTGCGGCGATATCGGATCTACCGCCCGGTCGAGGACGCCAACTACATCGCTGTCGACCTCGAATTCGATGATCTAGAGCGGGCCGAAGCCTTCAAGCTCGCGCTCGAGGCGCTTTGGCTGTCGCCGCAGGCCGCGCCGGCCCTGGGCGGTCAGACGCAGGTTCGCATCGTGGACCTCGTCGAGACGAGGTCGTACTGACACTGCGCCGGGCCGACTCGCATCGCGGCGATTGACTTCGAGGACCATCGTGGGACGATGCCATCGTTGATCTGATCCGGAAGTTGGCTGGAGGCGTCGGCGATGGCGAAGTACCTGTTCCACGGGTCGTACACGGAGTCGGGGATCAAGGGAGTCCTGAAAGACGGTGGGACGGGACGCCGCAAGGCGGTCGACGCCTTGGCCAAGAGCCTGGGCGGGACGGTCGAGTCGA
The DNA here is from genome assembly GCA_038319665.1 of Candidatus Limnocylindrales bacterium. Lineage (GTDB taxonomy): Bacteria > Chloroflexota > Limnocylindria > Limnocylindrales > CSP1-4 > SPCO01. The sequence goes on from JBBQDL010000001.1 coordinate 60,247, forward strand.
TGTACTGGGCCTTCGGCAAGGACGACTTCTACGTGATCGCCGACCTGCCGAGCCATGCTGCGGCAGCAGCCTTGGCCGCCACGACGGGCGCGAGCGGCAGCGTATCGATCAGCACGGTCGTCCTGCTCACCGCCGACGATATCGACGCCTCGGTCCGCTTGCATCCGGAGTACAGCAAGCCGGGGTCCTGACCGAGCCGGGCTTCCTGGTCACGGCCCGGCGTCGCGCTTCTCGGTGTCGGCGAGCTTCCTGCGGTTGGTCTCGCGGGTCTTCATGAGGCCGTCGCCCGCGTGGTGCGTGACCTCAGGCGCCGGGGTGCGCGAGCGCGGCGTCTTGCCTGACGCCTTCGCCGTCGCGCGGGCTTCGGATCGCGAGGTCATCCGGGCGGCGATGGTCGCCTCGTAGCCCTGGTCGGTAGGGAGGTAGTAGCGGCGCGCCGCGATGTCATCGGGCAGGTACTGCTGCTCGATGTCCGCGCCTTCGTAGTCGTGCGAGTAGCGATAGCCGACGCCGATTCCGTGCTGCTTCATCCCGCGATGCGCGGCGTTACGCAGGTGGAGCGGAACGGGCAGGGCACCCATCGCCTCGACGTCCGACACCGCCGCCCAGTAGGCGGCGCCGGAGCGGTTCGACTTCGGCGCCGTCGCGATGTAGGTGGTCGCCTGCGCCAGCGCGTATTGCGCTTCGGGGAGCCCGATCCAGTCGAGCGCCTGGCCGGCCGCGACCGCCACCGACAGAGCGCGTGGGTCCGCGTTCCCGACGTCCTCCGACGCGCTGATGATGAGCCGGCGGGCGATGAACTTCGGGTCCTCGCCGGCCGCGATCATGGCCGCGAGCCAGTAGAGCGCGGCGTCGGGATCGTTGCCGCGCAGGCTCTTGATGAACGCTGAAACGGTGTCGTAGTGGCCGTCGCCGGCTCGGTCGTAGGCGAGGACGCGTTCCTGCGCTGCGGTCTCGACGTCCTCGAGGCGGGGGCTGACCCGCCCTTCGGCGTCGCGGATCTCCTCGGATTCGGCGAGTGCGGTCGCGCCTTCGAGGACGTTGAGCGCCGCCCGGGCGTCGCCGCCGGCCAGCGAGACGAGGTGGTCGAAGGCATCGTCGGTCAGCGCCACGCCACCTTGCGGACCGAGCGGCCCAGCCAGACCGCGCTCCTCGTCGGTCAGCGCGCGACGGACGACCGCCCCGACCTCGTCATCGATCAACGGCTCGAGGCGCCAGACGCGCATCCGTGACAGGAGCGCGGCGTTGACCTCGAAATAGGGGTTCTCGGTGGTCGCCCCGATGAGGGTGACGGTTCCGTCCTCGACGTGCGGGAGGAGCGCGTCCTGCTGAGCCTTGTTGAAACGATGGATCTCGTCGAGGAAGAGGAGGCTTCGGGTGCCGTGCAGGTTCAGGCGTTCCTGGGCCTCGGCGATGGTCGCTCGGACCTCGACGACGCCCGACATGACCGCCGACAGCGTGGTGAAATGCGCCCCGATCTCCGCCGCGAGCAGTCGTGCGAGGCTGGTCTTGCCCGTGCCCGGCGGGCCCCACAGCAGGAGCGAGGAGAGGTGCCCGCGGGCGACGCTCCGTCGCAGTGGACCGCGTTCGCCGACGAGATGCTCCTGACCGACGAACTCGCCCAGGTCACGCGGCCGCATCCGTGCGGCGAGCGGCTGACGCTCGGGCGGGGGATGGAAGAGGGCCTCGGGTCGGGCACCGGTCGGCCGCCGCGCGGATGGCATGGGGCGATGGTAGCCCGATGGGATCTAGAGCGGACCCAGCCCCAGGATGTGCGAGAGCGCCCAGATGCCGATGAGGATCGCGACCAGCGAACCGCCGACGATCGAGATCCTGCGAACGTCACGCGCGACGTATCGGTATTCCTCGGAGGTGGACAGCGTCAGGGACGAGACGCGGGGCGCCTCGGTCGTGACGGGTCGAGCGCGACGCTTGGCGGCCTCGGCCTCGCGTTCCTCCGCCACGATCGCCGCCTCGAGTTGGGCCGCGCGGGCCTCCTCGGCGTCGGTCAGGTCCTCCGACCGTGGCGCGATGGGTGCCGCGCTCGCCGCAGGCGCGGCCGGTCGGGTGGTCGCACGCGCGGCCTGACGCTGGAGGGGCGGGCGCTGTCCCGGTCGGGACGTGCTGCCTCGAGCTCGCTTGGCCATGGTCTGGCGGGGGCCTCCATCGATGGATGGGCTCGACACGGACGCAGCGTGGCATCCGGGCCACCGACGGCAGAGGATAGCACCCCGTCTGGTACGGCCGCGGTAAGGGGGCACTGCTAGACTCGGGCCGCCCCATCGGAGGACCCCTCGGATCGACCTCGACGCGCTCGTCCAGCCCTATCTCGGCCCGCTCATCGTCGGGCTGTTCGCCGCGCTGGCCGTCCTCCTCCTCTTGATCCTCCTGCTCTGGCGCCGGACCCGAATGACCGATTCCCGCCTGCGCGGGCTGACCCGTGGTGCCGAGGGCGCGAGCCTCGAGGCGGTCCTCGATGCCCACCTCGACAAGGTCTTCGCGGTCGCTGGTGAGCTCGACGACCTGGCCGCCCGGGTGACCGCCTTCGAGGGCGCCCAGCGCAAGGCGTTCCAGCGTGTCGGCCTCGTCCGCTACAACCCGTTCGAGGAGACCGGCGGCAACCAGAGCTTTGCGCTTGCACTGCTGGACGCGTCCGGCGACGGCTGGGTGCTCTCGAGCCTGCACGCCCGCACAGGGACGCGCGTCTACGCCCAGGCGATCCAGGCCGGCAAGGCCGACGTGGCGCTGTCCGAGGAAGAGACAGCCTCCATCACCCGGGCGATGGCCTGACAGGCTAGGTGTCACGGCAGCCCGCGATGCTCCGCATGTGCCCCCTTCGACATCGACGACGCCGCCACCGAAGACCGTAGTGCGCCCCCGGACCCGAGGGCGGCGCGAACCGACGCCTCTCGACCAGTTGCCGGCCTGGCGCGAGCTGGTCCCGATGATGGACCCGGTGGTGGCGAGCCCGCCGGGGTCCGGACTCGAGGCGCTGCTCGGCGGTCTCAATCCGGAGCAGCTCCGCGCGGTCACGCATGGGACCGGGCCCCTGCTCGTCGTCGCCGGGGCGGGGACCGGCAAGACCCAGGTCATCACCCGGCGGATCGCATGGCTGATCACGACTCGCCGTGCCAAACCCTCCGAGATCCTGGCGCTGACCTTCACCGACAAGGCCGCTGAAGAGATGGCGGTCCGCGTCGACCAGCTCGTCCCATATGGCTATACCGATACCGCGATCTCCACCTTCCACGCCTTCGGCGACAGCCTCATCCGCGAATACGCCCTCGAGCTGGGATTGCCGACCGACCTCCGTGTCCTCACCCGGGCCGAGGTCGTGATCTTCCTCCGCGAGCACCTGTTCGAATTCGAGCTTGACGCGTACCGTCCGCTCGGCGACCCGACCCGCTTCCTTGCGGCGCTCGCGACGCTCTTCTCGCGCTGCAAGGACGAGGACATCTCGCCCGCCGACTACCTCGCCCACGCCGACCGGGTCGCGATCGACGCCGCACTTCTGGCCGAAGCTGCGGCCGCGGGCGATGGCGCGACCGCGACGGCCGCAGCGGGCGACGCGGCGCTCGAGGACGCCCGGCGGCAGACCGAGCTCGCCCGCGCGTATGGCACGTACCAGGCCCTCCTTGCGACCAATGGCTGTATCGACTTCGGCGACCAGGTCGCCCTGGCGCTGCGGCTCGTCCGGACGTCGCCCGCCGCCCGGGCGGCAATCGCCGGCCGCTTCCGGTTCATCCTCGTGGACGAGTTCCAGGACACCAACCGGGCCCAGGCTGAACTGGTCGCGGCGCTCGGCGACGGGCATCGCAACGTCACGGTCGTGGGCGACGACGACCAGGCGATCTATGCGTTCCGAGGCGCGGCGGTCGACAATATCCTGGCCTTCCAGGATCGCTACCTCGGGGCACGGACCGTCGTCCTGCGACGCAACTACCGGTCGTTCGCCCCGATCCTTGACGCCGCCTACCGGCTCGTTCGGTTCAACGACCCGGACCGCCTCGAGGTCCGGACCGGGATCGTCAAGCGGCTGCGCCCCGAGCGGGTCATCCCGACGCCGGCCCCGGTCCGTCTCGAGGTCTTCGCCACCGGTTCGGAGGAGGCCGATTGGATCGCCGCCGAGATCGGCCTCCGCCTGGCGGACGGCGCTTCGCCGCGAGACCACGCAGTCCTCGTCCGGGCGAACGGCCACGCCGATCCGATCCTGCGGGCGCTCAACATGGCCGGCATCCCGTGGCGCTTCTCCGGGACGTCGGGCCTCTACGCGCGACCCGAGGTCCGCGTCCTGCTCGCGTTCCTGCGGGTCGCCGCCGACCTCGAATCGAGCGTCGATCTCTATGCGCTCGCCGCGTCCGAGGCCTACGCGCTCGGCGGCGAGGACCTGACGGCGATCGTGAACATGGCGCGCCGGCGCAACCGCTCGGTGTGGGCCGTGATGGAGGAGCTCGACCGCCAGCCGGGGATCCTCCGGGTCGGACCCGAGACGCGCGCCACGGTCCGGGCGCTCGTCGGGGACCTGCGTGGCTACGCCGAGGCGGCCCACGAGCAGCCGGCCGGTGAGCTGCTGTATCGGTTCCTGCGCGGGAGCGGGATACTTGCCCGTCTCGTCGGCACTGACACGCCGGCGGCCCAGGAGCAGCTCCAGAACATCGCCCGCTTCTTCGAGATCGTCCGCTCACAGTCGGCGCTGCTCGCCGACGACCGCGCCATCTTCGTGGCGCCGCACCTGGCGACGCTCATCGAGGCCGGTGACGATCCCGCCACCGCAGAACTCGATCCGGACGCGGACGCGGTCGCGGTGCTCACCATCCACAAGGCCAAGGGTCTCGAGTTCCCTGTCGTCTTCCTGCCCGGGATGGTCGCCGGCCGGTTCCCGTCCGGCGGACGGGGCGACCCGCTGGCACTGCCGGCGGGGCTCGGCCGTGGGCTCCCGCCGACCTCGGAGGCGTCGCTCGCCGAGGAACGCCGGCTCTGCTACGTGGCGATGACCCGTGCCCGAGACGAACTCGTCCTCTCCCACGCCGCCGACTACGGCGGCGCGAGGGCTCGACGCGTCTCGCCCTTCGTCCTGGAGGCGCTCGACCTGCCGGCGGCGTCGGGCGTCCCGGGTGCCGGGGCGCGGACCAGCACCCCGCTGGACCGCCTGGCCACGTTCGAGGCGTCACGTGCCGCCGTCATCGCGCCGGAGGGTCCGATCACCGAGCCGCTCTCGCTGAGCTTCTACCAGATCGACGACTACCTGACGTGCCCGCTGAAGTACAAATACGCCCACGTCCTCCGGGTCCCACTCGCGCCGCATCACGCCATCGTCTACGGGGCGGCGCTGCACAAGGCCGTCCAGTTGTTCCATCACCATCACGCCAAGGGTCATGTGATGAGCGAGACGGAACTGGACGAGGTGTTCGATTCCGCCTGGTCGAACGAGGGCTTCATGAGCCGCGACCACGAGGAAGCGCGACTGACCGCCGGGCGCGCGGCGCTGCGTCGCTTCCGGGAGGCCCAGCTCGAACCGGACGCGGTCATCCCGACTTATGTCGAACGCGAGTTCAGCTTCACGCTCGGTGGGGACCGGGTCCGCGGCCGCTGGGATCGGGTCGACGTCGTACCGCGCGAGGCCGGGAGCACGACGCCTGCGATCCGCGACGAGCCGAGCGCCGACGTCGTGGCGCCCACGCTCGAGATCCTCGGTCCGGAGCTGGTGACCATCACCGACTACAAGTCGTCCGATGTGCGTGACCCGGTCAAGGCGCGGCAGCGGGCCCGGGATTCGCTCCAGCTCCAGATCTACGCGATGGGTTACGAGGCGATGACCGGCCGGCTGCCGGACGCGATCGCGCTCCACTTCCTCGAATCGGGCCTGATCGGGAAGGTGGATGTCGATCCGCGGCGGCTGGCAAAGGCGCGCGACAGGATCGCCGAGGCCGCGGCCGGGATGCGAGCCCGGGATTACGCGCCGCGTCCGAACTACATCGCATGCACGTATTGCGCTTTCCGCGATATCTGTCCGGCCAGCGTGGCGCGATAGGGCATTCACCCGACTCGACGCGGCCCGATCCGTCACGCATCGTTCGCGACCCTCCCCGGGGTCGCCGGGCGTGCTGCGGAGATCGAATCGCAAATGGAGCACCTCGCGCGGCTGATCCGGCCCTGGGCCACGAGCGACGGGCCCGAGGCCCTAGACTCGATGGTCATGGAGCCACGCGACCGCTCGGCCAACCTCGGCTTCTTCGCAGCCGCCGCGGTCGTCTGGATCCTCGTCGGCCTGGTGGTGACGACGCGCGATCCCGTGGTCGATCGGACCGCCGGCTTCCTCGGGGCCGCCCTGATGGGTCTGGCCGTCGCGCTTTCGCTCATCCCGATCATCTGGCTGACCGTGTTCGGACGGCATCGCCAGATCGCGTACCGGGGCGATTGGCCGCGCGCCATCCGGCGGGGGGCCTGGGTCGGGATCATCGTCGCGGTCCTCGTCATCCTGCGGCTCCAGGGCCTCCTCGAGCTGCCGATCGCGCTGTTCATGATCGCCCTCGCGCTGGTGGCCGAAGCTACGCTCTCCGCGGAGCGCTGACCGCTCTTCGACCCGCAGGGCACGCCCCCCGACGCGTGACTCCAGCTCGGGAGGCGTTAGGCTGTCGCATCCCACGCCAGGACCCAGCAGGAGGCCGCGTGCCGTCGCTTGCCGAGACCGATCCAGCCGCACCGTTCGCCGTCGACAAGACCCGCCTCGCGGCGGCGGTCGAGGCCGCGCGTGACGAGATCCTCGGCCTTTCCCATCGGATCCACGCCGACCCGGAGCCCGCCTTCGAGGAGCGTCACGCCGCGGGCTGGATCGCCGAGATCATGGCCGGTCACGGCTTCGCGGTCGAACACCCAGCAGGAAGCCTGCCGACCGCGGTCCGAGCCACCATGCCGGGTGGCAAGGGCGGCTCGGGCCCGCGCATCGGGATCCTCGCCGAATACGACGCGCTGCCGGGCCTCGGTCACGGGTGCGGGCACAACACGATGGCCGCCTCCGGTGTGGGCGCCGCCATCGCCCTGGCCTCGATCGCGGCCGATCTGCCGGGCGAGATCGTCTTTCTTGGGACGCCCGCGGAGGAGCGGGGGAGCGGCAAGCAGGTCATGATCGACGACGGTCTCTTCGCCGGTCTCGACGCGGCGCTCCTCTTCCACCCTTGCGACCGCTCACACGTCGAGAGCCACGCCCTCGCATCCGAAGACGCCGAGGTCGTCTTCACGGGGCTGCAGTCGCATGCCGCCTCCGACCCGTGGCTCGGCAAGAACGCGCTCGACGCGGTCATCCTGCTGTTCACGTCGGTCGGGCTATGGCGACAGCAGCTCCCGCCGGCGGCGCGGGTCCACGGCATCATCCGGGAGGGTGGGACGGCGGCCAACATCATCCCCGACCGGGCGGTGGCCTGGTTCATGATCCGGAGCGACGACGAAACGGTGTACGCCGGGATGCGCGATCGGTTCCGCGACCTGTGCGACGCGGCGGCCCTTGCAACGGACACGACCGTCGAGGTCACGTTCTCGGGCCTGGCCCGCACGATGCGCACCAACCGCATCATCGCGGAGCGCTTCCGTGCCAACATGGCGGCCTATGGCATCGTGGACCAGGGCGAGGATCCGAACCCCGGCTCGACCGACATGGCCAACGTCAGCTGGGTCTGCCCGACGATCCATCCCGAGCTCGCCATCGCGCCCGAGGGGACGCCGGGCCATTCGATCCGCTTCCGCGACGCCGCGGTCACGCCCCGAGCGGACGAGGTCGCCCTCCTCGCTGCCACGCTGATCGCCCAGACCGCGCTCGACCTGTTCAACGACCCCGACCTGGTCGCCGCCGCGTGGCGGGAGCTCCGAACACCCGCCTGATAACCTTGGCCGTGGCGCGTCCTGCTGGACGATGGCTTCGAACCGGCGGCGCCCCCCAGTGAGACGGGATCGATCGTCGCGCGGCAACGTGCCGCGGCCGTCTCCGGAGGAACCCGTGGCCGAGCGCCCCCACGACCCCGAGCCCGATCGCGACTTCGCGCGCGAGAACGGCTGGGACCAGCCATTCGAGACCTACAGCGACTTCGACCTCCCGACCTACGTCGGCCCATCCACGTTCATGAACCTGCCCTGGATCACCGATCCCGCGGAACTCCGCCGTCGCGCGGTCGACGTCGCCATCATCGGCGCGCCGTTCGACGACGCGGTGAGCCATCGGCCTGGCGCGCGGTTCGGGCCCCGGGCGATCCGCGAGGCCCAATACGCGTCGGGCTCGATCCATTCGCTCCAGCTCGACGTCGACGCCTTCGAAATCCTGACCGTCGTCGATGCCGGCGACGCCAACATCGTGCCGGCCTGGATCGAGCGCGGCCACGCGATGATCTACCGCAAGGTCCGCGAGGTCGCGGAGACCGGCGCCATCCCGATCATCCTGGGCGGCGACCATTCGATCACATGGCCGGCCGCCACCGCGATCGCCGAGGTACGCCATCCGGGCAGCATCGGGATCGTCCATTTCGACGCCCACGCCGATACCGCGAACGACACCTTCGGCGTGCTGGCCAGCCATGGCACCCCGATGCGTCGGCTCATCGAGTCCGGCGCCGTAAAGGGTCGGAACTTCGTCCAGGTCGGACTCCGTGGTTACTGGCCGCCGCAGGAGACGTTCGACTGGATGAAGGCGCAGGGCCTGCGCTGGCATCTCATGCGCGAGATCGAGGAACGGGGCGCAGAGGCGGTCATCGCCGATGCGATCGCCGAGGCGCTCGACGGGCCCGATTCCATCTACCTCTCGCTCGACATCGACGTGATCGATCCGGGGATGGCGCCCGGGACCGGGACGCCCGAGCCCGGCGGGATGCTTACCCGCGAGGTCTTGCGCGCGGTCCGTCAGGTCGTCGGCGCCGTCGATCTGGCGGGGATGGACATCGTCGAGGTCTCCCCGCCCTACGACCAGGCCGAGACGACCGCGATGGCGGCGAACCGGGCCGCCCTCGAGGCGATCAGCGCGCTCGCCGTCCGGCGACGGGCGGGCGGCCGGGTCCGCTGGGAGGCCTGACCATCGAACCCGCGTCGCTCGATCGACCCGACGCCGCGACGGCGGCCGCGCTCGCGCGGCTGTATGACCTCGACCTCGCCGACGAACCGGGCGATCTCGACCTCTACCTCGCGCTCGCCGAGCGCGCCGAAGGCCCGATCCTCGAACTCGCAGTCGGTACCGGTCGGCTGGCGGTCCCGCTGGCCGAAGCGGGTCACACGATCACCGGCGTCGACCTCGACCCTGCGATGCTCGATCGGGCGAGGGCTCGCGCGCAGCGTGCCAGCGGCGGCGATCGGCTGACGCTCGTGGAGGCCGACATCGTCGGGCTCCGCCTGCCGGATGCCGGTCGATATGCGCTCGCTTTCATCGCACTCAACTCACTGCTCATCCTGCCGACGCGCAACGCCCAGCGCGCCGCGCTCCGGGCGCTTGCCGATCACCTGGCGCCCGGCGGGCTCGCGGTCGTCGACGTGTGGCTCCCGGACGCCGACGACCTGGGCCGGTTCGATGGCCGGATCATGCTCGAATGGCCACGCCTCGACCCCGAGACCGGGGCGATCGTGACCAAGGCCGACTCCGCCCAGCACGACGCGGCATCGGCGACCGTGACGCTCACGACGATCTTCGAGGAGGGCGGCCAGGGTGGCGCCACGCGCCGCTGGGTGCGCGTCGACCGCCTGCGGCTCGTGTCGGTCGACGAACTCCGCGGCTTCGCCGAGGAGGCCGGCCTGATCGTGGAGCAGCTCGCCGGAGGCTACGACATGGGCCCGATGGGTCCGGGCAGCGAGCGAGCCATCCTGCTCGCGGTGAAGTCCTGAATCGCGACCCGAGGACCATCGCCCACCCGGACCACCAGGCTGGGTGGCACCCCCGACCCTCGTGGTATCGTCGAAGCGATGCCACCGAGTGACCAGACGCGCCTGCTGATCGTCGAGGACGTCCCGCAGGTCGCCCAGTACATCCGCGGTCTGCTCAACGCTCAGTCGCGGGTCAAGCTGCTCGACGTCCTGAGCGATGGCAGTCGTGTCCTCACGACGATCAAGGAGCTCCGGCCGGACGTCGTCCTGGTGGACGCGCTCCTCCAGGGTCGGATCAAGGGGCTCAAACTGGTCGAGATGATCCACGAGGCCAAGCTGGGCGTCCCGGTCATCGTCCTGACGGTGCCCCAGAACCCGATCGAGCCCGACTTCGGCCTGGGCATCCATGGCGTCCTGGCGATGCCCTTCTCGGGCTTCGACCTCATGACCCGGATCGCCACCGCGCGCAAGGAATTCGACGAGACCGAATCCATCGCCACGACCCGGCTGATGAGCGTCTTCGCCCCGAAGGGCGGGGTCGGCAAGACGACCATCGCGTTCAACCTGGCGGTCGCCCTCGGCCAGCTCGGCCAGCGGACCGTCCTGATCGACGGCAGCCTCCAGTTCGGAGACCTGCGTTCGCTGCTCAAGGTACCGATCGACGCGCCGTCGATCCTGGACCTCCCGACCGACCGGATCGCCGAATCGGACCTCAGCGACGTCCTGTGGCGAGACCCGTCGGGGATCGACATCCTGCTCGCCCCGCCGCGTATCGAGATGGCGGAGATGCTGACCCCGCGCGATGTCGAGAAGGTCCTGTCGCTGTTGCGCCGGGTCTATGGCGCGATCATCATCGACATGTCGAGCTACCTCAACGACGTCAACCTCGCATTCCTCGACGCGAGCGACATCATCGTGGAGATCGTCACCTACGACTCGACGACGATCCACAACACAGTGGCGATCGCCGACACCTTCCGCTCGATCGGCTACCCGGCGTCGAAGGTCCGCTACCTGATCAACCGGGCGGACTCGCCGGGCGGCATCGAATCGGCGGACCTCGAGCGGGCGCTCGGCCGGGTCCCGGAGCACCGCGTCGTCTCCGATGGGCGGCTGGTCGTCCAGGCGAACAACGAGGGCGTGCCGTTCGTCCTGGCCAGCCCCGATGCGCCGATCAGCAAGGACATCGGCCGGGTCGCGAGCGAGCTCCTGAACGCCGGCCGAACGCCGGCCGCGGCCGGTCGGTCCTGAGGCCGCGATGTCGGATCGGCGCCCCATCGGGGTCTTCGACTCCGGGGTCGGCGGCCTGACGGTCCTGCGCGAGATCGTCCGGCGCACGCCGGCCGAATCGACGGTCTATCTCGGCGATAACGCTCGCGCGCCGTACGGCGTCCGGTCGGATGCCGAGGTCCTCGCCTTCTCGACCGAGTGCCTCGACCGACTCGCCGAGCGCGACGTCAAGGCCATCGTGGTCGCATGCAACACCTCCACCGCGGTCGCCATCGACGTCCTGCGCCGCCGCTACGACCTGCCCATCCTCGGGGTCATCCGACCGGGCGCCTCGGCCGCGGCCCTCGCGACGCGCAATCGGCGGGTCGGCGTCATCGCCACGCCGGCGACGATCCGGTCGCATGCCTACTTCGGCGCGATCAAGGACGAGAATCCCGCGGTCGAGGTCTACGAACACGCCACGCCGACCCTGGTCCCCCTTGTCGAGGCGGGGATCCTGACTGGGCCAGCCACCGACGCGGCCGTCGCCGACGCGCTGGCGCCGCTCCTCGGCGAACGCGACGCCGCCGGCGGATCGATCTTCCCGAGGCCGCCCGGCTCGACGATCGACACGCTCCTGCTCGGCTGCACCCACTACCCCTTGCTTCGTCCGATCATCGCCGCCCTCGTCGGCGACAGCGTGGCGATCGTCGACTCGGCGACCGCGACCGCCTCGGCCCTCGCGGAACTGCTCAAGATCAACGCGCTCGAGGTTGATGGTCCGCCCGCCATGGGCGGCGCGCCGGCCGCGACCCACCTCCAGCTCACGACCGGCGATCCGGGGTCGTTCCACGCCCTGGCCAGCCGCCTGTTCGGTTCGACCTTCCCGGACGTCGAGCGCATCGAGCTCGCGGTGGCGACCCGATGAGCGGGCGGCCGGGACGCGGCGGGCGGGGAAACGGCGAGGACCCTCGCCCATCCTGGCGCGACGACCGCGTCTGGCAGGCCGGCTTCCTGCTCGGGTCGGCCATCGGGGCCGCGGCGACCGTCGCGGGCCGGCACGCTGAGAAGGCCGCCCGGCGCGGGCTGGTCGACTGGCCCGAGGTCGAACGGATCGCCATCGGGCGCCTCGCGAAGGCGCCCGGCGCACTCGACCCGGTCGAGCTGCGTGCCGCCGAGCCCGCCTATGCCGAGGCGATAGCCCGCATCGTCCCGGCCCTGACCACCGCGCTCGGGAGCGAACTGCCCGGCGTCGTGGAGCGGTCCGGCGTGGTCGATCGCGCGGGCTGGGTGCGGGCCAACACGGGCTCATTCGCGTCGCTGATGGGCAAGCTCGAGCGCGACCTCCTCGACGAGGTGATGCCCGCGGGCGGCGGGCTGGCAAAGGCGACCATGGCACTCGCCAATCGCTGGGTCACCACCCGGCAGCTCGGGTTCCTCCTCGGGTTCATGGGCACGCGCGTGCTCGGTCAGTACGACCTCGCCCTGCTGTCGACGGAGGCCGCGCCCGGGCGGCTGCTCTTCGTCGAGGAGAACATCCGCACGACAGCGAAAGCGTTGGGCATACCGATCGGGCCGTTCCGGACGTGGATCGCACTGCATGAGACCACCCACGCCTTCGAATTCGAAGCGCACCCCTGGCTCCGACCGTACCTCGCCGAACGCCTCGAGCGACAGCTGACCCTCTTCGGCAAGGATGCCAGGGGGCTTGGTCGTGAAGCACTCCGTGGTCTCGGCCGCTCGCTTCGCGGCGACAGCGGCGGGGAGCATTGGATCGAGCGCCTGATGGGTCCCGAGCAGAAGGCGCTCTTCCGCGAGACGCAGGCGGTGATGAGCCTGCTCGAGGGTTTCAGTGACTACGTCATGGACGAGGTGGGACAGGACCTGGTCCCGGGTGTCGCCCAGATCAGCGCCCGCTTCCATGAGCGACGGGCCAAGCGCACGCCGTTCGAGCGGTCGATGCTCCGGCTGACCGGGATGGACCTCAAGCTCGAGCAGTACAAGAAGGGCGAGCAGTTCGTGCGCGCGATCGCGGACCGCCGCGGCCCGACGGCGCTGACCCGTCTATGGGAGGGTCCCGAGACGCTGCCGCGCGACGGCGAGATCGAAGCACCAGGGCGCTGGATCGCTCGTGTCCTCGACGGATCGGTCGGATGACCGACGCCCTCGTGCGCCGGGCCGGACCTGGGTCCGGGCCGGGCGGAGCCCCCACGGCGATCGCGCTCAGCCCGATCCTCTCCGCCCGTTACCGCTCGCGCGACCTGGAGCGGATCCGGGCGGCCGCGCCGGGCGCCCGGCTGGTGATGGTCTCGGTCGAGGGCCTCGCCGACGGACCGCTCGACGGCGTCGAGGTGATGCTGCGCGGCTGGCTGAGCTCGGAGGCCTTCGACCGGATCCTCGTCCGGGCGCCGCGGCTGAGCTGGGTCCACTCGGCGACCTCGGGCGTGGAGCGGGCGCTCACCCCGGCCGCGCTGGAGCGCGGCGTGGTCGTGACCAACGCTCGCGGCGTCTTCAGCCGGCCGATCGCCGAATACGTGCTGATGATGATCCTGGCCATCAGCCGCCGGCTGCCGCAGCTGCTCGAACTCCAGCGCGAACGGACGTGGCAACCGCTGGAGGGCGCGGAGCTGCGCGACGTAACGGTCGGCATCGTGGGCCTCGGGTCGATCGGGCGCGCCGTCGGTGCCCTGGCGACGGCCTTCGGCTGCCGGGTCATCGCCGTCCGTCGGCACGCCGGCGCGAGCCCGGTCAAGTCGGCGGGCGGTGAGGAGGAGACGCCGCTCGGCGAGGTGGTGCTCGACCGGGTCGGTGGGCCCGAGACGCTCCCCGAGCTGCTCGCCGAATCCGACTTCATCGTCCTCGCCGCGCCGTTGACGCCCGAGACCGAGGAGATGATCAACGCCGAGACCCTCGCGCTCGTCAAGCCCGGGGCATGGCTCATCAACGTCGCCCGCGGGCGGCTCATCGACGAGCGTGCCCTGTTGCGGGCGCTCCAGGGCGGCGAACTCGGCGGTGCGGTCCTCGATACCTTCCGGGACGAGCCGCTCTCGCCGACGTCGCCGTTCTACGACCTGGCCAACGTCATCGTCACACCGCATACCGCCTGGTCGAGCGGTCGGGTGCTCGACCGCAGCGTGGAGCTCTTCTGCGACAACCTCCGCCACTTCGCGTCGGGTGAACCGCTGCTCAACGTCGTCGACCCAGACGCCGGCTATTGATGCCTGCCACCATCGGCTGATGCAGATCGCCATCGTGGGACTTGCCGGTTCGGGCAAGACGACCGTCTTCAATACCCTGACCGGGGGGCACGCCGAGACCGGCGGGTACGGCGGGGTCACGCTCAATGTCGGGGTGGTCAAGGTCCCGGACCCGCGGCTCGACGCGCTCGCTGCGATCTTCAAGCCCAAGAAAGTCGTCCAGGCGGACGTCACCTATGCGGACCTGCCCGCGCCGCCGGCCTCCTCGGAGGGTCACATCGGGACCGAGGAGCTGCCCGCCGACCACCTCGCTCGGCTACGCGATTCCGACGCGCTCCTCCACGTCGTACGTGCCTTCGAGGACCCGGCCAACCCGCATCCCGACGGAAGCGTCGATCCGGTCCGCGACATCGAGCGACTCGATCTCGAATTCCTGCTGGCTGACCTGGCCATGACCGAGCGGCGGATCGAGCGCCTAAAGACGAGCGCCCGACACGGCAACCCGGCCGAGCGCGAGGCGGCCGAACGCGAGGATGCCGTCCTCCGCCGGATCCATGCCGGTCTCGAAGCCGGCTCGCCGATCCGGGATCTCGACCTCGATGCCGACGACGAGAAGGCGATCCGCGGCTTCCGGTTCCTGACCCAGAAACCGGTCCTCGCCCTGCTCAACGTCGGTGAGGGTGACCTGGCCGACGCGCCCGCCCTCGTGGCCCGCATCGCCGCCGGTTACGAGCACCGCCACGCGCTCATCGAGGCGCTCTCGGCGAAGATCGAGATGGAGCTTGGTGAGCTCGAACCCGGCGAGGCCGCTGTGTTCATGGAAGAGCTCGGGATCGGCGAATCGGGTCTCGACCGCGTCATCGGTCTGTCGTACCGGCTCCTCGGGCTCATCTCGTTCCTGACCGCCGGGCCCGACGAGGTCCGTGCCTGGCCGGTCCCCGATGGCTCGAGCGCAGTCGATGCCGCCGGGGCCATCCACACCGATCTGGCCCGCGGGTTCATCCGGGCCGAGACGGTCGCCTACGCGGACCTGCTCACGCTGGGTTCGATGGCCGAGGCGCGCAAGGCGGGCCGATTGCGCTCCGAGGGCAAGACGTACCGGGTCCGCGACGGGGACGTCCTGGAGATCCTCTTCTCGAAGTGATCAGTTGAGGCGGCCCGACCGAAGGTCGAACTTGGCGATGACCGTGTTGAAGGCCTTGCCCTCGTCGAGATCCTGCTCGGGATCGTCGTCATCGTTGTCGTCGTCTTCCTCGGCGTCGGCGATGTCGACCTCGAGTTCAGCGAGGTAGTTCTCCGCGTCGTCGGTCGAGACGTTGACCGAGGCGACGATCCGATCGTCGCTGACGTGGATGAAGCCGTGATCGCGTTCGAGCTCGACGGCGATCGACTCGCTGAGGGTATCGTGGATGAAGGAGTCCTGGATGCGGCGGCGGATGGTCTGGACGAGCTCGAAGAACTCGTCCGGCTCCCACTCGGATTCGCTGACGACGAGGACGTCGGAGTAGACCTCGTTGTCGCCCTCGTGCAGCTCGTAGAAGAACACGTCGACCTCGCGATACGATCCTTGCGAGGCGGCAGTATACCCTCGGAGGTGCCATGGCCCCGGCCGGCGTCGAGGTCGTCCACGTTGGTTCGGCGTGTCGCGACGTGGTCCCCGAGGACCCGCGCGGCTGGCGGCTCGGTGGCGGGGTCACCTACGCCTCGCTGACGACCGCCAGGCTGGGCCTCCGGACCGCGGCCATCGTCGGCGTCGACGACGAAGCACGGACCGCGAGCGAGCTCGACCTCCTTCGCGAGGCGGGTGTCGACCTCGAGCTGGTGCCTCTGTCCGAAGGCCCCATCTATCACAACCGCGAGACGCCGAAGGGCCGCGTCCAGTCGTCGGTCCAGACCGGGGTTCCGCTGCCGATCCCGGCCATCCCGGAATCGTGGCTCGCCGCCCCCGGCTGGTCTGTGGTGCCCGTGGCGGGCGAGGTGACGGACGACTGGGCCGCCGTGATCCCCGACGACGCGCATCTCGCCGTCGCTTGGCAGGGGTTCCTGCGCGAGCTCGCGCCGGGCCTGCAGGTCACCCGTCGGGCGCCGGAGGCGTCGGCGATCCTGCGGCGCGCCGACCTGGTCGGCGTCAGCCACCACGACGTCGACCCCGAAACGCCGCTCGCCGCGTTGTACGCCCTCCTACACCCTGGGGCGGACCTGCTCGTGACGCAGGGCAGCACGGGCGGGTTGCTGGTCCGGGTGGGGCCGGATGGGCCGACGCTGACGTTGCGCTACCTGCCGACGGCGACGGATGGGGAGACCGACCCGACCGGCGCGGGCGACACGTTCCTCGCGGCGCTCCAGTCGTCAGTCCTGCGGCCGACGGTCGTCGGGCGACGGCGTGCCCGCCGCTATCCCGACCTCCGCTTCGCGGCGGCGGCCGGCTCGCTCGTCGTGGAGGGCCCGGGGCTCGACGGCGTTCCCGACCGTGGGGCCGTGCTGCTGCGGCTCGCGCGCGAGCGGATCCGGCGGGCGGTCCTCCCGACGGAGGTCAGCCAGGTGGGTGCGCTGGAGCCTCGCCGAGGCTGATGCTGACGCCGGGGCTCGTTCGGTCGGCGAAGGTTGGGGGACCGGTCGAGCCACGGACCTCGAGACGGACCGGGAGGACGATCGCCGGGGAGGGCTTGTGGCCGTCATCCCGGTCCTCGCCGCCGCGCGGACGTAGCCGCTCGGCGAGGCGCTGGACCGCCCAGTAGCCCATCTCGGCCGTGCTCTGGCTGAGTGTTGTGAGGGGTGGATCGACGTAGGCCGCGACCGCGACGTCATCGAACCCGACGACGCTGACGTCGGCGGGGATCGAGCGACCCCGACGGCGGATCGCGCGCATCGCCCCGATCGCCATGAGGTCGTTGTAGGCGAGGACCGCGGTCACGCCGGGCGCCCGGTCGAGGATCTCGAGCATCGCCGCCTCGCCGCCCCCGACCAGCGGCGCCCCCCGCGCGACGGTGATCGCTTCGGCGTCGAGTCCTGCTGCCGCCAGGGCGTCGCGGACGCCCGCGAAACGCACCGGGGCGTCCACGTTGCGTTGCGGCGGCATGAGATAGCCGAACCGCCGATGCCCGAGCTCGAGCAGATGCTCGGTGGCGAGTCGCGAGCCCGCGCGGTTGTCGGAATGGATCGACGGCAGGTCGACGTCGACCGCGGACGTGTTGATCAGGACGACAGGGAGTGGCGGCGAGGAGAGCCATTCGAGGTGCCGCCCGCCGAGGCTGCTGGCGGCGATGATCAGGCCATCGACCCGGCGCTCGACGAGCAGGTCGAGGTAGCCCGCCTCGCGCTCCGGGTCGTCATTGGCGTTGCATAGGAGAATCGTGTAGCCCTCCGCCCGGGCGGCGTCCTCGACCGACCGCACGAGCTCGGGGAAGTACGGGTTCTCGATATCGGTGACGATCAGCCCGAGCGTCTCGGTCGAGCGCCGCTTGAGCGAGCGGGCGACGCCCGAGGGCCGGTAGTCGAGATCCCGTGCCGCAGCCAGGATCCGCTCGCGTGTCTCCGGCCGCGCGTGGCCGAGGCCGGCCAGGACGCGGCTGACCGTGGCGGTCGAGACGTGCGCCTGCCGGGCGACGTCGACGATCGTCGTGGCCATCGCGAATCGCTCAGAAGTGCCGGTTCTCGCCGAACGCCTCGAACTCGGAGATCGCGTCGGTCCCGATGGGGACCGTCGGCGGCGCCTCGCCCTTGGCCTCGCGCTTGGCCAGCATCTCGAGATCGGCCTGGAGCTCCTCGAGCTCGGACCCGCCGCCCATCAATCGATGGAGCTCGTCCGCGTTGAGCTCGCCGCGCTTATAGGTCCCGCCCGAACGGCCACGGGTCAGGATCGTGAACGAGTCGCCGATGGGCAGCGCGTGCTGCACGTTGTGGGTGATGAAGATGACGCCGAGGCCCCGGTTCCGGGCGGAGATGGCGTGTCGGAGCACGATGGCCGACTCCTTGACGCCGAGCGCCGAGGTCGGTTCGTCGAGGATCAGGACCCGGGCGCCGAAATACTCGGCACGCGCGATGGCCAACGTCTGGCGTTCGCCTCCCGAAAGCGTCCCGACGAGCTGGTCGGTATCGCGCACATCGATGCCGATGTTGTGCATCTCGTCGCGGGCGACCTGCGCCGCCTTGTCGCTGTCAAACCACTTGAACGGTCCGACCCCCTTGGTCGGCTCGTTGCCAAGGAAGAAATTCCGGCTGATGCTCATGAGCGGCATCACCGAGAGATCCTGATAGACGGTCGCGATCCCCGCGTCAAGTGCATCGCGTGGAGCGTTGAAGCGGACGGGCGTGCCGTCGACCGCGAGCGTCCCATCGTCGGGCGCATGGACGCCCGACAGGGTCTTGATCAGGGTCGACTTACCCGCGCCGTTGTCGCCAAGGAGGCAGTTGATCTGCCCGGCATGGACTTCGAGCGATACGCCCTCGAGGGCGACCACCGCACCGAAGTACTTCGAGATGTTGCGCGCCTCGAGCAGTGGTGGCCGATCGCCACCCGCCTGCGGCGCCGTCTCGGCTGATGCGGGAAGGGGAGTGGACATCGTCATCGTGGACTCCTACCGCTCAGCGCAGGCCGGCGAAGCGACGCCGGATCCAGTTGTTCAGGACGACCGCGGAAAGCAGCAGCGCGCCGGTCGCGATCCTGTTCCAGTCCGCATTGATCGAGGCGTACACGATCCCGATCTGGGCCATGCCCAGGGCCAGCGCGCCGAGCGCCGTCCCGGCCACCGAACCGTAGCCGCCGGTCAGGAGACATCCGCCGATGACCGCGGTCGTGATCGCCGTGAGCTCGAGGCCGCCGCCGCGAAGGATGTCGGCCGAGGAGAAACGCATACTCTGGATGGCGGCCAGGATCGCGGCCGAGAACGCCGTCGTGGCGAACAGCGCGATCTTGACGCGCGCCACCGGGACGCCCAGGTTGCGGGCCGCGACGGGTGACCCGCCGACACCCGCGATCCAGTTGCCGAAGCGGCGCCGGCCGAGGACGTACGCACCGACGGCGGCGATGACCGCCCACCAGATCAACGACGCCTGGAAGTCGGTGGTCTGGTCGCCGAACTTGAATGACAGCTTCCAGGTGAAGAGGCTCGCCAGCGGATCGCCCGCGATCCTGGCGGGGTCGATCGGGATGTACGTGATATTCGTGACGAATGAGGTCAGGACCGACGACAACCCGGCGATGATGAACAGCGTCGCCAACGTGACGATGAAGGACGGCAGGCCCGTCCGGACGACGATGACCCCATTGATCGCCCCGAGGCACGTGGTCAGGACCATCGCGACGACGATCGAGAGCCAGATCGGGAGGCCGTAGATGGTGGCGCAGATCCCGATGATGATCCCGGCGAAGCCGACCATCGAGCCGACCGACAGGTCGAACTCGCCCGCGATCATCAGCAGGGCGACGGCCGTGCCGATGATGCCGACCTGGGCCGCGACGTCGAGATAGCCGAGGGTGCCCGGGATCGATAGGAACGCCGTGTTGCCCCGGGCGGTCGAGAGGACCGCGAAGACGACCCACACGAAGACGACGATGACGAGCGCTCCCGCGGCCGGCTTCGCGAGCAGTCGCTGGCCGAGTGAGATCCGTCGCAATCGATCGTGTTGTGGTGCTGGGGTTGGTTCCGCCGTGGTCGTCGCCATCGATGCCTCCGGAGGGTTCGGGGAGGGGCCGGACCGAAGTCCGACCCCTCCAGTGGCGTCGAAGCTCGACGCTCGAAGCTCTAGGTCAGCGCAGGCCCTTCGCCGCGAGGGCGATGACGTCAGCTGCGTTGTCCTTGGTGACGAAGCCCGGGCCGGTCATGATCAGGCCCGTGCCGTCGCCGGTCGGAAGGTTCCGGGTCTGCGCGTAGTTCGTCAGGATGACGATCGGCAGGTAGCCCTGGAGGAACTGCTGCTGGTCGATGGCGAAGTCCATCTTGCCGTCCTTGATCGCCGTCAGCACGTCGGCGCTGAGGTCGAAGGTGGCGAGATGGATCGGCTTGCCGGCGGCGGTGACCGCGGCGAGGGCCGGTGCGGCGACAGACGGACCGAGGGTCAGGATGCCGTCGATGGTCGGGTCGGTCTGGAGGGCGGCCGTGATGGTCGCCTGCATGCCGGCCGGGTCGGCGATCTTGCCGGTGAGGACCTTGCCCTTCGTCGGATCGGCCAGGCCCATGCCCGTGAAGAAGCCGTTGCAGCGCAGGGTCAGGGCCTGGTTGCCGACTTCCTGGTTGAAGCAGACGGCATTCTTGACGCCCGCGTCCTTGAACCGCTGCCCGGCGCCGAGGCCGGCCTGGAACTCGGTCTGCCCGACGTGGGCAAGGATGCCGAGCTTCTTGAAGACGTCCGAACCGGAGTTCATCGAGACGACCGGGATCCCGGCAGCGATAGCCTTCGAGATCGACGGGCTGAGTGCGTCAGGGTTCGGGATCGAGACGACGAGGCCGGTCGGCTTCTTGGCGACCGCGGCGTCGATGAGGGCGGACATGCCCGGCATGTCGCTCTCCGCGCCCGGGGCGCTGTAGTTGACGGTGACGCCCATATCGGCAGCGCCGGCCTTGACGCCGTTGCGCACGACGCCCCAGAAGCCGTCGACGGCCTGGCCGTGGGTGACGACCTCGATCTTGATATCGGCGCGCTTGACGAGGGCGCCGTCAGGGTCCTTGCCACCACCAGCGGCCGCGCCGCTTCCGGTACTGGTCGCGCCGTTGCAGGCCGCGAGCAAGAGGACCGCACCCAACAGCAGGGCGGCGGATCTTCGAAGGTTCATCCCGTGTGTCTCCTCACTTGTCGAATCGCGCGGAAGCGCGTCCGCCGAGAGCCACGGATCTTCCGCGACCGCTCGTCATGAATACTCCCCCGATCCCTCACCGGTCGAGCGTCGGGATCCCGTCTCCCGTCTCTCGACCGTGCCACCTCCTTTCACGCCGGCCGGTCGGGCCGGACCGTCAGCTGGGGATCTCCTCGAGTGGCACCGGTCGGTGCTCGTGGAGTGAACGAGTCGCCGCCTCGGCGATACGGAGGGCGGCTACGCCATCCTGGGCTGCGCACGGGCTCGGGAGCTCCCCGCGTGCGACCCGGATGAATTCGGAGAATTCGGCGCGATAGGCCGGCTCGAAACGATCGAGGAAGTCGGGCCACGCCGGGCCGGCCGGCGGCGGGACCGCTGGCTCGACCGAGCGGATCGGCGTCCGTGGGCCGAGGCCGACGGCGATGCTGTCCTTCGAACCGAAGAGCTCGGCCCGGATGTCGTAGCCGAGCGGATCGTGTCGCGCCACGGTCATCACCGTGAACGGCCCGTCCACCAGGCGCAGGGTGACGACGGCCGTGTCGATGTCGCCGTACTTGGCGAACACCGGGAAGCCCCGGACGCCGCCATCGGCATAGACCTCTTCCACCTCTCGACCGGTCATCCAGCGCAGGATATCGAAGTCGTG
Source organism: Candidatus Limnocylindrales bacterium (assembly GCA_038319665.1). Lineage (GTDB taxonomy): Bacteria > Chloroflexota > Limnocylindria > Limnocylindrales > CSP1-4 > SPCO01. Next base: position 81,923 of record JBBQDL010000001.1, read on the forward strand.
GATGGAAAAATCACAAAACAGGCCGCCCGATTGTGGGATGTACGACTCGTGCGGCGGCGCGGGGTCGTGCCCGGCGAGGCGGATCGCATAGAGCGTCCCGAGCTCGCCCGAGACCACCATCCGCCGGGCCTCGGCGTACCCGCGGTCGAAGCGGCGCTGGAACCCGAGCTGGAACGGCACGCCGCTCAGATCGATCTCGGCGGCCACGGCGAGCGTGTCCTTGAGGTCGACCGCCAGCGGCTTCTCGCAGAAGGTCGGCAGGCCGCGCTGAACGGTCGCGCGGATGAGGTCCGCGTGGGCGTTGGTGGCCGCCGCGATGACGACGGCCTCCGCTCGGTCAAGCGCCGCATCGATCGTCGGTGCCGCGGTCGCGCCGACTTCGGCCGCGACCGCGGCGGCCCGAGCCGCGTCCACATCCGCCACCGCGACCTCGTCCACTCCGGGTGTCTCGCTCAGCAGACGTGCATGCAGACGCCCGATCCGGCCGGCACCCAGCAGTGCGATCCTCATGACCGCGCCCCGCTGGCGACCGCGCCGCGTACCGCGCCACGTCCCGTGCTCGCACGTCGCAGGGCGTTCGCCAGGACCCGGCGGCCGATCGCCGCGCTTTCCGACGGGGGCCCCCAGCAGCTGTCCTGCTCGATCATCAGCCAGCCGTCGTAGTCGCGGGTGGCGAGCGCATCGATAACCCCGTCGAGGTCGAGCAGGCCGGCGCCGAGCTCGGTGAACAGGCGCGCCCGGATCGCGTCCCCGAAGCCGCCCACCGCGCCGCTGCGCAGCCCGTCGAGCACATACGGATCGACATCCTTGAGGTGGACGTGGGTCACCCGTTCGCCCAGGTCGCGCAGGGCCCGGACGGGGTCGCCGCCACCGACCAGGAGATGCCCGACGTCGAGGCAGATGCCCACGAGGTCCGGATCGAGCCCCTCCGCCAGCCGCTCGACCTCGGCCTCGGTCTCGACGAAGGTCCCGCCGTGGGGGTGAAACGCGACCCGGTGCCCCGCCTCGCGGGCCGGCACGGCGACGGCGTGGACCAGGTCGATCAGTGCGTCCCAACCCGCATCGGTCATCGCGGGCGTCCCGGATCGGTTCGCCCGGGCGACCCGTTCGTGGCGGCCGTCGGACAGGTCGAGCGCGACCACCAGCACGTCGCCGCCGCCCTCGTGGAGCAGTCGCAGCCGCTCCCGGGCGATCGCGGGCGCCTCGGCCGTTGGCCCGTCCACCGTCGCCGGCAGCGACACGTACACCTCTGCGAGGCGGAGTTGGCGCTCCTCGAGTGCGTCGCGGAGTTCGGAACCTTCCGGGAACCCGATCCCGAGCTGGACACCGTCGAAGCCGGTGCGGGCGACCTCGTCGAGGATCGAGAATGCATCGGTCCCGAGCCGGAGGTCGGCGAGATCGACGTTGTTCCACAGGATCGGGACCGTCCCGATCGACGTCCCAGGCAGCGCGTCGGCCGCTCGGCGGAGGCTGGTCCGCAGGTCGGGTCGCTCGGGTGCGAGGGCCTTCATCGATGCTGCTCCTCCGCGACGCCGGCGGCCCATTTCGCGCGCTGCTCGGGATGGTAGTCGGGGCTGGGGGCATCCCACCAGCCCGTCTTGTCCGGGCCGGCGACCGCGAGATCGCGATCGACCGTGACGTGGACGAGCGAAGGACCACCGGATGCCAGCGCCCGGCGCACGGCGGGCTCGACCTCGGCCGGATCCGTGACGCGCTCGGCGTGCAGCCCGAAGGCACGTCCGATGTCGGCGAAGGCGGGCGAATAGATCGACCCGTCGGGGGTCACGAAGTCGGTCCAGGCGGACCGCCCGAAGAATGTCTCCTGCCCGCCCTTGATGCTGATCCAGCCCGAGTTGTCGAGGACGACCGCGCAGACCGGGGTCCCCGCCAGGACCGCCGTCTGGAGCTCCTGCATCGATTGCAGGAAGCTGCCGTCACCGGAGATCGACAGCACTTGGCGCTCGGGTCTGGCGAGCTGGGCGCCGATGGCCGCCGGCAGCTCGAAGCCCATCGTCGAGAAGCCGCCCGAGGTCAGGTGGGTGCGCGGCAGGCGGGTGACCCAGCGCTGCTTGACCATCCCCTGTGGCAGGCCGGCCCCCGTCACGACGATGGCGTCGTCACGAGTGGCGCGCTGGATCTCGCGGACGGCGCGGGCCATCGTCATCGGCACGGCCGTCGAGCTCGACTTGATCTCGACCTGTTCGAACCAGGTGGCCTTCAGCCGGGCGATCTCCTCGGCGTAGGGCGTGCCCCGGTAGGTCGTGGGTCCGCCACCTGGTCCGAGCGCGTCGAGCAGGTCGAGGAGGCCCGCCTTCGCATCGCCGACGAGGGGGACCTCGACCGGGTAGTTCTTGCCGATCTCGCGCGGGTCGATGTCGAGCTGGATCAGCTTGGAGGGCGGGATCGCGAACGTCACGCCGCGCCGATAGGAGGAGGCCGACCAGTCGGTGAACCGGTTGCCGACCGAGACGATCACGTCGGCTGACGCGGCTAGAGCGTTGCCCGAGGTGGCCGAGGTATCGCCGATGGTCAGCCCGGCCAGCTCGTGGGTCTCGTCGATGGCGCCCTTGCCGTTCCAGGTGGTGACCACCGGGGCGCCGAGCCGTTCGGCGAGGGCCGTCACTTCGGCCGAGGCCTCGGCCGTGATCGCGCCGCCGCCGGCCACGATGACGGGGCGCCCGGCCGAGCGGAGGAGCGCCGCGGCCCGCTCGATGTCGTCGGCGGCCGGCCGGATCCGCCCGCGCGCTTCGCGCTGGGCCGGGTCTGGGAGGGCGACCTCGGCCGTGTCGGCGAGGACGTCCATCGGCATGTCGAGGAGGACCGGTCCGGGCCGGCCCGAGACCATCTGGTTCCAGGCTCGGTGCAGGACGAACGGCAGCTCGTCTATTCGGGATGGCTGCCACCACTCCTTGACGACCGGCTCGAAGATCCGCGGGTTGTCGGCGACATGGCGTCGCTCGAGCTCCTGGAGCAGACCGGCGCCGCGCATGTAGGTGTGGGGCGAGCCGGTCAGCAGCGCGACCGCGGTCGAGTCGACGTAGGCCGTGGCCATCCCGATGACGGTGTTGGTGGCGCCCGGTCCGATGCTCGTGAAGGCGAGGATCGGCCGACCCGTCGCCCGGTAGAACCCGTCGGCGAGGTGAACGGCCGCCCGCTCATGCATCACCTGGACGGTCCGGATCGCATCCTGCCGGTCGAGGAGGGCATCGGTCAGGGCCCAGCTGCCGTGGCCTGGGATCCCGGCCACCACGGGCACGCCCTGTCGGATGAGATACTCGACCACGATCTGCGCCCCCGACAGGCGCTGTTGACCCGCGGCGTCGGACAATAGGGACCCCTTGCGCTTTCGAGGTAATCGATTACATTTGGGTGGCGGAAGGGTAGCACGGTGGGGCTCGCTGTCAACGCCCGACCGGGCTCCTGCGACCGAGAGTGGAGGCGACACGATGGCGACGCTCGCAACCCGATCAGCGCCCCCGCTGGCCGATAGCCCCCTGGGACGGACGATCGCGACGACCGCCACCGATATCTGGAACGACTCATGCGCGGTCGACGAGCTCGAGTACGCGATCTCCTATGGCGCCGTCGGCGCGACAGCGAATCCGACCATCGTGGCCGACGTCTGGAAGGCGGATCCGAATCGCTGGCGCGGGCGCGTTCGGGCGATGGCCGAGGCGCGTCCCGACGCGACCGAGGTCGACCTCGCCTGGGCCGTCGTCGAGGAGATGTCTCTCCGCGCGGCGCCCCTCCTCATGCCCGCCTTCGAGGCGTCGGGCGGGCGGCAGGGCCGCCTCTCGATGCAGACCGACCCGACCCTCTTCCGCTCGTACGACCGGATGCTCGAGCAGGGGACCGGCTTCGACGCGCTGGCACCGAACATCATCGTCAAGTTCCCGGCCACCTCGGTCGGGGTCCGGGTGATGGAGGAGGCGACCTATCGCGGCGTCAGCGTCAACGCGACCGTCTCGTTCAGCGTCGCGCAGGCGATCGCTGCCGCCGAGGCGGTCGAGCGCGGCCTGCGGCGTCGGGAATCGGACGGGCTCGCGGTCGATTCGATGGGGCCGGTCATCACCTTGATGATGGGTCGTCTCGAGGACTGGCTCCGGGTCCAGACCGAACGAGATGGCATCGTCGCCGATCCGACGGCGCTGCCCTGGTCCGGCGTCGCGGTCTTCAAGCGCGCATACGCGGAATTCGGCGCTCGGGGTCTCCGGGCGCGGTTGCTGGGCGCGGCCATCCGCCACCACCTCCACTGGTCCGAGCTCATCGGCGGCGACGTCGTCATCACGATGCCGGCGACCTGGCAGCGCCGGTTCAACGCCTCATCCATCGAGGTCCGGCCGCGGATGGACAAGCCGGTCGATCCGGCCATCGTCGACGAGTTGCGCACACGCTTCCCGGACTTCGTGCGGGCGTACGAACCCGATGCGCTGAGTCCCGAGGAGTTCGATGCCTTCGGTCCGACCGCGCGGACGCTGCGCTCGTTCGTCGGCTCGTACCACGAGCTCCTGCACCAGGTCGGCGACGCGCTGGTCCCAAACCCCGACGTGCGCCCGGCCGGATGACCGCGCCGGGGATCCACGCCAGCGCCCTGCCCAACGACCTGCCGCCCGACCGGCTCCGCCATCGCCCCGATGGAGCGGGCAACGTGGCGATCGATCCAGAGACCGCGGGTTGGCGCTACCTGTCATATGAGACCGCGGTCCTGTTCGGTGGGGGTTCGATCGAGATCGGCGGTCCGGATCGTGAGACGGCCGTCGTGCTCCAGTCCGGCCGCGATGCGCTGGTCACCGATCCGGCCGGCGATCCGCACGTGCTCGAAGGCCGGACCTCCGTCTTTGACGGGCTCCCATCGGCCTTCTACCTGCCGGCCGGCCGGACCGCGACCGTGGCGGTCGCCACGGGTGGTGCGACCACACTCGCCATCTCGTCGGCGCCGGCGCGACCCAAGATCTCAGCGGGCCTCGGTTCGGTCCTCATCCGCCCATCCGACATCAAGGTCGAGATCCGCGGCGCCGGTCGGTCGACTCGCCAGATCAATCACGTCATCGCCCCCGACTTCCCGGCCGACCGCCTGCTGGTCGTCGAGGTCCTCACCCCGGCCGGCAACTGGTCGAGCTGGCCGCCGCACAAGCACGACACCGACGACATGCCCGACGAAGCCGTCCTCGAGGAGATCTACCAGTACCGGTTCCGCCGGCCCGAGGCGTGGGCGATCCAGCGCATCTACCGGGCTACCGGGAGTCCGCTCGGCGCGCCGCGCGATGCGATGTGGGCCGTGCGCGATGGTGAGGTCCTCGTCGTGACCGACGGGTATCACCCATTCGTCGCGACCGACGCCGATGACGCCTATTACCTCAATGCGCTGGCCGGGGACCGGCGGACGATGGCCTGCTCCTTCGACCCGGAGCTCGACCGGGTCCGAGGCCGCTGGGCCGGCGAGGCCATCGACCCGCGGGTCCCGTTGGTCGGCGGCACGGCCTGACGTCCGGCCCGCCCCGCCAGCCGGCGACGCAAGCGTCGCGCGCGACCGCGGAGGTCCGCCTCGAGACGCGGCTCGGGGCGACCCAGACGCCGGCGCCGCTCGACGAGCGCCAACCCGTCGCCGGTCGCGCGCAGGGCCCCGAGCGGATCCCGCAGCCGGTGTTCGCGGAGCTTGGCCAGTTCGATCGCGGCCACGATCGCGCTCCTGCCCGGCCCCGCGGCGAGGCTGGCCCAGGCCTCAGCCGCGGACTCCCAGCGTCGGAGGCGTCGGAGCGTATGGGCGCGTTCGACCGCGATCCGCTCGCTGGTCCAGGGCGTCGCGAAGGCCGCGGACCGGACGGAGGGCCCGGCCTGGATGGCCGATGGGCGGCGGCCACCGAAATCGGGCGGCACGTCGGGCGACCACCATGGGAGCCTACCGGTGGGCTCGGGCGCGCGGCGCGTCTCGGTCAGCGTGACGTCGCTCTTGGCGATGGGTGGCGTGGCCCCCGGATCGGCCGAGAACGCGACGTCGTAGCACTCGAGCGCTTCCGCCAGCCGGCCCTCGCGAGCGTACGCACGGGCAAGCCCGCCGAGATCGCCGGCCGGGACGGACCGCCTCGCCTCGGTCGTGCCGTAATCGTTCGCAAGCAGGACGAGGAGGCGGGCGAGCGACCGGACATCCTGGTCGTTGTGCCGGGCGACCTCGACGAGTGGCTCGGCCGGCCCGCCGCGGAGGAACCCCAGGTAGCGAGCCGGGATCTCCGAGCCGTCGATATCGCCATGGCGATGGAGGCCGAGCAGGCCCGCTTCGGCCGTCCGGAGCCGAGCGTCGTCGAGCCGGTGTCGGAACAGGCGGCGGACGATCGGCAGGAGGTCGAGGTGGCCCCCATGGACCGGGGCCGCGCGACGTGCCATCCGGTAGCGGGTCACCAACAACGGCCAGTCGAAGCCCCGCCCGTTGTAGGTCACGAGCCAACCATCGAGCGGGATATGCCGTGCCAGGGCGGTAAGCATGGCCGGTTCGTCGGCGTGGTCGGGCAGGAGCAGCTGGACCTGGTGGAACCGGTCGCCTCGCCACCAGCCGAGACCGATCAGAAAAGCCACGGTCCCGGCGGCGGTCGCGAGTCCCGTGGTCTCCGTGTCGAGGCAGACGAGCGGGACGGGTGGGGCGGGCTGCGCCGGGAGGCGGGCCAGGCGCTCGCGATCGAGCGGGATCGCCCGCGACTCCGATTCGCACCGGACATAGCTGCCACCGGGCGATGCGATCACCTCGCCTCCGAGCGTCCGTGCCAGCCGTTCCGCGAGGACGTGCCGGTCGATCGGACCGTGCGGGAGCTCGACCTGCCGAGCCGCGTCGGTGACGAGGCCGCCCCGGGCGGCGGAACGGTAGCGCTCGAGCCGGCGCCCGAGGCTGCCCGGATCGGCGAGCGGGATCGTCATCCGACGGCCGGCAGGGCCGTGGCGTGTCGGGCCGCCCCGAGCTCGCCGAGCAGCCGCAGGGCGAGCGCCTTCGCATCGATTTCGGGCTCCAGGCGCGGTCCGGTGCAGGCCGGACAGCCGGCATCGCAGGCGCACGACGCGATGAGCTCGGCGGCGGCCGACACCAGTTCGTCATGGCGGTCCCACAACCGCTCGGCCAGTCCGATCCCGCCGGGGACCGCCTCGTAGAGGTAGATCGTCGGCTGCTCGGAGTGCGGCGAGCGGACCTGGCTGACAAGGCCGAGGTCGCGCGGGTCGACCATGAGCAGGACGCTCGCCACGGTCTGGATCGCCCGCCCGGCGCCGAGCAAGGCGATGTCGAGCTCGTGCCGTCGCCAGCGATCCCGGACGGCCTCGGCGGTCAGCCAGTACGCCGTCGTCTGGAGCTCGATCTCGGGGAGGTCGACCGGACCGAAACCGACGTTCTCGTCGGTCAGGAACTTCAGCTTCTTGTAGAGCGTGACGAGGCTGGCCACCATGACCTCGCCGTGGATGCGGCGGCCGCCCGTCGCGGCCGCCTCCGCGAAGACGTCGAGCGGCTTGAGCGTCACCGCGCGGTTCGCGTAGGTGTAGTGGTCGGCGTCGATCCTGTGGACGTATGCCTTGCGCTCGCCCCACTCGAGCCGGTCGACGTGGTACTGGGCCGACTCGTGGAGGTAGATCGCATGCTCGTGAACGAGGACCTGGGCCGAGAACAGGTCGACCTCGCCGAGGACGCGCGGGCGGTCGGGCGTCGTGTCGATGATCACGACGTTCTCCGGCGCGGCCGTCCGCAACGAGATCTCCGAGGCCGGGAAGTTCTCGCTCGACCAATACCAGCGCCCGTCGCCGGCCTCGCGGACGTGCCCCTCTTCGCCGAGGAACGCGAGCAGGTCGTCGACTGGACCGGGACCGAAGACTTCGCCCGGCTCGAACGGCAACTCGAAGACGGCCGCACGCAGGTGGGCGAGCAGAATGTGGAGGTTGTCCGGATCCGCCCGCGCCTCCTCGGGTGTCCCCTCCAGCAGGAACTCGGGGTGATGGACCACGTACTGGTCGACCGGGGCGGATGAGGCCACGAGGATGGCCACGCTGGTCCCGGCCCGCCGCCCGGCCCGTCCGAACTGTTGCCAGGTCGCCGCGATCGAGCCCGGGTAGCCGGCCAGGATCGCGGCGTCGAGCCGCCCGATATCCACGCCCAGCTCGAGCGCGTTCGTCGCGACGACGCCGAGGATCTCGCCGTCCCGGAGGCCACGCTCGATGGCGCGCCGCTCGGTCGGCAGGTAGCCACCGCGGTAGCCCCGGACGCGGGTGCGCGGGCCGCGACTTTCCCGAAGCGATTCGCGAAGACCGCTCAGCAGCAGCTCGACGGCGACCCGGGATCGCCCGAAGACGATGGTCTGCCGTCCGGCCCGCAGGAACGGCAGCGCCCAGCGCTGCGCGAGCGTCACCGCCGAGCCGCGCGCCTCGGACGCCGGATCGAGCCGGGGTGGGTCGACGAGGAGGATGTGGCGCTCGCCGGCGGGTGCCCCGTTTCGGGTCAGGACCCGGACCGGTCGACCGATGAGGGCCTCGGCAAGCTCACCCGGGTTCCCGATCGTTGCCGAGCAACAGATGATCACCGGGTGGCTGCCGTAGTGGGCGCAGATCCGCAGCAGCCGCCGGAGGACGTTGGCCACGTGCCCGCCGAAGACGCCGCGGTAGGTATGCAGCTCGTCGATGACGATGTAGCGGAGCTGTTCGAAGAGCTGGAACCACTTCGTGTGATGGGGCAGGATCGCCGAATGGAGCATGTCCGGGTTGGTAGCCACGACCTGGCCGGCGGTCCGGACGGCGGACCGGATGGGAGCGGGCGTGTCGCCGTCGTAGGTCGATGCCGAGACCTGCAGGCCGGCAGTCGCGGAGAGCCCGGCGAACTCGGCGACCTGGTCCTGGCTCAACGCCTTGGTCGGGAAGAGGAGGAGGGCGCGTGCCGCAGGGTCCTCGGCGATGGCCTGGAGGATCGGCACGGCGTAACACAACGTCTTGCCCGAGGCGGTCGGGGTCACGATGACGACGTCCTCCCCGCCGCGGATGGATTCGATGGCGTCCGCCTGATGACGATATGGACGTGCGATCCCTCGCTGTGCCAACCCGGCCACGATGCGTGGATCGAGCCAGCCCGGGAAGTCGCCATGTTCGGCCGGGCGCGCGGGCAGGATCGCGTGGTGGACGACCCCACGGGCGAGCGACGGTTCGGCCAGCAGTTCCGCCAGGACGGCGGCCGGGTCGGCGGGGGCGTAGGTGCGCATGGCCTGCCTCGAGAACGAACGGATGTTCGAAACCGCGCGAGTCTAACAGACCGTCGTGGCCGGCTGTGACAGCTTGGTTGATCACGCCTCCCGGGTTGACACCCCCGCTGAGCGTAGCTACCCTCGCCGGGATGCTCCGCCGGTTCTTCCCGACGCCGTCCCAGGACGCCCCAGACCACACGGGCTCGACGCCGTCCGGGAGCGCTGATGCCGGCGGCCCCGGCGAGCCGGACCTTGCCGCGCTCCCCATCGTCGGCATCACACGCCGGCGGATGGCGTTCCTCATCGGCGTCCTGCTTGCGGGCTGGATCGTCATCGTGTTCGCGCGCCAGGTCACCGAGGCGGCGGCTGCCACGACCAAGGCGGAGGCGATGGTGGCCACCAATGCGGCGAAACGCGACGAGATCGACGCGCTCGAGCGGGAGCTCGGGAGCATCCAGCAGCGCCAGTTCGTCCTGCAGCAGGCGCGCGGCTACGGCCTTGGCGGCTCGAAGGAGATCTCGTTCTCGCTCGCGGCCGGCGCCCCGCCGCTGCCGTCGGACGCGCCAGGCTCGGCGGGGTCGCGCATCGGCGCGCCATCGTCGGTCAGCCCGCTCGATCGCTGGCTGACCGTGTTGTTCGGCCCGGGCGGCTGAGGCGGATCCAGGCACAACGACGCGGGGCCGGCGTCAGCGCCAGCCCCGCGTCGTTGTCGTGTGCGACGGTCCGTCAGGGCCTGTCAGCGGTGATCGTCCCGAAGGCGCCGCCCGCTTCACCGTTCGGTCCGGCCGTGTAGAACAGGTCGTTGGCGTTCCCGTCGTTGGCGACGTTCACGCCGCCGCCGAACGCGAGCGCCCACAGCCCGTCGATGACGAGCGGCTGGTGGTTCGAGCCCCGGAGTTCACCGTCGTAGCGCCAGTGGTGGCCCTCCCAGCGATAGGCATGGATCTGGCCGTCGCCGAAGTTGCCGACCAGCAGGTCGCCGCTGAAACGACCGAAGTTCGCCGGGGCCCAGGCGAGACCCCACGGCGCGTTCAACTGACCGTGGGTCGCGACGCGCGCGAGGAACCTACCGTCCGTCGCGAACGCGTCGACGAACCCGCGGCCCTGTCCGGCGCGCTCGTCGTTGCTGCCCTTCTGCGTCTTCGCATAAGTGACGAAGAGCGTGCCATTGAGGTTCTGGACGTTGAACGGGGCGTAGCCCATCGGCATCTTCGGGTCGTGGAAGGCGCCAGTCCAGGTCTGCGCGGCGAAGGGGGCGGACGACGCGAAGACGTCGATCTGACGGTTGCGGAAGTCGGTCGCGTACAGGTACTGCGTAGAGCCGATCGACCCGATCGCCAGGCCCTTGAAGACGGCATCACCCTTGAACTGGTCGTTGATGACCTCTGCGTCGTGGGTGACGCCGAGAGCGCGACGCCACCCGAAGATCACGCCGGCCTCGCCGTCGAACAGGAAGTTGTCGCCGTTGAAGTCGGCGCTGACGCCGTTGAACACGGTGCCCGTCGGGGCGCCGTCGGGGATCGGGACGCGCGGCGCCGCCAGCTTCGTGCCGTCGGCGAAGTAGAGCGTCGAGACATCGGTCCCGTTGTCGGCCACCCACCAGGGGCTGGTCGGGCCACGGGAGAGACCCCAGGCGTTCACCAGGTCTGCATCGGGCGAGGGTCCGGTGCCGAGGACATTGACGCTGTAGCCGTCACCGGGACCGTGGGCGGCGACGGGCAGTGCCATCGCCGACAGGAGGCCGATCGCGGCCCCGAATGCCATCAAGCGACGGATCGCCATGGGGGCACCTCATTGGCTGTGGTGCGGCGCGACCTGGAGGCGGGGTCACGCGGTGGCACCGTTTGAGGTTGGCTACGCTCGTGAAGGGAGGTCGGTTTCGGAGCCCGGTCGCCGCCGGACGGGGTCGTGCGCTAGAATCGGGTCCGTGGCGGAGTAGCTCAGTGGTAGAGCAGGGGACTCATAAGCCCTTGGTCGGTGGTTCAAATCCGCCCTCCGCTACCAGCCATCGCCAGCGATCTACGGCCCTTCCGTTCGGAGGGCCGTATCGATTCCTTCACCTTCCGGTCCGCCACCATCCGGCAGCGCTCGACGTCCGTAGATTGCTATGAAGACCCAGGACCTCTGTCAGAGGGCCCTCATGACGCTCGACGCTATACTCGGAAACACTGGCGACGCACGGTCGTCGCCCGCTCGACCCGGAGGCTCCCCTTGAACCCGAAGTTCTTCCGAAACGGCATCGTGATGCTGGTGCTCGTCGTGGGCACCGCGGCGCTGCTGTTCACTTGGATCCAATCCACTTCGCCGGCCAAGCAGATCGGCTACTCACAGTTCCTCTCGGACGTCCAAGGTGGCAACGTGACGAGCGTCACGCAACAGGGCGAGACCCTGACCGTGACGGCCAAGGGGACGCCCAGCACCTATACCGTCACCGTGCCCGCCCCGGTCGTCACGAAAGTGCTCGACGACATGCAGGTCGCGGCCAAGTCCGGCAACATCACCCTCCCGAACAGCATCTACACCGCGGACCCGACCCCCGACACGTCGTGGCTCGGCCTGCTCCTGACCGGGCTCCTGCCGCTGCTCGTCATCGGCGGCTTCATCTTCTTCATGATGAGGCAGGCCCAGGGAACCAATAACCAGGCCCTCTCGTTCGGCAAGAGCCGAGCCCGGATGTTCCTCGGCAACAAGACGGTCGTCACGTTCAACGACGTGGCCGGCGTCGACGAGGCCAAGATGGAACTCCAGGAAGTCGTCGAGTTCCTCAAGTACCCGGAGAAGTTCAACTCGCTCGGCGCGCGCATCCCGCGGGGCGTCCTCCTCGTCGGCCCTCCCGGCACGGGCAAGACGCTGATGGCCCGCGCTGTCGCCGGTGAGGCGGGCGTCCCGTTCTTCAGCATCTCCGGCTCGGAGTTCGTCGAGATGTTCGTCGGCGTCGGTGCCAGCCGCGTCCGCGACCTGTTCGACCAGGCCAAGCGCAATTCGCCGTGCATCGTCTTCGTCGATGAGATCGACGCGGTCGGGCGGCAGCGTGGAGCGGGCCTCGGTGGCAGCCACGACGAGCGCGAGCAGACCCTCAACCAGATCCTGGTCGAGATGGACGGCTTCGATACCAACACGAACGTGATCGTGGTGGCCGCCACGAACCGGCCCGACGTCCTCGACCCGGCGCTGCTTCGCCCGGGTCGCTTCGACCGCCAGGTCATCCTCGACCGGCCGGACATGAGGGGCCGGACCGAGATCCTCAAGGTCCACACCAAAGGCAAGCCGCTCGACAAGGGTGTCGAGGTCGAAGGCGTCGCCCGCCAGTCGCCCGGCTTCTCCGGCGCGGATCTCGCCAACCTCGTCAATGAGGCCGCGATCCTGGCCGCGCGACGCAACAAGAAGGTCATCGGGATGTCCGAGTTCCAGGAGGCCCTGGAGCGGATCGTCGCGGGCCCAGAGCGCAAGTCGCGGGTCATCTCGGACGCCGAGAAGGCGATCATCGCCTACCACGAGGGCGGCCACGCGGTCGTCCAGCGCATCCTGCCGAAATGCGACCCGGTCTCCAAGGTCACGATCATCAGTCGCGGCATGGCCCTCGGCTACACGATGGCCCTCCCGCAGGAGGACCGCTACCTCCAGTCCAAGACCGAGTTCGAGGAGAAGATCGCCGGGCTCCTCGGGGGCAACGTCGCAGAGCGGCTGATCTTCGGCGACACGACGACCGGTTCGAGCAACGACATCGAAAAGGCGACCGACCTCGCCCGACGGATGGTCACCGAGTTCGGGATGAGCGACAAGCTCGGCCCGCTCTCGTTCGGCAAGCGTGACGAGATGATCTTCCTTGGCCGCTCGATGGGCGAGCAGCGCGACTACAGCGACGAGGTCGCCCGGACGATCGATGAGGAGGTCCGCGCGATCATCGACAAGGCCTACGACCGGGCCACCGAGGTCCTGACGACCCATCGCGACAAGCTCATCACCCTGGCCGAGAAGCTGGTGGCCGAGGAGACGGTGGACGCGGAAGGGTTCGAAGCTCTCTTCAGCGATCTTCCTGCCAAGGAGAATATCCACGGCATGCCGACCATCGTCGGACCCGGCCAGCCGATCTCCGAGCCCAACCCCCAGCCGGCCTGATCCTCGGGCCGCACATCAAGGAACGCGCGCGAGCGGGCCGGCAGCGGCCCGCTCGTTCGATTCTCGCCGCCGCCGTTCCCTACAATGCCCGTCATGCCAGACTCCGACGCCGCCCTCGACGAGCATCTCGACGCGACCAAGGCGGATCGCCTCGAATCGTACAAGTCGTTCCTGCGGATCCCGAGCATCTCGGCACTCCCTGAGCATGCGGCCGATTGCCGGCGCGCCGCCGAATGGCTGGTCAAGGCCATGGCCGCGGCCGGTCTCGAGCATGCTGAGGCCGCCGAGACGGGTGGTCACCCGGTCGTCTACGCGGACTGGCTCCACGCACCCGACGCGCCGACGATCCTCATCTACGGCCACTACGACGTCCAGCCGGTGGATCCGCTCGACCTGTGGACATCCCCGCCCTTCGAGCCGGTGGTAGTCGGCGACCGGATCCTGGCCCGCGGCGCCGCCGACGACAAGGGTCAGGTCCACGCCCATGTCATGGCCGCAGGCGCCGTGCTCGCCACACGTGGCCGGCTGCCGGTCAACGTGAAGTACCTGTTCGAGGGCGAGGAGGAATCGAGCTCCGCCAACCTTGATCGCTGGCTGGAGGCGAACCGCGACCGACTCGGCGCGGATGTCGCGATCATCAGCGACTCGGGCTTCTTCGAGGGCAACCTGCCGGCCATCACACTCAGCCTGCGCGGGATCATGTACGCCCAGATCGATGTCGTCGGGACGGCGGTCGACCTCCATTCGGGGAGCTATGGCGGCGCAGTCCAGAACCCCGCCAATGCGCTTGCCCAGATCATCGCGGCCCTCAAGGGCCCGGACGGCCGCATCCGGATCCCGGGCTTCTACGACGACGTCGTCGCGCTGTCCGAGGCGGACCGGGCCGCGATGACCGCCCTGCCATTCGATGAGGCGGCGTACCAGGACAAGCTTGGGATCCCGGCGCTTGTCGGGGAGGTCGGTTTCTCGACCCTTGAGCGCCGGGCGACGCGCCCGACCCTCGACGTCAATGGGATCTGGGGCGGCTTCAGCGGCGAGGGGAGCAAGACGATCATCCCCGCCCATGCGCACGCCAAGGTCAGCTGCCGGCTGGTGACCGCGCAGGACCCGGACCGAATCTTCGAAGCCTTCCGCGCCTACGTCGAGGAGATCGCGCCGCCCGGCGTCACGACATCAGTCCGCTATCTCGGGGGCGGCCACCCCAGCCTGACGCCGATGGACCACCCGGCGACCCGGGCCGCGGCCCGTGCCCTCGAGGCGACCTTCGGGCGGGCGCCCGTCTACATCCGCGAGGGCGGATCGATCCCGGTCTGCGCCAGCTTCGGTTCGATCCTCGGGCTGCCGGTCGTCCTGCTCGGGTTCACGCCGCCCGACGAGAACGCGCACGCGCCCAATGAATGGATGGACCTACGCAACTACGAGACCGGGATCCGGACGATCGCACGGACACTCGACGAACTGGTCGACCTGCCGCGCTGAGCGCGCATGGCGGGACGCACTGTACGGATTTGTAGGGTCTGGGTGGGTGATTAACGCCGTTCCGGGTGCTAACCTACGGCGACCGCACCCGTCCGGGGAGGAACCTGTTCCGTGGCCACTGACGCTCCTGATAGTCCTGTCAATGCCGAGGCGCCCAGCAAGGCGCCCGCCTGGCAACTCGAGACCGCGAACGGCAGCCTGAGGCCCCGTTCCGCGCTCGATGTCCTCGTCGACCTGAACGACAAGGTCACCAGCGGCAACGTCGCCGAATACCAGCCGGTCCCGCTCGGCTTCACGCCGCTCGACAAGACGATCGGCACCGGTCTGCGGACCGGCGAACTGCTCCTCATCGGTGGCGCGCAGGGCACTGGCAAGACGACGATGGCACTCCAGATGGCGCGCAACGTCGCCTCCGGTGGTCAAGCCAACGTCCTGTACATCTGCTTCGAGCACGACGAGCAGTACCTGCTGAACCGCCTGATCGCGATGGAATCGGCGCTCGCCCATCTCCCCCACAAGACGGGTGCGATCAAGATCCAGGACGTTCGCAAGGAGATCCTCGGGACCTGGATGGCCGAGGGCGAGGCGAGTGCCCAGATGGCGAACAACCCGCGCCTCCGCCCGTCGATGGACCGCATCGCGCGCTACGGCCAGAACCTTTTCCTGATGCGCGGTTCGCAGACGGCCAGCACCATCGATAACATCCGCAAGCTCGTCCAGGAGCACCGCCGCCTGTCCGGTGATCGGCGTCTCGTGGTCATGGTCGACTATCTGCAGAAGGTCCCGCAGATCCCCGAGCCCGAGAACGAGACGGAGAAAGTCACCTACCTGGTCAACGGGCTCAAGGACATCGCCCTGGCCGAAGACGTGCCGATGGTCTGCATCGTGGCCGCCGACAAGGAGGGCCTCAAGGCCTCGCGCCTGCGCAACTACCATCTGCGCGGCTCATCGGCCATCAACTACGAGGCCGACATCATCCTCATCCTCAACGAGAAGTACCACATCGTGGCCAAGGTCAACATCGAGTTCAACCCGTACCAGGCGCAACGGTTCCGCGACTGGGTGATCGTCTCGATCGAGAAGAACCGCGGCGGGCAGGACAATGTCGACATCGAGTTCGAGAAGCACTTCGAATTCAGCTGCTTCGACCCGAACGGCCGCACGGTGCAGGAAAAGCTCATCGAAGAGCGCTTGTATAACGATTGACACGGCGGCCGAGCCGCGCCGCAGTGACTAGACTGGGCGGGTGAAGTCACCCGGACCGTTCCCGGACGTCATCGAGATCGTCGTCGAGATCCCGCGCGGGTCGCGTAACAAATACGAGTACGACGAGGACGTCGAGGTCTTCCGGCTCGATCGCGTCCTGTCGAGCGCCGTCTACTACAACTTCGACTACGGCTTCATCGAGGGAACGCGCGCGGGCGACGGCGACCACACCGACGCTCTTCTGATCATCGACGAGCCGACGTTCACAGGCTGCCACGTCTGGGCGCACCCGATCGGTGGGCTCGAGATGCGCGACGAAAAGGGCTTCGACTTCAAGGTGCTGTGCGTCGCCATCGGCGACGCCCACCAGCAGCACATCGAACGGCTCGAGCAGGTGCGACCCCACCGACTCGTCGAGATCGAGCATTTCTTCCAGACCTACAAGGCGCTCGAGGACAAGACGGTGGACGTCCTTGGCTGGCGCGAGCGCGACCGGGCGCTCGAGGTGCTCCGGACCGACCGGGCGGCCTGGGAAACGGAGGCAGGCCAGCCTCGCGCCGCGCCTCGCGTCAAGCCTGGGTGACCGCCGGCGCGCGCCGGCCTCGTTGGCCGGGAGCGGATCTGCCCGGGCGCCGGCTCTTCGTCGCGCTCCCGCTGCCCGAGGAGACCGCGGCCGAGATCGCGGCCCTCGTCGAACGCGTACGGGCCGACGGGGTTCCGGGTGGCGGGCGGGATGTCCGCTGGGTCCGGCTCGATGGTCTCCACCTGACCCTGCGATTCATCGGGCCGACCCTCGAGGATCGCGTCGAGGCGGCGGCGACCGCGGTCCGCGCGTCGGCCGCGGCGTCGCAGCCCTTCGAGGTATCGATCGGTGGCGCGGGCACATTCCCAACCACTGGCCGACCACGGGCCCTGTGGCTCGGCCTGCGTGCGGGCGAAGTCGAGCTGGCCGACCTCGCCCGGACGGTCGACGCTGAACTCACGCGGGCTGGCTGGGCGCTCGATCCCAAGCCCTTTCGGGCGCATCTGACGCTGGCCCGCTCCGATGGTGTCCCCGCCGGCTCGGCGATCGGGGCTCGACTGGCGGACGCCGCGGCGGTCCTCGACCTGCGTTTCGGTGCCGAACGGATCGGTCTTTTCGAGAGCCTGACGGGCGGCGGTCCGGCTCGTTACGAACCGCTCGAGATGGCCGACCTCGGCTGACCGGCGGTGCCTCGGATGCCTGGTCGCCGGACCCGGTGGTACCCTCCGACGACGCTGCGGCCAGGCCCCGGCCCGCGCGAATACGGAGGGGGAGCCTCGCCTGTGACCGCCGCTCAACGTCTCCGCCTGGTCCTCGCCCTGGGGATCGTCAACGTCGTTCTTGTAGCCGTCGCGCTGGGTGTCGGGTTGTCGGGCATCTCCATCACGCCATCGACCGGCGACGGTCCATCGTCCGGGATCGCCTTCGCCTCGCCCAAGCCTGGCGGCGGGACCGCGGCGCCGACTTCGACCGGTCAGCCCCCATCCTCCGCGCCGGGCACACCCCAGCCGACCACCATTCCGGGGCTCACACCGCCGCCGACCAGCGGACCAACGCCGAGTCCCACGGTCGAGCCGACGCCCAGCGTCACGCCGACGCCGGTGGTCGAGCCATCCAGGTCCCCGACGACGCCGGCAGCCACGCCGGTGCCGACCCGTGCGCCGGTCGTCGCCGTCACGCAGCCGGACAGGACCGGGGGGAAGCCGACGAGGGCACCGACCGTCGCCACGCCGAAGCCCACCGTCGCCCCGGCGCCGAAGCCCACCGTCGCCCCGGTGCCGAAGCCCACCGTCCGCCCCGCGCCGAAGCCCACCGTCATACCCACGCCTCCCCCGACCGGGCACAAGGCCCACCACCCGAAGAAGGAACACCACCCCAAGACGCCCAAGCACCGGCCGCACCACGCCAGGACACCGAAGCACGTGCCGCATCACCACGACCAGGTCGCCGACAAGGCGCAACGTGGCGGCCACCGAACGCGACATCGGTTGCGCAGGCGTGACCGCGCGGGCTAGGCTCCCGCTCCCAGACCGCGACACCCGCGTCCGGCATCGATCAGGAGAAACCCGCATGGCGCCGTCCGATCCTCGGCAGACCAAGTTCGTCCTCGATGAATCGCGCATCCCGCGGGCCTGGTACAACATCGCGGCGGACCTCCCGGTGGCGCCGTCCCCGTATCTCCACCCGGCTACCCTTGCCCCGATCGGGCCGGACGATCTCGCGCCCCTCTTCCCGATGGCGCTCATCGGCCAGGAGGTATCGGCCGAGCGCGAGATCGAGATCCCGGAACCGGTCCGCGACGCCTATCGGCTCTACCGCCCGAGCCCGCTCTTCCGGGCGCACCGGCTCGAGCGAGTCCTCGATACCCCGGCGCACATCTATTACAAGTACGAGGGTGGCAGCCCGGCCGGCAGTCACAAGCCGAACACCGCGCTCGCCCAGGCCTTCTACAACAAGGAACAGGCGTCAAGCGGCTGGCGACCGAGACGGGCGCCGGCCAGTGGGGGAGCGCGCTGGCTTTCGCCGGCGCCTACTTCGGGCTCGAGGTCAAGGTCTACATGGTCCGCGCGAGCTACGACCAAAAACCGTACCGGCGGATCCTGATGGAGACGTATGGGGCCGAGGTCGTGGCCAGCCCGTCACTGACCACCAACTACGGGCGCTCGGTCCTGGCCGAGACCCCGGACAGCCCGGGCTCCCTCGGGATGGCGATCAGCGAGGCGGTGGAGGACGCGGCCACCCGGGACGACACGAAATACGCCCTCGGATCGGTGCTCAACCACGTCCTCCTGCACCAGACCGTGATCGGTCAGGAGGCGATGGAGCAGATGGGGATGGCGGGCGAATCGCCCGACGTCGTCATCGGCTGCGCGGGTGGCGGCTCGAACTTCGCGGGGCTCACGTTCCCGTTCCTGGGTCGCAACTTCCGTGAGGGAGCGAACCATCGGATCATCGCCGTCGAACCCGAGGCGGCGCCGAGCCTGACCCGTGGTCTCTACGCCTACGGGTTCGGCGACACGGCCGAGTTGGCGCCCGTCGCCCAGCTGTACACACTCGACCACGACTTCATGCCGGAGCCGATCCACGCCGGCGGGCTGCGCTACCACGGGATGTCGCCGCTGGTGAGCGTGCTCAAGGAGCACGGCGACATCGAGGCGCGGAGCGTCCACCAGCGTTCGAGCTTCGAGGCCGGGGTCACCTTCGCCAGAGCGGAGGGCATCCTCCCGGCACCCGAGCCGACGCATGCGATTCGCGTGGCGATCGACGAGGCGATGGCGGCGAAGGAGGCCGGCGAGGCCCGGGTCATCCTGTTCAACCTTTGCGGTCACGGTCACTTCGACCTGTCCGCGTACGAGCGCTATCTCGACGGATCGCTCGAGGATTACGAGTACCCGGTCGAGGCCGCCCTGGCCTCGCTGCCCCGGGTCTGACCCCGGCCTGCCCGCGCCATGCCCAGGCTCTCCTGTTGGTCGTGCGGGCGCCAGATCTATACCGTCGCACCGCTCGAGGCGCTCTTCCTCGAGGAGCGTCGCTGTCCCCGTTGCGGCGCGTTCCTCAACTCGGATCGGCGCGATGTGGAACGACGGGTCGAGCATCGTCGCAAGAATCCGACCCATGACCCTGGCCCGCCACGCCCGAAGCGGGATCCGAAACCAAAGATGGCAAGCAAGGCTACAGACAAGGTGGCACCCAAGACGGCCGACAAGGCGGCCCGCAAGGCGAAGGACGAGACCGCCGAAGAGGCGGAACGGCGCCTGCTCGAACGGCGGACTCGGCGGCGCCGAGGCAAGGCGACGTCCTAGGCGCGCAACACCGCCGAACCCGGGCGTCGGGCGGCTGATCGCGCTTCGTCGCACCTCCGGACGCGACGGCTGCGATACTCGCGACCATGCACGTGGGGTTCATCGGCTTCGGTCTGATCGCGGGTTCGATCGCGCGTGCCGTCCGGGCGAATCCGGCGACCGCGTCCTGGACGATCGCGGCCTGGTCGCCGTCGGGCGAAGGGCCGGCTCGCGCGAGGGCCGATCGGGTGATCGCCGTCGTCGCCAAGGCGCCGGAAGCCGTCCTGGCCGACGCCGACCTCGTCATCCTCGCGGCCCCGGCGACGGCCTGCCTGTCCCTCATCGATCAACTCACCGGGCCGTGGCGGCACCTCCTGCGACCCGATGCGATCGTGACGGATGTGGCGAGCACAAAGGCGATGATCGTCGCGCGTGCCGACGCCACTGGGCTGTGGTTCGTCGGTGGCCACCCGATGGCCGGGCGCGAGACCGCAGGCTACGCGGCGGCCGATCCCGACCTCTTCGTCGACCGGCCCTGGATCGTGGTTCCCGGCGCGCTGGCCGGAGCGACCGACGTCCAGCGGGTCACCGACCTGGCCACGGCCTGTCGCGCCCACGTCGTCGAGATGGACGCGAAGGTCCACGACCGAACCGTCGCCGGGATCAGCCATCTGCCGCTGATCGTGGCCGCCGCGCTCGTCGAGTCGGTCGCCGGCACGCGCGACCGCCCGCGAGATGACTGGCCGGCGGCGGCCGCGCTGGCCGCCGGCAGTTGGCGCGACGCGACCCGCGTCGCGCGCGGCGACCCGACGATGGGCGCCGGGATCGCCGCCACGAACGGTCCGGCACTGGCGGCCAGGCTGCGCGACCTCCGCTCGGTCATCGATAGCTGGCTCGCCGATCTCGACAAGAAAGGCGGTCCGGACGAGGCCGCCATCGCGGCGCGACTGGCGGCGGCCCGGGCGGCGCTCGAGGAGGTGCCTTGAGCGGCGAGCAGGTCTATGTCGTGCCCAGAGGCGCGGTCGTCGACGACGCCGGTTGGTACGGGCTCCGAACGGACGGTCTCGACGCGTTCGTGGCGGCCCTTGAGCGGGACGGTCGTTACGAGCCCCGCGACCGGATGGAGCGCGATCCGGGATTCAAGCAGGTCATCCCATATCTCGTGCTGCGCGACGGCCAGCACTATTTCCTGATGCAGCGCACGGCCGCGGGCGCCGATGTCCGCCTCCACGGACGCTATTCGATCGGGGTCGGTGGCCACCTGAACCCGGGTGACGGCGGCCTGCTGGGTGGCCTTCGTCGGGAGTGGGACGAGGAGCTCGTCGCCGACTTCGTTCCCGAGTTCCACCTCGTGGCATTACTCAACGACGACACGACCGAGGTCGGTGAGGTCCACCTCGGAGCGATCTACGTCGCGGAGGCAGCGAGCCGGCTGGTCGCCATCCGCGAGACTGACAAGCTCTCCGGGGTGTTCGCCCTGCCCGCCGAGGTCCAAGCGGTCGCAGATGGGCTTGAGAGCTGGAGCCGGCTCACATTCGAATTCCTGGAGGCTTGGACTGTGAGTCGCGTGTGACGGGCCTGCCTCACGACGTATCGGCGACCACACGCAGAGCGCCCCTATAATCGGCGGGCCGGGGGTACGATCCGCAACCCTGCCCGATCTCGCGCACGTGCCGCACCCGGCGCTTTTCATGGAGGACTGATGGCGGCCAAGATCCTCGTCGTCGATGACGACCCGAACGTCCAGCGACTCCTGCAGTACACCCTCAAGCAGGAGGGCTATGACGTCGTGGTGGCGTCCGACGGCGCCGAGGGCTTCCGGCTGTGGGGCGCCGAAGCACCCGATCTGATCCTGCTCGACGTCATGCTCCCCAAGCTCGACGGCTACCAGGTCGCCACCAAGATCCGGACCGAGGAAGGCAGCTCGAGCCACGTCCCGATCATCATGCTCACCGCCGAACGGGAGGTGGAGCAGAAGGTCCGCGGGCTGCGGGCCGGCGCCGACGACTACCTGATCAAGCCGTTCCATCCGGCCGAGCTGCTCGCCCGGATCAAGAGCCTGCTCGCCCGGTTCGCGCCGAAGGACGCCCTGCTGTCCCGCCCGCCGCTCGGTCGCGTCTTCGCGTTCTACGGAGCCAAGGGCGGTGTCGGGACGACGACCATCGCGATCAACGCGGCGATCGCGCTCCATCGCGAGCTCGGGCGCAAGGTCGCGCTCGTCGACGCCAACCTGCAGTTCGGCGACCATCGCGTCTTCCTCGACCTCGGGCTCGATCGCAAGAGCATCGTCGATCTGGTGACCGCGCCGTCGATCGACACCGATCTCGTCAAGCAGGTCATGGTCAAGCACGATTCGGGGATCGACCTCCTGCTCGCGCCACCCTCACCCGAGACCGCCGAACTGGTCCGCCCGGAGCATCTCCCGTTCATCGCAGAGCAGCTCGCCGGGCTGTACGACTACACGTTGATCGACGTCGACAAGCGCCTCGACGACATCAACCTCGGCGTCTTCGAGGCCGCCGAGGCAGTCTTCGTGGTGATGACCGCCGACTTGTCCTGCCTCAAGAACGTGCGGCTTATCATCGAGACGATGGACCACCTTGGCTACCCGGCCGACAAGGTCCAACTCGTGCTCAACCGCTCGAACGCGTTCACCGGCATCAACGTCAAGAACGCCGAGGGCGCGCTCAAGCGGACGATCCAGCACCAGATCGTCAACGAGTACCGGGGCGCGATCAGCGCGCTCAACTCGGGCGCGCCGTTCATGTTCACCAAGGCCGATTCGGCGCTCGGCGCGTCCCTGCTGCACTTCGCGCGGGCGATCGACAAGCCGGTCGCCGCGCCCGCCAGGGCCGCCATCGCGCCCGCCCGGTAAGTCCCGGGTAAGTCGCGATCGACCGGGTGGTGAGCGCGCCCGCGTAGCCTGCGTGGCGTGCTGGCCATCGTCCCTTCGGCAACGCTCCACGGCCTGGATGGCCGGTTCATCCGGGTCGAGGTCGATGTGGCTCCGGGGTTGCCGGGCTTCACGATCGTCGGACTCGCCGATGCGGCGCTCCAGGAAGCTCGTGAACGCGTCCGCGGCGCGCTGCGCAACGCCGGATACGTCTATCCACCCCGCCGGATCACCGTCAACCTGGCCCCAGCGGACCTGCGCAAGGCGGGTGCGTCGCTCGATCTCGCGATGGCGGTGGGGATCCTGCTCGGCTCCGAACAGGTCCGGGCGGGCAGCGAACGGATCGCGTTGATCGGGGAACTGTCGCTCGGCGGCGAGGTCCGGTCGGTGCCGGGCGTCCTCCCGATGGTCTCCGCGCTGGCCCGACGGGGTCTCCGCCGGGTCGTCGTGGCGGCGGCCGCGGTCGACGAAGCCCGACTCGTGGACGACGTCGAGGTCGCGGGCGTCGAGACGCTCGCCGGGGCGGTCGATGTCATCCGGGCCCGCCGGGGTCGGCGGAGCGCCGTGCCGCCGGCTCGCATCGAGCTCGTGGAGTCAGGTGGGCGCGCGAGCGACGAGGGGCCGGCGCCGATCGTGGGATCCGGCCCCCGCGCAGTCCCGGACCTGAGCGAGGTCCGCGGACAGTCCGAGGCGCGGCGCGGGGTCGAGATCGCCCTGTCTGGCGGTCACGGCCTCCTCCTGATCGGGCCGCCTGGCTCGGGCAAGACGCTCCTGGCCAGGACGATCCCGGGGCTGCTGCCTGCGCTCGACGATCGCGCCGCGTTGGCGGCAACGGTCGTGGCTTCGGCGGCGGGCGAGGGTCCGATCCGCGAACTCCGCCGCCGCCCGCCATTCCGTTCGCCGCATCACACGGTGTCGTACGCCGGGATGGTCGGCGGCGGTGCCCATCTCTCCCCCGGCGAGGTCACCCTCGCCGACCAGGGCGTCCTGTTTCTCGACGAGCTCCCGGAGTTCGACCGGGACGTCCTGGAGTCGCTCCGCCAGCCGATGGAGGAGGGTCGCGTCGCCATCGCACGGGTCGGGCGGGCGGCGATCTTCCCGGCCCGGTTCCAGCTCGTCGCGGCGATGAACCCCTGCCCGTGCGGCTTCGCGGGAACGTCAGATCGAGCCTGCAAATGCCCTCCGCTGGTGCCGGAGCGCTACCAGCGGCGGATCTCGGGCCCCTTACGCGACCGCATCGACCTCTGGATCGCGATGCCGCGTGTCGCGCCCTCTGCGCTCGTGCGAGGCCCGGAACCGGAGGGATCCGCGACGGTCCGGCAGCGGATCGAGGTGGCGCGGGCCATCGCCTCCGCGCGACCGCCGGGCGCCCTGAACGGCAGGCTGACCGGTCGGACGCTGCGCGAGGCATGTGGCCTGAGCGTCGCCGCCGAACGCCACGTCGTCCACTTTGCCGAGCTCGAACGGGCCAGCGGGCGCGGCACGGAGCGCCTGTTGCGTGTCGCGCGCACCATCGCAGACCTGGCCGGCGCCGCAGTCGTGCGAGCGGACCACCTCGACGAGGCGGCCTGGTTCCGGCCGGCCGATATGCGGCTCGCGGCCGCTCAGGCCAGCTGAGATGCTCGGCGTGGGGGCGTCGGGTCCGGTGGGTGCCGATGAGCTGGCCGCCGCTCCACTCGCATCCGCATCCGCAGAGGCTGAGGTCGCACCGGCGATTTCGGCCGGGCAACGCAGCGAAGAACGCGATGCGTGGGCGGTCATCGCCGGGGTCTACGGCGTCGGACCGGTGGGCTTCTCCGCGCTGCTCCACCGATACGGCACGGGGCTCGCGATCCTGCGGGAGGCATCGTCGCCCGGCGGCGTCCGGCGCATCGCGACGGTGACCTATGGCGACGCCGACCCGGACAACGGACGACGTCACCGCGGCATCGACCTCGGCGTCGCCGAGGCGATCGCGGAGGGCGCCCGGCAGTCCGGCCGCACGCTCGCACGGATCCGCGAACTCGGGCTCAAGATCGTGACGGTCGACGATGAGCACTATCCGCTGCGTCTCGCGTCGGTCGACATGCCGCCACACGTCCTCTTCGTCCTGGGCGACCCTGGCGCCATGAGCGCGAAGGCAGCGGTCGCGATCGTCGGGACGCGTCGGGCGACGGAGGCCGGGCGGGCGATCGCGGCCCGCCTCGCCGTGAACCTCGTCGGTGTGGGCGCAAGCGTCGTCTCAGGGCTTGCGGTCGGGATCGATGGTGCGGCGCACTCGGCCGCGGTCCACGCGAGAGGGACGACCGTCGCGGTGATCGGATCGGGCCATGCGGTCCTCCATCCCCGCGCGCACAGCCGGCTCGCGGGGGCGATCGTCGGGGCCGGCGGCGCCGTCGTCTCGGAGTTGACGCCGGATACGAGGCCGAGCCTGGGCACCTACCCGCGACGAAACCGGATCATCAGCGGGCTGGCCGACGCGACGGTCGTCGTCGAGGCGCCGGCGAGGAGCGGCGCGCTCATCACCGCGTCCTGGGCGCTCGACCAGGGCCGCGATTGCTTCCTCGTTCCCGGCTCGATCGACGCGCCGGCGTCCGCTGGCTGTCTCGCGTTCCTGCGCGAGTTCCCGGACCGGGCCCCGGATCGTGGCCGGCATCCCGCAGCTGATCGACGATCTCGGCCTCGCCGATCAGCTCGCCGAGCCTCGCGTTTCGACGGACATCGCGGCCACGCTCAGTGGGGGTGGGTGAGGCCGCCCGACGGCTCGGGCGCGAGCTCGTCCTGGGGCGGGCGACCGTCGATGAACTCGTGGCCGTGACGGGCTGGCCCGTCGCCAGCGTCCTGGCGGGCCTCACCGTGCTCGAGCGCAGCGGGTTGGCGGTGGGCATCCACGGGCGCTTCCGCCCCGCCGGGGGACTGGCCGGGGCCGACCCAGCCACCGCTCGTCAGCGGCCACACGCCCGTGCGTGATGGAGGCCGAACGACCGCGGCCAGCATGGTCCTGGTTTGCCCGGACCGTCCGACCGGTGCTAACCTCACCGAGGCCGCCCGCCTCCGGAGCGGCCCGAGCCCCGCCCTCGATGGGTCCCCCAGAACGTCGAGCAGGAGCGTCTATTGCGCCAGGCCACCGTCGCGCTGCTGGCCGTCCCGATCGTCTTCGCCGTCTATCTCGGCGCAGCCTTGCGACGTTCGACCGTCGCCCGGGTCGGCCTGACCATGGGTGTGGCGGCCGTCCTGGGGATCGGGCTCACGGGCGCTGCGCGACCCGCTCCCGCGGTCGCCCGGCCACCGAGCCCGATCCTGCCGTTGACGCAGGCCGCGTTCACCACGACGTTCTCGACCAACCGCGGGCTGACGGATCCGGTTTCGATCCGCTTCAACGCTCCCATGGACCCGGCCTCGGTGGCGGCCACCGCGGTCACGGTCGAACCGCCGACACCTGTCTCCCTGACCTGGGACACGACGGGCACGCTGCTGACGGTCGCTCCGAAGGATCGCTGGGCGGTCGGAGCCTTCCACACCGTCACCGTCCAGGCTGGCGTCCTGGCGATGTCCGGGCAACCCCTCACCCGGCCGGTTCGCGCGTCATTCGTGACGCGGGATGCGACGACGGGTTCGGCGACGGCCACCGCGGGCGCTCGCGGCCGCGTCGCCCTGACGACGGACTTCATCGTCACCTTCACACGTCCGGTGGACGCGGCTTCGGTAGCGACCGGGGTCCGGCTCGACCCGCCCACGCTTGGTACCGTCCAGCCCGGCCCGAGTCTCGACGGCGTCGCCCGCTACCTCTTTGTCCCGGTAGTCCCACTCCTGCAAGACACCGCGTACCGGCTTGTGGTCTCGGGTGTTCGTGATACCGATGGCGCACCGCTCGATACGATCGTCCTGGCCGTCCGGTCCGGGGCAGGACCGGCGGTCGTGCGTTTCCGACCGGCGACGACGTCGAAGAACGTCGCGTCAGATGCCGCGATCTCGGTTCGTTTCACCCAGCCGATGGACCGGCGGAGCACGGCACGCGCATTCGCCGTGTCGATCCGTGGCGCCGCGGTGACCGGCAAGGTGACCTGGGCGGAGCGCGACACGGTCTTGATCTTCACTCCGAAGGCGGCGCTGCCGTTCAGCGCGACCGTCACGATGGACGTCGCCCTGGGTGCGAAGAACACGGCCGGGATGCCACTGGCGGCTGCCGGCCACGGCACGTTCCAGACGGTCGGCAAGTCCGCCCCCGCGAAGGTCGCGACGTCGGCCAGGACCACGAGCGCGGGCGGGTCGACGGGTGGTAGCGCAGTCGGTGGCGGCAGCTGGGGCGCGGTCGAGGTCTACTACCTGGGCCTCATGAACTGCACCAGGACCGGCGGCTGGGTCACTGCTACGGGAGCCTGCAGCAGCCCGGGCGGCCGGAACGTCGCGCCGCTCAGGCTCGACAGTGGGATCTCGTCGAAGGTCAGCCGACCGTACGCGAAACGGATCGCCATCTCCGGTGACTGCAGCCACTTCATCGGCGGGAACCCGGGCGATCGGCTTCGCCGCGCCGGCTATACCAGCTATCGCTGGGCGGAGAATATCGGCTGCTATTCGGGTGCCACGGCCCGGGCCGCCGTCCTCGGCTCGCATCTCTTCTTCCAGAGCGAGAAGTCGTATGGCGGCGGCCACTACGTCAACCTGATGAACGCCGCCTACGACCGGGTCGGCATCGGTGTCTGGGTCTCCGGCGGGCGGGTCCGGCTCGTGATCGACTTCTACCACCCCTGACCGGACCTTCGGCGGGCTGACAGGGCGCCTGCCTCGCGCCACCATCGGGTCGTGATCCGGAACGTGGTCCTGCATCTGAACGGAGAGCAGCCGCTCCTCGCCGACCTCTTCGAGCCGCCCGACTCGGGCGACATCGGCGTGCGCTGTACCAACCTGCGCCAGATGAACGGCAAGCGCCCCGTCTTCGTCGATGACGTCGCCTCGATCTTCTTCTTCCCGTATCTCCACATCCGGTTCGTGGAGATCCCGCCGGGCGCCATGTCGGGCGGCGATCCCTCGTTGGCGGTCACGACCGACCACGCGAGCGATCGCGCGCCGGCCACCGAGCCCGAAGCCGAACCCGATCTCGAGATCGACGAGGATTTCCTGCGTAGGATCCGCGAGGTCTGACGAGGGGCGCACGAGGGGCCGACGAGGGCGCCACGAAGGCCGGATACGGGTCCGCCAAGGACCCGGTGCTACACTCCCGCCCGTGCCCAAGAACCTCGTCATCGTCGAATCGCCTGCCAAGGCCCGCACCATCGAGCGCTATCTCGGTAGCGATTACCGCGTCCTGGCGTCGTACGGCCATGTCCGGGACCTGCCCGAGAACCCAGGCAAGGGCAAGTTCGGCGTCGACGTCGACCACGACTTCGAGCCCGAGTATGTGATCTCGGACGACCGCCGCAAGCAGGTGGCTGACATCGAGAAGGCGGCCCGGACCTCCGACCAGGTCTTCCTTGCTACCGACCTCGATCGCGAGGGCGAAGCCATCGCCTGGCACGTCGCGGAAGCCGCCCACGTCCCGGCCGAGAAGACGCTCCGCGTGACCTTCAACGAGATCACCGAGTCGGCCATCCGCGACGCCTTCGCCCACCCACGCCAGATCGACATGGACCTCGTCGACGCGCAACAGGCACGTCGGATCGTCGACCGGCTCGTCGGTTACACGCTTAGCCCGCTCCTTGCCAGAAAGGTCCAGCGGGGGCTCTCGGCCGGCCGCGTCCAGTCGGTCGCCGTCCGGCTCGTGGTCGAGCGCGAGCGCGAGATCGTCGGCTTCACGGCTCGCGAGTACTGGACGATCCAGGCGATGCTCGCCACGGCAGCCGGTGAGACATTCGCTGCGGATCTGGTGCGCATCGACGGCGCGCCGATCGAGATCCCGGACGAGGCGACATCGGACGCGCATGTCGCTGCCATCCGCGACCTCGAGCCGGTCGTCACGAAAGTCGGGACGCGGAGCCAGAAACGTTCGCCGGCGCCGCCGTTCACGACCTCGACGCTTCAGCAGGAGGCTAGCCGCAAGCTGGGCTTCAGCCCGAAGCGGACGATGTCGGTCGCGCAGCGGCTGTACGAGGGCATGGAGACGGGCGAAGGCCAGGTCGGGCTCATCACCTACATGCGGACCGACTCGACGGCGATCGCCGGGGTCGCGATGGGCGAGGCGCGCGAGGTCATCGGCGACCGCTATGGCGCCGAGTACACCATGCCCAAGGGCCGGGTCTACAAGACGAAGTCGAAGGGTGCGCAGGAGGCCCACGAATCCATCCGTCCCACCAGCTTCCGGCGCAGCCCGGATTCACTGGCCGGCTCGCTCAAGCCCGACGAGCTGCGACTCTACCGGCTCATCTGGCAGCGGGCCCTCGCCTCGCAGATGGCGCCCAAGGAGCTCGAGACGACCACGATCGAGTTGGCCGACGGCGCGTATGAACTGCGCGCCTCGGCGACCAAGGTCCTGTTCGACGGCTTCGCCCGGGTCTACACGGAGGGTCGCGACGACGGCGCAACGGACGACGATGAGGAGACCGGACGCCTGCCCGCACTCACCGACGGTGACCGCACGAGCGTCCGGGACGTGACGCCGACCCAGCACTTTACCGAGCCGCCACCGCGGTTCACGGAGGCGACCCTCATCAAGGCGCTCGAGGAGCATGGCATCGGCCGTCCCTCCACCTACGCAGCCACCATCTCGACGATCACCGAACGCGGTTACGTCCGCGTGGAGGATCGTCGGCTCCGCCCGGAACCGGTCGCAGACATCGTGACCGACCTCCTGGTCGAACATTTCGGCGACTACGTGGATGTGGCGTTCACGGCCCGGATGGAAGAGGAATTGGACGAGATCGCGGGGGGCAAGCGAGCGTGGGTCCCGTTCCTGCGCGGTTTCTACGTGCCGTTGAAGAAGCTGGTCGACGATAAGGGCGATGAGATCAGGCCTTGGGTCGAGCCGACGGATGAACTCTGTTCGGAGGGCCACCCGATGGTCATCCGGCTTGGTCGAAACGGACCCTTCATGGCGTGTTCGCTCTACCCCGAACACAAGGAGACCCGGCCAGTACCGGGCGACGAGCCCCCACCCCAGGAGGGCACGGGCGAGGTCTGCCCTGAATGCCAGCTCGGAACGCTCGTCAGCAAGACCGGGCGGTTCGGGCCGTTCGTCGGGTGCTCGCGGTATCCCGACTGCAAGTACATCAGGAAGGACGGGCCGCCGCCGCCCGACCCGCTCCCGTTCGAGGTGATCTGCCCGAAGAACAACGACGGGCGCCTCGTGCCGCGCCGGGCCCGGCGGACGGGCAACGTCTTCTGGGGTTGCTCGAACTACCCCCGCTGCGACTTCACCACCAACCACGAACCGCTCGGCGGCCTGCACGACACCGATGACGGCCCGCTCGCCCGCACGGACGCGACTGCCATCTGCCTCAAGTGCGGATCCACGAGCGACACGCCGGCCGACGTCATCGTCCAGGGCCAGCGCTACGCGGGCGGGCCTCCCAACCCCGAGGCGCTCGCTCGACCGGCACGTGCCCGCGGCGGGGCACGGCCCGGCGGCCCGGCAAGGACGGGCGCCCGACCACGCGGTGGCGCTCGTTCCGCCGGTCGAACCACGACCAGGCGTACCCGACCCGCTGAGCCGGCCACCGACGCGTGAACGGGGAGCCGGCCGGTCGATCGACCGATCCCGCGACCGATCCCGCGACCGACCCCGCCAGCGACCTCGCCACCGACCTCGCCACCGACCCAGCCCTCGCGCGGTTCCTGCGCTCCCTCGCCGCACGGGACGCCTCGCCGCACACCCAGCGGGCCTACGCGACCGCGGTCGGCGCCTATCTCGGCTGGCTTGCCCGGCGCGGGACCGATTGGCGCCACCCCGGGCGGGCGGACCTCCGCGCCTATCTCGCGATCCTGGCTGAGGATCTCGCGCGCTCGTCCGTCGCGCAGCGGCTGGCCGCCATCCGGTCGTTCCACCGATGGGCCACCCGGAGCGACCTCGCGCCCGGGGATCCGTGGGGCGCGATCGCCACGCCCCGTCTGCCGCGCCGGCTCCCCAAGGTCCTCGAGGTCGAACAGGTGAAGGCGCTGCTCGCGGTCGTCGAAGCGGACCTCGAGCGGGTGCCGGGCGACGATCCTCATCGGGCGGCGTTGCGGTTGGCCCTGGCGCTGCGTGACCGGGCGCTGGTCGAGACCGCTTACGCCGCAGGTCTGCGGATCAGCGAGCTCGCCTCGGCCGAACTGGGCGCCCTCGACCTGCGGCGCGGCGAGGTCCGCGTTCTGGGCAAGGGCCGCAAGGAGCGGATCGGCCTCCTCGGGCGGCCGGCCCGGGCGGCCCTGGCCGACTACCTCGAGGACGGCCGGCCGGTCCTGCTCGAGCGCCGCACGGGCGCCGAGGCGCCTCCGGTCGAGGTCTTCCTGAACCACCTCGGCGGGCCGCTCGGCGTGCGCGGCCTCCGCTATCGGCTCGATCGGCTGTGCGCCCGAGCCGGTCTCCCGCTGGGCGTCTCGCCCCACACGCTCCGGCACTCGTTCGCGACCCATCTGCTCGATGGCGGCGCCGACCTGCGTGTGGTGCAGGAACTGCTCGGTCACGAGAACCTCGCCACGACACAGATCTACACGCATGTCTCGCCGGGTCGATTGCAGGCCGCCTATCGGGATGCCCACCCGAGGGCGCGTCGCGACTCCGCGCCGTGAGCGCGGCGGGGTCCCTGGCCCGCGCCGGGATCATCGTCTCGGGCGCCTTCTTCGTCTCGCGCGTCCTCGGCTATGTCCGGATCGTCGTCATCGCGGACTCGTTTCGCACGAGCGACCTCGACGCCTTCTTCGCCGCCTTCCGGATCCCTGACCTGGTCTTCCAGCTCGTCGCCGCGGGGGCGCTTTCGTCCGCGCTCGTCCCCATCGTCTCGGGCCTGTTCACGACCGACGAGCGAGCCCGCGCCTGGCGGGTGGTCTCGACAGTCATCAATCTGATGCTCCTCGCCCTGGCGGTCCTCGCCGCCGGCCTGTTCGTCCTCGCGCCGGTCATCGTCCCGGTCATCACCCCCGGGTTCGCGGGCGCGAAGCTCGATCAAACGATCGAGCTGACCCGGATCATGCTGCTCAGCCCGATCTTCCTGGCGCTGGGAGCGGTCGCCACGAGCGTCCTGAACTCGGATGGTCGCTGGGTCGCTTCCGTGATCGCGCCGATCGTCTACAACCTTGCGATCATCGGGGGCGCGCTGCTGCTCGGACCGAGCCTCGGGATCGAGGGCCTTGCGCTGGGCGTGGTCGTGGGCTCGCTCGGCAACCTCCTCGTGCAGGTCCGACCGCTCGCCCGTCTCGGCTTCCGCTATGCACCGCGGATCGACGCGTCGGACCCCGCGGCGCGCAAGGCGCTCATCCTCATGGCGCCGCGCGCGATCGGTCTCGGAGTGACCCAGATCACCTTCATCGTGGTGACCTCTCTCGCCAGCCTGCTCGGCAACGGCGCGGTCGCGGACTTCAATTTCGCGTTCACGTTGCTACAGATCCCGCTGGGGATCATCGGCGTCCCACTCGGCATCGTCGTCTTGCCGTCGTTGTCGCGCGAGGCCGCGGTCGGTCGCGAGGATGCCTTCGCCGCGCTCCTGACGCGGGCCCTCCGGCTCCTCATCTACGTGATGGTCCCGATCGCGGTCCTTACGGCGGTCGTGGGCGGCCAAGTGGTCAGGATCCTGTTCGGCGGCGGCAACGTCCCGGTCGCCGACCTCGACCTGATCGCCGTGACACTGGTCGGCTTCCTGGTCGGCCTGACAGCGCATGCCATGATCGCGGTCCTCGCCCGAGCCTTCTATGCACGCCAGGACACCGTGACGCCGGTCGCCGCGGCGATCGCCGCGGTCGCCATCAACTCGTCCCTTGCGGTCATCCTGGTCGGCCCGTTCGGGTTGCCAGGGATCGCGGTCGCCATCGCGATCGCGGCCTGGATCGAGGCGATCGCGCTCCTGGCGATCCTCTATCGCCGGCTCTCGCACTTCGAGTTGTCCGGTCTCGGCCGGGTCGCCCTCGAGTCGGTCGCCGGGAGCGCCATCGCGGGAGCGGCGGCCGTCGGCGCGCTGGGTGTGGTCCAGGGCGTGCTCGGCACCACCCCGGGCAGGCCAACGCTGGCGGTCGAGGTCGTGCTCGTGAGTCTCATCTTCGGACTGGTCTACGCCGGGCTGTCGCTCGCCTTGCGGATCCCCGAGCTGCCGTCTATCGTCGGGGTCATGGCCGACGTCTTCCGCCGCCCGGTGAGGTCGTGACGGAGGTCGACCCCGCCGCGTGGGATCGCTTCGTCGAGGGCAGCGATCCGGGCTCGTACCTCCAGATGAGCGCATGGGCCAGGGTCAAGGCGGTCAACGGCTGGTCGGCACATCGGGCGATCGCCGAGGTCGGCGGACCGGGCGGCGGCAGGATCGGCGCTCAGGTCCTCGTCCGCCGACCACACCCGATGCCGTGGGGGTTCGCCTACGCGCCGCGCGGGCCGGTCGCGGCCGAGTGGAACGCGGAGACGCTCGGCGCCTTCACCGCGACCATCCGCGAGAGTCTCCCGGCCTCCCTTGGGCGGATCAGCCACGTGCGGATCGACCCCGAGATCGAGGCCGGTGGCTCGCTTGACCCGGAGGGCGCTGTCGGTCGCGACCTCGCCGCCGCCGGCTGGACCCCCTCGGCTCCGATCCAGCCCAACGCGACCCGGATCATCGACCTGCGCGCCGATGAAGAGGCCCTGTGGGGCGATCTCCGCAAGAAGTGGCGGCAGTACGTCAACAAGGCGCGCATGGGCGGCGTCACGATCGTGGACGCGAGCGGTGACCGATTGGGCGAGTTCTATCGGATCTACCTCGAAACGGCCGATCGCGCCGGCTTCCTGATCCGGGCGGAGTCGGCGTATCGGAACGTCTGGGACGCCTTCGCCCCGACCGGGAACGCGCGCCTGCTCTTCGCCCAGGCCGCTGACGGTCAGCCTCAGGCGGTACTCTTCCTTGTGCGAGCCGGACCGCGCGTCGTCGAACCGTACGGCGGGATGACCTCGGCCGGCGCCGCGTCGCGGGCGAACTACCTGCTCAAGTGGGAGGCCATCCGGTCGTCTCGCGAGGCGGGCGCCCTGAGTTACGACCTGTGGGGGCTCGCGACCGGCGGGATCGCGCATTTCAAGACCGGGTTCGGCGGTCGCGAGGTGCGCTACATCGGCGCGTGGGATCTCGTCCTGAGCCAGGTCGGACGGCGGGCCTACCAGGTGGCCCAGCGCGGCCGGGTCGAGTGGGCGCGTCGACGGGGCGGGATCAGTGGCGAAGTCAACGCGGTCGCCTATGGGGCGGGCGATTGAGCATCCGCGATGCCCGGCCGCATGAGCTCGAGGACTGGGACGCCCAGACGGTCGAGGCCCCAGGCGGTCACATCTACCAGTCACGAGCCTGGGCGGAGGATCAACGAGCGGCCGGCTGGCAGCCGCGCTTCCTCATCGCCGACGACGGGGGACGGGCACTCGCCTTGATGCGCGCCTGGCCGCTGATCGGGGGCGGTAGTGCATACGTCACGCGCGGGCCTGTGCCGATGGGTGCCGACGCGGCGGCGCTCGGGGTTCGGCTCGTCACCATCGCGGATGCGCTCGCCGCCAACGGCATCGACGTCGTGGCCGCGGATCCCGAGGTCCCCGACACCGACCGGGCCTTCCGGGGCGCCATCGAGACGGCCGGCTTCCACGCCATCGAGGAGATCCAGCCGTCGCGCCACCGCGTCTCGCTCCCGCTCGGACCGGATGCCGACGAGACAGCGCTGTTCACGGGGATCTCGAAGTCCACCCGCCAGCGGATCCGCGGTGCCGAGAAGGCGGGGGTCGTGGTCATCCGCCACGACGCGCACGTCGGATCGGGCGACCCAGGCGACCAGGGCGAACCCGGCGAGGGCTTCACGGCGCCCGCCGAGCCCGCCGCGACCGCCCTCGATCGGTTCTACGATCTCCTCCTCGAGACCGGCGAACGCCGCCATTTCTCGTTCGGGCCGAGGGCGGGGTTCGTGGCCTGGTGGCGCGTCGCGCTTGCCGCAGGGCATCTCATCTATCTCGAGGCTCGTGCCGGCTCTGCGGCCGGAGAACCTCTGGCGGGGCTCATCCTGTATCGACACGGTGGACGGCTCTCGACCGTCCACTCGGGCGATCACGCGGCGACCCGGACCACGCATCCGGGCTCGCTCCACCTCCTGCGCTGGCGCGCCATCCAGCTCGCCATCCGCGAACGGTGCAGTGAGATGGACCTCGGCGGCGTCGACGTCGCGGGCGCCCGGAATGAACCGCATGAGGGGGATCCCCTGTACGGCCTGTACCAGCACAAGGCGTCGTTCGGTGGTCGGTGGCTCGAGCTGACCGGCGCCCACGAACGGATCTACGACCCGCGCGGCTACCAGCTCGGCCGGCTGGCGAGTCGGGCCGCGAGGCTGGTCGCGCGATGACCGAACCGACGATCGACGATCTCCTGGCCGCCGCCGAACCGAACGATCCGCTGCCGCTCGCCGGGCTCATCGAGCGCCTGACCACCGAGCACCGCCTGCGCGGCGCGCGGCACGACGGACGGGCCATCGGGTCGGCCGGTCTGGCCGCGATCGAGGTCCGCGGCGTCACGAACGATTCGCGCGAGGTCCGCGACGGCTCCCTGTTCGTGGCGATCCCGGGGCTCCACGCCGACGGCCACGACTTCGTGGCCGCGGCCGCGGCCGCGGGCGCGGCCGCGGCGATCGTGGACCACGCCCTGCCCGAGGTGGCGATCCCGCAATTGGTGGTCGCCGAGACCCGCACGGCGCTGGCCAGCGCGGCCGCGTGGCGGTACGGCGACCCGAGCCACGATCTGGCGGTCGTAGGGATCACCGGCACGGATGGCAAGACGACGACCTCGTTCCTGGCCGTGGCGGCGCTCGAGGCCGCCGGGATCAGGAGCGGGATGACCGGCACGGCCGCGACCCGCA
Organism: Candidatus Limnocylindrales bacterium; assembly: GCA_038319665.1. GTDB lineage: Bacteria > Chloroflexota > Limnocylindria > Limnocylindrales > CSP1-4 > SPCO01. The sequence goes on from JBBQDL010000001.1 coordinate 117,560, forward strand.
TCGGCGGCGTCCAGGCCGCCAACGAGGAACATGCCACGACCCCGGACGCGCCGGCCCTCCAGCGGGCGCTGCGCGCGATGGCGCGCGCGGGCGACACCGCAGCGGTCATCGAGACGACGTCACATGGCCTCGCGCTGGGTCGCGTGGACGCGATCGCCTATGACGTCGCGATCCTGACCAATCTCACGCACGAGCACCTCGAGCTGCACGGGACATGGGAGGCGTATCGAGACGCGAAGCTCAAGCTGTTCGAGAAGCTGGAACGACGGGTGGCGGCCGGGGCGTCCGCGACAAGCGCCAAGCCGCACGACTGGCCCGCCACCGGGATCGTCAATGCCGACGACCCGTCCGCCAGCGCCTTCATCGGCGTCGCCCAGGAGGCGGGCGCCCGTATCCTGACGTATGGCACCGATCCCACGGCCGACGTCCGCGCCACCCGCGTCGAGGAGGACCAGCGCCGCCTGCGGCTCGCCTACGACGCGCCCTCGGGAGCCGCGAACGTCGACCTGCAGCTGGTCGGGCGGTTCAACGTCCACAACGCGCTCGCGGTCGTGGCGCTCGGGGAGGCGGTCGGACTCGATCCGGCCGCGGTGCGGGAGGGTCTCGCCTCCGTCCCGGTCGTGCCCGGACGGATGGAACGCGTGGAGCTGGGCCAGCCGTTCGGTGTCATCGTCGACTTCGCGCACAGTCCCGCCTCGCTCCAGACCGTCCTGGACCTGCTGGCGCCGCTGGCCGCCTCGCGCGGGGGTGGCCTGATCGCGGTCTTCGGCTCGGCCGGGGAACGCGACACGGCCAAGCGGCCGCTGATGGGTCGGATCGCCGGCGAGCGTGCCCGCGTCGTGGTGGTGACAGACGAGGACCCACGCGGCGAGGACCGGGAGATGATCCTCGATGAGATCGCGCGAGGCGCCGAGGCCGCCGGCAAGCGCCGCGATCACGACCTCCTCGTCATCGCCGACCGCAGGACCGCCATCGATGCCGCCATCGAGCGGGCCCGCCCGGGCGACATCGTCCTGCTCGCGGGCAAGGGTCACGAGCAGGCCATTATCGGGCCCGACGGGCCGGTTCCCTGGAACGAGCGTGGCGAGGCCGAGGCTGCCCTCCACCGTGCCGGCTACGGCTGAAGGTATCCTTGATCCGATGGCGACCACGACGCCGCGGACCAAGACGCCGCGGACCAAGAAACCGAGCGCGAAGACCACCGACGATCCGGCCCCCCAGCGGGGTCCTCGTCGCGCCCCGGTCGTCGCGCCCGACCCGGCCGGGGTAGGCCCGGATCTCGAGGCGATGCGGACGGCGCTCTTCGCCACGATCCTCGCTGAGCACCCTGGCGCCGACCTCGAGCTGGTCGGTGCCGCGTTCGACCTGGCGGTCACGGCCCACGAGGGCCAGAAGCGGGCGACCGGGGATCCCTACGTCACGCACCCGATCGCCTCGGCCCAGATCCTGGCCGAACTCGGCGTCGACACGGTCGCCATCCAGGCCGCGCTGCTGCACGATGTCCCGGAAGACACCGAATACAGCCTGACCGACGTCGAGGAGCGCTTCGGCGCCGAGGTCGCCCAGCTCGTCGACGGCGTCACGAAGCTGTCGAGGTTCAGCACCCACAGCCACGAACAGCAACAGGCCGAGAACATCCGCAAGATGCTCCTCGCGATGGCGCAGGACATCCGGGTCGTCCTGATCAAGCTCGCCGACCGCCTCCACAACATGCGCACGCTGTACGGTCTGCCGTCCGACAAGCAGCAGCGCATCGCCCGCCAGACGATGGAGATCTACGCACCGCTGGCCGAGCGACTCGGCATCTGGCAGATGAAGTGGGAGCTCGAGGACCTCGCCTTCAAGGCGCTAGAGCCGGAGCGCTTCCGCGAGCTCGCCAAGCTCCTCGACACCCGGCGCAAGGGGCGCGAGTCGTACATCGATCGCGCCATCGCCGAGCTCGCGCCCAAGCTCGAGGCCGCCGGCATCGAGGCCGACCTGCAGGGACGACCAAAACACATCTACAGCATCTGGAAGAAGATGGAGCGCAAGGGCGCCGAGTTCGGCGAGATCTACGACGTCTACGCCATCCGGATCCTGGTCGAGGATGTCCGCGACTGCTACGCAGCCCTCGGGATCGTGCATTCGATCTGGCGCCCCATCCCGGGCCAGTTCGACGACTACATCGCGGTCCCCAAGAACAACCTCTACCAGTCGCTCCACACCGCGGTCATCGCCCTCGACGGGAAGCCGCTCGAGATCCAGATCCGGACCCAGACCATGCACCAGGTGAGCGAGGTCGGCATCGCCGCCCACTGGCGCTACAAGGAAGGTACCAAGTCCGACCGCGAGTACGACGCCAAGCTGGCCTGGCTCCGCCAGCTCCTCGACTGGCAACGCGACGTCACGGACGCCACCGAGTTCGTCGAGGGAATCAAGCTCGACATCTTCCAGGACCAGGTCTTCGTCTTCACCCCGAAGGGCGACATCAAGGACCTGCCCGCCGGCGCCACACCGCTCGACTTCGCGTACCGGATCCACACTGACGTCGGGCACCGGACGATCGGGGCGAAGGTCAACAACCGGCTCGTGCCGCTCGACTACCGACTCAAGAACGGCGACATCGTCGAGATCGTCACGACCAAGGGCGAGCACGGGCCGTCGCGCGACTGGATGAACGTCGTCAAGACCAGCCATGCCCGCGAGAAGATCCGGCAATGGTTCAAGCGCAAGGACCGCGACGAGAACATCGTCCACGGCCGCGAATCGCTCGAGCGCGAGCTGCGTCGCCTGGCGCGGACCTCGATCTCTGCGGTCGGACCTGAACCGATCGCGGAGGTGGCGCGGCACCTCAACTACGACACGCTCGACGACTTCTACGCGGCCATCGGCTACGGCGCCATCGGGGCGCAGACGGTCGTCATGCGGCTCGGTGTCGTCGACGACGTCCAGAGCACATTGCCGACGATCGCCCCGCCGCAGAAGCTCGAGCGGACCGGCGGCGTACGGGTCAAGGGCGTGGGCGACCTCCTCATCCGCTTCGCCAAGTGTTGCCACCCGATCCCGGGCGACCCGATCGTCGGCTTCATCACCCGTGGCAAGGGCGTGACCGTCCATCTCCAGAGCTGTCCGACCGTGATCAACGAGCGCGAGGTCAGCCGCCTGATCGACGTCGAATGGGAGCACGCCCCGACCGAGAGCTACCCGATCGCCATCCGGGTCGAGGCGTACGACCGGACGGGGCTCCTCAGCGACATCACCCAGGTCGTGGCCGAGAACAAGGTCAACATCGTCGCCGCCCAGGTGGGTGTGACCCCCGACCATACGGCCGTCGTGACCGCCACGATCCAGATCCACTCGGTTTCGCAGCTGGCCAGGGTCATGAGCCGGATCGAAACGCTCAAGGACGTCATCTCGGTCCAGCGCGACCTCGGCTGACCGCGACTTCGTCATATCCGTGGGCGGCGCCGGACTCCGTTTTCGCGTGATGTTGACTCCAGGTCAACGATTCTGGCGGAGCCGACCATCGCGTGGCGCCGACCCTCCGCAGCGTTGACCCACGGTCAACGATCTTTAAGCGAATGGGTCAGGAATCTGATCCAGCTCGCCGCCGGGGCCCGTTCCGGCCGATTTCGTTGACCCGAGGTCAACACTCTTGCGCGATACCCGCCGGTCGCATGCACCTGCGAGTCGGCACGCTTCCGCGACGCCGACCTCGGCTGAGGTTCGACCCTCTAGACTCTCGGCCATGCCCACCTTCCGCGCGCCGCGCGGCACCCGCGACCTCCTGCCGCCCGAGACGGCGACCTGGACTCGCCTTGAGCGCCTGGCCGCCGACCTCTCCGCGCGTTACGGGTACCGCCGGGTCGAGACGCCATTGTTCGAGCTGACCGACGTCTTCGAGCGCGGGGTCGGCGAGGTCACCGACATCGTCGAGAAGGAGCTCTTCCGTCTTGTGCCGCGCACCGAGGACGGCGAGTCCTGGGCGCTCCGACCCGAGCCGACGGCCGGCATCGTTCGCGCCTACGTCCAGCACGGGTTGCAGTCGTGGCCGCAGCCGGTCAAGTTGAGCGAGATCGGGCCGATGTTCCGGTACGACCGTCCGCAGGCCGGCCGGTACCGCCAGTTCTGGCAGTTCGACATCGAGGCGATCGGCGATCGGGGGCCCGCCATCGACGCCGAGATCATCGAGCTCGGGTCGCGCTACTACGCCGACGCGGGACTCGCCGGCGTCGAGGTCCTCCTCAATTCCATCGGCGACCCGACCTGCCGGCCTGCATTCGTCGCGGAACTGACCGAGTACTACCGGACGCTTCGCGACGAGCTGCCCGAGCTCGAGCGAGAACGGCTCGAGCGCAACGTCCTGCGCCTGCTCGATTCGAAGGACCCGGCGATGGCCGCCATCAACGCCGCAGCGCCCCGGATCACGGACCGGCTGTGCGAGGCGTGCGCCGAGCATTTCGCGGGCGTGCGGGCGCACCTGGATGCGCTCGGTGTGGCCTACCGGCTCGAGCCCGGCCTCGTCCGGGGGCTCGACTACTACACCCGGACCGCGTTCGAGTACTACGTCACCGGACGGGAAGGCCAGCAGCAGGCGATCGGCGGCGGCGGCCGATACGACGGCTTGGTCGAGCACCTGGGCGGGAAGCCGACGCCCGGGATCGGGTTCGGGATCGGGCTCGACCGCTTGGTCCTCGCGCTCTCGGAGAAGGCGGTTGCGGCGGCGCCGGACCTTGCCCCGGTCGCAGTCGTCGTCGGGGCGGACCCGGACGACACGGTCGGTCGGCTCAAGATCGCCACGGATCTGCGAGCGGCGGGGATCGCGGCGCGGGCCGAGCTGAGCCGTCGCAAGCTCGGCAAGCAGCTCGAGGCGGCGGCGCGCGACCGGGCCCATTTCGCGGTCATCCTCGGCGACGAGCTGGCGGCGGGAGAGGTCGGTCTGCGGGACCTGCCGGCCGGAACCCAGAAACTGGTCCCCGTCGCTGACCTCACCCGCGAGGTCGAACGGGCGCACGGGGCCCATCGCCACGGCTCAGGCTCTGACTGACCGTGACGATCGATCCCTGGGTGGGTGCGGAGGATTACGAGGCATACATCGGTCGGTGGAGCCGGCCCGTCGGGGCCGAATTCCTCGACTGGCTCTCCGTCGCGCCGGGAGGGCGCTGGGTCGATGTGGGTTGCGGCACCGGCGCCCTCAGCGGCTTGATCCTCGAGCTGGCGGACCCGGCTTCCGTCATAGGGGTGGACCCTTCGGCGGACTTCGTCGAGCTCGCTCGAACGCAGGTCGACGATCCACGGGCACGATTTGTCGTCGCACCCGCGGACCATCTGCCGCTCGACGCGGCCGCGGCGGATGTGATCGTGAGCGGCCTCGTCCTCAACTTCATCCCGGATCTCGCTGCCGCGCTGACGGAGATGCGTCGGGTCGGCGTCGCCAGCGCGACGATCGCGGGGTACCTCTGGGACCTGGCCGGTCGGATGGACATCATTCGCACCTTCTGGGATGCGGCGATCGCGCTGGACGCCGCGGCCGCCGGGAAGGACGAGGGCGCGAGGTTCCCGCTGTGCGCCCCGGAACCCCTCCGCCGGGCGTTCGAGGGCGCCGGCATGACCGATGTCGTGGTTCGATCGATCGACGTGCCGACCGTCTTCCGGGACTTCGATGACTATTGGACGCCGTTCCTGGGCCGGGTCGGTCCGGCGCCTGCCTACCTCGACGGGCTCGATGAGGCCTCCCGGGCGGCGCTCCGAGAGCGGCTGCGGGCGACCCTTCCGACGCAGCCGGACGGGACGATCCACCTCGTCGCGCGGGCCTGGGCGGTGCGCGGTCGCAACGGTGGATGGGCGCCGCGCTCGCGACACGAGGCGATCACGCCCGTCAGGTCCGCTGCGAATCTTGACGGGCGGAAAGGCGTCGGCGACGATGGCCGCGAGGAATCATCGACCGCCGGAGGGATACACCATGAACCAGCCCACATCCGCGCTGCGCCGCGTAGTCCGCCGTCCGGGCCCGCTCGCCGCCGCGATGGTGATGCTCCTCGCGTTCGGGGCATCGGGGGTCGCCGCTTCCGGCCCCGACAAGTCGACCGAGGTGCTTGACGCACAGGGCATCGTCCATGCGCGGGGTCAAGCGCGCGTCGCCAAGCCCCGATCGAGCCCGAACCTGCTCTTCCATGGTGGCCAGATCCTCAAGAGCTCCGTGGTCCAGTCGATCTTTTGGGGCAGTTCCTGGGCAGCGAGCGCCGGAGACAAGATCACCGGCCTCGACGGCTTCTACAAGACCGTCGGCGAATCGCCGTACATGAACACCAACACGGAGTACTCGGGCACGAACGGTAACGTCGGAGCCACGGTCAGCTATCTGGGTTACCTGACCGACCCCTCCGCTGCCCCGAGTCGTGCGCCGTCGACGTCGACGGTCTTCGCAGAAGTCGCCAAGATGATCACGAATCCGGTGCTTAACGGCTACTACCCGGTCTACATCGACCAACCGCGCGGTAGTGCCGGCTATTGCGCCTGGCACAGCTACGGCACGATCAGTGGTGTCCCGGTCCAGTTCGGGTTCTTCTTCAAGCTTGATGGCGACCCGGGCTGCGACCCGGGCGATGCGACCCCAAACCGCTCGGAAGGGCTGGCCGCCCTGGCGAACGTGAGCGGGCATGAATTGAGCGAGACCGTCACCGATCCTCGCAACGGTGGCTGGTGGGACAGCACGGGTGCGGAGAACGCGGACAAGTGCGCCTGGACCTTCTCGGGCCTGGTGACGTTCAACGGCGGCAGCTCCTGGAAGATCCAGGGCAACTGGAGCAACGCGGCGTACAAGAGCCGATCCGGCTACGACGGGGCCGGCTGCATCCAAGGGAATTAGCGCCGGCCTCCACCCCGGGCAGGCCGTCAGCCCAGGAGCAGCCTGACCGCGACGACGGTCCCGACGACGATGATCGCCGCGCGCAGCGCGAACGGCGACAAGCGGCGCCCGACCAGCGCGCCGAGCTGGCCACCGATCGTCGAGCCGATGGCGAGCAGGATCGCGGGCGCCCAGGCGACGGGTGCGACCAAGACGAAGATGACCGCGGCGATGCCGTTGATGACCACGGCGATGAGGTTCTTGAGCCCGTTGAGTCGTTGAAGGTCGTCGTCGACCAGGATCGCCAGCAGGGCGATGAGGATGACCCCCTGGGCGGCCCCGAAATAGCCGCCGTAGATGCCCGTCAGATAGACCCCGGCTACGAGGATCGGCCCGCCGCCAGTGTGGACGGTGCCCGATCGCGCGCGGCGTTCGACGACCAGCGCCGAGAGTCGCGGCTGGATGGCGACGAGGAGGCAGGCGATGAGGATCAGGATGGGCACGATCCGCTCGAACGCGGCGGCCGGTAGCACCAGCAGGAGCGCCGCCCCGGTCACGCCTCCGAGTGCGGCTGCGACGAGCAGTGGCATCGCCCGGCTCCGCTGCCCGGCCAGCTCCCGCCGATAACCGACGGCGCCACTGATCGTCCCCGGGACCAATCCGACCGTGTTCGAGACGTTGGCGATGAGCGGCGGGTACCCGAGGAGCAGCAACGTCGGGAAGGTGACGAGCGACCCCGCGCCGACGATGGCATTCACGGTCCCGGCGAAGACGCCGACCGCGATGATGACGACGGCGCCGAACGGATCGAGCAAGCGCGACTCCTTGGGTAGGCGCCGGATTCTACGGACCGGGCGGTACACTCGTTCGGTCGCCACCGAATCCGAGGTACGCGCAGATGAGACCGCGACGGGTCCTCCATAGCCCCACGGCGGAACCCGAACCGTTCGATCCGGCCGCCTTTCCGGGCCTCGATGAACGCCGCCGCGCCGATGACGGGGCCGCCAGCGAGCGCTGGCGCGAGCTGATCGCATCGAGTGCCACGGTCATGGCCGACGGTGCGATGGGGACCATGTTGTTCGCGAACGGTTTGCTGTTCGGCGACCCGCCCGAGGTCTGGAATCTCTCGAAGCCGGACGTCGTCCGTCGGATCCATCGCGGCTACCTCGATGCCGGCTCGCAGATCCTCATGACCAACACGTTCGGTGGCAACCGGATGCGGCTCAGCCTGCACGGTCTCCAGGATCGGGTCGCCGAGCTCAACCAGACCGCGGCGATCCTCCTGCGCGGAGAGGTCGAGGCGGCCGGGGGCGACGCGCTGGTCGCGGGCGATATCGGGCCGAGCGGGGCGATCCTTGCCCCGACGGGGACCCTCGACTACGACGAGGCGGTCGACATCTTCGCCGAGCAGGCGGCGGCGCTCGTCGCTGGTGGCGTGGACCTCATCTGGATCGAGACGATGTCGGACCTGCCCGAGATCAAGGCCGCCATCGAGGGCGTCCGTCGTGTCTCGCCTGGGATCGCGCTCATCACGACCATGACGTTCGACACGCGCGGTCACACGATGATGGGGGTCTCCCCGGAGCAGGCCATCGCGTCGCTCGCCGCATGGGGCGCCGACGCGGTCGGTGGCAACTGCGGCAACGGGCCGGACGAGCTCATCACGGTCATCGAGCGGATGCGGGCGGCCGACCCGGACACCATCCTCGTCGCCAAGTCGAACGCGGGGATGCCCGAGCTCGTTGACATGCGCGCCGTCTATCGGTCGGATCCCGAGACGATGGCGGCGGCGGCGGCCTCGATGCGCGACGCCGGCGCCTCGATCGTCGGCGGCTGCTGCGGGAGCACGCCCGAGCACCTTCGGGCGATCGCGGCCCGCGTCGCCGGCTGATCCGCCGAGTGATCCGCGCTTGAGTCACGGGCTCCGATGACCGAGTGGATCTACTTCATCCACCCGCCGCGCGAGGATTTCGCCGCGACCATGACCGACGAGGAGCGCGCCGTGTGGTCGGTCCATTTCGAGCGCTTCGAGGGGATGCTCGCCGAGGGCTCGCTCATCCTCGTCGGCCCGACGCTCGGGTCCACCAATACCGGGATCGCCATCTTCGAGGCGCCCGATGAAGCTGCCGCGCACAGGATCATGGAGGACGACCCCGTCATCGCCGGCGGTTTTGCTCGCGGTGAGCTTCGTCCGTTCCGGGTCTCGCTGATGCGCGGCCGCGACCGCGGTCAGTAGACCAGGATCCGGTCCGCCTGGAGGTGAGCTCGATCAGTTTGTCGGGCGTGGAGGCATGTGCTTCCTCCATCGATCACCCATCCGGCTCGGGCGGTCGGATCAGCGGCTACGATACGCCGGCCATGACCGACACCACCCCGAGCCTTGCCACGCCCTACCGAACGCACACTTGCGGCCAGCTCCGGATCGGCGATGCGGGTGCCACGGCGCGGCTCGCGGGTTGGGTCCATCGCCGGCGCGACCATGGCCAGCTCATCTTCCTCGACCTGCGCGATCGGCATGGGATCACCCAGGTCGTCATCGACAAGGCGGATGCCCCGGTGGCGCACCTGATCGCCAGCCGGATCCGTCCCGAGTTCGTCGTCATGGTCGACGGGGCGGTCGCGCCGCGCGTGCCAGGGACGGAGAACACCAAGCTTCCGACGGGCGCGATCGAGCTCCAGGCGACGACCGTGGAGATCCTGTCCGAGGCGAAGACGCCACCCTTCTACATCAACGAGCCCGATGCCCCGGTCGACGAGAGCGTGCGGCTCAAGTATCGCTACCTCGACATCCGGCGCGAGCCGATGCAGCGCCGACTCATGCTCCGCAGCCGGATGGTCCAGGCCATCCGTGAGGTCCACCACGCGAACGGCTTCGTCGAAGTCGAGACGCCGACGCTCATCAAGAGCACACCGGAGGGAGCACGCGACTTCATCGTCCCCAGCCGGCTCCAGCCCGGGACGGTGTATGCGCTGCCGCAGAGCCCGCAGCAGCTCAAGCAACTGCTGATGGTCGCCGGGATCGACCGCTACATGCAGATCGCCCGCTGCTACCGCGACGAGGACCTGCGCGGCGACCGACAGCCCGAATTCACCCAGCTCGACCTGGAGATGAGCTTCGTCGATGAGGACGCGGTCATGGCGTTCGTCGAGGCGATGGCGATCGAAATCTCGCGCGTGACCGTCCCGGAGCGACCCATCCTCGAGACGCCATTCCCGCTGATGACCTACGAGGAGGCGCTCGAGCGCTTCGGTTCGGACAAGCCGGACGTCCGGTTCGGGATGGAGCTGGTCGACCTCGGGTCGGTACTCGTCGCGCCCGACGGGACCGCGTCATCGGGCTTCGCCGTCTTCGATAACGCGCTGGCGGCCGGCGGCCGAGTCAAGGCTATCGTGGCGCCCGGGATGGCCGGCGTGACCCGACGCGAGATCGACGAGCTGACTGAGCGGGCGCGCCGGTTCGGGGCGAAGGGGCTCGCGTACCTCGCCCTGGAGGTCGGCGGCCAGGTCAAGAGCCCGATCGCCAAGTTCCTCTCGGACGACACGCAGCGGGCCATGATCGAGCAGACCGCGGCGGGGGAGGGCGACCTCATCCTGATCGTCGCCGACGAGCCAGACGTCACCGCCGATGTCCTCGGTCGCCTTCGAGTGGAGCTCGGCGACCGGCTCGGCCTGGCCGACCCGAACGTGCTCGCCTATGTCTGGGTCTATCGCTTCCCGATGTACCAGTGGGACCTCGAGGTCGGGCGCTGGCACGCCACCCACAACCCGTTCAGCGGCGTCCTGCCGGAGGACGAGGCCCTGCTCGTGACTGCGTCGGGCGACCCGGCCAGGCCTTCGCCCGAAGATCCGGCCGGCCGCGCACGGGCGCTCCAGTACGACCTGGCACTCAACGGCTGGGAGCTCGGCGGCGGGTCGATCCGGATCCATCGCCGCGACCTCCTCGAGCGCTCGTTCCTGCTCCAGGGTCACTCGCTCGAGGCGATGCGCGAGAAATTCGGGGCCGTCCTCGACGCCTTCGAGTACGGCGCGCCGCCGCACGGCGGGATCGCCCTCGGCATCGATCGCTGGGCGGCCCTCCTCGCGCACCAGACCAACATCCGCGAGGTCATGGCCTTCCCCAAGACCCAGTCGGGCACGGACCCGATGCTCGAAGCGCCTTCGATCCCGGAGCCCGGCCAGTACGAGGAGCTCGGCCTGCGCTTCGTGGGACTGCCCGTCAAGGGCGATCGGGCGGCCGCCACCTGAGCGGCGATCGCCGAGACCTGGGCGCCCTCGACTGGTTCGCCCAGCGGCCGCGGCTCGCCGCGCTGATGGGCGCGACCTGCATCGCGTTCTCGGGCGTCTTCTACGTCTTCGCCGCGGTCTCGCCATCGACCGGGACGTTCTACCGGGCGGTCTTCGGATTGCCGATCCTGGTCGTGGTGGCGCTGGCCGAGCGGCGCCGGTTCGGACCGCTCCCGCGCGACACGATCCGGCTGGCCGCGATCGCGGGTGTCTTCTTCACCGGCGACCTGATGTTCTGGCATCACGCCATCGAAGCCGTCGGGGCGGGCCTGGCAACGGTGCTCGGCAACCTGCAGGTCATCATCGTCGGTTTCTTCGCGTGGCTGCTCCTCGGGGAGCGGCCATCACGGGCGACCCTCCTCGCGCTCCCGATCGTGCTCGCGGGCGTCATCCTCATCTCGGGGGTCGTCGGCACCGGCGCGTTCGGCGCAGCGCCGCAACTGGGAGTCATCCTCGGTGTCGCCACGGCGATCTGCTACTCGGCCTACCTGTTGATCATCCGGCGTGGTGGCCGCGACCCTCGCCGGCCTGCGGGGCCCGTGGCCGTCGCTTCAGTCGTGGTGGCCCTGTGTGCGTTCGTCGTCGGGGAGGCGGTCGGCGACCTCGACCTGACGCCGCCGCTCCACAGCCTGTTCTGGCTCGCGCTGCTGGGGATCACCGCGCAGTCGGCGGGCTATCTGCTGATCTCGATCTCGCTGCCGCGCCTGCCGGCCATCGTGACCTCGATCATCCTGCTGACGCAGCCGGTCATGTCGATGGGGCTGGCGATCGTGCTGCTGCGCGAAACCCCGTCGGCCACGCAGCTCCTCGGCGTGGGCCTGGTCATCGGCGGAATCGCCGGGGCGACGGTCCCCGTGGCCCGACTGCGCGACCGGTGGCAACGCGCGCGACCGAGCCCGCTCGCCGACTGAGGGCCGGGGCGATCAGGGCTCGGGGAGTCCAGCCTCTGCGGCGACGTCCGCGCCCCATTCGTGCGTGTGACCGGCCGGCGGGTCAGGCGGTCCCTCGTAGGCCGGCAGGTCTTCCGGCGCCGTGTCTACGTCGTGGATCACGCCCGGATCGCCCATCTCGACCACCCGCGTCGCGATCGTGCCAGCCAGATCCTCGATGACCATCGGCGGCATGTGGTCGGGCGGGACGGAGCGCAGGATCTCGAGATGCTCGGTCGGTAGCAGGACCGGCCATCCCGGGTCGCCGTGCCAGGCGGGCCGGAGCATGGTCGCGCGATCCGTGCCGTGGGCCTCGATGAGCGAGGTGATCGTCTCCGGTCCGACCCATGCGAGGCGCGCGGGCCAGAGCAGGACCGCGGTCGTGTCGCGGACCTCGGCGATCGCCAGTTCCGTGCCACGCACCATCTGGCCGGCCGGTCCGGACTCGGGCGGCGCTGGGGTGTGGTAGACCGCCTCGGAGCCGACCAGGGCTGCCGCCACGGCGCCGTCAGGGTCGGGTGCGAGGATCATGACGGGCAGCGCGCCGCCCGCCCAGGCGAGGTCCGCGAGTCGTCGGACGCGCGGCTGGCCGAGCGTGTCGGCCAGCGCGCCCTCGGCCGATGCAGACAGGATGACAGCGGCGACGGTCATCGCCGGAGTGTACCGGGCGCACGACCGCCATCGCCGCCCGAGCGTCATCCGTGGGACAATCCGGCGTCCCATTCGACTTGGAGCAGCCCAGACCCGTGCCCGACGCCACCACCGCACCCCTCGACTCGACAGCGACGGCCGTTCGCGCGGATCTCCGCAACGTCGCCATCGTGGCCCACGTGGACCACGGCAAGACCACCCTCGTCGACGCGATGCTGCGCCAGACCGGCACATTTCGGTCCAACCAGGCGGTCGTCGACCGGATCATGGATTCGGGTGATCTCGAGCGCGAGAAGGGAATCACGATCCTCGCCAAGCAGACGACGATCGACCACGCGGGCGTTCGGCTCAACATCGTCGATACCCCGGGCCACGCCGACTTCGGCGGAGAGGTCGAGCGCTCGCTGCTCATGGTCGATTCGGTCCTGCTCCTCGTGGACGCCGCGGAAGGGCCGCTACCGCAGACCCGCTACGTCCTCCAGAAGGCGATGGCCCGCCGCCTGCCCGTGGTCGTCGCCATCAACAAGATCGACCGCGGCGATGCCCGCCCGGACGTGGTCCTCGACGACATCTACGAGCTGTTCATGGACCTTGGCGCCGACGAGCATCAGATCGAGTTCCCGATCGTCTACACCAACGCGAAGCTCGGCACCTCGACGCGCGACCTCGCCATCCTCGGCACGGACCTGCGACCCCTGCTCGACCTCCTGGTCGAGGTCACGCCGCCCGTCACCTTTACGCCGGGGCACCCGCTCCAGCTGCTCGTGACGAACCTGTCGGCCAACGAGTACGTCGGGCGGATGGCCGTCGGGCGCATCTGGAACGGCACGATCCGGACGGGGCAGCGGATCAGCGTCCTGCGCGAGAAGGCCGACGACACGGCCGGCGCCGTCGAGCCCGGTCGAACGGTCACGATCAGCGGCACGGTGACAAGCCTTCAGACCGCACACGGCATCGACCGGGTCGACATCGAGGAAGCCGGCCCGGGCGACATCGTGAGCGTCGCGGGTCTGCCGGAAGTGACCATCGGCGACACCCTGACCGACCCGGCGGACCCGCGGCCGCTACCCCGCCTCGACGTGGATGCGCCGACCCTGCGGATGACATTCGGCGTCAATACCTCGCCACTCGCAGGTCGGGAAGGCAGGTTCGTGACGAGCCGCCAGCTCAAGGCCCGCCTCGAGAAGGAGGTACTGGGCAACGTCTCGATCGAGGTCCGCCCCGCGGAGTCGAGCGAGACGTTCGAGGTCCGAGGTCGTGGCGAGTTGCAGCTGGCCGTGCTCATCGAGCAGATGCGCCGCGAAGGCTTCGAGCTCACCGCCTCCCGCCCCGAAGTGCTGCTCCGCGAGGTGGGCGACGTGATCCAGGAGCCCTACGAGCGGATCACGATCGACATCCCGCCCGACTACATCGGCGAGGTCCAGACTGCGATCGCCGGCCGCAAGGGTCGCCTCGAGCAGCTCACCACCGATGCCGACGGCCGTGTCCGGATGGAGTTCGTCCTGCCGGTCCGTGGGCTCATCGGCTATCGCGGGCAGCTCCTCACCGACACGCGTGGGACGGCGTTGCTGCACCAGATCGGCGAGGGCTACGGACCGTGGGCCGGCGAGGTGACCCACCGCACCAACGGCGTGCTCGTCTCGGACCGGGCGGGGATCTCGAATGCGTACGGCCTCTTCAACCTCGAGCAGCGTTCGGAGTTGTTCATCGGCGCCGGCGTCGAGGTCTACGAAGGCATGGTCGTCGGCGAGAACTCGCGGTCGGGCGACATGGACGTCAACCCGACCAAGGAGAAGAAGCTTACGAACATCCGGACCCACTCGCACGACGAGTCACTCCGGCTGACCCCGCCCCGCCCGATCACGCTCGAGAACGCGCTCGAGTTCATCGCCGTCGACGAGCTCGTCGAGGTGACGCCGCAGTCGATCCGCCTCCGGAAACGGGCCCTCTCGCAGCACGACCGCCGACGCCAGGCCGGGCGCGCCGATGACGAGCGCCGTTCGCTCGAGCGCGAGGCGGCGCCCGCCGGCTAGCGCTTCGACGTCTGCCGGTAGCTCGGGGTCGAGGGCTGGGCGCGACGCCAGGCCATGTGGAGCAGGACCGTGGCCCACATCCGGTAGGGTCGCCAGGCGTCGGAGATCCGCGTCCAGGTCTCGTCCTCGAGCGGTGTGGGCAGCCCGTAGAGTGACGCGACCGCCGTCCGGCTGATCTCATCGACCATCGGCACCGCGTCCGCGACACCACAGCCGCGCAGCAGGATCGCGGACGCGGTCCATGGCCCGACCCCGGGGAGTGCCGAAAGCTCGGCCAGCGCCGCGGCCTCGGGGAGGGCGCGCAGTCGCTCGGTGTCGAGCACGCCATCGATGGCGGCCTGGGCAAGCGAGTGGAGCCGCTCGACCTTGACCTGGCTCAGGCCCTGTACCGACGGCACCTCGAGCAGCCGTTGCGGGCGCGGGAACGGGCGGACGACCTGGCCGTCGATCTCGACCCGGTCGCCGTACGTCTCGGCGAGTCGCTCCTTGACGACGCGTGCCTGCCGCATCGCGATGCGCTGGCCGATGACGAACGAGGTGGCCGCTTCGTAGGCGGAGTAGAAGCAGACCGGGCGAAGCCAGTCGAATTGGGCCTGGAGGGCGCCCAGGACCGCGTCGCGCTCACCGACCGCCGCCCAGTCACGGCCGTCGTGATCGAGCGAGAGGGAGCGAGCAGCCTGGCGGCGTGCCGTCTCGAGATCGTCGCTGCCGTGGAGGTCGCCATGGACCGTGCCGTCGGTTGCCTGCCAGACATCGATGGCGGCGCTGCCGCGCCAGCCTTCGACCGGGAACGCCATCAGCAGGCCGGTCGCGGTGCCATGCGCTCCGATCCCGGCCGCGAAGCCGCCGGCGAAATCCCGGGCGGCGGCCAACGAGAAGGGTCCGCTCGGTTCGAGCGTGAACTCGGTCACCTCGATCGGACCACAGCGGGCGACATCGGTAGATGGTCGCACGACCGTCCAGTCCGGGGTGGGGGTCAGGCGGGTGTACGATCGGGCCGATGCCGATCTACCTCGATCATGCCGCGACGACTCCGCTCCGGCGCGAGGTCCTGGACGCGATGCTGCCATTCATGACCGAGTCGTTCGGCAACCCGAGTTCGGCTCATTCGTTCGGGCGGGTGGCTCGCGCCGCGCTCGATGACGCCCATGAGCGCGTCGCGACCCGTCTCAGCGCCCAGGGACGCGAGGTCGTCTTCACGTCCGGCGGCACCGAGGCCAACAACCTCGCCCTGAAGGGCGCCGCCTGGGCCGGCAAAGCGCGCGGGCACCGGATCGTGACCTCGTCGATCGAGCACCACGCCGTCGGCCACACGCTGCGGTACCTCGAGAAGTTCGGGTTCGAGGTCGTCGAGTTGCCGGTCGACCGCTACGGGCGGGTGGACCCGGACCAGCTCGAGGCGGCGCTCAATGACAAGACGATCCTGGTCTCGATCATGCTCGCCAATAACGAGGTCGGGACCATCCAGCCGGTGGCCGAGATCGCCGCGCGGGTTCGGACTCGCAAGGGTCTCGTGCTCCACATCGACGCGGTCCAGGCCGCGCCGTACGTGGACCTCGACCTGGCCGCACTCGATGCCGACCTGGTCTCGCTCGGGGCGCACAAGTTCGAGGGGCCCAAAGGTGTCGGGGCGCTCTTCGTCCGGCACGGGACACACATCCTGGCCCAGCAGCAGGGCGGCACGCAGGAACGCCATCGGCGGGCCGGTACGGAGAACGTCGCCGGGGCCGTCGGCTTCGCGGCGGCCTACGAACTGTCGTGCGCGGAGCGACCCGAGACCGTTGCGCGCCTGCGCGGCCAGCGTGACCGACTCGCCGCCGCCCTCCTGGCGGTCCCCGGCGTGGAACCGACCGGCCACCCCAAGGACCGCTTGCCGGGCCACCTCTCGGTCGTCGCGCGCGACACCGACGGAGCGTCGGTCGCCATGTCGCTCGACCTCGAGGGGATCGCCTGTTCGGTCGGGTCGGCCTGCACGACCGGCTCGACCGAGGTCAGTCACGTGTTGAGCGCGATGGGCTACCCCGAGGACGAGGCACGCGGCGCGCTCCGCCTCTCGCTCGGCCGGACGACCACCGACGACGAACTGACCGTCGCGTCCGAGGTCGTGCCGCGGGTCGTGGCCTCGATGCGGCTGGGGACGGTCGCGGTGACCGCGGATCCCCTCGGGCAAGGTGTGCCCGCGTGAGTCGGATCCTGGTGGCGATGTCGGGCGGGGTCGATTCCTCGGTCGCGGCGGCGCTTCTGCACGAACAGGGCCACGAGGTCGTCGGCGTCTGGATGCGGTTGCACGACGTCGCCGACAGCTATTCCGAGTTCAAGAAGAGCTGCTGCTCGCTCGATGCCGCCGATGACGCCCGCCGCGTCGCGGCCCAGCTCGGCATCCCGTTCTACGTCATGAACCTCGAGCGCGAGTTCGACGCCGGCGTCCTCCAGCCGTTCCTCGACGCGTATCTCGGTGGCGAGACGCCGTCGCCGTGCATCGACTGCAACACCTACGTGAAGTTCGGGGCCCTGCTCGGGCGGGCGCGCCACCTGTACGACTGCGAGGCGGTCGCGACGGGGCATTACGCGCGGCGGGACGTCGGCCCGGACGGCCGGTCGCGGCTGCTGCGGGCGCACGACGCCGACAAGGACCAGACCTATTTCCTGTACGGCCTGCGCCAGGATCAGCTCGACCACGCGCGGTTCCCCCTGGGCGAGCTGACCAAGCCGGAGGTCCGCGACGTCGCCCGCGAGCTCGGCCTTGCGACCGCCGAGAAGCCCGAGAGCCAGGAGATCTGCTTCGTCCCGGGCGGCGACTATCGCGAGGCGCTCCGGGATCGCGCCAGTTGGCTGCCGAAGGCCGGGCCGTTGCTGGACGTCGATGGTGAGCGAGTGGGGGAGCACCGTGGCACGCCGGCCTATACCGTCGGCCAGCGCAAGGGCCTCGGGGTTTCGCTCGGCGAGCCCCGCTACGTCAGCCGGATCGACCCGCTGACGAACACGATCACGCTTGGCCGACGCGAGGACCTCGAGACCACGACGGTCGAGCTCGAACGCGCCAGCTTCGTCGCCGGCGGCGCACCCGGCGGCCGTGCCCCGTTCCGTGCCGAGATCCGGATCCGGCACCGCGCGACGCCGATCGCGGCGATCGTCCGGCCGGCGACCGCCACCGAGCCCGCCCGCGGAGGACGCTGGCTGGTCGAGACGGACAGCCCGGTCTGGGCGGCGGCACCGGGCCAGGCCGCGGTCCTCTATGACGGCGAGGTCGTGCTCGGGGGCGGCCGGATCGCGCGTCCCGCGGCGACGGCCTCGGACGGACGGTCGTCGGCGGCCACCACCATGGCGTCGGGCGCACTCGTCGGCTCAGGCGCGTGAGTCTCGACCCGGCGCTGCTGCTCGCGGTCCTGGTCGGCCTCTTCCACGCTTCGCTCTACGTCCTTATCCGCGGCAATACCGGCGGCCGCCTGCCGATCATCATCGTCGCAGCGATCCTCGGGGCATGGGCGGGCGACGTCCTGGGTGACCGGCTCGGACTCCGGATCCTGTCGATCGGCGACTTCCAGATGCTGGCGGCCTCGATCGTGGCGTGGATCGGAATCGGGATATCGTCTGCCATCGCCATCCTCGGTCCATCGGCCCGCAAGACATGAGCGGCCAGGACGACCGCTCGACCGCATCGTTCCTTCGGGGCCTGACGATCGGCGCCATCATCGGCGCGATCCTCGCCGGCTCGTCCGTCTGGTCGCGCCGTCGGCGACGACGCTCCGGCTAGCCCCGGATCGGCGACCTCATTCGCGTGGCTGGAGTCGGTGACTGGTGCTGATCTCGACCCGTCCGCGCTCGTCGGCCGCCGGATGCTCGACCAGCGCGATCAGCCGACTGGCCATGAACCGGGCGGTCCGGACCGGGTTTCCCGTCCGCGTCACCTCCCGGACCTCGACCACCCCGCGCGTCGTGACCACTTCGATCCGGCGGCCCGCCTTGGAGGCGACGATGTCGAAGGTCTGGACGCCCTGCCCGGTGTCCACCACCGCCTCGACCCGGTCACCTTTCATGGCGGCATCGTAGTCCACGCCGCGACACCCGGGTGCGTGGGCGTGGCCACCTCGGCGCCTACTGACCCTCGTGGCAGGTGCTGGCTCGAAGTAGCTCGCGCCCTGGCCCCAGACCGCGATCGAGCGCCCAGTGTTTGACAGATGCTCACCAGGCGAGCGTTGGTCAGCGAGTCCAGCGTGACGCGGGCCAAGGTGAGCGTGACCGGAGCTCGATACGACCGCGAATCCTGTCAGATGCCCCGGTAGGCAAGCATCTGTCGGCGAATCCGTGACGAGTGCCCGTCTGAGGAGCATTTGGCTTGAAACGGGCGCCGAATGCCGCTATGACGTCTTGAGTGCGATCTCGAACGTGGCCTTGTAGCCGTTGCCTTCCGGGCTGACCTTCAGCAGCGTCATCCCCTGGCTTTGCCCGTAGATGCCGTCGCTGGCGTTCGACGTATCGGGCTTGCCCTTCGAGGCGTAGGCGCCCTGGCTGAAGACCTGGTCGTTCAGGGCGTCATCGAAGAAAAGCTGCGAGGTGAATTCGAAGCCGCTGGTCGCCGCGGCGTCCGTCCGGATCTTGAAATGGATGTGGACCGCGCGGCCCTGGTACCAGCCGGGGTAGATGGTCGTGATCGAGGCCAGGCCGCTGGCGTCGGTGTGCTGGTAGCCGCGCAGGAAGTCGTGGCCCTGCTTGCTGCCGACATCCGAATACTCGCCCAGCGCATCGCAGTGCCAGACGTCGACGAGGACGCCGCCGAGCGGGATGCAGGCGTTGCCATCGACCTGCGAGACGACCCAATCGATCTTGAGCACCGAACCATCGACGGCGACCCCGGTCGAGGTATCGACGCGGATGTCCGACCGCTCGAGGTTCTCGTTGACGTAATACGGGCCCTCCGTGAGCGCCGGGACGACGACACACGAAGGCAGCGAACTCGCGACCGCGACGGCCGTAGCGGTCGCGGTGGCCGCCGCGGTGCCGGCCGTACCGCTCGACGTACTTGGCGTCGCCAGGCCGCTCGCCACCGATCCCGGGGCGCAGGCCGCGACGGCGACCGAGACCGACGCTGCGCCCATCAGTGCGAGCACCTCGCGGCGGGTCAGGACCCGCCCGACAGGACGGTCGTCGTCGTCCGCCTCGACCGGGCGGGGCGCCCGGGACTTTGTGGCGGAAGGAGTGGGGGACGGGGTCATCGGGCGGCTCCAATGGGATGCGATGACCGGATCGTCTAGCGTTTCCCTGAGACTTGCCTGAGACGGGCCTGAGACGGCACAGGGCACGAGTGGGGCGACCGGCCCGCAGTCCGACGACGGCCGGACCGGTTCAGCCCCTCAGCCGGACCAATCACACGAAGGTCGGCGGGCCCGCGATCAGCACCGCCGCAAGCGCGAGCGCCGCGGGAACCGACTGGACCACCAGGATCCGGCGGTTGACCGTCGCCGCGCCATAGAGGCCGGCGACGATCACGCAGGCCAGGAAGAAGAGCTTGATCTGGAAGCCGACATCGCCACCGGCGAGCAGGCCCCACACCAACCCCGCTACGAGGAATCCGTTGTAGAGCCCCTGGTTGGCCGCGAGCGTAGCGGACGCATCGGCGAATGCCTGATCGGTCCCGAACGAGCGCATCCCGCGTGGCGTCCGCCACAGGAACATCTCGAGGACGACGATGTAGACATGGATCGCGGCGACCACGATGACGAGCGCGGCTGCCAGCGTGGCCATCGGAACCTCCAGTCGGGGCGGACGTCGGCGGATCGGTCGACGCGGTCACGGTAGCGCGTTCGTGTGGGTGCCGGTCCGTTCGCTACCATTGCGTCCGATGCCGCCCCCCGTCCAGACCCCAGACCCGCGGATCGTGGCGTTGCCCGCCGCCGAGATCCGCCGCCGGTTCGTCGAGTTCTTCGCCGAGCGCGGGCACACCCCCGTGCCGAGCGCGAGCCTCGTCCCGGCCGGCGACGCGACGCTCCTCTTCACCAACTCCGGGATGGTCCAGTTCAAGGACGTCCTGATCGGGGCCGAGACCCGCTCGTACACGCGGGCGGTGGACTACCAGCGCTGCCTTCGCGTCGCCGGCAAGCACAACGACTTCGAGGAGGTCGGGCGGACGCCCCGCCACCACACCTTCTTCGAGATGCTGGGCAACTGGTCGTTCGGGGACTACTTCAAGCGCGAGGCGATCCATTTCGCCTGGGATCTGCTGACCCGCGAGTTCGGGATCCCGGCCGACCGCCTGGCCGCGACGACCTATACGCACGACGAGGTCGCGTGGGACATCTGGCGCGACGAGATCGGCCTCCCGCCCGAGCGGATGGCGCGCTGGGGCGACGTCGACCGTGGCGACGACAAGAACTTCTGGCGGATGGCCGAGACCGGCCCGTGCGGGCCGTGCAGCGAGATCCATTTCGACCGCGGCGCGCAGTTCTCCGAGGGTCCTGAGTGCATCCCGGACCACAGCGAGACCTGCCCGCGCTGGCTCGAGATCTGGAATCTTGTGTTCATGGAGTACGACCAGAAGCCCGACGGCCGCGTTCCGCTGCCGTTCACCAGTGTCGATACCGGGATGGGCCTCGAGCGCCTGGCCAGCGTCCTCCAGCAGGTTCCGACCAACTACGACACGGACCTCTTCACGCCCATCCATGCCCGGATGCGCGAGCTCCTCGGCCACGATCCGGACGCTTTCGAATCCGAGCGCTTCAGCTACCAGGTCATCGCCGACCACTCGCGGGCGGTGACGTTCCTCATCGGCGACGACGTGTTCCCGTCGAACGAGGGCCGCGGCTACGTCTTCCGCAAGCTCTTCCGTCGGGCGGTCCGTCACGGTCGCCTGCTCGGCCGGCGCGAACCGTTCATGGCCGAGACGGCGGCGGTCGTCATCGAGGTCATGGGCGAGGCATACCCGCACCTCGTCACGCGTCGTGACGAGATCCTGGGCGTGATCGCCCGCGAGGAGGCGCAGTTCGCCCGGACGCTCGACGCCGGCACGAAGCTGCTCGAGTCGGAGATCGCCCGGATCATCGGCGACGTTGCTGGCAACAGCGAGCGCCGGGTCGTCGGCCGCCCGCCCGAGGACCTCCCCGCCGACGCGCCGAGCCTGGCCGGTGAGATCGCCTTCAAGCTCCACGACACCTATGGCTTTCCGATCGACCTGACAGTCGAGCTGGCGGCCGAGTACGGGGTCGCCGTCGATCGCGAAGGCTTCGAGCGGGCGCTCGCCGAGCAGCGCGACCGCAGCCGCTCGGGGACGAAAGCCCAGCTCTCGAAGCACGCCGAGCTGGCCGGTCTATACGGAGCCATCCACGGGCGGGCCGGTGACACTCGCTTCCTCGGCTACGAGACGACGACCGCCGAGAGCCGCGTGGTCGCGATCATCCGCGACGGGATGGAGTTCGACGAGCTGACCGGGCACGGCGACGCCGAAGTCGTCCTCGACCAGACCCCGTTCTATGCCGAGGGCGGCGGCCAGGTCGGCGACCACGGGCTCCTGCGCGAGCCGGGTGGCGGCAGCGAAGTCTTCAGCGTCACCGATACGCAGCGGCCGCTCGGCGGGCTGATCGTCCACCGGGGCACGCTCCACGGTCGACTCCGCATGGGCGAGTCCGTCCAAGCCGTGGTCGACGGGGAGCGGCGAGCCCATACGATGCGGAATCACACCGGGACGCACCTGCTCCACCGGGCGTTGCGGAACGTGGTCGGGGAGCGGGCACGCCAGGCGGGCTCGCTGGTGACGCCCGACTACCTGCGCTTCGACTTCCCGTTCGACCGCGGACTGACCGATGACGAGCTCCGAGCCATCGAGGACGAGGTCCACCGCATCATCCGCGACGACCGGCCCGTCACCGTTGCGATGATGACGATGGCGGAGGCGATCGAGGGTGGCGCGGACGCCTTCTTCGACGAGAAGTACGGCGAGACCGTCCGGACCATCCGCGTCGAGGACTACAGCTTCGAGCTGTGCGGCGGCACGCATTGCCGGGCGACCGGTCAGATCGGTGGCTTCCTCATCACCGCGGAGCGCAGTATCGGCTCTGGCATGCGCCGCATCGAGGCGGTCACCGGCGCCGCGGCCGATGCCCTCGTCCGCCAGCGGTTCGACGCCCTTGAGCGCGTCGCCGAGGCGGTCGATGCACGATCGATCGACGCCGTCGGGGAGCGGATCGCCGCGCTCCAGAAGGAACTTCAGGAGACCAAGCGGCGGCTCAAGGCCGGCGTCGCGACGGCCCTGCCCAAGCCGGGCGAGATCGCGGCGGGCGCCTCGGAAGTGGCACCGGGCGTGAAGCTCGTCGCGGTGGCGCTCCCATACGCATCGATGGACGCGCTCAAGGCCGCGGCCCGGGACGTGAGCGGCGTGCTCGGGCCCGGCGTCGTGGCCATCGCGCTCGACGCGGATGAACCGCAGCTCTTCGTGACCGTCTCGGACGATCTCGTCTCGCGGGGCATCTCGGCGGGCGACCTCGTGACCGCGGCGATGCCCGCCCTTGACGGTCGCGGCGGTGGCCGGCCGGGGATGGCGCAGGGCCGCGGGACTCGCCGGGCGGGTTTGGCGGACGCCCTCGACGCCATCCGGACCAGTCTCGAGACCGGGGCCTGATGGCCTTCTGGCGCCGGATCTGGCAACGCGACTCGTCCGAGGCGCTGGCGGCCTGCACCGCACTCGACGTCGGGACGGAATTCGCCAAGGCGCTCGTCTTCGACATCGACTCCGGTGGGCACGGCACGGTCCGCGGTGTCGGGCGCAAGCGCCAGGGTCTCTCGCACATGCAATCGGGGACGGTCGCCGACATCGCCGCAGTCGTCGACAACTGCGCGGTCGCGCTCCAGGAGGCGGAGGAGATGGCCGGCTTTCGCCCGACGCAGGTCGTGATCGGGATCGCCGGCGAGCTGGTCAAGGGCTTCACGACCACCCATAGCCAGGAGCGCAAGAAGCCAGACCAGCCGATCACCGAGGCCGAGCTCCAGCGCCTCATCGACGTCGTCCAGCGCGAAGCGCTCCTCGAGGCGGAGCGGGCGATCACGTGGGAGACCGGGCTACCCCATGTCGACGTCCGGCTCGTCCACGCGGCGGTGACCGGTGCGTCGATCGACGGCTATGCGCTGACGAACCCGGTCGGGTTCCAGGGCCGGCACGTGAAGATCGGGATCTTCAACGCGTTCGCGCCACTCGTCCACCTAGGTGCGCTCCAGAGCGTCGCCTCGCAGCTCGACCTCGAGTTGCTCGAGATCGTCGCCGAGCCGTATGCCGTCGCGCGGGTCCTTGGCAACGACCACATCCGCCAGGCGGGGGCGCTGTTCATCGATGTCGGTGGCGGGACCACGGACGTGGCACTGGTCCGCCAGGGCGGGATCGAGGGGACTCGGATGTTCGCGCTCGGGGGCCGCGCCTTCACCAAGAGCCTCGCCGATCGGCTGGACCTGCCCTTCCCCCGGGCCGAGGCGCTCAAGGTGGATTACGCGCGCGGCCTCGCCGTCGACCATGCCCCTGCGGTGGCCACGATCATCGCCGACGACGTGCGCGTCTGGGCGGCCGGCGTCGAGCTGGTCATGGAGGAGCTGTCGAGCGGCGACCTTCTGCCGGGTCGCATCTTCCTGTGCGGCGGTGGCTCGCGGCTCCCGGAGATCCGCGCGGCGCTTGCCTCGCAGGCCTTCTATGAGCGCCTGCCGTTCGCCCGACCGCCGGAGGTCATCGTGATGGCGCCCGACCAGATCGAGACGATCTCCGACGCCACAGCACTGCTCGTCGACCAGCAGGACGTCACGCCACTTGGCTTGGCCTACCAGGCCATCGAGCTCCAGACGTCCGAAGATGCCCTCGATGCGGCGCTCCGCCGCGTCCTGCGTGCGATGAAGGTCTGACCGATGGCGGGACGGATCATCTATCTCGAGGTCGACGACGAGATCACCTCGGCGGCGGCGCGGATCCGCACCTCCGAGGCGACGAGCCTCGCCGTCGTACTGCCCTACGGCTCGCGCGTGGCGACCTCGCGGATCAACTTTCGGCTGCTCACCCGCGACGCCCTCGAGCACGAGAAACGGCTCTCGATCGTGTCCGGCGACCCGGCGACCCGGGCGCTCGCGGCATCGGCGGGCCTGCCCGTCTTCGCTTCGGTGTCGGAATACGAATCGTCCCTGATGGGCTCGGACGACGACGTCCGACCTTCGACGACCGTGCCGGTCGTCGGTCCGGTGGCCGGGGCGGCGGGCGCCGGGACGGCCGCCGCCTTGACGGACGCACCGAACGTTCCCGAGGCACCCGTCTCCGACGGGACGCTCGGCCTCGTCGTCCCCGCTGCCGGGGTCGCCGGCGCCTCGGTCGCGGCGAGTCGCGCAACGGGCGTCGCCGATCCACCCGGGGACACGATCCGCACTTCGATCCCGCGGGCCCCCTCATCGATCGGGGATCGAGGCGGCCTCGAACCTGGCTCGCGCCTCGGCGGGCCGGCCCGACCGGTCTCGACCACGCGCGGTTCGTGGCGGGGCGGGACGCGGACGCCTTGGCTCATCGGGGGTGCGATCCTCGCGCTGGCCCTGCTCGTGGGCGGGACCGGCGTCTATCTGCTCCTGCCGTCGGCGAGCATCGTCGTCACCCCGAGGCAGGAGCCGCTCGGCCCGGTCCAGATGGTCGTGACGGCCGACACGACCGCCACCCAGCCCGACGCAACGGCGCTCGTCGTCCCGGCCCGGCAGGTGAGCGTCCCCGTCTCGGTCAACAACACGTTCCAGGCGACCGGCAAGCGGGTCCAGCTGTCGAACGCGACCGGTACGGTCCGCTTCGACAACCTCGATCCGACGGCTTCGAACCGGATCGCCTCGGGGAGCATCGTCCGGACCCCGTCGGGGATCCGGTTCCGGACGGCGGTGGCAGTCACGGTCCCGGCCGCGGCACTCGTCGGCTTCCAGATCTTTCCGTCAAGCGCGAGCGTCATGGTCACCGCGGTCGATGGCGGGACGGACGGCAACGTCGACGCGAATACCATCGTCGTCGTGCCGAACGGCGAGAACCCGATCTTCCTGAAGGTGAAGAATCCGAACCCGACCACCGGCGGCGCCCGCCAGGAATTCACGCGCGTGACCCAGGCAGACGTCGATGCCGCGTTGACTGCGCTCGACAGCTCGCTCCACGAGGCACTCAGCCAGGCGCTCGCCGATCCCTCGCTCGTGAGCGGTGGCGCCACGGTCTTCCCGGCGACCGGGACGCTCGGCACGACCAAGCCGACGCTCGACCCGGCGACCCTGGTCGGCCAGGAGATCGCGACGTTCGGTCTCGGGCTCTCGGCGACCGGGACGGTCATCACCGCCGATACGACACCGATCAACGGGATCGCCGACACGCTGTTGCGGGCCGCGGTCAAGCCGGATCATGAGCTCGTGCCCGGATCGGCGGGGATCACGGTGGGCGGCGCGGTGGTCAGCGGCCAGACGGTCACGTTCCCGGTCACCGCGACTGCCAAACAGGTCGCACTGCTCGACCCGGGCGGGCTCAAGGCGAAGATCCTCGGAAAGCCGGTCGCCGAGGCGAAGGCGATCCTCAGCCAGTACGGCGACGTCCGACTGACCGTCTCCCCGGACTGGACCGGGTCCGTCCCGAGCTTCGAGAGCCGGGTCGACCTGACCATCCAGGCGGCCGTCCCGGTCGAGACGCCGGGAGCATCGGGATTGCCGACGCCGTGACGCGCCTGCTCGGGATCGACCTCGGCGAGCGCCGCATCGGACTGGCGCTGGGGGATGACGATGGGTCGCCGGCGTACCCGCACGTCACGCTCCGGCGTGGGCGCGACATGACCGCGGACGCGGAGGCGATCGGGGCGGTCGTGACGTCGCAGGCCGTCGATGTGCTGGTCGTAGGGCTCCCGCTTGAGGCGTCGGGCGACGAGGGCCCGCAGGCCACGCTGTGCCGCGCTTGGGGTGAGGCGCTCGCCGCGCGGCTGGATCTTCCGTTAACCTTTCGCGACGAGCGCCTGAGCAGCCATCTCGCCGAGACCCGGCTCGGGCCCATGAAGCGTGGCCGATCCGGCGGGCCACCAACCAAGACCCAACGCGATGCCTATCGGGCTCGGGTCGATCGGGAAGCGGCGGCGATCATCCTCCAGGACGAGCTCGACACACGCGCCGGCCGCCGTTCGTCCATGCCACCGCCCCCCGACCCCCAGGAGATCAGCCGATGACGATCCGCTCCGGCGGACGCCCCCGTGACGGCCGCCCCAGCCAGGCCCGGCCATACGACCCCGACGCCTACGCGACCGAGACCGTCCCAGAGTTTTCCGAGCCCGCCCCGCGCAGCCGTCGCGGTCGTGGCAGGGGAGGGCCGGGTGGGAGCGTCGTCGGGTTCCTCAAGTTCCTGGTCTTCGCGATCGTCCTCGCCATCGTCGTCCTCGCCGTCGCGCTCACGGCCCTCCGGCCGGTCGTCACGAACGCGATCATGGGCATCGCCGCGGACAACCCGGCCGCCCTCCAGCTCCCCTTCGTCAAGGACGTCGTGGCGGAACGCCTTGGGCCGGCCCTGACCACGCCGGTCTCGACCGATCCGACACAGGTCGAGTTCCTGGTCGAATCCGGCGACACCGCCCGGACCATCGCGACCAAGCTAGCGACCCAGGGCCTCATCGGCGATAGCCGGGCGTTCGTCTATATCTCGGTCGTCCGCAACCTGACGGGCGCACTCCAGCAGGGGACGTTCATCCTGCGCAAGAACATGACCCCGGACCAGCTTGTGAGCGCATTGCTTGCGCCCCCGCCCGGCCCTCAATACGTGGACATCGCGTTGCGCACGAGCCTGCGCGCCGAGCAGATCACGGCCAAGCTCGAGACGCTCCCGCTCCAGATGGACGCGTCGCAGTTCTACGATATCGTCAAGTCGCCACCGGCGACGCTCGTTGCGGACTATCCATGGCTCCAGAAGATCCTCGCGGACGCCCCGAAGGGCGCCTCGCTGGAGGGCTTCCTGTGGCCGGCCACCTACCGCGTCCTGCCCGACACGACGCCCGAAGAGCTCGTCCGGCTGATGCTCGACAAGTTCGCGTTGAACGTCGGATCGGCGCGGATGGTCCCCTCGTCGCGCGGGCTGACCTTCTACCAGGTCCTCTCTCTCGCCTCGATCGTGGAGCAGGAAGCGAAGCTGGACGAAGAGAAGCCACTCATCGCCGGGGTCTATCAGAACCGCCTGACGCCCAAGCTCTTCCCACGCGGCACGCTCGAGTCGGACCCGACCATCTTCTACCTCCACGATTCACTCGAACTGGCCAAGGTGCCGGTCACGAGCTGGACGCAGTACGTCTTCTGGGCACCGATCAAGGGCGGCCTCACCAGCGACACGCTCCCGCCCGATCTCGCCGGCTACAACACGGTCAAGAGCCCCGGCTTGCCGCCCGGGCCGATCTGCACGCCGACGATCACGTCGATCGACGCCGCTCTCGAGCCGAGTACCAAGGACGGCTACCTGTACTTCCTGGCCAAGGGCGACGGGTCGGGGACCTCGGCATTCGCGAAGACCTTCAAGGAACACCAGGCGAACATCAAGAAGTACCTCAAACCGTGACCGAGACGGCCTCGGGCCGGCGCCCGCTCACGACCGACTTCGCGTCGGCACCTTCGGCGGCGGACCTGGCCCGTTGGCTTGAGGCGGATCGGGCCGCGCGACCGGCCCGCCTGGCCCGGCTTCGGGCGCGCTTCGCCGACGCCGGGATCGACGCCTACTTCGGGTTCCGGCGCGAACACATGCGCTACCTCACGGGGTTCACCCTCGGCGACGGCGAGGAAAAGGTCGCGGGCGATTCCGGACGGTTCCTCGTGGCGGGCGAGGAGGTCGTCGTCCTCGCGGACTCGCGCTACACGATCCAGGTCCGGCGAGAAGCGCCCGTGGCGCGCCTGTTCGAGGCGTACAACGACTTGCCGACCCGCTGGCCGGAGTTGGTCGCCTCTATCGGGGCACGGCGCGTCGGCGTCGAGGCGGGGTTCGTCCCGCACGCCCTCTGGGAGCGGCTGGCGGCAGCCGCGCCGGACGTCGAACTCGTCCCGGTCGACGGCTGGGTCGAGGCGGACCGCGCGACCAAGGAACCGACCGAGATCGAGCGCATCGCGGCCGCCTGCGCGGTCGCGGACCGGGCCCTGGCCGCGCTCTTGCCCGAGATCCGGCCGGGCCTCACGGAATCCGACCTCGCCCTGCGCCTCGAGTGGCGGATGCGGACCGACGGCGCCGAAGCACTTGCCTTCGACGTGGCCTGCCTGTCCGGTTCGGAGGCTGCCCTCCCGCACGGGGCGCCGGGCGATCGGCCCGTCCTCGAAGGCGCCGTCCTGCTCCTGGACTTCGGGGCGCAGGTCGCGGGTTACCGGAGCGACATGACCCGGACGCTTTTCGTCGGCGAGCCGGCGGCGCGGGACCTCGAGATCCACGCGCTTGTCCTGCGCGCTCAGGCAGCGGTGATCGCCGCGCTCGAGGTCGCCGTCGCGAGCATGCGACCGGACGGCCGGCTCCCGAGCGGCCGGACGATCGACGGCATCGCCCGCGATGTCATCGGGGCGGCGGGCTTCGGCGATCAGTTCGGGCACGGGACGGGGCACGGCATCGGGCTCGCGACGCACGAGGCGCCGTCGCTCGGGCGGCGGGCCGCGGACGTGCCTTTGCCCACGCCGACCGTCTTCTCAGTCGAGCCCGGCGTCTACCTCGAGGGTGAGACGGGGGTCCGCATCGAGGATCTCGTCGTGCTCGACGCCGCGGCGGGGCGCGTCGAGCGCCTGACCCGGTTCCCGCGCGAGGTCCTCGTCGTCGGTCGCTGAAGGAGGCAACCTGACGGTCTGCTACGATCGGGACTCGATCCACATCCCATGACCCGCCGGTATGCGCGTCCTGTTCAGCCCTTGACCCGCCGGCCGTCACGCCCAGGAGCCTCACCCGCATGATCAGCACCGGAGAACTGAAGAAGGGCGTCGCCATCGAGCTCGACGGCGAGCTCTGGCAGATCCTCGACTACCACCACATCAAGATGGGCCGCGGGTCGGCCCAGGTCCGCATCACGCTGCGCAACATCAAGCGTGGCCAGACGGTCGAGCGATCGTTCCAGGCCGGGACGAAGTGGCCGCGTGCCTCGATGGAGAAGCGCCCCGTGCAGTTCCTCTACCGCGACGGCAGCGACTTCCACTTCATGGACAACGACACGTACGACCAGTTCATGCTCACGACGGAGCAGCTCGGCGAGGCGGCCCAATACCTCAAGGACGGTATGACCCTGGACCGGACGAGCTACCAGGGCGAGACGATCGGGGTCGAACTGCCGGTGACGGTCGACCTCAAGGTCGTCGAGACCGAACCGGGCTTCGCCGGCGACACGCAGTCCGGCGCCCGCAAGCCCGCCCAGACCGAATCCGGGCTCGTCGTCCAGGTCCCGATCTTCGTCGAGCCGGGCGACACGATCCGGATCGACACCCGGACCGGGGAATACCAGACCAGGGTCTAGGTGAAGGACACCGAGCCGCCCGACTGGGCGCTCCCAAGCTGGGACGCGATCCCGGCCGACCCCGCCGACCCGAGTGGCCGGCTTCGCCCCGTCGGGCCCGGGCCGAGCGCTCCCGCGGCCCCCGGCACGTTCGGTGTCCGCATCCTCGGCGTCAGCGAGGTCACCCGGGCGATCCGTGGCGCGGTGCGCGAGGATCCGCGGCTGGCCGACCTGTGGGTCGAGGGCGAGATCGGGCGGGTGACGGTCTCATCGGCTGGTCACGCGTACTTCGCGCTAAAGGACGAGCGTGCCCAGCTCCAGTGCGTCTGGTTCCGCGACCAGCGCGTGCGTTCCGCGTTCGAGGCCCAGGCCGGCTTGCGGGTCGTGGCCCACGGCCGGATCGATCTGTTCGAGCCACAGGGCGCGCTCCAGCTCTACGTCGAATCGATCCAGCCGGCCGGTCTCGGCGACTTGACCCTGCGATTCGAGGCCTTGAAGGCCCGTCTGGCCGCCGAGGGCCTGTTCGACAGCGGGCGGAAGCGGTCGCTGCCGGCCCGGCCGGCCACGATCGCGGTGATCACGAGCCCGACTGGTGCCGTCTGGAAGGACATCTGCCATGTGCTCGGTCGGCGCTGGCCGCTCACCCGGGTCGTCCTGATCGCGGCCCAGGTCCAGGGCGAGTCCGCGCCGGCCAGCCTCGTCGCCGCCTTCCGCAAGGTCGAGCGCTACGCCGCCGACCGCATCCTTGCGGGTCGACCCCACGAAGCCCCGGCGGTCACCATCCTCGCCCGCGGCGGCGGATCGCTGGAGGATCTCTGGGCATTCAACGACGAGTCGGTCGTGCGGGCCGTGGTCGCGCACTCGATCCCTGTCGTCTGCGGCGTGGGTCATGAAGCCGACGTCACGCTCGCGGACTTCGCGGCCGACGTCCGGGCACCCACGCCGTCCGCCGCCGCCGAGGTCGTCGTGCCGGATCGCGCCGAATTCGTGGCAGCCATCCGGAGTGCCGGTCGCCGGCTCGATGGCGCGGCGGCGGCGTGCCTGCGCGCGACGGCCCGTGAGGTCGTCGCCGAGCGGCGCGCGCTCGATCGGCTGAGTCCCGTCGCCCAACTCGCGGTCGCCCGGGAACACGTCGGGCTCCTGCTCGACCGGGCGACGAGGGCCATCGTCGGCCAGCTCGGCGCGCGACGGTTGTCCGGGGAGCGGTTGGGAGCGCGGCTCGCACCGACCCTCCCCGGGCGACTCGCAACCGACCGGGCTCGCCTCGAGCGCTCGGACGTCCTCGACCCGCTCGCCGTCCGCCGCGTGGCGACCGCCCGGGCATCGCTCGGCGCCGCCGCCGCAGCGCTTGCGGTGCTCGCGCCGCAGGCGACACTCGATCGCGGCTATGCGATCGTGCGGCGGGTCGACGACGGAATCATCGTCCGCGACCCGGCCGAAGCGCCGGCTGGGTCACGACTCTCGCTGCGGGTGGCCGGCGGCGAGCTGCCCGCCACGGCCGACGACAGATGAGCACCGGATCGCTGGTCGAGCTCGCCGTCTTCGTCGGGATCGTTGCCGTCGTCCTGGTCGCCGGCGTGCGGGTTGGTATGCTCCTCGCCCCACGCATCGACCGGTTGACCCAACCGCCTGAAGCGAGCGATGAGGAGCACGATGTCGACGACGACTGACCCCGCGATCGACGCCTTGAGCTTCGACGAGGCGCTGGCCGAGCTCCAGCGGACGGTCGCCGAGCTCGAAGCGGGCGGTGGGCCACTGGAAGCCGCGATCGCCCTCTATGAGCGCGGGGTCGCGCTGCAGGCCCGCTGCGAGAAGCTGCTGGGCGACGCCGAGCTTCGTGTCCAGCAGCTCGTCGCCCGCGCGGGTGGCGCGCTCGAGACCCGCGATGTCAGGCCCGAGGACGCCACCGAGGAGACGGGGGCCGGCTAAGCGAGCAGCGGCGCGGCCCGGTACGACGGCCGGGGCGCGGCGCGGCGCCGTCCCTCGCTGCTCCTGTCAGATACGAATCAGGCTCATGGAAGGCGAACTCGGAAGGTTCGGAGGCGGGTCAGGACTGGTGGGTCACGCCCGGATCGGGATGCCGCAACAAGGTAGCGGCCCCTGACCTTGGCATATCACTACGGGGACTCGTTGCAGACAAGAACGGGCGAGCGGGCCCCGGCTGACCGCGAAGGCTTGCCGTGTCAACCCGGCGCGACGTTCAGGTTGAACCGGAAGCGATTGCCTGGGTCGTAGGTGGCCTTGATCGCCGCCAGCCGGGCGAAACGCTCGGTGCCGAAGGCAAGGCGGACGCGCTCGATCGACTCGTCGACCGGGGCGTAATTCGCGTAGCCGGCGCCCGTCAGCGATCCCAGGGCCATCCGGTCGGCCGCCGCGCGGGCCCAGGCGACATGCTCGTCGTCGCGTGAGGGGTCGTCCCAGATGGCGAGCGCGCTCGCATTCCATGTCGCGGCCCGCTGTCCGAATGCGGCACCACCCTCGGGTTCGACGTGAGCCGCCCCCCGGATCGTCTCGAGCAGGATCAGGCTGTGGCTGTCCGGGCGAGTCTCCATCGACTCGACCAGCCCAGCGATGACCGACTCATCCATGGCCCGAAGGAAGTGGCCCTTCCAGTAGTGGCGCAACCCGAACGGAAGTCGTCCGGCCAGCGCCTGAACCTCCGGATATGTCATCGAGGCCAGCGTGTCTTCGAGCACGGGCAGCGCCGTGCGGAGCCCTCGCAGGGCATCTTGTTCGACGGACGCCTGGCCCGGCCAGCAAACACCGACGCTGATCGTGGTCGGTGGGTTCGGGTCGTCGCCGTGCGGCCCGATCGAGGCCATCGTCACGAGCTCCGGTGGGGCGCTCGCGGTGAGCTCGTTCAAGTGCCGGAGGACCTGCTTCATGGCGCTCAACGGGAACAAGACGTGGCCGGCGAGGATCGGCCCGGGATCGACGGCGCGGAACTCGAACGCGGTGACGACGCCGAAGTTGCCGCCACCTCCGCGCAACGCCCAGAGGAGGTCCGGGTCGCCATCCGGACCGGCAACGACCTTTTCGCCCGCGGCCGTGACGACCTCGGCCCGGATCAGGTTGTCACAGGTCAAGCCCTGCAGACCGGATAGCCAACCGATCCCGCCACCGAGCGTCAGGCCGGCCACACCGGTATCGCCGAACGTTCCGCCGACGACCGCGAGATGGTGGGCCCAGGCTGCCGCGTCGAGGTCTTCCCAGAGGGCACCGCCGGCGACGCGCACGAGCCGGTTCTTCGGGTCCACCGAGACCTTGCGCATCTCGCGCATGTCGACTACGAGCGCCGCGTCGGCCATCCCATGCCCGGCGACGCTGTGACCTCCGCCCCGGACCGCGATCGGGAGCCCGAGATCGGCCGCGGCCACCACGGCCTTGACGACGTCGTCCTGCGACCTGGCCCGGACGATGATCGCCGGCCGCCGTGAGACCGTCGCGTTGAACGTGGCCCGGACTTCGTCATAGGCCGGATCCCCGGCCGTGGTGACCCTGTCGACGAGCGACTCGCGCAAGCGATCGACGACGAAGTTCTCCATGCCACCCCCGAAAACAAGGGACCCAAAGGGGACAGGTTTACACTCTAGCTCGGCACCCATCCCGGGCGCCGACCGATGCGAATCATCATCACACGTGCGGCGACCGGGTCGTCAGCGCGTCCGACCCCAGGCCGTCGCACCGGCCGACCCCCAGGAGTCTTCTGACCGTGCCGATCTTGCCGAACCTCCAGGGCCCGGCCGACCTCCGTGGCCTCGACGAACTTCAGCTCGCACAGCTGGCGGTCGAGATCCGCGAGACCATCCTCCGGACCGTGGCCCGGACCGGCGGCCATCTCGGATCTTCGCTGGGCGTCGTGGAGCTGACGATCGCGCTCCATCGACTGCTCGAGTCGCCGCGCGATCGGATCGTCTGGGATACCGGCCACCAGGCCTACCCGCACAAGCTCCTGACCGGTCGACTCGAGCGATTCGGGACGCTTCGCCAGCTCGATGGCGTCGGCGGGTTCCCGCGCCGCTCCGAATCGCCGCACGACGTCTTCGATGGTGGTCACGCCGGGACGGGGCTGTCGATCGCCGAAGGGCTCGCCGAGGCGCGCGACCTGCGCCACGGGCTCGAACGGATCGTGGTCGTGGTCGGCGATGCCGCCCTGATGAGCGGCCTCTCGCTCGAGGCGCTCAACGACATCGGCCAGCGCCACACGCAGATGCTCATCGTGCTCAACGACAACGAGATGTCGATCAGCCCCACGGTCGGTGCGTTCTCCAAGTACCTCTCCCAGATCAAGCTGTCGCGGACCTGGCGGCAGGGCAAGAGCGCCTACGACAGCACCGTCGAACGTATCCCGTTCGTTGGTGGGACGGTCCTCGAACTGAGCCGCCGGCTGCGCAAGTCGGTCGTGAGCTTCGCCCAGCCGGGCCAGCTGTTCGAGGACCTCGGCATCACCTACATCGGCGTGGTTCCCGGTCATGACCTGCACGCCCTGCTCGCGACGCTCGGCCGGGCGCTCGCCCTCCCCGGGCCGACCATCGTCCATGTCCGGACGCAGAAGGGGCGTGGCTTCCGCCCGGCCGAGACCGACCAGGTCGGGTTCCATGGCGCCGCCCTGCCGCCCATGGCGGTCGCGGGTTCGCTCGATGGTCGCGACGGTGCCAAGCCAGCGACCGCACGAGCGACGGCGATGCCGACCGAGTCGATGAGCGACGATGCCGCGCCGCCCGTCATCGTGGCCGAGACGCCCAGCAAGAATCCGAATTACACGGCCGTCTTCGCCGCGGAGCTGATCGCGCTCGCGCGGGAGGATCGGCGGATCGTCGGGATCACGGCCGGGATGCCGACCGGGACCGGGATGTCGAAATTCCAGGCGGCCTTCCCGGACCGGATGTTCGATGTCGGGATCGCCGAGCAGCATTCGATGGCGCTGGCGACCGGTCTCGCGATGGGCGGGCTTCGTCCGGTGGTCGCACTCTATTCGACCTTCCTCCAGCGGGCGTTCGACCAGACCGTCCACGACGTGTGCCAGAACGACCAGCCAGTGCTCATCGCGGTCGACCGGTCCGGGCTGGTCGGCGAGGACGGCACGAGCCACCAGGGGATGTTCACACTGCCCGCGCAACGCCAGCTCCCTAACCTCGTCATCGCCTCGCCGAAGGACGAGCAGGAACTGCGGTCATTGCTGCACACGGCGCTGTCACAGGATCACCCGTTCGCCCTGCATTACCCGCGCGATCCGGGGTTCGGCCTCGAGCCCGTCACCCCGACGATCATGCCGATCGGTCGCGGCGAGGTCCTGCGCGAGGGGAGGGACCTCCTCTTCGTCGGGTTCGGGCCGATCGTCCCCCGCGCGATGGAAGCCGCCGCCTTGCTGGAGGCCGAAGGCTGGTCGATCGGTGTCATCAACGCCCGGTATGCGCGGCCCCTCGACCGCCAGCTCATCCTCGACCAGGCCCGCGGCAAGCGGATGCTGGTGACATTCGAAGAGAGCGTCGTGACCGGCGGATTCGGGAGCGGCGTGCTCGAACTGGTCGAGGAGGCCCGCCTGGCCGATCCGGCCTACCGCGACCTCGCCGTCCGCATCGTCGGCATCCCCGGCGAGCGTTTCGTGGACCACGGCTCCGTCGCGGATCTCCGTCGCGTGCTGCGGCTTGACGCAGACGGACTCGCTGCGCAGGTCCGTGAAGCGCTCGCGATGCTCCGTGCCACACCGGGCCGGTCCGAGGTGGTCACGGGCTGACGGCGGGATCGAGCCGGTCGAGAAGCCTCGATACCGATGCCTGACGCATCCGGGAGTGCCTGGCGCTCCGCCCTCGCTCGGGTCGACCGCCATGCCGTCCTGGTCTTTTCGGTGCTCGCCCTCGTCGCGTTCATCGTGCTGCTCTTCATCGGCCGCACCGGCTCGTTCTTCCAGGACGAGTGGACCTTCATCCGGATCGGCGGGCTCGGGACCCTGCAGGACTGGTTCGCCCCTCACAACGAACACTGGTCGACCGTGCCGTTCGCCCTCTATCGTGCGCTCCTCCTGACGGTCGGGCTCGGCTCGTATCTGCCGTACCTCGCGCTGCTCCTGACGCTGCACGTCGTGGCCGCGGCAGCCGTCTTCGTCCTCGTGCGACGCGCGTCGGGCTCGATCGTGGCGCTCGTTGCCGCCGGCCTCTTCCTCCTGCTCGGCAGTGCCTACCAGAACCTGTTCTGGGCGTTCCAGATCGGCTTCGTCGGCTCCACCGCGGCGGGCCTGTGGGCGCTCGTAGCGCTCGGCCGGGACCGAACGCGCTTGGCCGCGTTGCTCTTCCTGGTCGCCGTCGCCAGCTCGACGATGGGCCTGCCATTCCTCGCTGTGGGAGGCCTCGAACTCGTCCTCGATCGACGACGTCGTCGTCAGGTCGGCTGGCTGATCGCGGTCGCCGCGGCGTTCGTGGTCTGGTTCCTGGTGATCGGACGAGAGGGCCTCGCGAGCGATTCATCGAACTTCGGCCTCGCCAATCTGCTTGGCGTGCCGCACTTCATGGTCCTCGGGATCGCGGATGCGTTCGGCGCCACGTTCGGGATCGGGGGGGCGCTGGGCGCGGCGCTTGCCGTCGCCGTCATCGCGCTCGGCGCCTGGAAGGTGCGCTCACGACAGCTCCCGATGCGAGCTGTCGCCGCTGCCGTCGGTCTGTTGGTGTTGTATGTCCTCATCGCCCTCGGTCGGGCGCAGCTGGGTAATGCGCAAGCGCAGCGCCCGCGCTACGTCTACGAGGCGGCGGCGCTGCTGCTGGTGGGACTGGCGTCGCTCGTGGGACGCGCCGGGGATCCACTGGCCGAACCCGCGCCCCGACCCAGGGCGGACGCGACTGAGCCCGTTCGGCGCGAGGTCCTGCGCGAGATGGCGCCCGCCCTCCTAATCCTGGGTCTTGTCGCGATCGGCGTCGTCGAGAACGCTCGACAACTCGTGCCTGGCGCCCGATTCTTCCAGGAAGCCGCCGGCGAACTTCGTGGCACGTTCGCGTTGATGGATCACTACGGCTCCGCCCTCCCATACCAGCCGCCACCGCCGACCCGCTGGGAGATCCCGTCGCCCACGGAGCTCCTGATCGCGACCGAGGACTGGGGATCGCCCGCCAGGGACATCCTTGTCTCGTCGGTCGTCCGACGGCCGACCGCGCTTGAACGAGATCGCGCCCTCTGGCGTCTCGTCGGCGATGCCACCCATCCGCGCGCGATCGAGGCACCGACGGGGGCCCCGACGACCGACGCCCTGGTCGGAGTATCGGCGCTGCCACCGGCAACGCCGGGCCGCTCCCCGGCGGTCGTGGCGTTCACCGGGGCCACGCTCGAGCCGACCGGCACCTGCATGGTCCTGCGCGCTGCCAACAGTGCGGCGACCAGCGGCATGAAGGTCGACGTGAAGATGTCCGACGGTGCCTCCGTCGCCGTCCTGACCGACGGGGGCGGCTCCGGCGCCGTATCCCTCGGGCGAGAATGGCGGCCCGACCCATTGGACCGAGCGATCACCGCATATCCGGACCGGACCTGGACGGCCATCGCCGTCCCACGCCTTGGTGACGGCTCGACGTTCACGCTCCAGCTGCTCCTGCCACCGAAGGTGAAGGCGGCTGCCGTCTGCGCGGACTAGCGTGGCCGCAACGGTCGTGGAGGACGTACCCAGCGGAGATGATTCCGGGTGCAGCCCGCTGTGCCACGATAGGCGGGTGAGCCCCGCGCCTTCGACTCGAACGCCACGACCGGCGAAGTCGCCCAGGATCCGGCTCGATCAGTTGCTGGTCGAGCGCGGGCTGGCCGAGTCGCGCGGCCGCGCCCAGGCGCTGGTCCTGGCCGGCAAGGTCAGAGTGGGGGAGGGCGACGCGGCACGCGGCGATCGCAAGCCCGGCGACCTGCTCGCCGCAGACACGCCGCTGACCGTGTCGGAGCCGAACCCCTATGTCAGCCGGGGCGGCCACAAGCTCGCCGCGGCGCTCGACGCCTTCGGGATCGACCCGGCCGGGCTCGTCGGTCTCGACGTCGGCGCTTCGACGGGTGGCTTCACGGACGTGTTGCTGCAGCGCGGCGCGACCCGGGTCTACGCCCTCGATGTCGGCCGCGGGCAGATCGCCGAGTCGCTGCGTCGCGACCCGCGGGTCATCTCGATGGAGCGAACGAATGCCCGCGACCTGACCGCCACGACCCTCCCAGAGCCGATCGACATCGCGACGATCGATGTCTCGTTCATCTCGCTCGGGCTCGTCCTCGGTCCGGTGGCGGCCACCCTTCGCTTGCGACGCGGCACGATCGTGGCGCTCGTCAAGCCGCAGTTCGAGGCCGGCCGCGGCCGGACCGATCACGGTGTCGTGCGCGAGCCCGCGGTCCACCGCGAGGTCCTGGAACGGACCGTCGCGACGGCCCAGGGGTACGGCCTCGGGACTCGCGCCGTGGTCGCCTCGCCGATCACCGGGCCGCAGGGCAATCGCGAGTTCCTTGTCCACCTGGCGCCAGGGCCGGGCTGCGCCGAGCTCGGCGAGCGGATCGCCGAGGTGACCGGCACGTGACCGTCGAGCGGATCGGCTTCGCCTACAACCCGACGATCGAGGCCGCCGTCGAACTGAGTGCACGAGCCGCCGGCTGGTGCCAGATCCGGGGGGTCGGGGAGTGGCAGGCACCATCGGGCGACATGGAAGCGCTGGTGCGCGAGCTCCCGACGACCGACGCGCTGGTGGTGCTCGGTGGCGACGGCACGTTTCTGCGCGCCGTTCGGGCGATCGCCGAGGTCGACGTGCCGATCCTCGGCGTCAACCTCGGCAAGGTCGGCTTCCTCTCGAAGGCTGAAGGCGGCGAGCTCGACGCCGTGCTCGAGAAGGTCGTCGCGGGGCGCTTCACGATCGACGAGCGGATGGCCATCGAGGGCCGGATCCTGCGTGACGGACGCGTCATCCATGGCACGCGCCACGTCGCGCTCAACGACATCGTCGTGGCCCGCGGCGCGCTCGCACGCGTCTGCCGGCTCGATGTCGCGATCGACGACACGCATCTCGCGACGTTCATCGCCGACGGCCTGGTGATCTCGAGCCCGACCGGCTCGACGGGCTATTCGTTCTCGGCCGGCGGCCCGATCCTCGACCCGGTCAGCCGGAACCTGGTCGTCACGCCCATCGCCGCCTACCTCTCGGCCATCCGCTCGGTGGTCGTCAGTCCCGAGCAAGTCATCCGCTGCACCGTCGTGGACGCGGTCGAGGCGCTCGTCTCAGTCGACGGCCGCGAGGACATCGAGGTCAAGGTCGGTGATGTCGTCGAGGTGAGCGCCGTCCAGCGCCCGATCCGCCTGATCGCCCCCGAGGGCGCCCAGCCGTTCTGGGACCTGCTCCGCCACAAGGTGGCGCTGCTCCCATCGTGAGGATCAGGTGATGATCCGGTGAGCGCGGGCCGCCTGCTCGAGATGACCGTAAGCGACCTGGCGCTGATCGATCGGCTGCGGGTGACGCTTGTGCCCGGGCTCAACGTGGTCACCGGCGAGACCGGCGCCGGCAAGAGTCTGGTCATCGACGCCCTGGGGCTGGTCCGCGGCTCGCGCGCGGACACCGGGCTCATCCGCCATGGCGCCGACGTCGCGCGGGTCGAGGCGCTCTTCGACCGGATCCCCGAGCCGCTGATCGCGGTCCGCGAGGTCGCGACCGGCGGCCGCTCCACCGCGCGACTCGACGATCTCGCGACGACGGCCGCCCGCCTCGCCGAGGAGGTCGGGCCACTGGTCGAGATCCACGGCCAGCACGACCAGCAGCGACTTCTTGACGAGCGCTGGCAGCGCGACGTCCTGGATGCGTTCGGGGGGCATGGCCGGGCACGCGCGGCGATGGCCGATGTCGTCGAGCGCTGGCGGGCGAACCGCGCAGCGTTGGCCGAGCTCGCGATCGATCCGCGCGAGCTGGCGCGGCGGGTGGACATGCTCGAACACGAAGTGGCCGAGATCTCGGGCGCGCGGCTGCAGGCGGGTGAGGCCGACGAGATCCGCGCGCGACTCGCCTCCGCACAACATGGCGAGGCGATCGCCCGGGGAGCGGCCGCGGTCCGCGAGGCCCTGACCGCCGAAGGTCCGGATGGTTCGGGCGCTCGTGACGCCACGGCCGTGGCCGTTCGCGAGGCACGCGGGCTGGCCCGGCTCGATCCGCGGTTCGAAGCCGTCGCCGAGCGGCTGGCCGGACTCGAGGCCGAGCTCGACGACGTCGCCGCCGAGATCCGCGACCTCGCCGACTCCATCGAGCACGACCCGGGCACGCTGGCGGCGCTCGAGCAACGCCTGGGCACGATCTACGCGCTCGAACGTCGCTACGGCGAAGGCGAGGCCGAGGTCATCGCTCACGGCGAGCGTGCGACGACGGAGCTCCAGCGGCTCAGCGGCCTCGACCAGGAGCGAGCCCGACGCGAGCGCGAAGACACCGTCCTGCTCGAACGCGTCGCGGCCACCGCCGGCGCACTGTCCGAGGCTCGGCGCACCGCCGGGAACGCCCTTGGCGAGGCGGTCGGTGTCGTCCTCAAGGAGCTCGGGTTCCCGACCGGCGTCTTCGATGTGGCGCTTGGTCGGCGCGTGGCCGCCGGCGACGAAGCCGCCATCGAACTCGATGGTGATGCCGTTGCCTTCGATGCCAGCGGCGCCGACCAGGTCGTCTATCGGCTCGCTCCGAACCCGGGTGAGCCCGCCAGGTCGCTGGCGCGGATCGCGTCGGGCGGCGAGCTGTCACGGGTCGCCCTCGCCATCAAGAGCATCCTAGCCGAGGCCGACGAGACGCCGGTCCTCGTCTTCGACGAGGTCGATGCCGGGATCGGGGGCCGGAGTGCCGACCCCGTGGGCCGCAGCCTGTGGGCCCTTGCCCGGCGGCACCAGGTCATCTGCGTGACGCACCTCCCCCAGATCGCGGCGCATGCGGACGCCCACTATCGGATCGCCAAGCGCGAGCGCGACGGCCGGACGGTGACCGAGCTCGAACGCCTCGACCGCGAGGGCCGGATCGTCGAGCTGGCGCAGATGCTGGGCGGCGAGGCGGGCGGGGCGGCTACCCTCGCCAGCGCCCGGGAGCTCCTCGACCGTGCCGAGGCGTGGCGCGGCGAGGTCGCCCAGACGAGCTGAGCCAGCGCCGCGTGCCCAGACTCGATAGCGCGATCGGCGAATACCTGACGTACCTGCGCGTCGAGTGCGGCCTGGCCCCGGCGACGATCCGGGCCTATCGCGCCGACCTGCACGACTTCGCCGCCGCCCGCGGCGTCTCGCGCGATTGGGCGGGCGCACCCGACCCGGCGGTCGGTTATCTGGCCGCGCGGACGCGGCGTGGCCGGCGAGGCGACCCGGGGTTAGCACCCAGCAGCCTCCGGCGCCGTGCCGCCGCGCTCAAGGGCTTCTATCGATTCGCCTACGGCGAGGGGCTGATCACGGTCGACGTGGCGGCGCACCTCGACCTGCCGCGACCCTCGCGCCTGCTGCCCGAGACGCTGACGGTCGCCGAGACCGAGCGACTGCTCGACGCGGCCGGCGGCGACGATCCGGGGGACTCGCGGGCCGGGTCGGTCCAGGCCGTCCCCGCAGCGCGTGCCTTGCGCGATCGGGCGCTCCTCGAGCTGCTGTACGCCGCCGGCCTGCGCATCAGCGAGGCGATCGGGCTCGATCGCGAGGACCTCTCGACGGATGGCGCGTTCGTGCGGGTCATCGGCAAGGGCGACAAGGAACGGCTCGTGCCGGTGGGCGAGATCGCGCTCGACTGGCTCGGTCGATGGGTCGACGGGCCGCGGCCGGCGCTCCTGGCCCGGAGTCACGTCGCGCCGGCCCGCGGTGGCCCGCTCTTCCTCGGCGACCGAGGCGCCCGGCTGGCGCGTCAGCAGGCGTGGTCCGCAGTCAAGCGCGCGGCCGCCCGGGCGGGTCTCGGCGCCCGGGTCAGCCCGCACACGCTGCGCCACTCGTTCGCGACGCATCTGCTCGAGGGCGGCGCCGACCTGCGCATCGTCCAGGAGTTGCTCGGGCATGCGAGTATCTCCACCACGCAGCTGTACACGCATCTCACCGGGGAACGGATCCGGGACGTCTACAGCCGGGCCCATCCGAGGGCCTGAGAGGGAGGCATCAGCCACATGAGCTACGCCGATGGGTTGCTGTCGACCGGTGAGCGGATCAGCTACCGCAACAAGCAGCATCCATTCGTCGCCATCTGGGGCGCGCGGTACGCGATCCTGGCGATCGTCATCGCGGCCGTCCTCCTGTGGGTGGGCAGCAACATGGATCCCAACGGTGCCGTCGGTTCGCTCAAGTTGGGCCTTGGCTGGGTGACCGCCATCCTGTTCATCGGCGGGATCGCCGTTGCCATCTGGAACGGGCTTCGATACATCAACCAGGAATACGTCCTGACCAATCGCCGGGTGATCCAGGTCGAGGGCGTTCTCAACCGCAACTCGACCGACAGCTCGCTCGAGAAGATCAACGACGCGGTCCTGAGCCAGTCGGTCTTCGGTCGGATGTTCGACTTCGGCGACCTGACCATCCTGACCGCGTCAGAGGCCGGCATCGACAAGATGCACATGCTCCGTAGCCCCATCATCTTCAAGAAGGCGATGCTCGACGCCAAGCACGAGTTCGAAGTCGGGATGGAGCGCGAAGGCTGGGCGCCCGGTCCGCCGATCCGCGACGGCTCGAGCGCCCCGATGGCGGCCCAGCCTGCCGCCGCACGGACCCCGGTCGCGCCCGGCAGCGCGGCCCAGGGTCAGCCCGCGACCGCCGCGTCGCCGTCGGCCGCGGCTGCCGCGCCAGCTCCGGCGCCAAGGGTCGACCCGAACGAAGTCACGCGGACGCTTGCGAGCCTCGCCGACCTGCGCGATCGCGGGGCGATCACGGCCGAGGAGTACGAGGCCAAGAAGGCGGACTTGCTCTCGCGCCTGTAGGGCCCTCGTCCGGCTACGATACGCGGGACCCGCCGTACGACAGGTGCCTGTTGGATCCAGAACGCGTCATCTCCGCCGTCATCGTGGTGGCCATCATGCTGCTCGTCGGCCTCCCGGTCCACGAGTTCAGCCACGCCCTCGCCGCGTTCCGGCTGGGCGACGGCACGGCCAAGCTGTTCGGGCGACTGACCCTCAATCCGCTCGCTCATTTCGATCCCGTCGGTGGGTCGCTGCTGGCCCTGACCTTCATCGGCTCGGCGGCGACAGGAACGCCGATCGGCTTCGGGTGGGCCAAGCCGACGCCAGTGAACCCGCTGAACCTCGAAGGCGGGCGGCGCGGTGAGGCGATCGTGGCGGCCGCCGGACCGCTCTCCAATCTCGTCCTGGCGATCGCCGGCGCGATCCCGTTGCGGTTCATGTTCGCCAATCCGCATCTGATCGGACAGTTCACGGTGGTGGCGACGGTCCTCGACCTGTTCGTGCGGATCAACATCCTGCTGATGATCTTCAATCTCATCCCGATCCCACCGCTCGACGGCTCCAAGGTGTTGTTCGCGTTCCTCGATCGCCGCACCGAGTACCAGATCCGCCCGATCCTCGAGCAGTACGGCTTCTTCATCCTCTTCGCGCTGCTCTTCCTGCCGCCCGGCAACTCGATCGGCGGCCGGATCATCTTCCCGATCCTGGATGCGGTGTATGGCCTCCTGGTGGGCCAATAGGACCCGCCAGTTCCGGGCGCACCTGGGAGCGCGCGTGACGCCCGAGGAGCGCGCGGGGCTGGTGGGATGGACCTCGCCACGCCAGCTCGCGGTCTTCGATTCGATGCATATCGCCGATCGCCGCCATGGGCTCGATGTGGTTGCCGCCCTTCGCGCGGAGCACGTCCTCGGACCAGACCTCCTCGTGGCCGGTCTGCTCCACGACGCCGGCAAGGGCGATACCGGCGTCTGTCCACGGGTCGCCTACGCGCTCGGCCAGCGCTACGGAACGTGGCTCTGGCGGGTCGCCGCGATCGTGCCCGGCTTCGGGCCGGCGCTGGAGCGACTCCGGGCGCACGCGGAGACCTCGGCCGTGCTCGCCGCCGAGGCGGGCTGTTCAGCACGGACCGTCGAGCTGATCCGGAACCAGGACGCGCCGATCGATCCCGAGTTCGGCGAGCTGCTCCGCCTCGCGGACGAGGCCAACTGATGACGCTCGCCGTGGATGCGCCGGCGGTCACGTTCGGCGAGGGACACCGGCCAGAGAGCCAGACGCAGGTCCAGGTCGCCGAATTCGACGGGCCGCTCGCGCTCCTCCTCTCGCTCATCGAGGCGCGCCAACTCGACATCCTGACGGTTCCGCTGGGGGCCCTCGCCGACGCGTACCTCGATGCGCTGGGCGGGC
The DNA here is from genome assembly GCA_038319665.1 of Candidatus Limnocylindrales bacterium. Lineage (GTDB taxonomy): Bacteria > Chloroflexota > Limnocylindria > Limnocylindrales > CSP1-4 > SPCO01. Next base: position 162,000 of record JBBQDL010000001.1, read on the forward strand.
TGACCACGGACCGTCTTGGGAACGTGAGCTCGTTCGTGGCCATCGCCAGCCAGCTCATCCTCATCAAGAGCCGGGCGATGCTCCCGCGCCGAACCGACCCGACCGATCCGAGCGCGCTGGCCGACGAAGGCATCGACCCGGAGGCCGAGCTCCGCGCCCGGCTCATCGTCTACCGCGCCCATCGTGACGCGGGGTTGCGCCTCGCGGAGGAGGCGCTCCGACGGATCGGCCTCTTCCGGCGCGAGCCCGGGGCCGCCCGTGTCGCCGGGGTCGCGGGCGCCCGTCCGGTGGACGCGCCTGTCCTCGATCCGTGGCGGCTCGTCCGGGCTCTTGATCACCTCGCGACGATCGCGCCACCGCCGGAACCGCCGCCCGAGACGCTGGGTCGGACGATCACCATCGCCCAGCGTGCCGAGATCATCCGCGCGGCCCTGCGCGAAGCCCCGACCGTCGTCCTCCAGGATCTCCTCGCCGGGGTCAGCGACAGGGTCGTGATCACTGTCACGTTCCTGGCCATGCTGGAGCTCATGAAGCGTCGCGAGATCGTCGTCGAGCAGGCGTTGCCCTGGGGCCCGATCCACGCTCGCTCGACCACCGCCGAGGAGCGGGCCGCGGCCGGCGTCGAGGCCGACTCCGAGGCGCCCATCGACGAGACGCTGGAGTCGTTCGCATGATCGACGACGCGAGCGAGGCCATCGCCGCACCGGGGGTTGCGGTCGCGGGGGACGCGGCCGTCGAGCCGCCGCCACCCATCGAGCTGACTGAGGCCGCCCTCGAAGCGCTCCTCTTCGTCGCCGAGAAGCCGCTCTCGAGGCGTGAGATCGCGGTGCTCGCCGGCACGGACCGGGCGACCGTCGACGCCCGGCTCGGCGACCTCGAGGTCTCGCTTCGCGACCGTGGCATCCGTCTCCTGGTCGATGGCGACCGCGTCGAATTCGCGACCGCGACCGAGGGCGGCGCGCTCGTGGCGCGTTACATCGGGGCCGATGCCGTCCGGCTTTCCCCGGCGTCCCTCGAGACGCTCGCCATCGTGGCCTATCGGCAGCCCGTGACGAAGTCGGCCATCGAGCGGATCCGCGGCGTCGATTCGGACTACACGATCCGGACACTCCTGCATCGGCGGCTCGTGGTCGAGCTGGGCCGGTCCGATGCGCCCGGCCGGCCATACCTCTACGGAACGGGCTTCGACTTTCTCGAGCGGTTCGGGCTGACCAGCCTCGACGATCTGCCCCTGCTCGACGTCGATGCGGCGGCTCGCCTCGCGGAGGAAGGCGGAGAGCCGGTCACAGCGCGGCTCTTCCCGCCCGAGAGCTACGGTGGCGTCGTGACCAACGGCTCGGGCGCTGTCGCTGACCGCGACGACGGCGGCGACAGCCTCGCCAGATGACGGTCGAACGGCTCCAGAAGGTCCTCGCGGCATCCGGCGTCGCCTCCCGCCGGGCCAGCGAGGTGCTGATCGCGAATGGCCGCGTGACCGTCGACGGGAAACCGGCCCGGCTCGGGATGCAGGTCGACCCCGCGACCGCGATCATCGCCGTCGACGGCCGGGTGATCGGCGGCGCGTCCGCCCCGGAATACCTGCTGCTGCACAAGCCGGGTGGCGTGACCTCCACGGTCCGCGACCGCCATGCCTCGAAGACCGTCCTCGACATGATCCCCACGGCGCTTCTTCCGGAAGGCTCCCGGCTCTACCCGGTCGGCCGGCTCGACCAGGACTCGGAGGGCCTCCTCGTCCTGACCAACGACGGCGCGTGGGCCGATCGCGTCCTTCATCCGCGCCACGGCATCGAACGCGAATACGCGATGGGACTCCGAACCCCGCTGAACGCCGACCAGGTCAAGGCGCTCAAGGCCGGGATCCCGCTCGATGAAGGGCTCGCTACGCTCACGGGCCTCCGATCGACCACCGAGATCGAGACCCGCCGTCTGGCCGAGCTGATCGCGCCATCGCCCGGCGAACTGGTCTGGTACCGAGCGATCCTGGCCCAGGGCTGGAAGCGCCAATTGCGGCGGATGTTCGGCGCTGTCGGGTCGCCGATCGAACGGCTGGTGCGTGTCCGGATCGGGCCGGTGCGGCTCGACGACCTGCCGAGCGGCCGGGCACGCCGGCTGCGCGCGCCGGAGGTGCGTGGCCTCGGCGCAGGTGCCGGCACGAGTCGCGCCGGGGCGAGGACCACCGACGCGCCCGCGGAACCGCCGAGTCCCGAGGAAACGGCCGGTCGTGCGGCCCGACCGGTACGACCGGTACGCCCGGCCCGCCGATGACCGTCACGCTCTGGAATGCCCGCCTGGTCGATGGCCGCGGCGGCGCGCCGGTCGAACGCGCCTCCCTGACGATCGGTGACGGGCGCATCGTGGCGATCGGGTCGGCCTCCGGCGACCCGCCGGCCGGCGCGGTCGAACTTGCCGGGCGGACGCTGATGCCGGGCCTGATCGATGCCCATGCGCATGTCTCGAGCGACACTGAGCGCAGCCCCGGGTTCGGTCCGCCGCCGCCCCTCCACGGGGACGATCCGCGGCCCCCGGAGCTGGGCTATTTCGTTCTCGCCCAGATGGCGACCGCGCTGCTTGGCGCCGGCATCACGACCGTCCGCGATGTCGGGAGCTATGGCGGCGAGGCGATCGACCTTCGGCGCGCGGTCGAGCTCGGGCTGGTGGACGGCCCACGGATCCTGTCGTGCGGCCGGATCCTGTCGGCGACCGCGCCGGGCGCCCGCATCTTCGGGACGATGTATCAGGAGGCCGACGGCCCTTGGGAGATGCGAAAGGCGGTCCGGCAGCAGATCCGCGACGGCGCCGACTACATCAAGATCATGGCGACCGGCGCTCGGTCGGTGGTTCGCGAGAATCCGGAGCCCGCGCAGATGACGGCGGAAGAAGTCAGGGCCGTCGTCGACGAGGCGCACCGGATGGGGTTCCGGGTCGCCGCTCACGCGAAGGGGCTCGGTGGCGCTCGGATCGCGGTCGAGGAGGGGGTCGACACGATCGAGCACGGTCTCTCGCTCCACCGCGCGCCGGAGTTGCTGGCTTTGATGGCGAAACGCGGGATCGTCCTCGTCCCGACACTCTCGACCTTCGCCGACCTGGCCGAGCGTTTCGCCGGGGAGTTCGCCCAGCGTCTCGTGGAGCAGGCCAAGCGCCAGGCGGAAGATGCCTACAAGACGCTCCACGCCGCGCACGCGGCCGGCGTCACGCTTGCGATGGGCTACGACAGCGGCCCACCTGGCGCGAGCGCCACCGAGCTCGTTCGGATGGCCGAGGGCGATCTCGGTGCCGCCGCGGCGATCACCGCGGCGACGCTCGGATCCGCGCAGGCGCTTGGCCTGGCCGACGAGCTGGGGACTGTCGAGGCCGGCAAGAAGGCGGATCTGCTCGTCGTCGATGGCGACCCGGTCGGCGATCCGGCGATCCTGCTCGATCCGTCGCGCATCTGGCTCGTCGTCCAGACCGGTCGTGCGGTGGCCGGCGAGGCCCTCGCACGCCGGTCGCCCTTTCCGTAGATGAGCGAACGAACGCCGGTCACCGAAGGCACGCTCCTGTGGGAGCCGTCGGCCGCCTTCCGGGAAGCGTCGACGATGACCGACTACATGCGCTGGCTCGAGCGCGAACGCGGCCTCGCGTTCGAGGATTTCGTGGCGCTATGGCGCTGGTCGGTCGACGACCTCGAGGCGTTCTGGTCGTCGGTCGTCGACTACTACGAGATCCCGCTCCGGGGCGACCGGAGCCGCGTCCTCACCGATGCGACGATGCCCGGCGCGATCTGGTTCGAGGGCGCCGAGATCAACTACGCGGAGGCGCTCATGGCGCGCCTCGCCCCCGATCGGCCCGCGCTCCTGTTCGCCTCCGAACGCGAACCGCTCCGGGAGATGAGCGGCGCGACGTTCGAGGCGTCGGTCGCGGCGGCGGCGGCCGGTCTTCGCCGGCTCGGCGTCGGGCGCGGCGACCGGGTCGCGGCGGTCATGCCGAACATCCCCGAGGCCGTCATCGCGTTGGTGGCGTGCGCCAGCATCGGTGCCATCTGGTCGAGCTGCTCGCCCGACTTCGGGACGCGCAGCCTGGTCGATCGCTTCGCCCAGATCTCGCCCAAGGTCCTCATCGTGGTCGACGGGTACACGTACGGCGGCAAGCGGTTCGATCGCGCGAGCGTGATCGCCGAACTGCGGACCGCGCTGCCGACGCTCCAGCGGACGGTCGTCATCCCGTATCTCGATTCGGCCGCGTACGCCGACGACTCCGCCGAGATGATGTGGGCCGACGTCCTGCGCGGGCCCGAGGAGCCGCTCTGGTTCGAGCCCGTCCCGTTCGACCATCCGCTCTGGGTGCTCTACTCATCAGGGACGACAGGACTGCCGAAGGCGATCGTCCACGGTCACGGCGGCGTGGTCCTGGAGCATGCCAAGGCGGTCGGCCTGATGTTCGATATCCGTGAGGGCGACCGGATGTCGTGGTACACGACCACCGGCTGGATGATGTGGAACTTCCTCGTCGGGTCGATGCTCGTCGGCGGCGTGCCGGTGCTGTACGACGGCAGCCCCGGCTACCCGAACCTCGACGTGCTGTGGGATCTCGCGGCGCAGGCGAAGGTCAAGCTCTTCGGGACGAGCGCGGCGTTCCTTGCGGGATGCATGAAGACCGGGCTCCAGCCCGGCGAGACCAACGACCTGTCGCACCTGGCGGCGATCGGCTCCACCGGGTCGCCGCTCGCGGCCGAGGTGTTCGGCTGGGTCTACGAGGCGGTGAAACCGGATGTCTGGCTCGCCTCGATGAGCGGCGGGACTGACGTTGTCAGCGCGTTCGTCGGTGGCTGCGCGCTCCTGCCCGTCCGTGCGGGCGAGCTCCAGACGCGCTCACTCGGAGCGCGCGTAGAAGCGTTCGACGAGGCCGGGCGGTCCGTCGTCGGTCAGACCGGGGAGCTCGTCCTGACCGCGCCGCTGCCGTCCATGCCGGTCGCTTTCTGGAACGACCCGGACGGGACGCGCTATCGCGAGAGCTATTTCGAGATGTACCCGGGCGTCTGGCGCCATGGCGACTGGGTCCGGATCACGGAGCGGGGGAGTGCCGTCATCGAGGGGCGCTCGGACTCGACGCTCAACCGGCAAGGCATCCGGTTCGGGACGAGCGAGCTGTACGGCGTCGTCGAAGGGCTGCCGGAGGTGGTCGATAGCCTCGTGATCGGGCTGGAGCTGCCGGGTGGCGGCTACTGGATGCCGCTCTTCGTCGTCCCGGCCGACGGCGTCGAGCTGGACCCGGCGCTCAAGGGCCGGATCAACGGGGCGATCCGCGCAGCGCTCTCGCAGCGCCACGTCCCCGACGAGATCATCGCCGCACCGGCCATCCCACGGACGCTCACCGGCAAGAAGATGGAGGTGCCGGTCAAGCGGCTCCTCCTCGGCCGGCCGATGGCCGAAGTCGCGGCTGCCGGTGCTACGGCCGACCCGGCCGCGCTCGGGTGGTTTGCGGCCTTTGCCGCGAAACGGAGCGGGACGACGATCTAGGATCGACGCACCACCGGATCTCGACCAGGAGGAGCCCGCGCGATGCTCACGGCCACCAAGGACCTGATGCTCCCGACGACCGTTACGGGCTCGTGGCCGCGGCCACGGTGGTACGACGTTGGGCTGTGGGGCCGGCCGCTCGACACCGCGCTGCTCGACGTCCGCTTTCGCGAGCAATTCCTCGACGCGCACGCGACCGTGATCGCCGACCAGGAGCGCGCGGGGCTCGACATCCTCACGAATGGCGACTACCACCTCGACGAGGACTTCGCCGGCCGCTCGTGGCACCACTACCCGTTGCAGCGTTGGAAGGGTTTCGAGCACGAAGAACTCCAGTACGAGGGCTCGCGCGACAGCCTGCTCGCGTTCCCGGCCGGGACGCTGATGAACGAGATCGAGACGACGTGGCGATGGCCGCGTGTCGTCGGCAAGGTCGAGCACGACCCACGCAATCCGCTCGAGTACGCCAAGCTCTGGCGGATCGCGCAGGCTCGATCGGGCTCCGGGAAGCCCGTCAAGTTCGGGACGTGCTCATCACAGGTGCTCGCGATCTTCCTCGACAGTCACACCGCCGAGTACGACCTCGATGACAAGAAGCAGCTGATCTGGGACATGGCTGGCGCGATGAATCTCGAGCTCCGTCAGCTCGCGGCCGCCGGCGCCAAGGTGATCCAGATCGAGGAGCCGACGATCCATTTCACGGCCGCCTTCCATCCCGAGCAAACGGAATTGCTCGATTTCATGGTCGATGCCTTCAACCACGAGGTCGACGGCCTTGACGGCGTGGAGCTGTGGATCCACACCTGCTGGGGCAACCCGAACATGCAGAAGGTCTACACGGGCGAGTCGTACGCGAATTCGATCGAGATCTACCTCGAGCGTCTCAAGGGCGACGTGTGGACCGTCGAGGCGACCGAGAACGACCTTGCCGAGATCGACCTGTTCAAGCCGTACGCCAACACGCTGAAGAAGAAGATCGCCGTCGGCATGGTGAGCCACCGCACGCTCCAGGCCGACATGGCGCCGGTCGTCGCCGCGCGGGTGCGGCGCGCGCTCGAGGTCATCCCGGCCGACCAACTGATCCTGTCGAGCGATTGCGGCTTCGGGCGACAGGGCTTCAATCGGACCGTCGCGTTCTACAAGGCGACCGGGATCGCGCAGGGGCGGAACATCGTCCTGAAGGAGCTCGGGCTCGAGGAGCGCTACGTGCCGGCGGCCGACCCGTCCCTGCAGACAGACGTGCTTCCGGACCGGGAGCCTCTGACCCACCTGCCGTCACCCTGGAAGTAGCCTCGGCTATCCTCCCCGCATGGACGCCTACCGGATGAAGCTGATCGTCGCCCTCGACGGGCCGGGTTCGTCGGGCAAGAGCAGTGTCGGCGCCGCGGCGGCCCTCGAGGTCGGCTGCCGGTTCTGCGATACGGGTCTCCTCTACCGCGCGGTGACGTGGCTGGCACTCGCGCGCCGCGTTTCGGCGTCGTACCCGCACGCGATGCGCGGTCTGATCGACGAGGTCGAGCTCGCGCCTGACGAGCATGGTCGTCTCGCCCGCGTCCTGGTCGACGGCGTCGATCACACCGACGACGTCCACGTGCCGGCCATCGATGCCGCCGTCTCCGCGGTCGCCGCGATCCCGGAGCTGCGCCTCGCGCTCCTCGACCGCCAGCGGGGGATCGCCGCGGGGGGAGGGATCATCATGGCCGGCCGCGACATCGGGACCGTCGTCCTGCCCGACGCCGATCTCAAGATCTTCCTCGAGGCCTCGGTCGAGGAGCGGGCGCGCCGTCGCGCGGAGGAACGTGCGATCGACCCGAACGGCCCCGAGGCGAGGGCGATCCTGGACGCCCTTCTCCGCCGCGACGAGCTCGACTCGACACGGGCCGTGGCGCCGCTCCAGCCCGCCCCCGATGCAAGGATCATCTCGACCGATGGCAACCGATTCGAGGATACGGTCGATGCCGTCGTCAACGCGATCCGCGACGTCGAGGCCCGCCGCGCGGCCGAGGCCGAGCCGAGCGGCGCCAACGCATGAGCGAGGCGCCACCCCCGCTCGAGAACTCGATCACGCCGTTCCTCTCGGTGCTGACGTTCGCCGGTCGCATCTTCGGTCGATCGTTGAGTCGGGTCCGGCTCGAGGGTGCCGTCGATCAGATCCCGCGCGACGGACCGGTCATCCTCGCGGCCAACCACGCCTCCAACCTGGACGCGGTCGAGATCGGCGCATGGCTGATCCCGCGTCTCGGACGGCGGATCCACTGGCTCGGCAAGAAGGAACTCTTTGCCTGGCCGATCGTCGGCTGGACCGCCACGCACGGCGGCGTCCACCCGGTGGACCGCGGTGGGGCCGATGTCGAGGCCTTCCGGCTCGCCCAGCGGATCCTCGACGAGGGCCAGATCCTGTTCGTCTTCCCGGAAGGGACGCGCAGCCCGGACGGTGCTCTCCAGGAAGCGCGCGACGGGCTCGCGGCGCTCGCCATCCGCAGTGGCGCCCCGATCGTGCCCCTCGGCATCTCGGGCTCGAACCGCGTCTGGCCCAAGGGCCAGCGGCTGCCGCATCCCGGCGGTCGGGTCACGATCCGGGTCGGTGCGCCGTTCCGCCCGGCCGACGAACTGCCACCCGGCATGGACCGGCGAATGGCGAAACCGCTCGTAACGAGGATGATCATGGAACGCATCGCGGCGCTCCTGCCGCCCGCACAGCAAGGCGTCTACGCACCGCCGGCGGCCCCGATCGGAGGCTGACCACGGGGGCCAGAACGGACCCCGTGCGATAATCGACGCATGGGAACGGTCCTGGAAGTCCGCATCGCGAAGCGCACCGGCTTCTGCTACGGCGTTCGCGAGGCGATCGACAAGGCGAAGGAGGCGTCGGCCGCCGGCAAGGCGACGCATACCCTCGGCCAGGTCGTCCACAACGAGGGCGTCGTCCGCGACCTCCAGGACATGGGCATCCAGACGGTCGAATCGCTGGACGACGTCGACCATGGCGCCGCGGTCGTCATCCGCGCCCACGGCGTGCGGCCGGACGTGATGCAGCGCGCCGAGGAGCGCGGCCTCGAGGTCATCGACGGGACCTGCACCTGGGTCATCCAGGAGCAGCGCGAGCTGGTCAAGCTCGTCGAGGACGGCTACACCATCGTCCTGCTCGGAACCCCCAAGCATCCAGAGGTCGTCGGTCTGCTCGGTTTCGCACCCGATGCGATCGTGGTCGACGACGAGGCGGAATGGGAGGCGGCGATCCCCCGTCGCAAGCGGATGGCCCTCATCTCGCAGTCGACCCAGCCGCCCTGGAAGTTCGAGCAGCTCGCGGCGTTCATGGTCTCGCGGGCCCACGAGCTCAAGATCGTCAACACCGTCTGCCCGGTCACGATCCGTCGTCAGCAGGACACCCTCGAAGCCGCCGGCGACGTCGACCTGATGGTCGTCGTCGGTGGGCGCTCGAGCGCCAACACCAAGGAATTGACCCGCTTGTGCGAGATCGCCGGGACGGCGGCGATCCAGATCGAGAGCGTCCACGACCTGACCGACCCGGCGCCGTTCGCCGACGCACGGATCGTCGGGGTGACCGGCGGGACCTCGACCCCGATCGAGGACTTGCGTGACGTCGCCGAGCGAATCCTCGAGATGGCCGGTACGCCGGAGGTCAGCGCCAAGGCCGCCGAGCTCGCCCACGCAGCGCTGGACCGGGCGGCCACACCGGCCGGTCGCACGACCTCGCTCCCGACGCCACCGAGGATCGCCGAATCCGGCGCTGCCTGATCCGTGGTCAGCGGTAGGGGAGGAGGCATCCCGGTCGTCGCCATCGTCGGGCGGCCGAACGTCGGCAAGAGCACGCTCTTCAACCGGTTCCTCGGGCAGCGCTCGGCGATCGTCGAGGATCGCGCCCGGACCACGCGCGACCGCCTCTACGGCGACACCGAATGGAACGGGCGGCGCTTCGTCATCGTCGACACCGGCGGCCTCGAGCTCGACCCCGACGATCCCATCGAGGCCCGGGTCCAGGAGCAGGCACGGCTGGCGATCGGCGAGGCGGATGTGATCCTCTTCGTCGTCGACGCGACGACCGGCACGACACCGGCCGACCTCGAGGCCGCGCGGATCCTGCGCCGCGCGACGGCGCCCGTCATCGTCGTCATCAACAAGGCCGACAACGAGAAGCGCGAGCTCGAAGGCGCCGAATTCCACGCTCTTGGCTGGGAGGAGACCTACGCGATCTCCGCCTCGCACGGGCGCGGGACGGGCGACCTGCTCGACGCGATCGTCTGGGCGCTCCCGCCCGAG
>JBBQDL010000002.1:0-96724 GCA_038319665.1 Candidatus Limnocylindrales bacterium
GGCGGCGGCTCCAGCAAGAGCGCCGAGGAGCGCGACGAGCAGCACCGGATCGATCGGCATGAAAGAAGGAGCCCCCGAGGATTTGGTCGTCCCGAAGGTATGGGCGGACGAGGCCGACCACCATGACCCCTTCGTACCGGGTCGGCGACGCCTGCTGCCTCCGCAAGATGCGTGGCGGTCACGGGTAACGCCGCCTCTGTGGCGACCCACGCCTCGGCAGCTTGTGCGTACGCGCCGTCGCCCCTGGCTCTTCGTCGTGACGTCGTTGACGTCGGAGTAGGTCTCAGTGATATCCGTGCCAGCGATTACACTCGTCGAGGCTCGGGCGCGCGCCAGTCCTGCCCGGCGACCACGGATGACCTCCGCGAACCGCGATGCGCCGCTCCCGACGCCCAAGACGGGGATCGGGTCATGGCCCACGGACGAACGGCTACGCCCTGCACCTAGAGGCCGGTCCGCTTGACTCGACGCGGCTGTCGATCACGCGCGACGGGCGAACGGCGAGCGTATTCCTGCGGGCGACGCGGATCCGCGACGTTCGCGCTCTCGTGGCTGCGGTGCGTCAGCGGATCCAAGCCGCCTGAGGACGAAGCGCCCCTCCGTCTCAGGACGCCGAAAGCTCCGATCGAGCCGCTGGGCCGCGACGAGTGCAAGGACGGTGCAACACGGGCAGGCCCACGCGTTCGCATGCAGCCAGCCCGCCGAGCGCAGACTGCGTCGAGCGCAGACTGCGATGCGGCCGGGTCGTTTGGAGAGAGGTGAGTGAAGTGACGAGGCGGCTCCGCGGCGGAATGCGGACATGATCATCTTCAGTGGGCTGTTCACCGCCTTCGGGCGTCTCATCGGGCCCGTCGCCACGATGACGATCGCCTGGGGGACGATCCTCTTGTTCGGGCGCGTCCCGCAGTCGAAGCGGAACCTGCTCTCGTTCATCACCCTCGGTTCGTTGGCATGGGTCGCCGCGCTTGCCGGCGTGCTGGTGCCGTCCGTGGGGAGCTTCCTGCTGGCCGCGGTTCCGCGAGCGTCCTTCATCCAGGACTGGTGGCTGCGCCTGATCATGCTTGCCCTCGCGGTCTTGCTGCCGCCCGTGATCGCCGCCGCGACGGTGAGCTTCGTGGCCGAAAAGGACCGGCCGGTCGGTCGCGCCAGACTCACCCGCTTGCTCAAGGGCTATCCGTACGCGGCCGTGTACGCCCTGACGGTCATCTCGCTTGCCGCATGGGGACTCGAGCGGAAGATCCGCAGCCTGCAACACGACTGGGAAAGCATCCACATCCCGATCATCGTCAAGCCCGGCAAGTACGAGTCCGTCGCGAGCGACCTCGAGGCCGCGCTCTCCGAGGCCGGCTTCGCGATGACCCGGAAGCGTGCGTCAGGGCTATTCGAGGTCTCCATCCGGCTGCTCGCCGCGGTCGGTGGTGCTGCCGTGAAGGGGTCGATCCCCAAGGAGCTCGTTTCCTTCGCGAACGACGACCTGGAGATCCTGGTCTATCCGTCCGATGTCGCGCTGCTGGGGCGGACGGCCCAAGTGTCGGCCGCCCGCGCGGCCGTTGCGCGCCGCCTTACCTCAGCCGGCGCCTACTTGACACCGGCCATGGAGTCGCAGCAGATCGAGGACCGCCTGGCGGAGATCGCCGAGAAGCCGCGGGTCACGGCGGCCGATTTCGCACCGATCGACGGCCTGCTCACGGCGCTCGATGCGCCGTACGACGAATGGGAGACCTTGTACCGCCTCAGGCTCCAGATCGAACAGGAGCGCCGTCTGCCGGATTCGACGAGCCCAGCCGAGGCTGCATGATCGCCCGATGCCGTCGGGATCGCGTCGATAGCTGCTCCTAGGGCCGTTGCGCGTCCACGCCATGCGGGCTGAACAGGGCGGGCCGGGACATATCCGTACTCGAGCCGGTCGATCCATGATGGTCCCTGTCACTTCCGATTCGAGTCGTGGAATACGACTGCCCGTAGCAGCCCAGCCGGGAACACCGGCTCAGGAGGTCATCGATGTCTGAGGATCGCACCAAGCGGCTCACGCCCGCGGTGAGCGAGCGTGACCATGTCCAGGGGCCCGCGACCGCACCGGTGACCCTCGTCGAGTACGGCGACTATGAGTGTCCCTATTGCCTGGCGGCCGTGCCCATCGTGGGGGACCTTCGAGAACTGTTGGGCGACCAACTCCGCTACGTCTTCCGCCACTTCCCCCTCACGGGATCGCACCCTCACGCACAGCGCGCTGCGGAGGCCGCCGAGGCCGCGGGCGTGCAGGGCAGATTCTTCGAGATGCACCTCGCCCTATTCGAGCACCAGGACGCGCTCGAGGACGACGACCTCTCGGCGTATGCCGCCGATCTCGGTCTCGACACGGCCCGGTTCAAGCGCGAGTTCGATGCCCACGCTCACGCCAGTCGCGTCCGCGAGGATGTCCGGAGCGGTCTCGGCAGCGGCGTGACGGGCACGCCGACGTTCTATCTGGACGGGGTTCGCTATGACGGACTGGTCAGTGTGCGTGGATTGGTGTCGACGATCCGCCAAGCGCATCCCGATATCGCCACGGGCGACCTGGAAGGGCGCCTCGGACGGCGCGCCATCCCGCGGGTGGTCCACCAGCGCTCGATCAACTGATCAGCGACAACGCCTGCCGTACTCTCGCGACATGACGAGGGCCGGACACCGGGATCAGGCCATGACCAAGCGCGTGGGGATCGGCGTCGTCGGGGCCGGGCGGATGGGCACGATCCATGCGCGGCTGATCGCACGAAGCGTCCCCGAGGCCTGCCTGGTTGGCATCGCTGACGTCGATCTGCCCGCTGCCCAACGTCTTGCCGAGGTAGTTGGGGGCGTGGCGGCATTCGGCTCGCTCGACGAGATGCTGGCGGCACCGGGGCTGGACGCGGTCCTGATCGCGACCTCGTCGAACCGTCACCTCGAGGCGATCCAGACGGCGGCGGCCGCCGGGGCAGACATCCTGTGCGAGAAACCGATCGCGCTGACGATGGCCGACACCATCGCCGGCATCGCGGCGGCGGACGCCGCCAGTGTCCGGCTCCAGGTCGGGTTCATGCGCCGCTGGGACCCGGACTACGCCCGCGCCAGGGCCCGCCTGGCATCGGGCGCTCTCGGCCGGCCGATGCTGTTCAAGTCGCTCCAGTTCGACACCGACCCGCCGCCGGTCGGCTTCGCCGACCCGGCGGTGAGCGGCGGGATCATGGTCGACATGGGCATCCACGAGTTCGACCTTGCCCGCTGGCTCATGGACGACGAAGTCGTCGAGGTCCACGCCTTCGGCTCGAGCGCCGCCCATCCGGCGCTGGCGACCGTGGGCGACGTCGACAGCGCGGTGGTCAACATCCGCTTCTCCGGTGGCACGACCGGCACAGTCGAGCTGGCGCGGAACACGACGTACGGCGAGGACGTCCGCACCGAGGTCCTGGCGACGGCGGGCTCCGTCTGGATCGGGCATCTGCCCGTCTCGCATGGCGCCTGGAGCGGCGGCGATGCCGGCGGCGCGGTGGCAGCGGACGGTGCGGATCCGTCCGTCCCGAGGTTCGAAGCCGCGTACGCCGCCCAGACGCGCGGCTTCGCGCGCGCCATCCTCGAAGGCCGGCCGGTCGACGTTCCGGGATCTGCCGGCGAGGCTGCGCTGGCGATCGCACTGGCCGCGGCTCGATCGATGCGCGAGGGCCGTCCGGTCCCGGTCTGATCGCCTCGCCGCGAGCGCGAATCGGTCGTTGACACGACGATGGAATCGATTACGCTGGCTCTGCAAAACGGCGTCTCGACCTCGCGTCTCGCATTCCGTCGCACCGCGGAGCTCGGCTCCGCGCTCATCGAGGATGCGCCGAACATGCCATCCGCCACGACGAACGGATCCGGGGAGAGCCAGTGGCCACGCCTTCGCGTGGCGCTGTTCGGGGCCGGCCTCGTAGGGCAAGCCGCGCACGCCCCGACCCTCTCGGATGAAGGCGATCGCTTCGACTTCGTCGCCGTCGCCGACCCCTCGGCCACGGTCCGAACGGCCGTCGCGGCGCGCTACGGCGTCCCGAATGCCTGTGAGTCGCTCGAGGAGGCGCTCGCGCTCGACCTCGACGCGGTCGTCATCGCCGTCCCCGACCCGGCCCACCGATCCGCCGTCCTGACGGCGCTGCGGGCCGGCGTCCACGTCTTCTGCGAGAAGCCGCTGGCGGTCAGCCTCGCGGAATGCGACGAGATCCTCGCGCAACGGGGCGACCGCGTCGTCCAGTGCGGGTACATGAAGCTGTATGACCCGGCCGTCGAGCGGATGGTCGAGCGGCTGATGGACGGGCCGGCCGAGCTCGTCTACCTGTCGGTCGAGGTCAACGATCCCGACCAGGGACCGTTCGTCGACCACCTCGGACTGGTGCCGGCTCGGGACGTGCCCCGGGCCCTCATCGACGACACGAGGCGGCGTGGCGCCGATGCCGTCCGCGAGGCCCTTGGCGCCGAGCCGGACGCTGGGCAGTCGCGCGCGTTCGAGGCGTACCTGGGGTCGCTCGTCCACGATGTGAGCCTCGCCCACCACTTGCTGCGCTCGCTGGGCATCGGCGTCCCTCGTCCCATCGCGGATGCCGGCTATTTCGACGCGGGCCGTGGCGTCAGCCTCGACTGGACCCTGCCCGACGAAGGCCGGGCGCATCTCGAGCACCTGAACCTGCCCGGTGTCGCCGACTATCGCGAGCGGGTCACGGCGTACTGCCGCGACCGGATCCTGGAGCTGACCTTCCCGTCGCCCTACCTGCGCCACTTCCCGACGCGCCTCGTCGAACGCCGCTCAGACGGGACCGCGGCGGGCCTCGAGACGGTCGACTACCGGGTCTCGTACGAGGAGGCGTTCCGCAATGAGCTACGGGCGTTCCATGCCGCGATCACGGCCGGTGTCCCGGTCAGGGCCACGGTCGAGGCCGCCCGGAACGACCTGGCCGCACTGCTGGACGGCTTCAGGCTTGCTGCGGCACGGCACGAGCCGGCGGCATGACGGGATCATCGGAAAGATAAGGAGACATCCGTGCGGATCGGGCTGTTCACGGACGGACTGAAGCACCTGCCGCGCCGCGACGCCCTGGCCTGGGCCGCCCGCAACGACATCACCGATGTCGAGATGAGCGTGGGCACGTGGGGCGCCCGGACGCACCTCGACCTCGCATCGCTCCTTCGCGACGAGGCGGCTCGCGACGAGCTTCGGCGCGACCTCGACGACGCCGGGATCCGGTTCAGTGCCGTCAACGCCGCGGGCAATCCGCTCCATCCCGATCCGGTCGCGCGGGCCGAGGCGCAGGGCGCCCTGCGGGGCGCGGTCGAGCTGGCCACTCTCCTCGGGATCGACCGCGTCGTCACCATGGCCGGCAGTCCCGGCGGCCGGACCGGCGGACCGATCGGCGTCTTCGGCCTGTGGTCAGTGAGCAACGACGATGAGCCGATCTGGTCGTGGCAGATGGAGGCGGAGGTCGGGCCGTACTGGCGGATGATGTCCGACTGGATGTCGAGCGCGGCTCCGAACGTGCGGATCTGCCTGGAACTGCACCCGGGCGTCTCTGTCTGGACGCTCGAATCGTACCGGGCCCTGCGCGAGTACTGCGGCGACAACGTCGGCGTGAACCTCGATCCCAGCCACTTCTGGTGGCAGGGCGCGGATCCGATCCGCGTCATCGAGGCGCTCGGGCCCGTCGTCGGCTGGTGTCACGGCAAGGACACGACGCTCTATCCCGAGCGGATCGCGCTCAACGGCGTCATGGACCACCGCTTCCCGGTGGACGCGAGCTGGGCGCCGTGGCATTTCTCGGCGATCGGCGACGGCCATGACGCGGCGACCTGGTCGCGGCTGATCAAGGCGCTTCAGTCGGTCGGCCACGATTCGGTCGTCTCGATCGAGCATGAGGACCCCTCGCTGACGCCCGAGGAGTGCATCCGCCGCTCGGTCGCGACGCTCAAGGTCGCACTCGCATCGTGATCGACGATGGCTGAGGTCCAGCTCACGGGGATCGAGAAGCGGTTCGGCGGCGTCCGCGTCCTCGAATCGCTCGACCTGACCGTGGCCGATGGCGAATTCGTGGTGCTGCTCGGGCCGTCGGGCTGTGGCAAGACGACGGCGCTCAGGATCATCGCCGGCCTCGAGACGCCGACCGCCGGCAAGGTTCGGATCGGCGGTCGCGACGTGACCGATCTCTCGCCGCGCGAGCGGGATGTGGCGATGGTCTTCCAGAGCTATGCGCTCTATCCGCACATGTCGATCGAGGACAACATCGGTTATCCCCTGCGGATCCGGAAGGTGTCCGATCGAGATCGTGCGGCGGCTGTCGCGGCGGTCGCGGCATCGCTGGAGATCTCGCATCTCCTCAAGCGCCGGCCGCGTCAGCTGTCCGGCGGGCAGCGCCAGCGGATCGCCCTGGCCCGCGCGATCATCCGAGACCCGGCGGCCTTCCTGATGGACGAACCGCTCTCGAACCTCGACGCCAAGCTGCGGATCAGCATGCGCGGCGAGATCCGTCGGCTGCAGCAGCGCCTCGCTGCGACCACGATCTACGTGACCCACGACCAGGCGGAGGCGCTCACGATGGCCGACCGCGTCTGCCTGATCAGCGACGGCGTCGTCCAGCAATACGCACCGCCGCAGGAGGTCTTCGACCGACCGGCCAATCGCTTCGTGGCGAGCTTCGTGGGCAACCCGCCGATGAACATCCTGTCCATCGGCCTCGATCCCGAGCAGCGCGCCATGGTCGTGGCCGGCGCCGCGGTGCCACTCGGCGAGCGATACGACGCGTGCGCCGCGGCGGGTGTCGAACAGCTGGGGGTGCGGGCGCGGGATCTCTCGATCACGGCGCAGGGAGAGCCGGGGACGGTCCCGGCGACCGTCTATGTCGTCGAACCGATGGGGGACGAGGTCTATGTGGAGGTGCTTATCGGTGACACTCGCGTGACGGTCCGGGCCGATCGAGGCTGGACGGCGCCGATCGGCGCGCCCGTTGGCGTGTGCGTCGATCCCGCCAGGGCCTGCTTCTTCGAGCCAGGCGGCTCGACCGCGGTCCATCGCGTCGGCGAGCCGCCGACGAATCAAGCAGGAGGAGTGGTGCAATGAGTGACGACAACGTCCTGTCCCGGCACCTGACACGGCGGGACATCTTGCGACTCGGCGTTGCGGTCGGTGGCACGACGGCGGCGGCCGCGCTGTTGGCGGCCTGCGGCCCCGGGGTGAGTTCGGTGGCACCCACGGCGACAACCGCCGCGTCCACGCCCGCTGGATCCGCACCGGCCGCCACCCCGGGCGCCAGCGCGAGTGCCGCGCAGGCCGGTGGCAAACTCGTCATCGGGGCATTCGAGGACGGGGCGCTGACCCCGTTCAAGGGCACGATCATCCCGATGTTCGAGGCGGCCACCGGGACCAAGGTGGAGTTCCTGACCGAGCCGTACGACTCGTTCTTCGCCAAGGCGTTCCAGGACGGCACGTCGAAGGCGGGCCAGTACGACATCTACATCATGGACGACCCCTGGATCCCCCAGTACGCGGCCGCCGGCATCCTCGAGGACCTCGGGCCGCACGACATCCAGATGGATGCCGACTATCCAGGGCCATTCGCGGACCTGGGCTTCTGGCCGCCGCGGCAGGGCCCGCGAGTCAAGGGCTTCGAAACCGAGACCCCCAAGCTGATCGCGCTGCCGACGATCGGCGACCTCCAGACGCTCACCTACCGGAACGACGTGTTCGCCTCCGCGCCGGCGACCTGGGACGACCTCGTCAGCCAGGGCAAGGCGGGCGTGGCGGCCGGCAAGGTCAAGTACGGCTTCGTCTTTCGCGGGGTCAAAGGCAACCCGATCGTCACCTCGTTCTACCCGGTCTTCCGGTCATTCGGGGCCGACTTCTTCGACGACAAATGGATCCCGATCTTCAACTCCGACAAGGGCAAGGCCGCGGCGGACTTCTTTGTCGGGACCCTGAAGTCGATCGCCCCCAAGGGCGTGGCCGAGTTCGACTCCGACCAAGAGGGCGCGGCGATCCTCGGCGGCGACGCGGCGGCGATCATCCAGTACTCGGGCAACGCGATCAAGTCCGATGACCCGGCGCAGTCGAAGGTCGTCGGCAAGCTCGATTTCGGCGTCGTCCCGAAGCAGGAGTCGGCGATCGCCCAGATCGGCATCTTCATCCACGGCGTCAGCGCCTCCGCACCGAACAAGGACAACGCGATCGCGTTCATGAAGTGGTTCGCCTCGAACGACACCCAGACCGCCCTGGCCCGTTCCGGTGACCTCCCGGTCAAGACGCCCGCTTTCTCCGACGCGCAGGCGGTCAAGGACCATCGGCTCCTACCGGTGGCGCTCGCCCAGCTCAACGCCGGTGCCCAGGCGCGGCCGCGGACCCCAGACTGGTCCAAGGTCGAGTCGATCATCGGGACCGAGCTGAACACCGCGCTTGTCGCGGGCAGCGGGGGAGGGGCGGCGCTTGACCGGGCGGCGACGCAGGTCAAGGACTACCTGACCCAGCAGGGCTACTACTGATCCGTGGCTGTTTCGATGACGCCGAGCGTCGTGGGCCGGACCCTTCGAGGGTCGGGCCTGGACAAGGCGCTCCCGTACCTCATGCTCGGGCCGGCGCTCTTCCTGGTGCTCGGCGTCATCGTCTATCCCCTCATCGACGGCCTGCGATCCAGCACGGGGTTCTTCCGCTTCGGTCGCTTGGTCCGTGACGTCGGACTCGACAACTACCGGCAGGCGTTCGCCGATCCGGCATTTATCGGCGCACTGCTGACGACAGCCCGCTTCGTCTTCCTCGCGGTGACGATCGAGACGGTCCTCGGCCTCGCGCTGGCGCTCCTGGTCGCCCGCGAGCGGCGATTCATCCGGCGGATCCGGGCCACCCTGATCCTGCCGATGATCGTCACGCCGGTCGTCGTCGGGATCGTGTTCCGGCTCATCTACGCCTCGGACGTCGGGCTCCTCGCCTCGATGGCCCACGCTGTCGGCCTCGACCCGCCTCAGATCCTCAGCAGCGGGACCGGCGCCTTCCTCGGTCTCGTCTTCCTCGACGTCTGGGAATGGACGCCGCTCCTTTTCCTGATCCTGCTCGCCGGCATCCAGTCGATGCCCGTCGAGCCATTCGAGGCTGCCCGTGTCGACGGCGCAGGCGCCTGGCGCATTTTCGTCGACCACACGCTCCCCCTCTTACGACCGACCATCCTGGTCGCCGTGACGTTGCGGGCGATCGAGGCGCTCACGACGTTCGACCAGGTCTACGTCCTGACCCGCGGCGGTCCGGGGACCTCGACCCAGCTCATCTCGATCTACGGCTATCAGACGTTCTTCCAGTTCCAGCAGGTCGGCTACGCGGCGGCGATGCTGTTCATGGTCGCGCTGGTCGTCCTCGTGGCCGCCGGCTTTTCCGTGGGCCTGATGCGCAGGCGGGCCTCGTGACGAAGGGCCGGCTGAGCGGTATCGCGTGGGCGGTCGCGGCCCTGACCGCGATCGCGTTCGCGATCATCCCGCTGCTGTGGATGATCCTGACCTCGCTCAAGACGAACCGCGAGATCACCCAGGACACCTCGCTCATCCCCGAGTCGCTCACGATCGGGAACTACGTCAGCCTGTTCAATGGTCGCGAATTCGGGGCCTACCTGACCAACTCGATCATCGTGACGTCCGTCAGCGTCGCGATCGCCCTCATCCTCGGCACGCAGGCCGCCTACGTGCTGGCTCGCTTCCGGTTGCGTGGGGGCATGCATCGCTACGTCGGGTTCAGCCTGCTGATGGTCCGGTTGCTGCCGCCGATCGTGATCATCATCCCGATCTTCCTCGTGGCCCAGCAGCTCGGGCTCCTCAACACGCAGCTGAGCCTGATCGTCGTGTATGCGGCATTCAACGTGACGATCGTCGTGTGGATGATGGAGAGCTTCTTCCGCGAGATTCCGGTCGATCTCGAGGAGGCCGCCATGGTCGACGGCGATACCCGGTTCACCGCGTTCCGGCGGATCGTCCTGCCGCTGGCCGCCCCCGGGCTCGTTGCGACCGGCATCTTCGCGATGATCACGACCTACAACGAATTCCTGTTCGCCCTCGTCCTGACCTCCACACCGGCCGCCGAGACGATGCCCGTCGGCGCGGCGACGCTCATCGGACGGATCAACGTTGACTGGGGCGCGATGAGCGCCGCGGGTGTCGTCGGCGCCCTGCCGATCGTGATCTTCTCGATCTTCGTCCAGAAGCACCTCGTCCGCGGCCTCACGATGGGCGCCGTCAAGTGATCGACACGTCGCCCCGGCTTACCGATGTCGCCGAGGCGGCCGGCGTCTCGGTCGCGACCGCGTCCCGAGCCCTGTCCGGCCGGGGGAGTGTCGCGATCGAGACGCGGGATCGCGTGCGCCGAGTAGCGGCCAGCCTCGACTTCCACCCGTCGGCCGCCGGCCAGATGCTGCGCACCCGATCGACACGGATGATCGGCTTCATCGTCCCCGACATCAGTTCGGGCTTCTACGCCAACGCCCTCAAGGGCGCGCAGCACCGGCTGCAGGCGGCCGGCTACCAGATCACGCTCATGGACACGGACGAACGGCCGGATCGGGAACGCGCCGCCCTGATGGCCCTGGCGGCCGGTCGGGTGGACGGGTTCATCGTCTGTTCGTCGGGCGGTGACGGAACCGCGATCCGTGCGATCGAGCGGCGCTACCGACTGCCCGTCATCTTCTTCGACAACGTCGTGGACGGCGTCGGCGCGGGCCGGGTCACCCTCGCCAACGAAGCGGGGATCCAGCTGCTGGTCGGCCATCTGGCCGAGCTCCACGGACATCGGCGGATCGGCTACGTGGGCGGGATCCAGAGCGAGACGTCCGGCGCCGAGCGTCTGGCAGGCTACGAGGTGGGCATGCTCGGCAACGGCCTGCCGATCGATGCGGCCTTCGTCCGGCCGGGCGACTGGACCGGGGCGGCGGGTCGCGCCGAGACGGCGGCGCTCATGGATCTGGACGATCCGGTCACGGCGATCGTCTACCCGTGCGCCGACCTCGCGCTGGGCGGCCTCAGCGAGTTGCGTGCCCGCGGGGTTCCGGTCCCGGATGAGGTCGCAATCGTCTGCTTTGACGATTCAGATGCCGCGCCTTTGCTCGATCCGCCGCTGACCGTCCTGGCCCGGCGTGATCGCGATATCGGGGATCTTGCGGCGTCGATGGTGCTGCGCGCCCTCGAGCACACCGGGGCTGGGGCGATGGACGTGCGGATCTCGATGGAGCTGGCCGTTCGCCGATCGTGCGGTTGCGAGCCGGCGACACGCAGTGCCGCAGACGCCTGACGTGCCGCCTGAGCGGATGCGGGTGGCCAGCGCCCCCGTCTCGTTCGGCGTCGACGAGATCATCGTCGACGACGCCTGGATGCCGGGGCCTGACGACATGCTGGACTGGATGGTCGACATCGGCTTCGAGGGCACCGAGCTCGGGCCGCCCGGGTTCCTGGGCGACGCCGAGCGGCTGCACGGGCGTCTTTCGTCGCGGAGCCTTGAGCTGGTCGGCGCCTTCCTGCCGCAGCACTTCAGCCGTAACGAGAAGGCCGACGAGGACCGAGCCTGGTTGCGCGACAGCCTCCGGCTGATCCGCGAGGGCGCGCCGGCCGGGTCGCTGACCTTCGCGGTCCTGTCCGACCATTTCGACGAGCCCGAGCGCCTGGCCTACTCGGGCCGGATCGCCGAGCATCCGGAGGCTTGGCTGTCGCCGTCCCGCTTCGAGACCCTGATGGCGAATCTCCATCGGGCGGCCGAGATCTGCCGGCAGGAGGGCTTCGAGGTCGTCCTCCACCCCCATGCCGGGACCTACGTGGAGACGGCCGACGAGATCGCCCGGGTCATCGATCGGCTCGACCCGTCCCTGCTCGGCCTGTGCCTCGACACTGGTCATTTCCGCTTCGGGGGCGCCGACCCTGCGAAGGCGGTCGACGACTACCACGAGTTGATCAGGCACGTCCATATCAAGGACTGCCTGACCGCGGTCATGGACGAGGTCAAGGCCGAAGGGAAGGGCCTCGAGGAAGCGCTGAGCCGTGGCGTCTTCTGCCAGCTCGGGCTCGGCGATTCGGGGATCGATTCGGTCATCGAGTCGCTCCGACGCCACGACTATCGCGGCTGGCTGGTCATCGAACAGGACCAGTTCCTGCGGGCCTCCGATACGCCCGAATCAGTGGTGGCGGTCCAGCGCGCGAATCGCGATTATTTGCGCCAATTCGGGATCTGAGCCAGGGACTTCGTCCTCCGACGAGCCTTGACGCCGCTCTTTCGGGCGCCGCACACTGCCGTGAGGTCAAGCCAGAGGTGATGGTGGCGACGACGGGACTGATCGTGCGCGATGCGCGGATCCATCCGACGTTCGGCCGTCCCGTCGAAACGGCCGATATCCTCGTCGATGGGGACCGGATCGAGGCGATCCGGCCGAGCGGAACGATCCCCGCCGACGGCCGACCGGAGCTCGATGCCGAAGGGCGTCTCGTCTCCCCGCCGCTCGTCGACCCCCACGTGCACATGGACGCGGTCCTGACAGTCGGCGAGCCGCGCTTCAACGAGTCAGGGACCCTGATCGAGGGGATCCAGACCTGGGCCGAGCGCAAGCCGTTGCTGACCCACGAGGACGTCAAGCGCCGCGCCCGCGAGGCGATCCACTGGGAGGTCGCCCAGGGTACCGGCCTGATCCGCTCCCACGTCGATGTATGCGACCCGTCCCTGACCGCGTTGCGCGCCCTGATCGAGCTGCGCGATGAAGTGCGGGATCTGGTCGAGCTGCGATTGATCGCCTTCCCGCAGGACGGCGTCCTCTCCTTCCCGAACGGCAAGGAGCTGATGCGCGAGGCGATGCGCCTGGGCTGCGACGTGATCGGCGGGATCCCGCACTACGAGTGGACTCGCGAGGACGGCGTCGAGGAGGTCCATTTCCTGTTCGACCTCGCGCGCGAGACCGGTGCCCCGATCGATCTCCACTGCGACGAGACCGACGACGAGCAATCCCGGTTCCTCGAGGTCGTGGCCGCGCGGGCGATGCGCGACGGGATGGGCGGCCGGGTCGTGGCCGGGCACACGACCGCGATGGGCTCCTACAACGACGCCTACGCCTTCAAGCTGCTCCAGATATTGAAGCGAGCGGGGGTCACGATCATCGCCAATCCGCTCGACAACATCGTCCTCCAGGGCCGTTTCGACACGTATCCGAAGCGCCGCGGGATGACCCGTGTCAAGGAACTCGATGCGGCCGGCGTCAACGTGGCCTGCGGACACGATTCGATCATGGATCCGTGGTATCCGCTCGGGCGCGGCTCGATGCTCGACGCGCTCTCGATGCTGGTCCATGTCGCCCAGATGACCGGTCGAGCGGAACTGTTCCGAGCCTGGGAGATGGTCACCATGAACGCCGCGCGTGCCGCCGAAGTGCCATGGGGTGTCGCAGAGGGAATGCCGGCGAACTTCGTCGTGTTCGATGCGACGGACGAGGCGGAGGCCATCCGCCTGCGTCCCGCCGCGCGCTGGGTCGTCCGGCTTGGCCGCGTCGTGGCCGAGACCGAACCGGCTCGAAGCGCGATCCTCATCGATGGTGAGCGACGTCCGGTCGACTTCGTCAAGAGCGTCGCCATCGACTGAAAAGAGGGCGGGCATCCGCACCAAGGGCCTGGTCGGCATCACGGCCGAATGAGGGAAGGAGAGATCCAACGATGGCAGTCATGGACGCGACCACCGGCGAGGGCATGCCCACACGCGAGGGCGACCTCTCGATCGAGGGCCGCGGGATGGCCCCGATCCCCGAGTCAGCCCGATACGGCTCGGTCGGTCGGATCTTCACGGTCTGGTTCACGCCGAATCTGGTGCCGGCGGCATTCTTCATCGGCACGCTCGTTACGCTCGATTTTCTCAAGCTCGGCTTCGTCACCGGGCTGCTCGCGATCATCGTCGGCAACCTCCTGGGTTCGTTCTTCGTCGCGTTGCTGAGCACGATGGGCCCGAAGCTCGGCCTCGCGCAGATGCCGGCCGCCCGACTCCCGTTCGGGAAATCGATCGTGGTGCCCGGGCTCCTCAACTGGCTGAGCACGATCGGCTGGGACGGCATCAATAGCCTGTTCGGGGCGTACGCCCTGACGATCCTGATCCCGGGCCTGCCCTTCGTCGTCGGGCTGCTCGCGATCGTCCTCTGCCAGGGCATCCTCGGGATCGTCGGCTACGAGGCGATCCACACCTTCGAGAAATGGGCGGCTCTCGTCCTCGGCGTGATGTTCCTCGTCCTGACGATCGCGATCCTCGGCAAGGCCGATACGAGCCTGACGGACGGCTTCAGCGGAGCCGACCAGCTCGGGGCGTTCATCGCGATGGTCGCGATCGTGGCCAGTTTCGTGTTGGCATGGGCTCTCTACGCCTCCGATTACTCCCGCTATCTGCCCTCGAATACGTCGCCGCGCCAGGTCTTCTGGTACACCCTCCTCGGGATGACCGTCGCGTCCGCGTGGCTCGAGGTCCTCGGCCTGCTGGTCGCCAGCAAGGCGACCGGCGGCGAGTCGAGCCAGACGATCTATGACGTCCTCGGTGGCAGTGGAGCCATCGTGGCCAGCCTGGCGATGGTGGCCATCGCGATCGGCACCGTCGCGGTCAACGCGATGAACGACTACACGGGGTCGCTCTCGCTCCAGGCGGCGGGCCTCAAGATCAAGCGGATCTATTCGGCCGCGACCGTCGCCGTCCTCGGCTTCCTGTTCACCCTCGTCCTCAACACCGGCGACTTCGCCACGAACTTCACGAACTTCCTGCTGTTCATCAGTTACTGGATCTCGCCCTTCGTCGGCGTCGTCCTGGCCGACTGGTGGCTCCGCCGCC
Source organism: Candidatus Limnocylindrales bacterium (assembly GCA_038319665.1). Classification (GTDB taxonomy): domain Bacteria; phylum Chloroflexota; class Limnocylindria; order Limnocylindrales; family CSP1-4; genus SPCO01. Next base: position 14,825 of record JBBQDL010000002.1, read on the forward strand.
GTCAAGCCGATGCGAACTCGATCGTCGACTTCAGCGCCCTCCCCAACGGCACCGTCGCCCTGGTCGCCCTGGTCGTCGGTTTCGTGGTCGGGATCCCGTTCCAGAACTCGTCGCTGGGCTACTCGTGGGGCGGTCCGTTCAACTACATCACCGCGAACTATCTGCACGGCGCGGATCTCGCGTACTACGTGGGCGGGGCGGTCGCTTTCGTCATCTACTGGTTCGGGGCGCGATCCGTGGTCCGGCGCGTCTGAGCCATGCGCGGCCTCGGACCGGGGGTCAGATCTCCGGCCGGCGGTGGACGACGGGCTCGAGCCCGAGGGTCGCCACATGCTCCGCGATCTCGGCCGCCGTCGCGATCCAAAGGCCGTCGATCGACTGCGCTCGTTCGACGAGCTGTTCCAGCGCAACCGCCCGTGATGCCCGACCCGAGATGAAGGGGTGATTCGTGAGCATGAACAGCCCGCCCTCCTCGATGAGGGCCTCGAGCTCGAGCGTCCATCGGGCGAGGACGTCCGCCGGGCTGGCGATCACCCCGGAGCCCGTGATCCGGGGCAGGTAGTTGTACGGCTCCCAATCGTCGAGCGCCCAATGCCCCGGTAGCTCGACCAGAGTCGCGGCTCCCGGTTCGGCCGAGGTCGCGAGGAGATAGGGGTGATCGGCGTCCATCAGCCCGGAGTCGTAGACGAATCCATGCCGCGCGAGGAGGGCCGGGGTCTCGAACGTCAACTCCCAGTTCGGCGCGCGGTAGCCGACCGGCCGCAGCCCAAGGACCTCGTCCAGCGCCGCCAGGCCGCGCAGCAGCCGCGTCTGCTCCTCGGCCGGGGTCGCGCCGTGGGCGCCTTCGTGGAGGTAGCCGTGGTGGCCGATCTCGTGACCGGCGTCGCGGATCGACCGGCAGATCGTCGGCCATCGCTCGGCGCTGTCGCCAGGGATGAAGAAGGTCGCTCGGACGCGACGACGATCGAGCATCCGCAAAAGACGGGCGATCCCGGTTCGCGCCCCGTAGGCCTGGTGGCTCATGACATCCAGCCATGCGGCGGCCCCCGGGTGTTCGAACAGGATGGCGCTCTCCGCGTCGACATCGAAGGTCAGGCAGGCGGCCGCCCGGACGCCGCCCGGCCAGCGAAACCCGTCCGGCAGGGGTGATCGCCAGCGTTCGTCGGTCACCGGCCGGCGCGGCGCAACGCCACGAGCGACAACATCTCGTAGGCGAGGTTCGCGGCCAGTGTCGCGGTCTGGCCGGCGGGGTCGTACGCCGGGATCACCTCCACGACATCGAACCCGACGAAGTCGATCCCCCGCAGCCCGCGAAGGATGGCCAGGAGGTCGTGGGCGGATGGGCCGCCCGCCTCCGGTGTACCCGTCCCGGGCGCGAACGCCGGATCCACGACATCGATGTCGAAGCTGATGAACGCGGGTCGATCACCAACGCGGTCGAGGATCGCCGCGCTCACCGCGGCCGGCCCGACGCGGAAGATGTCCTCGGTCGTGAGATAGGCCAGGCCGAGCTCGGTGGTGAGCCCGCTCCAATCCCCGGCGTCATACAACGAACCGCGCAGACCGACCTCGATCGAATGATCGACGTCGACCAGGCCCTCCTCGATGGCGCGCCGCATCCACGTCCCGTGGTTGTACTTCTCGCCGAAGTACGCGTCCCAGGCGTCGGTGTGCGAGTCGAAGTCGATGACGGCGATCGGGCCGCGCGATCGCGTGGCGCGAAGGTGCGGCAAGGTGCAGGCATGATCGCCGCCGATCAGGAGCGGAACGACCCCCGCCTGGACGATCGGCTCGACGGCCGCCTCGATCGCGGCGTAGCTGCGCTCGGTGTAGCCGGGCACGATCGCGACGTCGCCGTAGTCGACGCACGAGAGGATATCGAAGGGTTTGACGTCGAGGCTCGGGTTGTACGGCCGCAGCATCACCGATGCCGCGCGGACGGCATTGGGCCCGAACCGGCCGCCGACGCGGTAGGTCACTCCGGTGTCGAACGGGACCCCGACGACCGCCAGATCCACGTCGTCCAGGGTCCGGACGTAGGGCAGCCGGGCGAAGGTCGACGGCCCCGTGAAGCGCGGGCTCTGGAGCGAGTCCTCGGGCGTGTAACGCGGCACCGCCAGAGTCTAGACTCCGCCGGAGATGGCCGACTCAGCCCGAACCGTCCAACGGACCTACCTCGTCCTGACCCTGTTCACGACCCTCTCAGCCTCGTTCATCTGGGGCATCAACACGCTCTTCCTGCTCGACGCCGGGCTCGACAAACACCCAGGCCTTCACGGTGAACGCCTTCTTCACGGTCGGCCAGGTCATCTTCGAGGTGCCGACCGGCGTGGTCGCCGATACCCGCGGCCGCCAGTTCTCGTTCCTGCTGGGCGCCGCGACCCTGCTCCTGTCGACGCTCCTGTACCTCGTCATGTGGCAGATCCGAGCTGGGCTCCTTGGCTGGGCCCTTGCCTCCATCCTGCTGGGACTCGGATTCACGTTCTTCTCGGGCGCGACCGAGGCGTGGCTCGTCGATGCGCTCAAGGCGACGGGGTTCACGGGCACGCTGGAGTCGGTCTTCGCTCGCGCCCAGATCGTGGCAGCTGCGGCGATGTTGACCGGCTCTTTCCTGGGCGGGGTCGTGGCCCAGGCGACCAACCTGGGCGTCCCGTACCTCATCCGGGCCATCTTGCTCGGCGTGACCCTGTTGATCGCGTTCCGGTTCATGCACGACATCGGCTTTACACCGAGCCGTGGCGCGAGCGTCCGGGCGGAGGTCGGTGCCGTCCTGCGAGGATCGATCGACGGCGGGCTGCGCAATCCGCCCGTGCGCTGGATCATGCTCTCCGCGCCATTCACCTTCGGCGTCGGCATCTTCGCGTTCTACGCGCTCCAGCCGTACCTGCTGCAGCTCTACGGCGATCCAAGGGCGTACGGCGTGGCCGGCCTCGCGGCCGCGGTCGTGGCCGGTGCCCAGATCGTCGGCGGCCTCATCGTGACCAAGGTGCGGCGTCTCTTCCGACGCCGCACCGAGGCGCTCATCGTCGCCACCGTCGCGACCGCCATCCTGCTGGCCCTGGTCGGTCTGGCGAACCAGTTCTGGGTCGTCCTTCTGCTCGTGGTGGCCTGGGCGATGATCTTCGCCGTCGAGGCTCCGTTCCGGCAGGCCTTCCTCAACGGCGTGATCCCCTCGGAGCAGCGCGCGACCGTGCTCTCGTTCGACAACCTGATGGGATCGGCCGGCGGCGTCATCTCCCAGCCGGCCCTTGGCCGGGTGGCCGACGTCAACGGTTATGGCGCCTCATATCTGGTGTCCGCCGGCCTGCAGGCGCTGGCCCTGCCGTTCATCTTCCTGGCCCGAAGGGAGAAGGCGGTCTCGGACCCGATCACCGACGAGCCGGCCGAGCCGGCCGAGCCGGCTCAGGCCGTCTAGGTCGCCGGCACGGCACCCGCGCGGATCAAGTAGCGCAGGAAGAGATGATCGCTTGACCGCGTGACCGATGCGAGGTCCGACCAGGGCGCGTCGGCCTGGTCGAACGCTCGGCCCTCGACCAGGCCGAACCGCTGCACCTCCGGAGCGCGACCGACGAGCTGAGGGGCCAGCGTCAAGAACAGCTCATGGATGCGACGCAGACCCAGGAGCTCGCCGAACAGGTGCGGCCCGCCCTCACACAGGACGACCTTTGCCCCAAGCTCGTCCGCGGCGACCCGGATGGCCACTGCCGAGAGGTCCAGGCCCTCGTCGACGACGATGCGGACGTTCGACCCGAAGTCGGCCCCCGCCAGGGTCCGGGCGCCCTCGGGCGCGGTCACGATCACGACCGGGATATGCGGGTCGGCCAGACCGGGATGGGTCGGATCGACCAGACCGCGCCGCGTGACGACGATCGTCGTCGGCTCCGGATCGGCGATCCCCTCGTCGCGACGCCATGCCGCGAAGGCGGCCGCCGACGCTCGATGGACGTGGCTCGCGGTCCAGCGATGGGTCGGTGCGGCACGGACCGATCCAGCCCCGATGACCACGGCATCGGCGAGGGTGCGGAGCAGGCCCATCACGAATCGGTCCGGCTCATGGAACCCACTGATCTCGCCGCCGCTCGTCGCACCCTGGGCGTCCAGGGCGACCACGCCGTCGATGGTCGTGACGAAGTTGGCGATGACCGTCGGCTCATCGGGACGTAGCGGGATCGCGAGTCGGCCGCCGTAGGCTCGCTGGAGGGCCTGGGGCATCGCTGCTCCGCGGGCGGGCACCGGAGACTCGGGGCGTGCGAACAGCCGCTCGAGCGGGGCGAACGACGGTCCGCCTGGGGTGTCGGTCGGTGTGGTCGTCACATTGGTCCCTTCTGGCGCGGCATCCGCACCAGTGAACAACGGGAGGTCGCTCCGGTCCAGCGTGCTAGGATCGCGGCCACCGGGAATCATTCCCGCACCGTGAGAACTCGGGGGAGCGCCCGCCATGACCACCGCGCGCGATCGGCCCCCCGAGGAGGCCGCCGAGGACACCTCGTTCGCCCGCGGCCTGCGGCTCTTGCTGATGGTCGCCGACCGCGGCGAGATCCGTGCCGACGAACTCAGCTCGCTGCTCGAGATGCCGCTGTCGACCGTCTATCGCTACCTCCGGACGCTGGGCGACTTCGGGTTCGTGGATCGGCACGGCGGTCAGTTTCGCCTAGGTCCGAAGCTGCTCATCGGGACCGGTGCAAACGTCAGCAGCGAGCGGCTGATCCGCCACGCCGACGCGGCCCTGCGCATGCTCGCCGACCAGACGGGCGAGACGGCCGTCGTCGTGCGACGGATCGCGTTGTCGTCCATCTGCCTTCACCAGATCGAAAGCGACGAGCCGTTGCGGGTCACCCTCGAGCCGGGCGCCATGTCGCCGCTCTATGCCGGAGCGCCGGGTCGCGTGCTGCTCGCGTTCGCCCCGAGCGAAGTCCTCGACGAGGTCCTCGCCCAGGATCTGCTCCGGATCACCGACACCACACCGACCGAGACCGAGTTGCGCGCGAGCCTGGGTGGGATCGTCATGACCGGGATGGCCACCAGCGAGGGCGAGATGATCACGGGCTCGATCGCGATGGCCGCCCCGGTATTCCGGGAGGACGGGATCGTGGGCGCCATCGCGCTGCTCGGGCCGGCATTCCGATGCGATGACGCCTGGCGCGCGCGCGCGGGCCGACTGCTCCAGGAGGCGGCCCGAGCGGTCAACGCGGGCCTCGCTGACGACCGGACTCCGTAGCAGGTAGTACTTCTGTCTCGCATCGTGGCAGACCGTCGTCTCATGGTGTGGTAATCCGGCCCGAGGTTCGCTATGCTGCATCGAGATGACACATCGAGCTCGTCGCCGATTCGATCGCCTGGCCCCGGTCTCCGACCGGTATGCCAGCCTGTCCGTCGCCGAAGCCTTCAACTGGGACGACCTCGCCCCCGACCTCGACCCGGGCGAGTGGTACATGGTCGCGTTCCGATCGGTCCGTCGCCCCGGTGTCGATGAAGGTCGATTGACGGCCTACGACGACTGGGCCCACACCGAGGCGATGGGCGCCTCTGGCTTCGTCCACTACTTCAAGGGCCCGACGATGTCGGATGGACGCTGCTTGTCCTTCTGTCTATGGGACAGCCGCGCCGAGGCTCGAGCCGCGGCAGGTCGGCCGGCCCATACCGAGGCGGCCGCCTTGACACATGAGGCCTATTCCGAGTACACGCTCGAATTCCACCGTGTCGCCCGTCTCGATGGCGCGGAGGGCTTCACGTTCGAGCCATACGATGCAGTCCGCCACGACGACGCCGCGGAGCCGAATACGCCACGGGCTATCGCCCCGAACCTCGCACTTTCCTGATCCGCCCGTCCGCGATCGCGCTCGGGATGCGATCGGTCGCCCCGGGACTCGCCGCGGCGATCGGGGTGGCCGCGGTCGCGCGACTGCTGACCGGGTTCCTGCCCCCGATCGTCGCCGAGGTTTCCGTTGCGCTGCTCCTCGGCATCGTCGTCGCCGCCGCGGCCGGTCCGCGCATCCGACCGGTCGAACCGGGCCTGCGTTTCGCATCGCAGCGCGTGCTCCGGCTCGGCATCATCCTGCTCGGGGCGCGGCTCAGCCTCGCCGAGATCGCCCGGATCGGCCTGCCCGCGACAGGCTTGATCGTGGTGACGATGGCCGTCTCGTTCGCGATCGTCCTCCTTGCGGCGCGGGTCGTCCGCGTCGATGGCCGTCTAGCCGTCCTTATCGCGGTCGGGTCCGCGGTGTGCGGCAACACCGCAATCGTCGCGACGGCCCCGGTGATCGGGGCGCGGGCGCGGGAAGTGGCGTACGCCGTCGCGACGATCACCCTGTTCGGGACGCTGGCGGTCTTCCTCTACCCGGCGATCGGCCGGGCGATCGCACTGCCGCAGCCACAGTTCGGACTGTGGGCCGGTGTCGCGGTCCATGACACGAGCCAGGTCATCGCCACCAGTTCCGCCTATGGCTCGGGCGCGCTCGACGTGGCGACCGTGGTCAAGCTCATCCGCAACGCTCTGATGGCGCCGCTACTGCTGGTGATCGCCACGGTCTGGGCCGCCCGAGGCGAGGAAGCCGAGGGCGCCGGGGGCGCCGGGGGCGTCGAGGACTCCGGGGGCGTCGAGGACTCCGCGGGCGTCGACGATCTGGAGCGACGCGGGATCCGGCGAGCGGTCCCGCTCTTCGTCGTAGGGTTCCTGGCCCTCGCCGCGCTGCGCACGCTGGGGGTGATCGGCGCCGATCTGGCCTCGAATCTCGACGTCATCGCCCGGAGCCTGATCCTCATCGCCCTGGCCGCGGTCGGGATGTCGATCCACCTCGGCGAGCTGCGCGAGACGAGCTGGCGACCGCTGGCTATCGGATTCGCGGTCGCGCTGGTGGTCGGGCTCGGCAGTCTCGTCGCGATCGTGACGCTCGGGCTGGGAGCCGGGATCGGAGCGTTGACGCCCCTCTCGGTGCGATGACCGGCTCCTGCTATCGTGCCATCGTGGCCATCGACACGTCTTCACGCGACTGGATCGGATCGACCCCGACGCGGGAGTCCATCACCGCGTCCTGGCTGGGTCGCGTCGAGTACCGCGAGGCACTCGCGCTCCAGAAGCGGCTCGTGGCCGAGCGTGCCGAGGAGCGGATCGGCGACCAACTCCTGTTGCTCGAGCACCCAGCGGTCCTGACCCTCGGCCGAGCGTCCGACCCGGCTCACATCCGAGCGGACCCGACCGACCTGGCGGCTCGTGGCATCGAGGTCGTCCAGGTCGAACGAGGCGGCGAGGTGACCTATCACGGTCCCGGCCAGCTGGTGGCCTACCCGATCATCGCGCTCTCTTCACGCGGACTGATGGTCCGACCGCTTGTCCGTGCCCTCGAGGCGGCCCTCGTCGCGACCTGTGCCGCCCAGTGCGTCGCGGCCGTCCGCCGCGTCGGCCACCCCGGCTGCTGGTGTGACGCGGACAGCCCCGACCCCCGCAAGATCGGAGCGCTCGGGCTCCGCATCGAACGCGGCGTGAGCTACCACGGGATCGCGCTCAACGTAACCGTCGACCTCACCGATTTCGAGCTCATCGACCCATGCGGGATGCCGGGCGTGACGTCGACTTCGATCGCACGCGAGCTCGGCGACATCGATGTAGCGCCCTCGACCGAGTCGGTCCAGCGCGCCGCGACCATCTTCGCCACGGCCCTCGCCGCCGAGCTGGGCGCTCCGCTGACGGGGCTCTGAGCGATGGCCGCCGGTCTCTTCGAGCTGCGCAAGGACCCGATCACCGGCTGGTGGGTGGCGACCGTGGTCGATCGCGAGTTCCACCGCGACCGGTTCGCACGTGCCGCCGAGCCGGTCGACGACAACCTGTCCGGTTGCGCGAACTGCTCGACACCCGAGGGCGACGGCGTCCGCGTCCGGATGCTCAAGGACTTCGCCTTCCACGTGGTGGGGACCGGTGACGACGCTCGGGAGCTCGATCGCGGGCTCGGCCAGGTCGCGCTCGCGCAGGCGCGCGCCACGGGAAGCTGGCGGACGATCGTCGCACCGCCCGGTGAACATCGACCGCTCCACGCCGTCGGCAACGAGATGATCGAAGCGCTGGTCGGCAATGCCCGCGAGGCACTCGCCGAGGCCCGAGAGGTCGGCCAGACGGACTACCTTCAGGTCGTCCAGAACTGGGGCGCCCAGGCCGGAGCGCGCACGAACCACCTGTGCCTCGACCTCTACGACCTGCCCCAGGTCCCGCACCGGATCGCCGAGGAGATGGGTGGCGCGGCCCGCTTCGTGATCCGCGAGGGCGAGTGCCCGTTCTGCCGCCTCGTGCGCGACGAATCGCGGCGCCCGGACCGGCTGGTCTGGGAGGACGACTCGAGCGTGGCGTTCGCCCCATACGCATCGCGCTCGTCGTTCGAGGTCTGGATCGTCCCGCGCCGCCACGAGGCGGATTTCGGGCGGGCGGCCGTTGCCGACGTCGCCGCCACCGCGGAGGCGCTGCGCCAGGTCCTGGCGCGGCTCGCGGCGAGCCTGGACGGGCCGCCGTACAACCTCGTCCTCCATACGGCGCCGCTGCGCGAACAGGTCGACGCCACCTACCACTGGCACTGGGAGATCCACCCGCGGCTTCGTGACATAGCCGGTCTCGAGCTGGGAACGGGACTCCCGGTCAACCCCGTCTCGCCGGAGGACGCGGTCGAGGAACTCCTCGGCCGGGCCGAGCCAGGTCAGGCAACCCTGGCAAGCCTGGCAAGCCTGGCAAGTCTGGAAGGGCCCGGTTGAGGCGCTCGGCCGTAGGGGGAGGGGGGCGTCACACGCGGAGGAAGCCCGTCGTCATTGGGCCGACGAGCGTGCGCCGCCCAGTTGCCACGCTTCGTGATGAATCCCACTCGGAGTACCCGTGGTCGCCGACCCCTCTATCGCTGATCTTCGCGGACCGCTTGGTCGCCCCGTCACGCTCGGATCGCGAGCCGGAGCGATGAGCGGCAGGTGGGACCACGAGGAGGCCGGGGCGTTCGTCGAGACGCTCTTTGTCAAGCATCACAACGAGATCTACGCCTACCTCCTGCGCATGCTGCGTGAACCCGAACTCGCGGCGGACCTCACCCAGGATGCGTTCATCAAGGCGTACAAGAACTACGAGACTCTCGAGAGGCCGGAGAACGCCCGCGCCTGGCTCTACCAGATCGCCCATCGCGTCGCCCTCGACGAGATCCGCCGGCGCAAGATCATCCGCTTCTTCCCGTGGACGGGTGAGTCGCACGGATCGGCCCCATCGGCCGAGCATCTCGTGATGGACCTCCATCTCTCGAGCGACATGCAGCGGGCCCTCGCCAAGATCCCGGAACGCCAGCGGGGGGCGCTGCTGCTGGCCGAGCTCCACGACCTCACTGGCGTCGAACTGGCCGCGGCACTCGGGGTCAGCCACGTCGCGGCCCGGGCGCTGCTGACCCGAGCACGCGAAAGCCTCCGCCAGGCGCTCGCCGCCGAGCGGCAGGCAGAGGCCGAAGCGGATGCCAACCAGTCCCGACCACGCTCGGCGGAGCGACGTCGATGAGCCGCCTCCAGCGCATCCGACGCCGGCGCGCGAGCCATTCGGCGGCGACGCACGAGCGCGCCCGAGGTCTTGCCGCCGAGCGGCTGGACGGACTCCTCTCGGCCACTGACGAGGCGTGGCTGGACGAGCATCTGGCGGGCTGCGCCGGGTGCCGTTCGGTCGCCGCTGCATATGAGACGGACCGGGTCGCGCTGCGCAGCCTGCGCGACCAACAGCCCGAACCGCCGCGCGACCTGTGGGCTCGGACGGCGGCCGCCCTGGAACGCGAATCCGCGGGCCGAGGCGGTGCCTCCCGTCGAGTCGCCAAGGGCTCGCCCCGGTCGGGACCGACACTCGGCGTCTTGTCCGGGCTGGCCGTGATCGCGGTGGTCATCGGTGCCACCCTCCTGTCGGGCGGGATCGGTCGGGGACCGACGACGGCCGCCGGACCCGGCGCGAGCACACCCGCCGTCGCCGTCGTCCAGACCGCCACACCCGGCCCGACGCCGATCGTGGTCGGTGCCGGATCGGTCGGCTGGGTCGGGACCTCGCCCAACGGCGCGCTGGCCTACAACACCACCCGCGTCAACGAGGTCTGTCCGGCCGATCGCCAGCCGGACTGCGCGCCGGTCCAGGGTGACGACTCGAAGCAGGTCGAGATTTTCATCCAACCGAAGTCGATCTCGCGATCGCCGGTCAAGAACCAGGCGGTCGTCGTGGGCACCGATTCGACCGGTCACGATTCCGTGGTCGTCATCGCCTTGCCGACCACCCTGCCGAGCGACACACCCGCCCCGACCCCGACGACGCTGGCCTCCGCGTCGCTGACCACGATCCCGTCCGGGACGGCGTCCGCAACCCCCGTGACGCCGTCTCCGTCAAGCTCGAGCCCGGCGGCGACGGCGACGCCAACGGCGTCGGTGGAAGCGTCCCCGACCGTCAGTCCGACCCTTGCGCCCAGCCCGACCGTCGCAACCACGCTGGCGATCATCTCCGGGGTGAAGGTCGTCGGCCAATCCGCCGCGTATTCGCCCGACGGGGCCTGGTTCGCCTTCACGGCCCGCCCATCGGATGGCTCGACCGGCCCGGACATCTATGTCTGGCGCGTCGGCGACCCGCTCGCGCGGCCGCTGACGACCGACCATCGGAGCGTCTTCGGGTCGTGGGCGGGCAGCCGGTTGCTGGGCAGCCGTCCCGACGCGACCAGTGACGCCGGCGCCGAGGTCGCGCCCCGATCCTTCCTAGTCGATCCGACGACCGGTCAGGAGACCGCGATCGAGACGTCCGTGTGGCGGCCGATCATCGATCCGGCCGGCGACCGTGCGGTCGCCTGGGTCGGCACCGTCAAGGCGGCGCCCGATGGCCTGTCCACAGTCCCGGCTTCGGGCGCGCTCGTGCTGCGCTCGTTCGATCCGACGGCCGGTCCGGCCGCGACGGCGGAGGCGCCACAGATCGTGGCCGAGGGTCCGGTAGCCGAATACGATGTTCGCTGGGACGAGACCGGGAGGTGGCTCGCGGTCTGGGTCGCCGACGCCTCCGATCCGACGATCGGGCAGCTGAGCCTCATCCACCTGGACCCCGCCACCGGCAAGCTCGATCGGCCGCACGGTGCGCCGCAGGACGTGACCGCCCTCCCCGGGTTCTCCATCGCGAACGGCCGACTCGCCTGGGCGACCCCGCCGGGTCAGGGTGGCGAGGGGAGCCGCGTCCAGATCGTCGCGTGGACGAACGACACCGTCGGCGCCGTTGAAAGTGGTCCAGTCGAGGGCGTCGTCATCGTCCACTGACCGGCGCATCGGGGCACCACTCTCCGCGGTTCGGCTGTGCAGGCGGAACCCATCCGACGTATCGTCTTGGTCTGTTGCGACCTAACAGGTTGGTCGTAGGGTCGGTGCTCACCGCGGCCCTCGCCCTGGTCGCGCTGCCGGGTCTCGCAGGTTCACGCGTCCCCAGCCCGATCGAACCCATCCCGGCAAGCGCATTCCAGCCGCTCACGATCCTCGGGGAGGATCCGCGTTCGGCGATATCCATCGCGCCGGCTGACGTCGCCCAAGTGTCGGCTGGTTCGATGACGGCGGATACGGCCATCGTCGAACCGGGCGCGGCCCTCGATCCCGCCCCGACGAGCCGGGCCGGCCTGAACCAGCCCGATGCCGGTGCCGCCTCGGTCCGCAAGCCGCCGCGCTACACCCTGACGGAGGGCGCCACGTTCTACGACAACGGCACGACCGCGATGCGTTTGCCGCGCGGGACGCGCGTGGTCATCTGCGGCCCGGGCGGCTGCATCGAGCGGGTCGTGAACGACTACGGCCCGCAGAAACCGTCGCGCGTCGTGGATCTGTATCGCCCCGACTTCTTCGCCATCTGCGGCTGCCCGTCCTGGGCGGGGACCACCACGGTGACCGTCTACGTCTACTGACTGCGGCTGACCCGGCGCGGTATCCTTCGCTCGACCCTTCAGCCACGGCCCCGTGAGGCCGCCAGGGAGGCCCCGTGAGGCCCAGGAAGGAGCGATGAGCGGCCGTCAGATCATGACCGCGGACGAGATCCGCCGCGCGACGATCCGCCTGTCCCACGAGATCGTCGAGAAGCAGGCTGGCACCGACGGTCTCCTCCTCATCGGCATCCAGCGCCGCGGTGTCCCGCTCGCCCGACGGATCGCGGCGGCGATCCTGGAGAACGAGGGCGTCGAGGTCCCGGTCGGGGCGCTCGACATCACGTTCTATCGGGACGACCTGTCGATGGTGGCGCAGCAGCCGGTCGTGAAGGGCACGGAGCTGCCCTCCGGCATCGATGGCAAGACGATCGTGCTGGTAGACGACGTCCTCTACACCGGCCGGACGATCCGGGCGGCGATGGATGCGCTGGTCGACTTCGGCCGTCCCCAGGCGATCCGGCTGGCGGTCCTCGTCGATCGTGGCCATCGCGAGCTCCCGATCCGGGCGGACCACGTCGGCAAGAACGTGCCGACCTCGCGCGAGGAGCTGGTCCGCGTCCATCTCGAGGAGATCGACCCCGAGGACGGCGTCGAGATCGAGCGGCTGGCGCTCGAGCCGGTCGGGTGAGCCTGGTGATCGACCGCGAGGCGGACGCGGCCGGCGCGGCCGACGGGTCGATCACCGCGGCACCGTCGGTCGACACCGCTCCGGGGAGCCAGGCGGTCCCCTGGCGACACCGCCACCTCCTCGACGTCGATGGGCTGTCGGCGACGGATCTCGACCTCGTCATGCGCACCACCGACGCGATGCGCGAAGTCCTGGCCCGCCCCATCGCCAAGGTCCCGGCGCTGCGCGGCCGGCAGGTCACGATCCTGTTCTACGAGGCCTCGACCCGGACGCGCGTCTCGTTCGAGGTCGCGGCCAAGAACCTGTCGGCGGACGTCGTCAACATCGCGGCGGCCAGCTCGTCCGTCTCCAAGGGCGAATCGCTGGTCGATACCATCCGGACGGTCGAGGCGCTGGGCGCACAGATGCTGGTCATCCGCCATTCGGTGTCGGGGGCGCCGTACCTCGCGGCCGAGATCTTCGGTGGGTCCGTGCTCAACGGCGGCGATGGCTGGCACGCGCACCCGACCCAGGCACTGCTCGACCTGTACACGATGCGCGAGCGGCTGCCCGGCGGCTCGCTGGCCGGGCGCAAGGTCGTGATCCTGGGCGACATCCTCCATTCGCGCGTGGCACGGTCCAACATCTGGACGTTGACCGCGGCCGGGGCCGACCTGTGGCTATGCGGGCCGGCGACACTGGTGCGCGGGTTCGAGGCGTGGGCGGGTCGCGGTGCCGCCGCCGGTCGGCGGTTCCATGTCACGACCTCCGTCGACGAGGCGCTCCGAGACGCCGACGTCGTGATGGCCCTGCGGATCCAGCGCGAGCGGATGGCGTCCGGGCTCCTGCCGTCACTGCGCGAGTACGCCGCGCGGTACGGGCTCACGAGCGAACGGCTCGCGCTCGCCCGACCGGGCGCGCTCGTGATGCACCCTGGGCCGATGAACGAGGGCGTGGAGATCGCGGCCGATGTGGCCGCCGGCGCCCAGTCGGTCATCACGGACCAGGTCACCAACGGGGTCGCGGTCCGGATGGCGTTGCTCTACCTGCTCGCCGGCACGCACCCGGCAGCGACCGGAGCCGGAGCCGCGTGACCGGTCGCGGACCCGATCTCGAGATCAGCCGGGCCTGGCTGGTCGATCCGGCCTCCGGGCGCGCGGGCCCGGGCGAGATCGTCGTGCGCGACGGGATCTTGGCGGCTGTCACCTGGCTCCGGGGCGCCGACGCGAAGGGCATCGAACCGACCGGGGTCGTGGTGGCGCCGGGCTTCGTCGACCTCCACGCACACCTCCGCGAGCCGGGCAACGAGGACGCCGAGACCGTCGCGTCCGGATTGGCCGCCGCCGCGCATGGCGGGTTCACTACGGTTTGCGCGATGCCCAACACGACACCGGCCCTCGACGAGCCAGGCGTCCTCGCCCAGGTTCGCGCCGCCGCCCGCGCCTCCGGCTCGCCGGTCGAGCTGCTGGCCTACGGGGCGGTCACGGTCGGGCGGGGAGGGGAGCAGCTCGCGGCGCTCGGCGAGCTCGCCGACGCGGGCGTCGTCGGCTTCTCGGACGACGGCTCGCCGGTTCGGTCCGCCTCGATCCTGCGCGCGGCGCTCGCGTATGCCGGTGCACTGGGGCTGCCGATCGTCGACCATCCCGAGGAGGCCTCGCTCACCGTTGACGCCGAAGCGAATGACGGGTTTGTCGCGACCGTGATGGGGCTCCGCGGCTGGCCGGCCGCGGCGGAGGAGATGGCCGTCGGACGCGATCTGGCGATCCTCGCGGGTGTGCTGCAGGACGTGCCGGGCGCCCGGTTGCATCTGACCCACGTCTCCACCGCAGGAGCCCTGGACCTGATCCGTCGCGCCAAGGCGGCCGGCCTCCCCGTCACGTGCGACGTCACGCCGCATCACCTCGCCCTCACCGACGAGTGGGTCGCCGGCGCTCGGCGCTGGGCCTGGGACGCGAGCGGCGACCCGTGGTCGGACGAGGCGATCACAGCCCAGCCCTACGCGTCGTCACTGCGCGTGAACCCGCCACTCCGGGCGCCGGACGACGCCGCGGCCTGCCTGGCGGCGCTCATCGATGGCACGGTCGACGCGATCGCCACCGACCACGCCCCACATGCCGAGGTTGACAAGGCGGTCGAGTTCGGCCTCGCCGCGAACGGGATCAGCGGCATCGAGACGGCGTTGGGCGTCTTGCTCGCGGCGGTGGATGCCGGCCACCTGACGCTTGCGCGCGCCATCGAGGCGTTGACGACGGGTTCCGCCGGGGTGCTGGGCGCCAAGTCGCGTCGTGCCGGCACCGTGGGTCTCGTCGAAGGCGCGCCGGCCGACCTAGTCGTCTTCGATCGATCCGAGCGCTGGACGGTCACCGCCGACGCACTCGCGTCGCGTGGCAAGAACACGCCACTGCTCGGGATGGAGCTCGCTGGCCGAGTCCTTGTCACGATCGCAGGTGGCCGGATCGCGTACCAAGCGCCCGACGAACCGTAGTTCCGCACGAGTCGCCCGGGGCGGCGAGGTTCATCCGAGACCTCGACGCGTCAGATGTGGATGACCTCGAGTCCCGGAGCATGGAGATAGTCGTCGTCCTGCGTCACGACAGGGATGCCGAGGGTCATCGCCGTCGCGGCGATCCACGAGTCGTTGACGGGCATCCGCAGCCCATAGTCACGGAGCGAGACCCGCAGGCGAGCCCACGCCTCTGCGACCGCCTGGTCGATCGGGACGGGATCGAGGGCCAGAACGCTGGTCAGGGTCGCCAGGCGACGATCCCGACTCGCGACATCGCTCGCCGCCAGGACGCCCGCGCGGAGCTCGCCGACCGTGATGACGGAGACGGCAAGGCGATCCGGCAGGCGGTCGAGCCGCGCCGAGCGCCCCGACTCCGCCGCAATGAATACGGTCGTGTCGGCTAGCCCCGTGCTCACTCGAGCAGGATGTCGTCGGTCGCGTCGGGCGCGAGATCCCGGATGGTGGCCCGGAGGGCCGGATCGGCGCGATGCGTCAGCAGGTCGCGGACGAATCGCTCCCGGGTCACGAACCGCGGGCGGTGTCCCGCCGACAGGAGTGTCGCGACCGGTCGGCCGTCGAGGGTGATGGTGATGGACTCGCCCGCCTCGACGCGCTCGAGGAGCGACCGAGTGTTGTTCCGCAGCTCGCGGGATCCGACGTCGGCCATGCGACGACCGTAGCACATATGCGACACCGCTTCAAGGCTCGAGCGTTCGGCCGCCGCGAGCGGGGGCCGCAGGAGGTCGACTACGCTCATCGCCATGACGTCAGCAACGCACCCGGCACTGAACCGCGACTTCGAGCGCCATTCGTTGTGGAGCGCCACGATGCCGGCGCTCGCCGATCGATCCGGGCGCGACCTGCCGGACACAGCGGACGTCGTCGTCATCGGCGGCGGATATGCCGGGATCAACGCGGCCCGGGAGTTGGCGCGGCGCGGCGTCGCGGTCACCGTGCTGGAGGCGAGAACACTCGGCTGGGGCGCCTCGACACGGAACGGCGGGATCGTCCATCCCGGCTACAAATGGGGGCCGACCGAGCTGGTCAAGCGCTACGGCACCGACACCGGGCGCGCCCTCTTTCGCGAGACGCTCGATGGCTACGAGACCGTCAAGCGGCTCATCATCGAAGCTTCGATCGACTGTGACTTCCGCGAGGTCGGCTACCTCGAATTGGCGTATGCGCCGTCGCACGTCCCAGGGCTCGACCACGAGCGGCAGGGCTTCGCGACCATGGGGGTCGAGACCACGGTCGTCCCGCGCGAGCGGATCCGCGAGGAGGTCGGCTCGGGCGCCTACTACGGCGGGCTCGTCTTCCCGAGGAGCGGCCTTCTCCATCCCGGTCGCTACTTCGCCGGGCTGGCCGCCGCCGCGGATCGCGCCGGCGCCGACCTGCACGAGGGCGTACGGGCGCGAGCGATCCGTCGCCAGGCCGACGGCCGCTTCGTGGTCGAGACCGAGCGCGGCGCGATCCTCGCCCGGAACGTCTTCGTCGCGACGAACGGCTACACGGACGGCGTGGCGCCCTCGCTTCGTCGGCGCATCATCCCGATCGGGAGCTACATCATCGCGACCGAACCGCTCCCCGAGGAGCTCGCGCACGAGATCTCGCCGAAGGGCCGAGCGTTCTTCGACACGAAGAACTTCCTCTACTACTGGCACATCTCAGCCGACCGACGGATGGTCTTCGGTGGTCGCGCCAGCATGATGCCGCCCTCGATCGAGGGGACCGCCGAGATCCTCCATCGAGGGCTGCTGCGGGTCCACCCGCAGCTCGCCGGACGGCGGATCGACTACGCGTGGGGCGGGAACGTGGGGTTCACCTTCGACCGGATGCCCCACGTCGGGCGGACGAAGGATGGCGTCACCTACGCGATGGGCTGCTGCGGGACCGGCGTGGCGCTCATGACCCACCTCGGCACGGCGGTCGGGAAGTGGCTGGCGGGCGGGGAGGCGCCAGTCTTGGCCAAGCTCAAGTTCCCGCTGGTCCCGGCGCCGTACGAAGGCCGTCCGTGGTTCCTGCCGGTCGTCGGGGAGTGGTTCCGCCTCCAGGACCGGCTGGCGGCCAGGTCACGCGGCGAGGGAGCGTAACGCCAAGGGACGCCTTGCGTCCATGTGCGATGATCGGCCCATGTTCGAGTACGGCAACGGCGTCAGCCAGGTGGCGGGGCGGGCCGGGGGCGCGTCGGGAGGCGGCGGCCGGACGATGGACGTCGGGGCGTCCCTCGGCCAGTTCGTCAACGACTCGGCGCACACCATCTCGACGATGCCGCCGGCCGCGCTGCTGGCCGGGGTCGTGATCGTCTTCATCGGGCTGCTGTTGGTGAAGCGGGCCTTCTGACCCGCTCGTGACGATCGAACGGATCCTGGCGGTCGGGCTGGTCGCCGCGTCCGCCGTCCTGCTCCTCCGACTCGCTCCGGGTGCGGTCCGCAGCTGGCGCCTCTATGCAGGCACCGGGCAGCGCCGGCAGCAGGACGCGCGAGGACGGGCGCCGGCCGCGCCACTGGGCGTGCTCGATCGCCTGGCCCGGCTTTCCGAGCTCGGCTACCACCACATCGGCGAAACGAGCCTGGACCTGCCCGGCGGCGAGCGATTCGGGTGGATCATGGCCGCCGACGACGCTGACTCGTACGCGATCCTCGCCAGCGGCGCGGGCGGCGTGGCCCTGACCGGGATCTACTCGGCCTGGGCGGACGGGACGTGGCTCGGGACCATGCACCCGATCGGCACGCCGACCGACCGGCCGGGTGTGCAGATCCGGATCGTCCCTACGACCCTGGGTGACGCGGTCGAAGCGCATCGCGTCGGGCTGGAGCGCCTGCGATCCGTCCACGGAGCCCCGCGCCAGGTCCGGGTCATGCCCGACATGCTCGCCCTCGACGCCGACTACCGCGTGCGCTTCGGCGGGAGCCGGCTTCGGCCATTGACGATCCGCAATATCACACCGGCCATCATCACGGCCGGCCTGCTGGTGCTCTCGCTCGTGCTGCTGGTCGACTCGCTTCGGTGACCGTGATGGTCGCCGCGGTCGGCCTGGCGGGTCAGCGCTCGTCGGCGGCGAGCTGTCGGAGCGTCGAAAGCAGCACCTCGATGTCGTCCTCGGTCGTGAGGTAGTTGACGATCCCGGCACGCAACCACGTCGCGCCGCGGAGCCGGGTCGTCGTGAGCCAGCCTTCGCCGGAGATCTCGAGGACGCGCTGGAGTCGATCCTGGTGGGCGTCGAGCTCGGCGGCGGGCAGCGTTGATGCGGCCTGCCGCCCGCCGGGCAGGTGCCGGAAACAAAGGACCGAAAGCTCAGGCGTTTCGGGGATGGCCTCGAAGTCGTCGGCCTCCGCACACCGGCGGGCGAGGAGCGCCGCGAGGTCGTCGTTCGCCTCGATGAGCCGCCCGAACCCCGCCGTCCCGAGGTGCTTCCACGACATCCAGAGCTTGAGCGCGCGCCAGCGTCGGGTGCCCTCGAAGCTCAGCTTGTAGAAGTTCAGCTGGTCACCGTGGTCGCCATGATCGTCTTGGCCGTCGGCGTCGGCCGCGGTCGTCTCGCCGCCGCGGTAATACTCGGGCGCCCGGCCGCCGAACACCTGGGCCAGGTGCGCACCGTCGCGGACCAGCAGTCCGCCGATGTCATAGGCCTGGAAGAACCATTTGTGCGGGTCGACGGTGACCGAATCCGCGCGTTCGAGATCTGGCACCCGCGCGGCATCACGCTCCGACAGCCGAGCCCCGCCGCCGTACGCCGCATCGACGTGCAGCCATAGGTCCTCCGCCGCCGCGACATCGGCGAGCTCGCCGACGAGATCCACCGAACCCGTGTTGGTCGATCCGACCACCGCCGCGATCGCGAATGGCGTGAACCCGCCGGCCCGGTCTCGCGTGACCGCCTCGGCGACCTGGGCGCCATGCAGTCGGAACCGCGCGTCGGACGGGATCACGACGAGGGTATCGGCCGGGAAGCCCAGGAGGTCGAGCGCCCGCCCGATCGAGAAATGCGTCTGGTCCGAGGTGTAGACGCGTACGCCATCGAGCAGTGCGCCGCGCGGCGGTCGCCCGGCGCCCAGGATCCGTCCCAGGTGGATGTCGCGGGCGAGCGCCATCCCCATGAAGTTGGCCATCACGCCACCCGAGGTGAGCAGCCCGAACGACGCGGGGCCGAAGCCGACGAGATCGCACAGCCAGCGGACGACCTCCTCCTCGACGAACGTTGCCAGCGGGCCGGCGTGCCAGACATCGACGCCCTGGTTGGTCATCTGGGCGAGCAGCTCGCCCATCATCGAGACCGGGAGGGGCGGCGGCGTGAAATAGCCGAACTGGCGGGGGTGCTGCGCATTCATCTGGCCGCCCGCGAGGCGGTCGCGGAACTCGGCGAGGATGGCGGCCATGGGGGTGGGGGTCACCGGCGCGGCGGCCGGGCCTCCGGCGGTGCCAAAGAACCGGGCCCGCAGCTCCGAGTAGGGCGCCGGATCGCCCATCGCCCGTTCGGCCGCATGCTCGTACAGGAAGTCGAGGGCGACCGCCCACGTGTCCGTGCCGAGACGCTCCATCGCCGCTCGCGACGTCGCGGCATCGCCGTAGCCGATCAGTTCGGGTTCCGGGTGCCAGTCGAAGCGGTCGCGCGGGCCGGTCATGGACCGCGATGGTAGCGGGAGTCGTGGGGCGGTCGTCGGGGTCCGGCTACGGTCGTCCGGTATCGTTCGCTGGTGACCGACGACGATGCCCGCGCCTGGCTCGAGAAGCATGTCCGCGAGCTTGGCGTGCCGTACGAGCTCTTCCCATGCGATCCCTCGCTCGCCGACACAGCCGCGTTCTGCGCCGCCTACGGGTTCTCGCCCGAGGATTCGGCCAACACCATCGTGGTCATCGGCAAGTCCGACCCGCCGCGGTATGCGGCATGCGTGACGCTGGCACCGTACCGACTCGACGTGAACCGGACCGTCCGCGACCGGCTGGGGACGCGCAAGGCCTCGTTCGCCCCCGCGGAGGACACGGCGGCGCTGACGGGGATGCAGATGGGCGGCGTGACGGTCTTCGGTCTACCGCCCGACCTCCCGATCTGGGTCGATGCCCGGGTCATGGCGCGCGAACGGATCGTGCTGGGCGGCGGTTCTCGCTCATGGAAGGTCATCGCGGCGCCGGCGATCCTGCGGGCGCTGCTTGGCGTCGAGGTCATCGAGGGCTTGGCCAACGAGCCGCCATCGAGCCCGCCGTCGACGCCGGCGCCGGCGTCGGGAGCGCCCCCGCAAAGGCGTCGACGGGTCGTCTGCGACCCGTCGACGCCGCCGAGGTGCCGGTCTTCCTGGCCAACCAGAACGACCCGATCGCGGCGGCGATGGCGTCGTATCCGACCCAGGATCCGGCGTCGTTCTACGCCCACTGGGTGCAGATCCGGGCCGACCCCACGGTCATCGCCCGGACCATCATCGTTCAAGGCGAGGTCGCCGGCGACATCGTGAGCTGGCCGAACAAGGGCCACCGTGAGGTCGGCTACTGGGTCGGCCGGGCGTTCTGGGGTCGAGGCGTTGCGACCGCGGCCCTTCGGCTGCTGGTCGCAGAGCTCCCGGACCGGCCGCTGATCGCCCACGTCGCCGTGGACAACTTCGGCTCGCGACGCGTCCTCGAGCACAGTGGGTTCATCGTCGTGGGCGAGGCCCTTGCCGACGATGGGGTGCGGGAGTGGACCCTGCGGTTGGAGTAGCGGGCCGCCGCGTGCGTCCCGGCGAGCTGGCGAAAGCGCCCGGTCGCGCGCTCCCGTATCGTTCCGCCTCGTGACCGACCAGACCCCCGACCCGAACCAGGCGCCCCAACCCGCCCTGCCGTTCGATCCCCACGCCGACCCGACCCCGCCGCGCCCTCCCCGCCAGACCGGACCAGTCCAGTACCGCGGCGAGGACCTCGAGCCCGAGCGCGGCCCGGGTCTCGGCTGCTTCCGCATCCAGCTCGTCGTCCTGGTCACGTTCATCGTCCTGACGCCGCTCACCGTCGTCTGGGATTGGCCCGTGCTCGTGAGCGGCGCGTTGCTCTTTGCCGTGATCGCGCTCCTGCTCGTCACCGGCCAGACGATCATCTTCCTGCTCCGCCTCGTGGCCGCGGACCGGCGTGGTCGCCGGCGGCCGCTCGCGAGCGGCTCGAAGACAGTGGGGGAGCTCGAGGACACGACCGCGGTCGGCACCGACCAGGCATCGCCGAGCGCCATCGACCCGGACTCGCCGCCCGAAGGGGACCGCTAGCCGCGAAGGCCCCGTGCGACAATAGCCGTCGGGCGCCCGCGCCCGGTCGATCGTTCGCCCTGGGAGGATGGCACCCGTGCCCGTGCTCGCGACCTACTTCAGTGTCCGCCGCGGCCGCGACCCGTTCTTCAAGTTCTTCATGCGCACGATCTTCCCGAGGCAGGTGAAGGACTACGAGGAGAAGTTCGGCATCCGCTTCATCGGCTGGTTCAACGTCGCCCACGGCTGGGATTTCGACAACGTGATCCTGCTGGACCTCCCCGACTACGCGACCCTTGACAAGCTCGAGGCCGACGAGGCCACCCGCGCCCTCGGTCACCGAGCCGGCGAATGGATCTTCGAACGCCACCATTCGATGTTCCTGCGCGAACGGATGGGCCCCGATCTCGAGTACCACCCCTAGACTCTCCCCGACATCGAACGGAGGCGACCTCATGGATAGCCACAACGACCTGCTCGGGGAGCTGGCGGCAGACGCCGCCCTCGAACGCTCCGACTTCATCGTCCAGGCCACCGAACAGCTCCGGAAGTTCCTCGATCACCACAAGGACCGGATCGCGGTCATCGGCGGGCTGACGCTCATCGATGACGAGCCCGACTACCTCTCGATCGCGCCCGACCTCACCTTCCGAAGCCGGAGCCGCTACCTCGACGACGTCACCGGGGAGTGGGTCAGCGAGACCGAGGTCATCGAATCCGCGTCCGAACTCATCGAGCTGTACAACCCGGCCGACATCTACGCCGCATTCGCCGAGGCAGCACGGGAAGCGGCGGGGCTGCCGGCCGAACCGACCGCCGAAGGCGACCTCCTCGAGGTCGCCGGGATCGCGCCGGACGAGGCGGTCTCGCAGGGCGAGGACCCCTACGCGGCAGCCGCCGACTCGTGGGCCGCGGGGCAGCCGATCTCGCTCTCCGAGGACGACGACGAATCGGCCGCGCGCCGGCTCTACGACCTCGCGCTCGAGTATCAGGAACGCAGCCAGCGCAGCGAGGCGCGCCTGCTCGACGAGTTCGAGGGAGCGTCATCGGGCCTCGTCTCGGTCATCGGCGACCTCATCATCGTCGACGACGACGACGAGCGGCTCTCGTTGACCACGAGCGGCTTCCGGGCCGAGGTGGTGCCCGAGGACGCCGACGACGAGTGGCGCACCCTGAGCGGCTCCGACGAGCTGGTGGAGTTCTACGACCCGACCGACGTCTTCGGCGACTTGGCCGACGCGCTGGCCGAGGCGTTCCCGGCCGTCGCGCCCGAACTGGCCGGAGCGTCGAGCAACGGCACCGGCGAGGCAGGCGGCGAGGGCGAAGGCGCAAGCGAAGGCGAGGCCGTCGCGACCGCCGAGGCCGATGGTGACGCCGAGGACGAACCGACCGCGTGACGATGCGGCTCGCCGCGGCCGAGCTGGTCGAGAGTCGGGAGATCCTGCCGGGCCAGTGGATCCAGGCCTATCACGCGCCCGGGCTCGCGGTCGGGTCGCGCGCCGGCCAGTTCGTGCATGCCCGACCCGGGGACTTCTCGGGGATGATCTTGCGCCGCCCGTTCTCGCTCAACACCGCGGACGCCGCGACCGGCATCGTGACGATCCATTTCCGGGTGATCGGGCGTGGGACCGACTGGTTCACGCGACTGCGTCCGGGCGACCCGATCGACCTGCTCGGGCCGCTCGGGCGCCCGTTCGAGGTGGATCCGCGCAGCCGCCACCTCCTCCTGGTGGCGGGCGGGCTCGGCATGGCAGGGGTTCGGATGCTGGTCGATGAGGCGATCCGCGACGGCCGCCAGGTGACGCTCCTATTCGGGGCTGCGTCGGCGCGTGAGGTCTACCCGTCGAGCCTCCTTCCGGACGAGGTCGAATACATCGTCGCGACCGACGACGGCAGCCTTGGCCACCACGGCTACGTCACCGACCTCGTCGCCGAGTACGAGGCCTGGGCGGACCAGGCGTTCGCCTGCGGCCCGGCACCCATGCTCGCCGCGCTGGCGCGGCTGGCCGCGGGCCGGCGCGAACGCCTCGGCGTCGCCAAACTCGGGCGCAAGCGGGGCGCCGGGAAGGCCGATCTAGTCGGCTCCCCGGCGGCGCGTCGGAAGGCCTTCCTCCAGGTGTCGATGGAGCAGAACATGGGTTGCGCGGTCGGGGCGTGTCTTGGCTGCGTGGTGATGAACACGTCCGGCGTCCCGCAACGTGTCTGCCGCGAGGGTCCGGTCTTCGCCGCCGAGGAGATCGCCTGGGAGAACGCCTGGTGAAGGCCAAGCGCCGAGCGATGACGGCTTCGCCGCGCGTGGCGGAGCAGAAGTACCCGGCCGGGCCGAAGCGCCCCGCGATCCCGCTATCGAGCTGGAGGGCGTCCGCGCTCGCGGACCGACCCTCAACCGGCCGAGCCGATCCGCCCGCGCCGGTCTCGTCCTCCTCGGTCGATCTGTCCGTCGACCTCGGTCGCGGCCTGGTCCTGCCGAATCCGATCCTGGTCGCCTCGGGCACCTTTGGTTATGGGGTCGAATACGGCGAGGTCGTCGAGGTCGACCGGCTCGGCGGGATCTGCTGCAAGGGGACGACCCTCAAGGCACGCATCGGCAATCCGACCCCGCGGGTGACCGAGACGCCGGCCGGGATGCTCAATTCGATCGGACTCCAGAACCCGGGCGTCGACGCGGTCATCGCCAGGTACGCCGAGACGTGGACGACCTGGAAGACGCCGGTCATCGTCAACGTCGCCGGCGAGTCGGTGCACGACTACGTGGAGGTCGCGAGGCGGCTCGACGGCGTCCCTGGCATCGCCGCGATCGAGCTCAACATCTCCTGCCCGAACGTCGGCGCCGGCGGGCTCCAGTTCGCAATCGATGCCGGCGCGGCCGGTGAGGTCACAGCCGCTGTCCGCCGCGCCACGGATCTCCCCTTGTTGGTCAAGCTGTCGCCCAACGTCGCCGACATCCGTCCGATCGCGCGGGCCATCGCCGACGCCGGAGCGGACGCGTTGACCGCGATCAACACCCTGTCAGGGATCGCTGTCGAGCCCGGGCGCGGGCGACCGTTGCTCGGCAACATCTATGGCGGCCTGAGTGGCCCGGCGGTCAAACCGGTCGCGTTGCGGGTCGTCTACGAGGTTGCCCAGGCCGTGAGGATCCCGGTCATCGCCATCGGCGGGGTGACGGAGCTGGCGGACGTCCTGGACTTCCTCGCGGTCGGCGCCGTCGCGGTCCAGGTCGGCACCGCGATCTTCGCGGATCCGACCCTCCCGGTCCGCCTCATCGACGAGCTCACCGACGAGTGTGGCCGTCGCGGCTTCGCCAGCTACCGTGACCTGATCGGCACGGCCCTCCCGAAGAAGGCGGGCCAGCCGTCGGCCAAGGGCGTGGAATACCGCCCGTAAGTCCTGCGTGGGGACAGGGGGTCGCGAACCAGGCGCATGGTATGGTATGTGCATGTTCAGCGAACGTACCCAGGTCCTGCTCTCGCCGGAACAGCTGGCGCGGCTGAAGCGGATCGCCGCGCGGGACGGCAAGTCGGTCGGTGCGGTCATCCGTGACGCTGTCGATTCGTTCGTCGAGGCAGAACCGGACCGACGGCAGCGAGCGCTCAAGGCGCTCCTCGCGATGAACGCGCCGGTCGATAACTGGGAGGTCATGAAGGCCCAGATCGAAAAGAGCCAGCTCGGCGATTGGTGACTGCGTTCATCGACACCGCGGTGATCATGTACGCGGCTGGCGGCGAGCACGCGCTTCGTGAACCTTCCCGTCGCATCTTGTCCCGGATCGGGACCGCCGATCTTGACGGCGTCATCTCGGTCGAAGTCGTCCAGGAGATCCTCCATCGCTTCATCAGCCTGCGGCGGCCGGATGTGGGTCTCCTGCAAGCCGCTCAGGCGATGGACTTTTTCGCGCCGGTGCTGCCGATCACGCACGCCCTGATGCGTCGCGTCCCGGACCTGGCGATCAAGTACCCGTCACTGGCTGCCCGCGACCTCGTCCATGTTGCGACCTGCATCCACGAGGGCATCACCGACATCATCAGCCCCGACCGTGGCTTCGACCACGTCGCCGAGGTCCGGCGGATCGACCCGATGTCGTTCGCCGACGTGCCCGCGTAGACTCAGCGAGTGACCACGGTTCGACCGGCCCTCGATGCCGCCTTGCGCCACACCATCGCGCTGCGGACCGAGGCGCTGTTCCGGAGTTCGGGCGCGTTCCGCGAGGGTCACTTCCTGCTCAAGAGCGGCCGCCATGGCGACGCCTACGTCGAGAAGTTCCATGTCCTCCAGGATCCAGCCGCGACGAGCGAGCTGTGCGGCTTCTTCGCCGAACATGGGCGAGGCCGCGACGAGGCGCCGCTCGTCGATCTCGTGGCGGGTCCGACGACCGGCGGGATCATCCTCGCCTTCGAGACGGCGCGCCAGCTCGGCGTGCACAGCATCTTCGCCGAGGAGGTCCGGGCGGACGATGGCACGACCCATCGCGAGTTCCGGCGCGGCTTCCGGATCGAACCTGGCGAGCGCGTCCTCCTCGTCGACGACATCCTGACCACGGGCGGCTCGTTGCTCGCGATGCTCCCGGCGGTCGAATCGATGGGCGGCGAGATCGTCGAATGCGTCGTCCTCGTCGATCGAAGCGGCGGCGGCCGAGCGACGCTCACCTCGCCGACCAGCGGACACGTCTACCCGCTCCGCTCACTGTGGCAGCTCGACCTGCCTACCTTCGAGCCGGGTCCGGCGACCTGCCCGCGTTGTGCCGACGGCACTCCTCTCTACGCGCCCGGGAGCACCGGGACGGGGACGCTCGGGGTCGGCGCCGCGGCGCACTGAGCTGCCGACCATGGACCGACGGACGCGGAATCTCTTCGTGCTGGCGTTCGTCGCGGTCGTCGTCCTGGCCGGCGGCGCGGCGTTCCTGCTGGGCGACAGCAGCCTCCGCGATCCCGGAGCCCCGGCAGGAGCGACGGCGGCGGTCGGCGTGATCGTCGGGGTCCAGTCCCAGGGGCTCGACCGGGTCACCGGGTTCACCCTCCGGACGACCGACCAGGGCTCGATCGTCTTCGTGATCGGCGACCTCGAGAACGGGGCCGAGTTCCCCCCGGGTCACCTCGTGGAACACCAGGCGACGGCGCAGCCGGTTCGCGTCTGGTACCGCACCGAGGGCGGTTCCAAGATCGCGATCCGGCTCGAGGATGCGACCTGACTCGCGCTAGCCGCCGGCCGTGATGACCGGCAGGATCGCCGTCAGCTCGGCGTCGGTGATCGTGATCACGTACGAACCCTGGACCACCCCGTTCCGGTCGACCGCGAACATCCACGGCTCCGAGCGGAGGCCCCACTCGTTGCTGAAGTCGTTCGCGATGAGCTGGTTCTGGCTATCGAGGATCGGCTGGAGCGCGCCGTTCGTGACCTGGAGCTTGTAGGGCTCGACGTTGATGAACGTGACATCCGGGTGTGCCGCGGCGATCGGCTTGAAATGGTCGAGGGTCGGGCCGCACTGCTGGCTCGTACAGAACTTGGGCGTCGCGAAGATGAGGATGAACGGCTTATGCGCGGCCAGGGCCGCTGCGACGGAGGTCGTGTAGAAGGCGGGATCCGGCTTGGCGTCCGTCGAGATCCTGGTCAGGTCGCCCGCGACGTCGGCGGCGGTTGGCGTCTTCGATGCCGGTGCCTTCTGGCCGACGGCGATCGACGTCGGCGTATCGAGGACCGTGAAGCTGAGGCGGATGGTCTCCGGGGCGGCGTTCGGTGCCGTGGTCGTGAATTCGGCGCCCCACGTCCCGCCCTCGGGCAGGTCGGCGTCCGCGATGTACATCCCGCGCTCGTCCTGGATGGTCCAGACGAAGGCGCCGTCGGCCGTCGCGACGACCTTGTTCGGGTCGCGAGCGAGGTCGTAGAACGCCACCTTCACCGTTCGGCCCGGAGCGCTGACGTCGTTGTTCGCCTTGTCGAGGAAGAGGAAGACGATGCGGGCCCTTCCGCAGGTGATGTCGTTCGAGACCATGAACGGGACGACGCTCGGGGGCGAGCTGGGCTGACCCCAGCCGGGCGCGCTGCTGATGTCCGGGGCACTCGCGCAAACGGCCGCGGCGGACGACGAGGCAGGGCCGCCGCTGGGCGCTGATTGGCCGCACGCGACGACGACCAGGGCAAGGGCACACAGCAGCGGACCGAGGCGTCGGGGACCCATCGCCGACAGGGTATCGCCGTCGGTGGGAACGTGCCGCCGGGGTAGAATGACCGCCTCGTGAACCGCTTCCAGAAGCTTG
Source organism: Candidatus Limnocylindrales bacterium (assembly GCA_038319665.1). Taxonomy (GTDB): domain Bacteria; phylum Chloroflexota; class Limnocylindria; order Limnocylindrales; family CSP1-4; genus SPCO01. The sequence goes on from JBBQDL010000002.1 coordinate 42,313, forward strand.
CCGCGCTCACCCTCGCGACCGCTCTCGGGCTGGTCACGATCGGGGTCATCGTGCGCGCCACCGATTCCGGGCTGGGCTGTCCCGACTGGCCGCTGTGCCACGGGCAGCTGATCCCAGCCCTCGGCGATTCGAAGGCATGGATCGAATGGATCCATCGCACGGTCGCGGTCATCATCGGCTTCGAGATCCTGGGGCTCGCCCTCCTCGCCATCCGGGACTACCGCGACCGTCGTTCCATCCTCTGGCCCTCGCTCGGCGCGGTCGCGCTCGTCGGATTCCAGGCGTGGCTCGGGAAAGAGACGGTCCGACTCGGCAACAGCGGGGAGTCGGTCACGGCGCATCTGGCGACGGCTCTGGCGCTCGTCGCAGTGCTGGTCTTCGTGACCGTCCGCGCGGGCTATCCGGCGCGGATCGGCGGGCGCGGCGGGAGCCAGCGGTTCACGCTGTTGGCGGCCTTCACCACCGCGGTCGTCTTCGCCCTGCTGCTGTTCGGGTCGCACGTCACGGCGACTGCGTCCGCGCTCGTATTCCCCGATTGGCCGCTGATGAACGGGTCGCTCTTCCCGGCCGTGACCGATGTGACGGCCGCGCACGTCCTCCACCGCTGGGTCGCGGCGGTGGTCGGGCTGATCGTCCTGGTCCTCGCGGTCGTCGCATGGCGGACCCAGCGCGACCATCCGACCCTCGTCCGGCTCGCCGTCGGCAGCGCTGTCCTGTTCGCGATCCAGGTCGTCATCGGTGGCGCGCAGGTCCTGACCCAGCTGGCCGAGTGGACGGTAACGCTCCACCTGGCGCTGGGGGCCGTCATCTGGGCGACGCTCACGGGGCTGACCGTGACGAGCTACTACACCGCCCGCGCACGCGTCGGGGCCGGGGCTGGCGCAGGTGCCGGCGAACCCGCCGAGACCGGGCCGGGAACCGCCGGGGCACGAACGGCCGGCGATACGGTCCGCGCCTACATCGCGCTGACCAAGCCACGCATCATCGAGCTGCTGCTCGTGACCACGGTCCCGGCGATGGTCCTCGCCACGCGCGACCTGCCGGGCGCCGCCGGCGGCGTGGACTGGTCCGACTGGGGCGTCCTCGTCTTCTGGACGATGGTGGGCGGGACGCTCGCGGCCGGCAGCGCCAACGCGATCAACTGCTATCTCGACCGCGACATCGACCTGCTGATGACGCGCACCCGGCGCCGACCGCTGCCCGCCCACCAGGTCGAGCCCGAGCGGGCGGTCGTGTTCGGGCTGGCACTCGGCGTCCTGTCGTTCATCGTGATGGTCTACTTCGTGAACCTGACGGCGGCCTTCCTGACGCTCCTCGCCATCGGCTTCTACGTCGTCGTCTACACGATCCTGCTCAAGCGAACGACGCCGCAGAACATCGTCATCGGCGGCGCGGCCGGGGCGCTCCCGCCGGTCATCGGCTGGGCGGCCGTGACCGGGAGCGTCGGATTGCCGGCCATCCTCCTGTTCCTGCTCGTCTTCTACTGGACGCCGCCCCATTTCTGGGCGCTCTCGCTGCGCATCCGCAAGGATTACGCCGCGGCCGGGCTGCCGATGCTCCCCGTGGTGAAGGGCATCCCCGAGACGACGCGCCAGATCGGGCTGTACACGATCCTGATGGTCGCGATCTCGTTGGTCCTCTTCGCGGTCGGGCGGATGGGCGCGATCTACCTTGTCGCGGCTGTCGCGCTCGGCGCGATCTTCCTGTGGCAGGCCTATGGCCTGTGGCGCCGCGGCTCGTCGGAGGAAGCCTCCACGGCCGGAGCGATCCGGCTCTACAAATACTCGATCAGCTATCTGAGCCTGCTCTTCCTCGCGGTCGCCGTCGACGCGCTAGTGGTCATCCCGGTCTAAAGAGGGGACCGGGGTCTTACTGGCCCCGGGCCAGGTCGACCAGCAGCGGTTCCGCGGTCAGAGCCCCACCCAGGAAGCGCTCGAGGAGTTCCGCGGGGGTCCGCGACGCGCCTGTCACGAAGAGGGCATCCGCGACGTACCGGTACCAGGCCGGGTCGCCGTCGAACCACGGTCCGCGAACCTGGGCGGTCCGCGCCCGGACCGCGGCGGCCATGATCGCCGAGAGCGCGTAATTGGCCATATAGCCGGGCAGGTCGATCAGCTGGCCGCGGATCGCCCACCACGACCATTCGGGCTGCGGTTCGACGCCGAGACCCTCGGTGGTGACCTCGGTCCAGACGTCGTTCGGCCGCCGCTCAGGATGCCGGTGGAGCTCGATCTCGAAGAGTGCCCAGCAGAGGTCCAGCATCACGGCGCCGTATCGGCTGAGGAGCGCCTCGCGCGGCTCGGCAGCCTCGCCAAGCCAGTGCGCTTGCCATGCTGGTTCGTCGACGTCCCAGCCGAGGACATCGGCGGTGCCCTCGAGGAATGCCGCGCTCGACTCCGGGAAGTCAATGAAGGCCGGGTGCGTACGGATCGCCGCCATGTGGATCGCGTGGCCGCTCTCGTGCAGGAGCTCCAGCAGGTTGCCGAGGCCACCTTCAGCGTAGGTGGCGAAGACCCATGGCGGCCGGGGCGTCCAGGGTCCGCCCGCCGGCTGGTGTGCCGCCACGGCGCCCATCCCGAGCGTGAACGCGACCGGCACGGCCGGGCGTCCTGGCCGCGGGAAGACGTCGTACTGGATCCCCAGCGCGGCCGGGTCGGCCCCCAGCGCGGCCAGATACTTGTCGTTGACGTCCAGCAACCGGTCGGTCGGGACAAGCCGGTCCAGCCGTCGCGCCGCGGCGCCCACTGCGTACCGGAAATCCCAGGGCTGCGGCCGCTCCGGGCCGAAGACGCCTCGCCATGCCGTCAGGATCTCCCACAGGACGCCTTCGATCGACCCGGGCGGCATCCCGAGCGCCACGGCGTTCGCTTCGATCGGCGAGCCGTGGCGAGCCCACCGTTCGGCGCTCGAACGCAGCAGGTGCCGGTACGGGCTGCCTTCCCCGCCATCGCCGTCGACCGCGCGCCAGATGGGCGTCATCGCCTCGAACAGGGTTCGCCGTCGATCCGGATCGGGCTCGGTCGCGAGCCGAGCCATGGCCGTCACGCGGTCGATCGTCTCGGCCCCGAACCGGATCGACTCCGACGCCGCCCCGAACTCGCGGTAAAGGCGGGCTCGAGCGCGTGCGATCGCCGGGTCGTCGTCCGTCGCGCCGCCTGGGATGGCTCGGGCGCCGGGCGTCGGTTCGAGCTCGTCGAGCCACGGCAGCACGCCACGCATGTTCGCCACGGCGCGGGCGTCCGCTCCGGAAGCGCCGCCTTCGACCGCCTCGAGTCGCCCCTCGAAAGCGCGCCGTCGAGCGCGATACCGCCTCACGAGCGCGGCCGTCGACCCCGCCGGGGCGTCGACCGGCGCTCCGCGCGTCCGCGCGACCACGAGGTCCCCGAAGGCCGCCAGCAACTCCCCGAACGATCGCTCGACCGCGGCCAGATCCATCGGCTCGCAGGATACGCGGCGGGTTCCGCCGCGCGCTGTCACCATGCGCGAATGCAGATCCACTTCCTCGGTGGCGCGACGACCGTCACCGGCTCACAACACCTGCTGGTGACCGAACGGGCGAAGGTCCTCATCGACTGCGGGATGTTCCAGGGCAGCCCCAACGAATCGATCCGCAACCGGGTGCCGTTCGCGTACGACCCGAAGGAACTTGACGCGGTCCTGTTGACCCATGCCCACCTCGACCATTGCGGCCTACTCCCGCTCCTCGTCAAGGACGGCTACCGAGGCCCCATCCACGCCACGGCCGGGACGGTCGAGCTGGCCGGCCTCGTCCTCCTCGACTCGGGCAAGCTCCACGAGGAGTTCGCCAAGCGCGAGGCGCGCTGGGAGAAGCGCCACCCCGACGAGGTCGCCGCCGACGACAAGAAGGAATCCGACCAGTACCAGGCAGCCGTCGACCTCGCGGCAGCCGGCGACGCAGTGAGCGCGGCCGCCCGCGACGCAGTGAGCGCGGCCGCCGGCGACGCAGTGAGCACGGCCGCCCGCGACGAGGATACCGAGCACGTCGCGACGACCGTCGAGCCGGTGCCGGGAGATCCGCCGACCGCCTGGCCGACCGACCCGGAGGCCCAGCTCCGCGCCCAGCCGCCGCATCTCCAGATCGATCTCGATGCGCCGCTGTACACGGCGAAGGATGCCGAGGCATCGCTCGCTTCGTTCAAGGCCATCAAATACGGGCAGGAGATCGAGGTCGCGCCGGGCGTCCACGCGACATTCGTCGATGCCGGCCACATCCTGGGTTCCGCGATCATCAGGTTGCGCGTCCAGGACCAGGAGGGTGGCGAGGAACGGATCATCGTCTGTTCGGGCGACCTCGGCCGCCCGGACACCCCGATCCTGCGCGATCCAACGGTGATGACCGACGCCGACTACGTCCTCGTCGAATCGACCTACGGCGGCCGCGAGCACGAGCCCGAGGCAGAGTCGATCCGCGTCCTCGCCGAGACGGTCCGGATGGTCTCCGACGCCGGCGGCGTCCTGCTCGTCCCCTCGTTCGCGATCGGGCGGACGCAGGAGGTGGTCTGGGAGCTCGACCGCCTCATCGAGCGCGGCGAGATCCCGCTCCTCCCGCTCTACCTCGATTCGCCGATGGCGTCGAAGGCGTCGGACATCTACCGTCACCACCCCGACTACTACGACGAGGAGACGGCGAAGCTCCTTCGCGAGGGTGAGACGCCGCTCGATTACCCCAACCAGACGATCACCAACGACGTCAAGGCCTCGCAGGCGATCGCCCAGGCCCCGCGCCCGTACATGATCGTGGCCAGCAACGGGATGCTGACCGGCGGCCGCGTCGTCGGGCACCTGCGTAACCTCATCGACGACCCGAATGCGACGATCCTGTTCGTCGGCTACCAGGGCGAGGGCACGCTCGGCGCGCACCTCCAGGCTGGGGCGACCGAGGTCAAGCTCGACGGCCAGGTCCGCCAGGTCCGCTGCAAGACCCGCTCGATCAGCGGCTTCTCCGCTCACGCTGACGAGAGCGAGCTGCTCGATTGGCTGCGGCATTTCGCCGACGGCAAGCACCCCGGCGACCGGGGCTACCCGCGTCGCGTCTTCCTCGTCCATGGCGACCCCGACGCCCAGATCGCACTCGAGCCGAAGGTTCGCGACCTCGGTTTCGCCACCCATATCCCGCACTGGCACGAGCATGTCGCGCTCGATTGATGCTCCCGCTCGACCTCGTCCTGGCGGTCGCGGGCCGGGTCGCGCACGAAGTCAGTCGGTGGGTGGGCGACTCCCCGCGGGCGAGGTGGGGCGTCGCGGCCGGACTCCTGCTGCTGTCGGCGATCCCGATCGCGTTCATCGGTTCCAGCCCGCGCCCGACCGACCTCACCTTCGATGACGTCCGGCAGGATCACATCCCGGCGATGACCACGTGGGTCCGCCTGGAGGGTGAGCTGCGCCAGACGGGCGCCGGCGGGGGCCTCTATGAGCTCCATGACAGCCGCGACGACGCCAAGTACGTGATCGTCATCACCGACGCGTCGCTCCCGCCCGGGCACACCATGGTGACCGGGCGGATCTCGCCGCTCCTGGCGGCGACCGGGAACGTCGGGACCATCGACGCGGACGTCCCGGCCGTGCCGCGCGTCGACGAGCCGATCTGGCTCTACCTGACACCCGGTGTCATCGCGATCCTGATCGCAATCGGCCTCCGGGCCGGCTACCCCGTGGTGAGGCGTGAGCGTGGTCCCGGCGATCGATCCCAGCGACTCGCGCCCGGCGAGACCGTGCCAGTTCGCTGGAGCGGCCGGATCGGCAGCGAGTCGATCGCACGCTTCTCGCCGGAGGCCGGGACCATCGAGGTCGCGATCGAGCCCGACCTGGCGTTTCTCGCGCTATCGAGCGGCGACGTTCCTCGAACGATCCGGATGCGGCGGCCCGCGTCGGCCCAGCGCGTCCGGTTGTGCCGGATCACCAGCCGCGAAGCCGGTCTCGAGATCCACGGGCAGAACGCCGACCTCGTCCTCGGGTTCGGCGATCGCGCCACCCGGGACAGGCTCGCTGCGACCCTTCGATAGGCGCCGCCACGCCTTGCCGTCGGCGCCCGCAGGTCGCGCCTGATGGGACCCGGCGGCGCATCAGGCGGGACGTGAGAGGCAATGGAATCCCCATGCCGGACCATCCCTCTTCGGGCCGTGCCGGGTACGCTGGAGGGACATCGTCGCGATGCGAGTCACAGGAGCGCTCATGCGACCGTCCCTGAACATCCTCGGCGAAGACCTGATCGCGAGGATCGTGGACGAGGCGAAGCGGGTCCTGGCCGAGGTCGGGATGGAGATCCGAGGGCCCGAGATGCGCGACCGGCTCGTCGCTCATGGCCTCCCGCTCGATCCGACCGGCCGCCGCGTCCTCTTCCCGCGAGACGTCGTCGACGCGGCGATCGCCTCCGCACCGAGCTCGTTCCTGCTGTACGACCGGGACGGCGAGCCGCACGCCGATCTCGGCGGGGATCGGGTCCACTTCATCCCCGGTTCGTCGGGGCTCAAGGTGCTCGACCATCGGACCGGCGACACGCGGCTTGCCAACTCGACCGATTTCGTCGAATACGTGCGGGTGGCCGACGGCCTGCCCAACATCCCGTATCTCGCCACGGCCTTCTCGACCAACGACGACATCGAGCCTGGTGTCTCGGATGCCTGGCGCCTGTACATGACCCTGACGAACTCGAAGAAGCCCGTCGTCTCGGGCGCATTCACCGAACACGGCGTTCCCCGGATGGTCGCGATGATGCAGCTCTTCCGGCGCGATCGGGCCGACCTGATCGCCCGCCCGATGTCGATCTTCACGATCACCGCGACCGGCAACTTCCGCTACAGCGAGGACTCCTGCCAGAACCTCATCGACTGCGTCGAGGCGGGCGTCGCGGTCGAGATCGTGCCGGTCACCCTGATGGGCCTGATCGCACCGGTCACCGTCGTCGGAGCCACCGTGTTCCACACCGCGGACGTCCTGGCCGGGATCACGATGGCCCAGATCGTCCGGCCAGGAGCGCCGGTCCTGTTCGGCGGCGCGCCGGCCACGTTCCACATGAAGATCGCGAGCTCGCCGATGTCCGCGATCGAGGCGCTCCAGCTCGACGCGGCGTATGTCGCGGTGGCCAAGTGGCTCGGCCTGCCGACCCAGTCGTACATGGCCCTCTCGGACAGCCCGATCCTCGATGCACAAGCGGGCGCGGAGACGTTCGGCAGCGCGCTGATCGCCGCGCTTGCGGGTGTCAACTCCGTGTCCGGCCCGGGAATGCTCGATTTCCTGCTCGTGTTCAGCCTGCCCAAGCTCGTCTTCGACGACGAGATGTGCGGTCAGGCGCTCCGCTTCGTGCGCGAGGTCATGCCCCACGACGACCTGCCCGTGGGCGATCTTGTCGACCACCTGCTCGCTGACCAGCACCTGATCATGGCCGCCCACACGACGGCCCACTGGCCGACCGAGCTCTATCTGCCGAGCTCCATCGTCGATCGCGACAACCGCGAGGCGTGGATGCGACTCGGCTCGAAGGACACCTATCAACGTGCCTGTGATGAGGTCGACCGGCGGCTGGCGGCCTATCGCCAGCTCGAGACCGACCCCGCCATCGATGGCGAGCTGCGGGCCATCATCCGCTCCGGCCTGGTCGACCCGGACCGCCCACTGCCGGTCATCCCGATCGCGCCGGAACCGGTAGTCGCCAGCGGTCCCGGCACGGGCGAGCGCCGCCATAACCGTCGTCGCGAACTCGCTCAGCGCCCGACGATCGAGGAGGAACCGAGGTCATGACCACGCCGACGATGCCCGCCACGACCGATTCCTCGACGCTCTATTTCGGGCCGTGGTACCGGCGCTCGCCGTTCTTCGAGAAGACCCTGGCGGCCGGCTGCAGCGCCTACGACATCTACAACCACATGTACCTGCCGGGCTACTACGCGGACCCGGTCGAGGAGTACTGGGCGCTGCTCAACGACGTGACCGTGTGGGACGTCTCGGTCGAGCGCATCGTCGAGATCACCGGGCCAGACGCCTCCGCGTTCACCAACATGCTGACCTGCCGTGATCTGACCAAGTGAGCCGTCGGCCAGGGCAAGTACGTCCTGATCACGGCCGAGGATGGCGGGATCGTGAACGACCCGGTCCTCCTGCGGGTCGAGCAGGACCGCTGGTGGCTGGCGCTCGCGGACTCGGATGCCGGCCTGTGGGCGCGGGGAGTGGCCACGCATGCGGGGATGGACGTCGAGGTCCGCGAGCCCGAGGTCTACCCGGTCCAGGTCCAGGGGCCCAAGTCGAAGGACGTGATGCAGACGCTCTTCGGCGATGCGGTCCTCGACATCAAGTACTACTGGACGATGACGACCGAGTTGGACGGGATCCCCGTCGTCATCAGCCGGACCGGTTGGACGGGCGAGGTCGGCTACGAGATCTACCTGCGCGACCCGTCGCGCGGCGGCGACCTGTGGGATCGGATCATGGAGGCCGGGCGCCCGCACGCGATCCGGCCGATCGCGCCCTGCGAGGCGCGTCGCATCGAGGCCGGCATCTTCAACTACGGCTCGGACATCACCATCGCGGACACCCCGTTCCACGTCTCGGGGCTGGAGCGGCTGGTCGAGACCCAGGCGGCGGACTACATCGGCAAGAGCGCCCTGGAGGAGATCCGCGCGACGGGTGTCGATCGCAAGCTGGTCGGGATCGAGGTCGCGGGCGACGCGCTCCCGTTCGAGCTCTCGCGAAAGTGCGACGCACTGTCGGACGGGAAGGCCGTCGGGACGGTGACGGACCTCATCTGGTCACCACGGCTGGCCAGGAATATCGGCTACGTGTGGGTCCCGATCGCCCTCGCGGACCCGGGCAATCCGCTCGAGATCGTCGCGCCCGACGGTGGCATCTGGCCGGCCAAGACCGCAGCCATCCCGTTCCTCGACCCGAAGAAGGACGTCCCGAAGAGCTGACTGGGAGCCCCGACCTTGACCGCGCCATCGCCGCTCAGCCCCGAAGAGATCGCCGCCGTCCGAAAACCTTATCGGGCGGCCTCGCTGCTGCCCGGCCGCGCCTATCACGACCCGGCGATCCACGACTTCGAACGGGACGAGTGGTTCCGGCGCGACTGGATCGTCGTCGGTCGCGAGGAGGACGCCAAGGCGCCCGGGACGTACTTCCTTGCCGAGGTCGACGACGAGTCGCTCATCGTGGTCCGCGGTCGGGACGGTGTCCTGCGCGGCTTCTACAACGTCTGCCGGCATCGAGGAACCGCGGTCCTCGAGGAACCATGCGGCGCCGCGGCCCGCTTCCAGTGTCCGTACCACGCCTGGATCTACGACCTCGACGGGACACTGGTGCGGGCCAAGCACACCGAGGATCTCGACGACTTCAGCCACGAGGCGTACGGCCTCATGGGCGTGCGAGTCGAGACATGGCAGGGGTTCGTCTTCGTCAGCCTCGACCCCGACGCGACGCCGCTGGCCGACTGGCTCGGCGACCTCGTCCCCCATCTCGCGCGCTTCGACTTCGGCGCCCTGCGGGTCGCCCACTCCGTGACCTACGAGGTCGATGCCAACTGGAAGTTCATCGCCGAGAACTACAGCGAGTGCTATCACTGCCCGGCCATCCACCCGCAGCTCAATCGGCTCACGCCGTATGACATCGGCGGCGATTACTCGCCCGAGGGACCCTGGCAGGGCGGCTGGATGGAGCTGGTCGACGACGCCGAGACGATGGCGCTCGATGGCGGCCACCGGGCCGGCCGGCCGGCGATGGCCGGGATCACGTCGCTCGACGATCGGCGCATCTACTACTACCTCGTCTGGCCGTCGACCTTCCTCTCGATCCACCCGGACTACCTGCTCGTTCACCGGCTCGTGCCGGGCCGCCCCGACCACACCCGGATCGTGTGCGAGTGGCTGTTCGAGCCCGCGAGCATCGCGGCGCCAGACTTCGACCCGTCCGAGGCGATCGCCTTCTGGGACCTCACCAATCGCCAGGACTGGCATGTGTGCGAGCTCCAGCAGCGCGGGACGCGCTCGCGCAGCTGGACCGCCGGCCGCTATTCGAACCAGGAGCCGAGCGTCCACGCCTTCGACCTGATGGCAGTGGACCGCTACGCTGCGGACGGGGTCGGGAGCCGCCGCACCGTGCGGTCGCGCTACGACATCCCGCCGCCGAAGGAGGGCGGCGTCCCGCAGCCCGGGGAGGTCCCGGCGAGCCTGCTGCCGCGGTCCGCCGCACGGGCCGGGGCGAGGGCCAAGGCTCGCAGCTAGGCGTCAGACGAGAGCGTCCGCCTCGGTGTCGACCCGCCGGCTCTCCTCGCCACCGAACGTCCCGAGGCGCCAGCCGATGAAGAGCGCGACCGCGACGACCGCCACGATGATCGTCGAGATGGCGTTGATCTGGGGCGTGACCCCGAACTTGATCGAGCTGTAGATGAAGATCGGCAACGTCGTGGAACCGACACCGGCGTTGAACGAGGTCACGACGAGGTCATCGAAGGAGAGGGCAAAGGCGAGCATCGCCCCGGCCCCGACCGCCGGCGCGATGAGCGGCAAGGTGACATGCCAGAACGCCCCCAGCGACGACGACCCGAGGTCGCGGGCCGCGTCTTCGAGATGCGGATCCATGTTTCGGGCGCGCGCCCGCACCACGACCGCCACGTACGAGATGCAGAACGTGATGTGGGCGATCGCGATCTGGCCAAGGGAGCCGTTCTGACCGAAGAGCTGGCTGAAGAAGATGAGCAGGCTGATGCCCATGATGATCTCGGGCGTGACCATCGGCAGGAGCACGAGCACCTCCGAGGCACCCATCCCCCGGAACCGCATGCGGGCCAACGCGAGCCCGAGGAGCGACCCGATCACGGTCGAGGCGATCACGGCGATCACAGCGACCTGGAGGGTGATCGACAGGGCATCGAGCAGGTCGCGGTTGGCGAACAGCTTCGGGTACCAGTCGGTCGTGAAGCCGAGCCACACGAAGTTCCGCCGCGAGATATTGAAGCTGAAGATGATCAGAACGACGATCGGCGCGAACAGGAAGATATAGATCGCGATGGCAAAGGCGGTGAGCCACCGATTGCCTCCCGTCTTCACCCGAAGGTCTCCTGGCGGAGCGCCCGGATGGCGAGCAGCGTCCCGCCCAGGGTGACGACCATGAGCATGAACCCGAGGGCCGAGCCGTACGGCCAGTCGCGACCGCTCGTGAACAGGACCTGGACGACCTTGGCGATGGTCGACGTCTGCGCGCCGCCGAGCAGGTCCGGCGTGACGTAATCGCCCATCGCCGGGATGAACGTCAGGATGGAGGCCGCGATGATGCCCGGCATCGTCAGCGGCAGGACGACATGCAGGAACACGCCCCGGCCGCTGGCGTACAGGTCGCGGCCGGCCTTGACGAGCTCGTCGTCAAGGCGATCGATCGAGACGTAGAGCGGCAGGATCGCGAACGGCAGGAAGCCGTAGGTCATCCCGAGGACGACCGAGAAGTCCGTGTTGAGGAACGGGATGGGATCGCTGGTGATCCCGAGCCCCATGAGGATGGAGTTCGCGACCCCGTTGTCGCGCAGGATGATCATCCACGCGTAGGTCCGGATGAGGTAGCTCGTCCAGAACGGCAACATGACCAGGATGAGCAGCAGGATCTTGTGTCGCCCGCCGTGGCGCGAGATCCAGAAGGCGATCGGATAACCGATGGCCAGCGACAGGATCGTCGTCAGGAACGAGTAGCGCACCGAGTTGGCGAAGGCCGGCAGGAACTCCGGCTTCGTCGCCTCGATGTAGTTGCGAAAGCCGAGGTCGTTGAGCACGACGTGCCCGGTCGTATCGTTCGAGCCGAAGCTGACGACGAAGATGATCAGCAGCGGTGCGAGGAAGAAGGCCAGCAACCAGCCGACCCCGGGCAGGACGAGCAGGCCGCCCGTCAGGCGCGCCCGGAACGGCCGGGCGCGCCCGCCGACAGCCGGGGCTAGCTCGTGAGCTCGATCCACCGGCTCGTGTACTTGCTGAGGTCGGTGCCTTCCAGGGTGACGAGTTCGGCCAGGCCGGAATAGACCCCCGCGTCGGGGTTGAGGTTCGGGTTGCCGAGGATGGCCGGGTCGATGAACGCCTGGGCGGCGGCGTTGGGTCCCATGTAGCCGATGAAATTCGAGTTCGCCGCGCTGACCTTGGCGTCGAGGTTGAAGTCGATCCACAGGTGCGCCGCGATCGGATGCTTGGCGCCGGACAGGACGACCATCGTGTCCGAACCGCGGACGGCGCCTTCGCTCGGGATCACGTACTTGGCGTTCGCCGAGCCCGGGTCGTAGGTCATCTGGACCCAGTCACCGGACCACGCCTGGGTCATCCAAAGCTGCCCGCCCGTGAAGTCGCCGATGTCGTCCTGCGTGTACTTGCGCAGGAGCGGCTTCTGCGTCTTGAGCAGGGCGAGGATGGCGTCGAGATCGGTGTCCTGGGTCGTGTTCGCCGGCAGGCTGAGCCGGAAGCCGCCGGCGGCGAAGACCTCCTGGAGGTCGTCGAGCATGCCGAGCTTGCCCGTGTACCTGGGATCCCACAGCGACGCCCAGCTGGTGATGTCCTCCTTGACCTTGGCGGGATTCCAGGCGATGCCGGTCGTCCACCAGTAGTTGGGCACGGAGAACTTGTTGCCCTTGTCGTAGTCGGGGTCGACCCACGTCGGTCCGAGGTTCTTGAGGTTGGGGAGGAGCGAGTGGTCGAGCGCGGAGATGACCCCGTCCCGGGAGAGCGGCCCGATGTCGGTCGAGGCCGGATAGGTCAGGTCGTAGCCACCGCCCTTGAGGTCGCTCCGGATCTTGGTGATCTGCGTCGACGCGTCGGGGAACTTGTCGTACTTGACCTTGATCCCGTACTTGGCCTCGAAGTCCGATTGCGTCTTGTCGCCGATGTAGCCGTCCCAGTTGTAGATGAAGAGTTCCGACTCCGGTGTTGGGACTGGCGTTGGCTGGGGCGTGGCAGTCGCGACCGGAGTCGCCGACGGCGCGGAGCTCGGCGGGATCGGGGTCGCCGTCGACACCTGCGATGGCGAGGCGGACGCGGCCGCACCGGTGCAGGCCGCCACGATCGGGGCAAGAGCCGCGACCGCGCCCACGTTGGCGATGAGCTCGAGCAGCGTCCGCCGCGTCAGGCGCCGCTCGGCCAGATAGCGGGCCAGTTCGCGCTCCAGGTCCGGCTGTGATCCGTCGTATCGGTCGCTCATGATCGCTCCTCCTCCTGCCGGTCCGGACCTCGGCCGAGGATCAGCGCCTCGGACGGTGTCCAGCTGACGGCCACTTCGCTGCTGACCGGGTGCCGGATCCCGGTCTTGGGGGCAAGGACGGTCAGCGGCTGGCCGCCCGCCGTCCGTAGTTGATACGAGATGGTCGATCCGAGATAGGCCGCTTGCACCACGGTCGCCTTGATGGCGCCGACGGCCGAGGCGGGGACGAGCGCGATCGCCTCCGGGCGGACGCTGATCTCTACCTCGGTGCCGGTCGGCAGGCCGTCGTGTGCCACCTGCGCGATGTCACCCGACGTCAGACGTACCCTGCCGTCCGCTTCGACGCGGCCGCGCAGGAGGTTCGTCGACCCGATGAAATCGGCGACGAAGCGGGTCGCCGGTCGGTCGTAGAGCTCCTCGGGAGTGCCGAGCTGCTCGATCTTGCCAGCATGCATCACGGCGATCCTGTCGCTCATGGTGAGCGCCTCTTCCTGATCGTGGGTGACGTACACGAAGGTGATCCCAACCTCGGTCTGGATCCGCTTGAGCTCGAGCTGGAGCTGGCGGCGAAGCTTGAGGTCGAGCGCTCCGAGCGGCTCGTCGAGGAGCAGCACGTTGGGTCGGTTCACGAGCGCCCGGGCCAGGGCCACACGCTGTTGTTGGCCGCCCGACAACTGGTTCGGGCGTCGCCGGTCGTAGCCATCGAGGTGAACGAGCTCGAGCGCCTCGCCGACCCGCCGGACGATCTCGGGTTTGGCCACGCTCTTGCGGCGGAGACCGAAGGCGACGTTGTCACCGACGTCGAGGTGCGGGAAAAGCGCGTAGTTCTGGAAGACCATGTTGACCGGCCGCTTGTCGGGCGGATCGTTCGTCACATCCCGCCCGCGAAGCAGGATCGAGCCACCGGTCGGCAGCTCGAAGCCGCCGATCATCCGCAGCGTGGTCGTCTTGCCGCAGCCCGACGGCCCGAGCAGCGAGAAGAACTCGCCTGCCCCGACCTCGAGTGAGACGCCGTCCACGGCGCGCACTTCGCGGAACCGCTTCTCGAGGTCGAGCAGCTGGATCTCCGGGGACGAGGTGGCCGTCTCGGACGTCATCGCGTGGTCGAGGCTAGCGGAGGACGCGGTCCCGTGCTGGCGAGCGTCCCGGGCAACGCAACGTGGCTCGCGCCGTAACCAAAAGTTCCACTCGCCCACGACATCGGGCCCACTGGCAATGCCCTCCGGATTGCCTATGTTCGAGACCACAAAGGGGAGATATCGAGCTTGTCCCGGTACCAGCGACGGATCCGATCGGTCTTCGTCGGCGTAGTCGCGTTGACGGTCCTCCTGAGCGCGTCACTCGCCCTGTTCGTTGGTCCGGTCCTCGGGCTGTCCGCGACGTGCGGCACCGTGACCCCTGTCCGAAGGGAGCGGCTCCCCGAGCAGCGGGACGCCGACCACGACCTTCAGCTTCACGGTGAAGTACACGAACAGCACCGGCGGCACGCCCATTTCGGCTCGAGTGCGCTTCCAGGACAATAGCGTGGTCAACCTGGTATCCGGCGGCGGGAGCACGACCACCAGTCGGGTCTACAGATGGTCGTCGGTCGCCGCCGCGGTCGCCGAGAAGGGCAAGCCCCCGATCTCCTCGAGGTCGCCCCGGATCTCGCCGTACCGGACCTGGCCGCCGCGCCGCTCGCGGTCTTGACCGCGATCGACGAGGATCTGGCGCCGGTCGACGACGACGCGCCACTCAAGCACGCTCGCAAGACGGCAGCCAAGCGGACCACGCGCCCGGTCGCCGGCCCCGCGGCCGGCGCAGCCCGAGCGTTCTCGAAGCCGCCCAGGAAGGGCGTGGAACGCGCGAAAGTCGGCTACCGACGGGTACGGATCAGCTCGGAGCCCGACGCCGTGCGCTCGATCGAACTCGGTCGACTCGACCCTGGTGATGAGGTCGAGATCCTCGACTCGAGCGAAGGGTTCCTGCACGTCCGGACGCCGGACGACATCACGGGCTGGATCCTCCGCCACACGATCGTTGGGGGAGCGGCGGCCACCTAGGCGCGGCGCGGGACGGCGCCCGCGTGCGTTGCGCCCTGCGCTCCTTCGCTCACGCACCTTGAGGTGCGCTCGCTGCGGTGCTCGGGCGCCGCCTTCGCCGGCGTCATCCGGCGCCGCGATTCTCGGGCGAACGCTTTCGCGCCTATCGACTTGGGCGGGTGCGGGCCTTGATGCGGGCGAGGGCGCCCTCCCAGTCGGGGTCGATGGGGCGGCCGGGTTCGTCGAGGTCGATCAGGAGCGGGGCGTGGTCGGACGGGACGGGCGGGCCCTTTCGGGCGTCGCGATCGATCTCCGCACCGACGACTCGCGCCGCGACCGGCGCGGAGACGAGCAGGTGATCGATCCGCATGCCGAGGTTCTTGTGGAACATCCCGGCTCGGTAGTCCCACCACGTGAAGCGGCCCGGCTCGCTCCGCCGCGACCGGTAGGCGTCGACCAGGCCAGGCTCAAGGAGGGCGCGGAAGGCGGCCCGTTCCGGCTCGGAGACATGCGTCCCGCCCTGGACGGCCGCCGCGTCCCAGACGTCGAGATCGGTCGGTGCGACGTTGAAGTCGCCGCCGATCACCAACGCCTCGTCGGGCGTCGTCGCCTCGCGGATCCAGCGCGCCAGGCGCTCGAACCAGGCGAGCTTGCCCGCGTAGAACGGCGAGCCGACGACCCGTCCGTTCGGCGCATACACGCTGACGACCCGGACCCCGTCGATCATGGCGGCGAGCATCCGGGCCTCGTCGAACGGGTCGAAATCGTCCTCGCCGGCAACCTCGGCGCCGGCGCCGCCGGGGCCCGAATCGCGCACCGGGCCGTCACCGAAGTTGGTGACCACGTCCGAGACGGCCAGGCCGTTCCGGGCCGCGATGGCCACCCCATTCCAGCGACCTTCCCCGTGGTGGACGAGCTGGTAGCCGGCCATCGCGAAGGCCATGACCGGCGCGTCCGCGTCGGTCAGCTTCGTCTCCTGGATGAGCAGGATGTCGGGCGCCGCGCGAGCCAGCCAGTTCTCGACCGCCTCCTGGCGCGCCTTGAGCGAGTTGACGTTCCACGTCGCGATCCGCACGGCGCCGCCTAGTAGCGCCGGCCGCGCTGCCGGTCGAGATCGAAGGTCGCCGTCTCGGCGACAGCCATGACCGCCATCGTGCCGGCCTGGACCGGGTCGGAGACGACGAGGTCGACGTGATCGGTGATCGACCCGACCATGTTGAGGGCGATGATCGGGATGCCGACGGCGCGCAATTCGTCGGCCGCCACGCTGATGTCGCCGCCCATGATCGAGCCGGCGAGGACCAGCAGTCTCGCCCGCGGCAGGTCGGCCACGGCGCGAACGGCGGCCGCGATGTGCTCCTCGCCGACGAGCGGGATGGTGTCGACGCTGATCCGCTCCCCGCGCAGGTTGTGGCGGTCGGCTTCGCTGACCGCACCGAGGGCGACCTGGGCGACCTGCGCCCCGCCGCCGACGACGATGATCCGCTTGCCGAAGACGCTGTCGAGGGCACGGGTCAGGTGGATCGCCCGGACATCGTCGAGCGCCTCGAGCGAGCCGACCAGCGCCTCTTCTGTGACGCCTTCGACCTCGAGCTCGATCTCCGTCAGCGGTGGCTGGCCGTCGATGCGGCGGACCGTCGCCAGGGCTCGGATGCGACCACCGATCTCGGCGACGCGGGCCACAACCATCGCGACCGAGGCCGCCGTGTCGACGAGGTCGAATCGGATCGCCGCCGTCGTCGTTCGGCTTCCACCCTGGCGCCGGGGCATCAGCCGAGCGAGCCGCGCCCGGCGGCGCCCGGTCGGAGATCGCTGACGGACATCGAATCGGGCTCCATCCCGCCGGTCGGGTCGTGCTCCTCATAGGGCAGCCCGAGGCCGGCGAACGCTTCACGCGTCGCGGCGGCGTCGGAGGTCGTCAGCATGAGTGCGCCATCGGTGTCTTCGGCCACGCCGACGATGCCCGTGATGTTGACGCCGCGGTCGCCGAGCGCCGCCGCCACCCGGGCGAGCGAGCCCGGCCGATCGTCGAGCTTGACCGTGAACCACACCGTCACGAGGCACCTCCTGCTAGGCGTTCGATGGTACCCGCACGGTACGCTCCGCGGCATGCCAGCCCCACTCGGCAAGACCCCGACGAAGAGGATGCCGGACATCCAGGTCTTTGGCCGGGACGACTCGGCGCCGACTCGGGCGGCCCTCCGTTTCTTCCGAGAACGGCGCATCGTCGTCCACTACGTCGACATCAGGAAGCGCGGCATCGCGCCGGCCGAGCTGCAACGGTTCACCCAACGCTTGGGCGCCGCCACGTTGCTGGACACGACGGCGAGGTCGTACCGCGACGCGGGTCTCGCGCACCTGAGCCTCGAGGAGCACGGGATCGTCGCCCGCCTCCTGGCCGACCCGAGCCTCCTGCGGTTGCCGCTGACGCGCCACGGGAACGAGGTTGCGGTCGGGCCGGACGAATCGGCCTGGGCTCGCTGGATCAGGCCGGCGGGCGGCTCTTGACGGCGGTCGTGGCGATCACCGCGGCGGCGACGATGAGGGTCGCGCCGACGATCGCCCAGAACGTGCTTCCAGTCATGCCGGATCCGCCGATGTAGCCGAGCCCTTGCCCGACGAAGGTGAGACCGACCAGGGCCAGGATGACCGCGAGGATCCATCTCGTGCGCACAGGCACCTCCTGGATGGCATGCTAGCCCGATGGACGAGATGACGCCGAAACTGCGCCGGGCGGGGCGGATGTGGGTGACCCCGAAGGCCGAGCAGATGATGGAAGGGGCCGCGGCGCCGGCGACCGAAGACGAGAAGCTCCTGGAGCGGCCGAGGATCGATTTCCTCGAGACCGACCCGTGGCGGACGCTGCGGATCCTGTCCGAGTTCGTCGAGGGCTTCGATGCGATGGCCAAGGTGGGCCCGGCCATCACGGTTTTCGGGTCGGCCCGGACGACGGTCGACAGCCCGTTCTACGCGCTGGCTCGGACGATCGGGCGGCGGCTCGCCGAAGCCGGCTACGCCGTCATCACCGGCGGCGGTCCCGGCGCGATGGAGGCGGCCAACCTTGGCTGCCGCGAGGGTGGGGGACTCTCGGTCGGCTGCAACATCGAGTTGCCACACGAGCAGGGGATGAACCCGTACGTCGACCTGGGCGTGGAATTCCGCTACTTCTTCGCGCGCAAGGTGATGTTCGTCAAGTACGCCGACGGGTTCGTCATCCTGCCCGGCGGGATCGGCACCCTCGACGAGCTGTTCGAGTCGCTCACGCTCATCCAGACCGGCAAGGTCCGCCACTTCCCGGTCGTCCTTGTCGGTCGCGAATACTGGGCGGGTCTGCTCGACTGGATGCGCGACACGATGCTGACCCAGGGAGCCATCGGCGAGTCCGACCTCGACCTGTTCCACCTGACCGATGATGCCGACGAGGTGATCGAGCTCATCCGCACGCATCGTGCCGAGGGCGACGTCAGCTAGCCCGCCTCGATCGGGAGCGCGATCAGGATCCGGCCGTCCTCGATCCGCAACGGGTAGTAGCGCAGCCGCCGCACGCGGGTCAGTCGCCGTGCCTCGGCCTTCTTGCCCGGTGGATCGATCTTGGCGTCTCGGCCAGCCGGGGACCAGGTCGGGTGATAGACGCCGTCGGCATCGAGCCCGCCGGTAGTCGGCATCCGCACTGTCTCGCCGGTGCACAGGTCGAACCGGCCCTCGTGGAGCGGGCAGGCGACGACGCAGCCGTCGAGCTCGCCGATCGAGAGCGGTGCGCTCATGTGCGGACAGCGATCGTCGGTGGCGACGATCCCCTCGGGCGTGTGGGCCAGCAGGAAGTCGTAATCGCCGCGGCTGACGCGCCGAAGCGCTCCCGCCGGCAGCTCACGCACGTCGAGGACCACTTCGAAGGGTGCCTCGAGGGTGCCGGGCGTCTGGAGATGCGCGGGGAACCGGGCAGGGACAGGATCCATGGCAGCCCATCGTACCGGCTCGTGGACGAACGACGGCCCCGGTGGGGTCCACCGGGGCCGTCGAGCGAGAGGAGGAGCGAGGGTCAGTCCCCGGCTGCCGTGTTGATGGACACCGACTCGGGCTTGCCTGACGAAATGCCAGCCCCGACGGCAGTCCGCGTCGGGACTGGCGCCTCGTTCGACGTCCGGAGCGGGATCTCCTTGATCGCGAGGGCAGCCAGTCCGGCCCCGATCGATCCGACCACGCCCAGCCAGAATGCCTGCGCGGTGGCGAGGCTGAACGCCCCGTGGACCCCCTCGACCATGGCGCCGATGAACGGCTGGACCACTGCCTGGGCCTGTGCTGGAATGGCGGCCAGGATGGCCGCGCCCAGGTCACCGACCCCGGTCAGAGAGCTGAAGTCGAACGAGCCGCTGCTGCTCGCCTGCTTGAACCCGTCGAGGACCTGCTGCGGCACGCCCGCGGCGCTCATCTGGGGGATGAGGTTGTCCTGGAAGGACGTCGCGAAGATCGTGCCCACGAACGCGAGCGCGATGGTGCCGCCGATCTGGCGGAAGAACGTCAGGTTCGACGTCGCCACGCCGAGCTGCTTGAACGGCACCGCGTTCTGGATGACGATCGTCGGCACCGAGAACGTCGTCCCGACGCCGAGGCCGGCGATCAACATCCACAGCCAGACGACCGGCACAGGTGTGTCCTTGGTGAGCTGGGTCATCAGCACGACCGCAAAGCCCATGACGGCGACCGAGCCGACGATCAGCCACTTGTAGTGGCCGGTCCTCGACACGACGAGGCCGGAGACGATCGAGCTGGCGATGAGACCGACCATCAGCGGCAGTAGCGCCAGGCCGGAGTTGGTCGGCGAGAAGCCCTCGACCACCTGGAACCAGCGCGGCAGGAAGACGATCGCGCCGAAGAACGCGAAGGCGGCGAAGAACACCGAGACCATGGTGGCCGAGTATGTCCGGACCTTCCACAGATCGAGCGGGATGATCGGCTCCTTGGCGCGCGACTCGGCAAAGCTGAACAGCAGCGTCCCGATGACGCCGATGAGGATGAACCCGCCAACGTTCGGATCGGTCCAGTCGCCGGACTGCTTGAACGTCAGGCCGAGCAGCAGGAACGCCATCGCGACCGTGAAGATCGCACCGCCGATGATGTCGAAGTTGCGGGTCGCCGACGCCGTCTTGACCGTCGGCAGGAGCCGCTGGATGACGATCAGCGCGACGATCCCGATCGGGACATTGACGTAGAAGATCCAGTGCCAGCCGACGTTCTCGGTCAGGAACCCGCCGATGAGCGGGCCGGCGACGAACGCGATCCCGAACACGGCCCCGAACAGGCCCTGGTACTTGCCGCGCTCCTTCGGGGTGAACAGGTCACCGATGACCGCCAGCGCTACCGGGAACAACGACCCGGCGCCGATGCCCTGGATGCCTCGGAAGAGGATGAGCATCCCCATGTTCTGGCTCAGGCCGGAGAGAGCGGAGCCGACGAGGAAGATCACGATGCCGATCATGAAGATGGGCTTGCGGCCGTAGATGTCCGAGAGCTTGCCCCAGAACGGGACGCTGATCGTGCTGGTGAGCAGGTAGATCGTGATGGCCCAGACGTAGTAGTCGTTGCCGGACAGCTGGGTCACGATGGTCGGCAGGGCGGGCCCGACGATCGTCTGGTCCAGGGCCCCGAGGAACAGGCCGAGCATGACCGCGAAGAGGATCTCCATCTTCTCGCGCTGGCTCAGACCGAGTGCGGGATCCTCCTCGAGCGAGGGGGTGTGTGAGCCGGCATCGGCCGGGAATGCTTCCATGAGTGTTCAGTCCCTCCCTTGGGATACGTGCGCGTGGTGGTGGGCCTCCGACCCGGGGCCGGTCGATGTCGCGGCGACCGCGTTGCGCAGGTCGACCATGGCCGAGGCCACGCCGGCGAGCTGGATGGGGTCGAGCTGGTCGAGGACTCGACGGAGGATCTGCTCGCGGACCGTTTCGATCTCATCGAGCATCTGGACACCCGCAGGCGTCAGGCGGACCATGACGACCCGTCGATCGGCCGGGACCCGGATCCGTTCGACGAACCCACGCTCCTCGACCCGGTCGATGAGACCGGTGGCATTGGAGAGCGAGACATCGAGCATGTCCGCGAGACGGCTCATCGCCATCTCGCCGTGGCTTTCGACGAGGTGGAGCACGTGCAGCTGCGCCATGCTGATGCCCTGGCGGAGAAGCCGCTCGCTGCCGAGACACTTCAACTCGCCCATCGACACCCGGAAATCGGCGATGATCGCGGCCTTGGCCTCGATCTGCCGCGGGGTCTGAGCGGGCGGCGCCCCTGCCGTGCTTCGTATCATGTGAACTATCATACGGCAGCAAACAATCATGTCAACATGGAGCACCGAATCATAACCAAAGGAGTCCGATGCGCTTCGCGCTGATGATCGAATCGCAACAGGGCCTGAGCTACGGCGACCACGTGGCGATCGCCAAGCGCGCCGAGGCGAACGGCCTCGAGACCCTCTTCCGCTCGGATCACTACGCGAGCTTCCCAGGCCCGGGCGACCGACCGACCACCGACGCCTGGACGATCCTCGCGGGCCTCGCGCGCGATACCGATCGGATCGGCCTGGGCGTGCTCGTCTCGCCAGTGACCTTCCGCCACCCGGGCGGTCTTGCCAAGGTCGTGACGACCGTCGATGAGATGAGCGGTGGGCGGATCGAGGTCGGTGTCGGGGCGGGTTGGAACGAGATCGAGCATCGTCAGCTCGGCTTGGCGTTCCCGCCGATCAAGGAGCGCGCGGACCTCATGGAGGATGAGCTCGCGATCCTGCACGGCCTGTGGGGTGAGCCCGACGGCTGGTCGTATGACGGCCACCAGGTGACGATCCGCGATGCGTCGTTCCACCCCAAACCGGTCGACATCCCCGGCCGGCCTCGCACGCCCCTGGGCGGGGCGCGCCCGCGATTGATCGTCGGTGGTCAGGGCTCGCCGCGCTCTTATCGGATCGCGGCCCGCTATGCGGACGAATTCAACCTGAGCTCGGCGGCGCCGGACACCGCCCGGAAGGCGTTCGCCGCCGTCGATGCCGCATGCGAGGCGATCGGGCGCGATCCGGCGACCGTCGCCCATTCGGCGATGGCCGGGGTGCTCATCGGACGCGACGAGGGCGAGATGGCGGACCGGCTCGGGGCGGCCGCCGAGGCATTCGGCGCCGAGGATGACGGGACGTGGCTCGAGGAGCGACTCGAGCGCTGGATCACCGGTACCCCGGAGCAGGCCCGCGATGGCGTCCGGCGCTTCGCTGCGGCCGGCGTCGAGCGGATCATGCTCCAGGACTTCCTGCCGTGGGACCTCGACATGATCGACGCGATCGGCGAGGTCCTCGTCGGGCAGGTCTGACGGTCAGCCGGCGGGGGCGGCTGGGCCGTCGTCGGCCTGGGTCGCATCGGCCGCTTCGGCTGCGGCGAGATAGACCGGCTCGTCGCGTCGGATCGGGTCGGGGTTCGTGCCACGCGCCCGGGCGAGCCGCTCCGTCAGGAGCTGGAGCGGGGTCGCCGTCCCGAGCAGGGCCGCGACGGGCGGAGCGATCCCCGGCGCCTCGGGGACGACCAGGCGCCCGGCCGGTGTCAGGCTCGGATCCAGTGCGCGGTCCACGTCGGCCGAGACGATCGCGGCAGCGCGCAGCCCGAGGACCCGAGCCGCGGCGAGTGCCTGGTTCGCTCGTGTCACGCGTTCGGACCGCCGGTCGCGATCGGTCAGGACCAGGACGAGGCCGGTCTCCTGGCCGGTCGCGGGCAGATGGCCGTGGAGGAACGTCTCGAGGTCTCGATAGGCCGACGGCAGCCACGAGCCTTCCTCGACCTTGAGGACGAGCTCGCGACCCGCTGGCCGGTCCGCCCCAGACGCGATCACCAGGAGGGTCCTCGCGTCGGCGAGGCTCGCGGCGATCCGTTCCGCGGCGGCTTCGTCACGTGCCCCGGCGGCGAGGAGGGCCTCGGCAGTGTCGGCGTCCACCGGCCGTCCCGATAGGTGCGCGCCCACCGCCGCCGCGGCGACGATCGGGCTGAGGTAGCCGACCGTGTGGCACCAGCCCTGGTCGAGCTCTTCGGTCTCGACCACGATGTCGGCGAGTGCGCCGGCCGGCGATCGTCCGCTGACCGTGATCACCGCAGTCGGCCGGCCGGCATCGCTTGCCGCCCGGAGTGCCGCGTTGGTGGCTCCCGTCGCACCCTCGTGCGAGACGCCGATGACGAGGCCGCGGGCGGGCGGCGCGAGCGACAGCTCGAACGCCTGCTCCGCGCCCACCGTCGCGCCGGCCAGCCCGACCTCGACGGCGGCCTCGCGCAGGATCTCGGCGGCGGCCAGCGCCCCGTGCTCGGAGGTCCCGCAGCCGGTGATGATGACCGGATCGCCGGCTGCGAGCGTGGCACGGACGGCCTCGGCGAGGTCCGACGCGGAACCGCCGGCGGCGGAGAGCCGGCCCAGCAGCCGGTGGGCCAGGGCCGGCTCGGCCGCGATCATCTCGGTCATGTGATACGGCGGCCCGCGGCGTAGCGATGGGGTCGGGGCGTAGTCCCACGGCTCGGGTGGTCCGGCGAGCGGGGCGGTCGGATCGAAGGCGGCTTCGGCGGTCATGGTCGGCTCCTGCGTCGAGGCTCCGAGGATAGGCGTCGCAGGACGGTACGGGTCGAGCGGCGCGTGCCGCGCGACACGGCGGCCGCCACGCCAAGGCGTCACCATTGGATGCCCGTCGCCGGTCAGGTTCGATGGCGACACGTATCCGGGAGTGACGCATGCAGGTCGGGTTGATGGCGCCGCAGGGATGGAAGGGCGAATACGACGGCTGGGAGGCGGCCGATGCCTGGGCGCGGACGATCGAGCTTTCGCAGCAGGCGGAAGCGCTCGGGTTCGAGGCGCTGTGGGTCTTCGATCATTTCCACACTGTCCCGGCGCCGTCCGACGAGATCACCTTCGAATCCTTCTCAGTCCTGAGTGCACTCGCGATGGCGACCCAGCGTGTCCGGCTCGGCCACATGGTCATCTGTGCCGGGTTCCGCAACCCCGCGCTCACGGCCAAGATGGCGTCGACCATCGACGTGATCAGCGGCGGTCGGTTCGAGCTGGCCGTCGGCGCCGGCTGGAAGGAGGAGGAGTGGCGGGCCTACGGCTACGGCTTCCCGACACTCGCCGAGCGGATGGGCGCGCTGGGCGATCAACTCGAGGTCATCCGGGCGATGTTCGCGCCGGGTCGGGCGAGCTATGAGGGCCGCTACGCCCACGTCCGTGCGGCGATCAACATCCCGAAGGGGCGGCAGGCGCACATCCCGATCATCGTCGGCGGCAACGGGGCGCGGGTCACGGCGGGCTATGCGGTCCGCTACGCGGACGAGCTCAACTACGTCTTCCTGCCGGCCGACGAGATCGCCGAGCGGATGCGGTCGGTCCGGGCCCGGTGCGAGGCGGAGGGTCGCGATCCGGCCACGCTCCGGTTCTCGCTGTACTGCCGCGACGAGGAGATGCGCCAGGCGGGTCAGGCCCGGATCGACACGCTGGCCGGGTTCGCGGCGATCGGCCTGGATCGGATCGTCTGTTTCCCGACCCGTTGGTCGCCGACGCTCGAGGCGCAGGCGGCCTTCGCCGAGGATTGCCGCGCGGCAGGGCTGCTCGCGGGCTAGTTAAGGCGCTGAATGGCGACGCCGTTGACCCCGGGTCAACGAATGCAACCCGAGTCCCCCTGATGCGGCCGCCGATCCGTCTTCGCGGTGACCGCCGGGCAACAAATCGACTCCGAAGGTGCCGATCAGCCCCCGAGCGGCGGGATCGGCGACCCTGGGTCGCCAAACCGACCTGGATCACGCTCGATCGGTGGGATCCTGGCGCCCTGGGGCGCGATAAGGTCGGAATCGTTGACCGCGGGTCGACGGGCTGTGCCGTGGGCAGCGCCCGTTTCCTATTTCGGCCGGCCGATCCGACCCACGCGACGGAGCGGCGCGTACCGGAACCAGGCTCGCCCGACGAGCAACTCCACCGGCACGGGGCCATATGACCGTGAATCGATCGGCTCGCCGTAGCCGAGCGCGGCAGCCGCTTCGGTGGTGGCGTCACTCAGGAGCCAGGCTTCGTCATCGGCGAGCTCGAGGTAACCCTGCGCGAAGGCGACCCGATCGCCGGGGCCCGCTGCCACGCGCTTGACGGCGAGCGAGCCGCCGTCGGGCTCGCGGAAGACGACCACCGAACCGCGGCGCGGCCAGCGGACGATCGTCGGATCGACGAGTAGCCAGTCCGCGGGCTCGATGGCCGGCGCCATGCTGGCCTCGACCACGGCGACTCGCCATGGACCCCGGACCCGCCGAAGCCCCGTCGATCGACGGGGCTTCTCGGGCATGCGGCGCGGGGCGGGAAAGGTCAGGCTGGCCGGCCGGCGACCCGCGTCTTCTCCTCGCCGCCGGTCGCCTTCCAGGCAGCGTCGATGTCGTTGATCGCGTCGAGCAGCTTCTGGCCGTCGGCGGGATCGACCGACGCCTTCACCTTCGAGGCGGCCTTCGTGGCATTCCAGAACAGCTCGTGCAGGTTCGGGACCTTCTCGATGTGCTCCGGCTTGAAATAGTCGTGCCACAGGACGTCGAGGTGATGCTTGACGAGCTCGGCTCGCTCCTCCTTGATCCCGATCGCCCGGGCGCGGAAGGTCTCATCCGCGTTGGCCTGGTACTTCTCCATGATGCGGAAGCACGATTCGGCCTCGATCCGGGCCTGCTCGGGGTCATAGACGCCGCACGGCAGGTCGCAATGTGCGCGGACGGTGGTGGTCGGCGCAAGCCATCGAATCAGTCGATCCATCGGGGACTCCTTCGAACTGGGTCTGGGGACACACCATACTGGCCGGGGGAGTGCAACGAAGTGTCGGAGCCGCGCCGGGACGTGTCAAACGCGCGGTTGGCACGGTGGCCGCAACGGGCCGGGTATCATCGAGCGGATGTCTGAGCGAGGGCTGCCCAGCATGGACGGAGCCCCGGCCTGTCCATTCGTTGCGTTCGGTGACGACCGCGATGGCCGTTCGACGAGCCCCGACCATCGGCATCGATGCTTCGCCGAGTCACCCCCCGCGCCGCGCGCGCTCGCCCACCAGGAGGCGTACTGCCTCTCGAGCGCTTTCCCGGTCTGACCGACGTTCCAGGATTGGGCGCGACGGGAGGCCGCGCACGCCCGAGGTGGCGGTGAGCAGGCCGAGACGGCTCCGACCGCCGTCCCGATAGGGGTGGCCTTGCCGCCGGACGCGCCGGCGTCGTCGCCGGCCCATCCGGACCTCGTGCCCCAGACCGAGCCACCGACCCAGATGATCGGCGAGCCGCCGGTCCGGCGAAACCCGCCGCGCGATTGGGCGGCACCGCCGCCGTGGGCCGGCGGCGCGGGGGGCGGGGCGGGCCGTCCGACCCCGGCCGGGGAGGACGTCGCCGGCGAGTTCATGGCCGGTCGGTCGGGGGAGGGCCAAGGGCTCGCGGGCAGTGCCGCGGACCGGCTGGCCGGAGGTTCGCCACCTGTCTCAGGGGCGGTGGGTTCGAGCGCCGCGGCCGCCGTCTGGTCGGCGTCGGCCGCCAGTTCCCCCGCGAGTGGTGCGGATGACGACCTGGCGGGACTTGTCCAGCCCCGGCCGCCGAGCGCGCCACAGGTCCCGGCTGGCAGGGAGGCCTATCCGACACCGACCCGGACGGGACGTCGCCCCGCCGTCAGCTCGACCCGACCGCCGGATGCGATCCCCGGCCCGTCCTGGGAACGGATCCGACATCAGGAGGCGTACCCATCGATCCGGACACGGGCGGGGCTGCCCGGTCTGCCCCGGGTGGCCGTCCTGGCCGGCGCCGTCGCGATCGCTGCGCTCGTGTTGTTCATGCTGCCGTTGCTGCTCGGGTTCGGGGGCGGCGGTGGAACCGGGGCGAGTCCTTCGCCCGGCGGTCCGCGCGCGTCGGCGATCCCGACCGCGGCCGTGACGGCCGTGCCCTCACCGACGCAGCAGACCTACACGATCAAGAGCGGGGACAATCTCCTGAAGGTCGCCAAGAAGTTCGGGATCACGCTCGAGCAGCTGCTGGCCGCGAACCCCCAGATCACGAACCCGGACAAGATCGGGCTTGGAGAGGTGATCGTCATCCCGGACAAGTCCGCGAGCAGCTCGGCAGCTCCGTCGGGTTCAGCCGCGCCGTAGCGGCCGCGCCCGGTGTTCGCCGCCTCGCGCGGTCGGCGCCTTCGGGGCCGTTCGCTCAGCGGCTAGCGCGGCGCGATGTTGATGGCCGTGATCTTGCCGGCCTCGACCCGAAAGGTCGCATCGATGTGCTGACTCTGGGCGCCCGGCCGTACGACGAGAAGGTCCGCCTCCCAGGTGTTGCCGGTGTCGCGGATCTCCCCTGGGATCATCCTGAGGCCCTTCTCACCGCGCAGGAACCAGCCACCGACGCGTTCGACGCCGCGTAGTGTCTGGACGCTGTCGCCCACGTGCACGCGCATCTCGGTCTTCTCGTCCATCAGCGCGACCGCGGCCTCGCGATCGCCCGTGTTGAGCTTCTCGAAGAAGTCTTCCATCGTCTCGACAGCACCCATTCGCGGAGTGTACCGTCGGCCGCCCATGGGTGCCGCCCTCGAGACTGCCTGGCCGCTCTTCGGGCTGCGGCTGCGCACGGAACGGCTGGTCCTGCGTCTCCCGACCGACGACGACCTGGTCGCGTTGCTGGCGCTGGCGAAGGCCGGCATCCATCCGCTCGGCGAGATGCCGTTCGG
This sequence comes from Candidatus Limnocylindrales bacterium, assembly GCA_038319665.1. Taxonomy (GTDB): domain Bacteria; phylum Chloroflexota; class Limnocylindria; order Limnocylindrales; family CSP1-4; genus SPCO01. The sequence goes on from JBBQDL010000002.1 coordinate 70,227, forward strand.
CGTCGCCTGGTCGACCGTGCCGAGCCCCGACTTCGAGCGCGGCTTCATGCAGCACCACTGGCTCCGTCGCGCAACGTGGACGCCCGACGACTGGTGGCTGAATCTCATGGTCGAGCTCGATGGCGTGCCCATCGGCTCGCAGTCGATCCACGGCGAGCGGTTCGCCATGGCCCGGACCGTCGACACCGGTTCATGGCTGGGTCGCGACTTTCAGGGCCAGGGGCATGGCAAGGAGATGCGGGCCGCGGTCCTTGCCTTCGCCTTCGATGGCCTGGCTGCCCGGATTGCGACGACGGAGGCGTTCGTCGACAATGCCGCATCGGGTGGCGTCTCGCGCTCGTTGGGCTACGCGGAGAACGGCTTCGGGAGCCTCGCCCCCGAGGGCGTCGCGCGCGAGACACGGCGCTTCCGATTGACGATCGACGACTGGCGGGCGAGGCCCCGGCCGACGCTGGCGATCGAAGGCCTCCAGGCGTGCCGGGCGATGTTCGGCGGCTAGTGCGGCCCTAGAAGCCGCCGCCAGCGCCGCCGCCTCCACCGCCCGACCCACCGCCGCTGAAGCCGCCACCGCCACTCCCCCCGGAGGATGCCGGGGAGTTGCCGATGGTGCCGAGCGCCGACATCATCCCGCCCACGTCGGGGATCCCGGAACCGGAGAAGAGGCCCCCGCCACTGCCGCTGAGGCCAGTCGAGCTCATGAACGGCTGCCCACCGGCGTTCTGATACCAGAACGGGAAGTAGGGGACCGTACCGGTCGTCCGGCCCTCCTGCACGTCCTCGAGACTCCTCGAGAGGACGCGCTCGATGTCCATCTGGAGGCCAAGCGCGGTGCCCCACACGACGGCCTGATCGGGCGTGTCGAGCCAGGACAGGCCGGCTTGATCCACCACCTGCTGCATCGAGCGTGCCTGCGCCATCGTCTTCTGGAGCGTCCGCCGGTAGGCAGCGAGCATCGCCCGGACCATCGACCCCGACGCCGTCACGGCCGGCATCACCCGTGCGATGGCGATCACGACGACCCCGCCGGCGATCGCGGCGGCACCGAGCAGGGTCAGCCCCGAGATCGGGATGCTGAGTCCCATCACGATGGCGATGCTCCCGACGATGATCGCGAGGATGCCTCGACCGACCCAGCGCGTGACGATCTTGCTGGGCCGCTCCCCGAACCAGCCGCGCTCGACGACGTGGTCTTCGAGCGCCTTGTCGAAATCGGCGACGGCCGCCCCGAATTTCGGCAGGTCTTCGGCGCTGATGAAGTCATCCGGTGCATCGCGACCAAGCGATTCGAGGCGTTTCAGTGCGACGTCCTCGGCGGGGCCCGTCGGACGCCGTGCGTTCCGTGCCCGCTGGGCCTGGACATCCGCGTCGCCCGACGCCGGTTTCACGTCGACGCCGACCTTGTGGCCGCCCAGGCCGAGGAGGCCGCCGCCGTCCTCGCGGAACGCGATGAGGCCGCGGGACGCGAGGTCCAGCATGGCTGTCGTCAACGCCCTCCGCGAGGTCCCGCCGTCCATCACCATCGCCCCCGAGGCCGCGGTCAGGTCGGGCGGTGGAGCGGGCATCAGGACCGACGGGTCGTCGAGATAGACCGGATCCTTTCCGAAGCGGCGCCAATGGAAGAACGCCCATCCCGCCAGGCCGAGGAAGACGATCGGAGCCCCGACGAGACCGATGACCGCGTTGATCTGGCGCGACTGCTGGAGCGCCGCCGCGTGCTCGGGTGTGGTCGCGGCGTCGACCTTCGCGAGCGCGACGTCGACCGCGCCATTGAAGTCGGCGTTGAGCAGGTACGGCAGCATGTCGTTCTGGTAGATCGCCTGGCGATCCTCGTTCGAGAGGAAGGCCGCTTCGAAGCCCGGGCCGGCGTAGAGCTGGACCTGGCCGTGGCGCAGGTTCGGCTGCATGTCGAAGAAGATCGCCAGTCCGTCATCGAACCCGGCGCGGCCGACGTGCCACTGGTCGATCAGGGCCGCAGCCGCGAGCCGAGCATCGTCGGTCGTCGGGTCGTCGCCGCTGTCCTGGGTGTAGACCACGACTTCCGCGCCGGTCCGCGCCTCGATCGCATCGATCGTCGTCTCGGCCTTGGCGATCGTGCCCGCCGAGAGGATCCCGGCGTAGTCGTAGACGGACTGGTTGAGGACCGGATCCGGGTACGGCGGACCGGGCGGCGGCGCCGCTGAGACAGCGGCCGCGAAACCGGCCAGCAGCATGCCGACGAAGACTGTGGGCAGGGTGACGGCGAGGCGACGCATCGAGGGCAGGATAGACTCGCGCCGGCCGCGAAGCGGGCCCAGGTCACGCGGGCCGCTCGAATCCACGATGTCAACCCGAACCATGAGGCCGCTCCGGATGCCCGTACCGAATCATCGACCGTGGCTCGCGATCGTCGTCGCGGCGATCGTCGTCGCCGCGTGTGCCGGTTCGAATGCGAGCCCGGTCCCGAGCGCGAGTCCGGTCGCCGCGATCGCATCGCCGAGCGCGTCGCCGACGGCCCTCGCGGCGCCGAGCGCGTCGGCCTCCGCGGCGCCGACCCTCCCGACGCCAACGCCGCTGCCAGCGCTGCCGCTGACGGCTCGCGCCAAGGCGGCACTGGCCAGATACGTCACGGTGTCAGCGGCCGCGGATCGGTCGTTCCACGCGTCGCTCACCGGCAGCACGACCATCAACGGAGAGGACGCCGGGATCTACACCTACGACCTCGATGTCGCCGGGAAGGACGTCTCGTCGACGGCGACCGTCCTCGGGAACACGCTCCGGCTTGTCGCGGTCGGCGACCGGATGTGGGTCAAGAGCGGCGACAACGACTGGGTGGCGGCACCGCGAAACGACCAGGCGCTGGCGGACGTGCTCGATATCTTCCGCTACGTGGGCGACCCGACCGCGCTGCTCTACATCGGGTCCACGGTGGAAAGCGGCCACCCAGTCGAGCACTTCCGCAGCGATGGCCCCATCCCATATCAGACCGCCGCGATGCGGGCGGCCGGGATCTTCGGCTCGATCAGCAGCCTCGGCCTGACGATCGAGACCGACGGCACGCCCGTCCGGATCACCTATCGAAGCACCGGCGACATCCCCAACGCCCAGGGCATCGTGCAGCACGTCGAATCGGCCAACCTGGTGCAGATCAGTCGTTGGGGCGATGCCATCAAGATCACACCGCCGGTCTGATCCGTCAGGCGCGCGACCGTCGGCGCGCGAGACGCAGCCGCCCGTCCATCTGAAGCAGGACCTGCGCGGCGTGGGGCCGGCCGTTGTAGGTCGAGGCGAGCGACGCCGCGTATGCCCCGGTGTCGCTGATCGCCACGAGGTCGCCCCGGCGGAGCGGCGGCAGGTCGTGCATGCCGAGGGCATCGGTCGACTCGCAGATCGGACCCTCGACCCGCGTCGGCTCGATCGCCGTGGCGTCGTTCGGCGCGATCGGCCGGCCGATGGAGGTGAGCGCGACGATGGGATGGCGCGCGCCATAGAGCGCCGGCCGGATCAGCTCGGTCATCCCCGCGTCGATCACGACCTGGCGCCCACCGCGGTCGCGGACATGCAGCACGGTCGCGATCAGCCAGCCCGAGCGTGCCACGAGCGCCCGGCCCGGCTCGATCGCGAGGCGCGTCGGACGGCGGTCGTCGGGGACGCCGGCCAGTAGCTCGGGCAGCTCCCGCGCGAAGCGTTCGGGACCCGGCACGGGCTCGTCGAGTGGCATGACCGGGAAACCGCCGCCGACATCGAGGGTGTCGAACCCCGGCAGGCCGCCGCGCAGGAGCCCGACGACCGCGAGCCCGCGCCGGACGGCGTCGCGCCAGGCATCGACGGCGCGCAGCTGGGACCCGACATGGAGATGGATCCCGCGCGGTCGGAGGGCACCTTCCGCGTGGTCGGTGAGCCATTCGACGAGGCCCGTCGCCTCGGTCTCGGTGAGACCGAATTTCGAGGCGCCCTCGCCGACCGCAAGGCCGGGGATGGTCTCGGGCACCACTTCGGGATTGAGCCGAACCAGCACGTCAAGGGCGGGCCGGCCGCCCAGCCCGAGTCCGGCTCGGCGCGCCATCCGCGTCACGACCTCCGCCTCGTCCGTCGATTCGAGTGCCACCCAGGCGAGGGGCGTGCGGCCGACCGCAGTCGCCCGGACCGCGGCTCGCAGGTCGTCATCGGTCTTGCCGATCCCCTCGAGGGTGATCCGACCGTCCGGCACGCCCGCTCGGCGCGCGATCGCCCACTCGCCACGCGAGACGACATTCGCACCGAACCCGCGAGCGGTCACTTCGGCGACGACCGCCGGCACGTCGTTGGCCTTGACCGAGTACTGCCGGACCCACGGATCGGGGAACGCAGTGCGGACGGCCGTCGCCGCACGGTCGAGCTCGGCTACTTCTGTCAGGTAGGCCGGCGTGCCGTACTTGCGGGCGGTCTCCCGCAGCGCGCCGGCGATCGACGGCAGCGAGATGGCACGGTCCGGTTCAGTCAGGGATGACCATCCGGACGATCGTGCTGACGACGCTCAGCACGATCGCGCCCACGATCGCGGACACCAGCGTGTCGGCGCTCAGGAGCGTCGGCGGGAACTTGCCGACGGTGAGGTGGAAGCTGGTCGCATCGGCGACCGCCGCCGTGATCAGCAGGAGTCCTGCGTTGATGAGGAAGCCGACGAGCCCCAGCGTCATCAGCCGAAGGGGCAGGGCCAGGAGCCGGACGATCGGTCCGATCAGCCCGTTCACGATGCCGAAGATGACCGCCAGGACGAGTAGACCGGCGATGGCGCCCTTGTAGCTGACGAACCCGGGGAGGAACGTCGTCAGGACATAGAACGCGATCGCCGTGACGACGGTGCCGACGATGAAGCCTCTCAAGGCGATGCCTCCGTGCATGGATGACCTGGCCGACGAGGATCGGGCGGGCCACCCCGGGACCGATGATGGGAAGAGGTTCCTCCAGCGAGGATATCGCGGTCAAGGACCGCACAAGGCCGCGTCGAGGAGGCGCCGTCAGCGGGCCAACCCGGCGATGAGCGCGGCCTTGACCGCCGGCCACTCCTCGACGATCACGCTGAAGTAGGCGGAATCGCGCAACGATCCGTCGGGCATGATCGTGTGGTTCCGAAAGACCCCCTCGAACGTGGCCCCGATCCCGGCCAGCGCGTTCCGCGACTGCTCGTTGCGAGCATGCGTCTTGAACTCGACGCGGTTGGCGCCCAGCGTCTCGAACGCATGCGTCAGCTGGAGTAGCTTGGCCTCGCGGTTCGAGCCCGTCCGCTGGTAGGCCGTCCCGATCCACGTCCAGCCGATCTCGAGCCGTCGATGCTCCGGCACGATCGACATAAAGCGACTGCTGCCGACGGCGCGCTCGGTGGCCAGATCGATCGTGGCGAACGGCCGCTCCGTGCCGGCTTCCTGGTTCGCCAGCGCGGTCTCGACCCAGCGCCGGAGGCCGGCCTCGTCCTGGGGACCCATGATCGTCCACCGCCAGAGCGGCGCGTCGATGGCGACCAGCGAGAGGTCGGCCAGATGGTCCTCGCGGAGCGGCTCCATCCGAATCCGCGAACCCTCGAGCACGATCGGTTCGACCCATCGCTGCGACGGCATGGCCCGATGGTAGCGGGCCGTGGAGGAGGCGAGCGCCGACGAGCCGCCTGAGCGGCCGCCCGACCCGTAGACTGTCACGATGTCTGACTTCACCGACCGCGTCGAGGCGTTCCTGGCCGAGTTCTTCCGCCTCAACCCGACCTTCGCCACGGCCATCGGCGAGCACCGTTACGACGACCGCTGGCCGGACCTGAGCGTTACCGGCCGGGCGGAACGCGCCGCGTTCACCGAGCGCTGGCTAGCCCAGTTCGGCGCGATGGCCGAGCTCGTCCCGGACGAGGCGATCGATCGGGATCTGCTGATCGGCGAGCTCGAAGCGGCCCGCTTCGCCGACACCGAGCTTCGCGAGGACGCCTGGAACCCGCTCGACTGGGTCTACCTCGTCGGCGATGGTCTGTTCACCCTCACCGCGCGCGAATTCGCGCCGCTTGCCGACCGACTGGCCTCGACGGCGGGTCGCCTCGAGCGCCTGCCGGCCGTAATGGAGGCGGCGCGCGAGACCCTCGTCGGCCACGTCGGGCGCCCGGTCGGGCGCTTCCAGACCGAGACCGCGCTGAAGCAGTCAGCCGGGATCGGCGAGCTCATCGGCGACGCCATCGCCGCCGCCGAGGCGGCCGCCCCGACCGATCCGGCCGTCGCGGCCATCGTCCCCCGGCTGAGCACCGCCGCCGAGACCGGGCGCGCGGCCGTCAGAGCCTTCGAGACGCACCTGCGCGACCACGTCCTCCCCGCGAGTGAGGGCGAAGGCCGGCTGGGAGCGGAGCTTTTCGCGACCAAGATGCGCCACACGATGCGTTCCGAGACGCTGACGCCGGAACGGATCATGGCCGGCGCGGAACGGGAGTACGCCGCGATCCGAGCCGAGATGATCCGGCTCGCCCGCGAGATGTGGCCGACCTGGTGTCCGGGCAAGCCCATGCCGACCCAGGACAACGCAGTGGTCCGCGGCGTCCTCGACGCCGTCGCGCTCGAGCACCCGACGGCCGATGCGCTCCTGCACTTCTGCCGGGCGGAGAACGCCCGGATCGAAGCCTTCTGCGCCGGGCGCGACCTCGTCGGGCTGGCCGACGAGCCGCTCGAGATCCAGTGGACGCCGGTCTTCCTCCGCTCGTTCGGTGGCGCGATGCTCATCTCGCCCGGGCCGCTGGACAAGGGCCAGAAGGCGTTCTTTGCGATCACCCCGATGCCCGATGACTGGACCCCGGAGCAGCGCGAATCGAACCTGCGCGAGGACAACGACCGGATGCTCCGGCTGCTGACGATCCACGAGGCGGTCCCCGGGCATTACCTCCAGGGCGTCTACGCCAACCGCAACCCGTCCCTCGTCCGGGCGATCTTCGCCAGCGGCCTCTTCGCCGAGGGCTGGGCGGTCTACGTGACGCAGGTGATGATGGACGTGGGCTACGGAGCCGACGACCCGGCCCTCATGCTCACCCATTGGAAGTTCTACCTGCGCTCGGTCACCAACGCGATCATCGACGCGAAGATCCACACCGCCGGGATGACCGAAGCGGAGGCGGTCTCCTTCATGGTCGAGGGCGGCTTCCAGGAAGAGGCCGAAGCCCGGGCCAAGTTCGACCGGGCGCGCCTTTCCTCCACGCAGCTCTCGACCTATTTCGCGGGTTCTCTGGAGATGTGGGCGATCGAGCAGGAGGTCCGCCGACGCGCGGCCATCGCGTCCGGCGATCCGCGCGGTGCCGCCGCGGTCCCCGAACCGCGCGTCGTCGGCGGGTTCGGAGAGACGCCCGGGTTCACCTATCGGCCGCACCTCGAATCCGTGCTCGGCCACGGCGCCCCGCCGACCTCACTCCTTCGGCGGATCCTGCTCGGGTAGTCCTGCCACCGGGGGGCGGGGCGGCTTGGTCCTGACTCGTTCGGGTGTCGTTCGCGCTGCGCTGGCCCGCCGAGCCCCGGTCGGGACAGCCGGCCATGAGAGCGCGGTTCGGAGCCGGTCGATCCGGTAGCCGCCGGCGAGGGCCGCATCGGCCAGGCGCCGCGCGACGCGCGCGCTGGCGGCGGCAACGGCCGGGTCCGTCGCCTCGAGGAGGTCCAGCCGGACGGCCCAGCCGAGTACCTCGCGGAACCGGTCGCCGTCGAGGTACTCGACGCCCTCCCACGTGTTGACCCCCATCGCGACCCGGGTGTCCTCGCGGCCGAGCCACGCCTCGAGGAACCGCGCGGCCAGCGTCTTCGCCGGCCCGCGCATCGTCGACGGGCGAGGTAGTGCGAGGAGGACCCGAACGCGGTCGGTCACCGACCAGGCCTCGCCCTCGCCGAACCCGGTGTCGTGCAGCCCGCCGACGAGGGCGACCGGGAGGCGCAGCTCGTCGTACCAGGCCAGGCTCGTGGCGGCGACGTCGGCGCCGGGGGCGAGCTGGCCTGTCCGGCTCAGCGCCAGCCAGGCCAGCAGGATGGCGCGATCGCGCCGGTCGAGGCCGTGCCGCGGGTCCGGCGGCGCGTCGGGGTCGACGGGCTCGAGCTCGACACCGGCCGCGTTCGCCGCCGACGCCGCCGCGAAGAGGGCGTCCTCGGCCGAGACGGCCATCCCGACGAACGCACGTTCCGCCCGACGTCGCACCTCGGCCGCGAGCGCGATCGGGTCACCGTTCACGCCGGTTGCCTCGGCGACGGCTCGAAAGAAGGCCGCGAACCGTCCTTCGAGCTCGTCGAGCTGGGCCGTGGTGGCGACGCCGTCCATGACTGCCACCGTCAGCCCGTCGGCGAAGATCGCCCGGAACGGCTGATGGACGGGTTCGAGCTGGAGCTCGCGCAGCGCGTCGTCGAGCGAGGGGACACCCGCTCCGTCGAGGTGGGCGGCCAGCCGGGCCCACTGGCCGGCAACCCCGTCCCAGACCTCGCGGAACTCCCAGAAGACGTTCGTCCCGTACGCATCGAGGGTGATCGCGAGCCCGTGCTCCCAGATCTCCTGGCAGGATCGGATGAATTCGACCCCGGTCCGCGCGTCCCGGAAGACGACGAATGCGCCGCGTTCGTTGGGCAGGCCCAGTCCCGCTCCGAGCGAGCTCCGGACCTGGCGCTTTCGACCGTCCGGGGACTTCTGCGCGTAGGCAGCCGAGTCTCGGATGCGACCGCTCGTCGAGGCGAACCGGGCGTGGTAGACGACCAGCGAACGTTCGCGGCCGGACCCGTTCGAATAGGCGAGGACCGACTCGTCGACGTTGCCGTTCCCGATCACCAGGTCGTACAGCCGGAAGTCGTGCGCCTCGGCGAACCAGGCGCGCCGATGGAGGAGCGGGAAGATCTCGCGCTCATGACGCTCGACGAGCCACGGGTCCGGGCGCTCGTCGAGCGTCGCGCGGCGGAACTCCATCCCGTACTTCTCACCGAACCCCTCGACCTGCCCGTGGCCGAGCATCGGCAGACCGGGCAGGGTCGCGAGCACCGTCGCCACGCCGAAGTACTTGTCGCCCTTGCCGAACTGGTCGAGTGCAGTCCTCTCGTCGGGGTTGCTCATGAAGTTGACGTAGCGCTTGAGGATCTCGGGGTCGAATTCGATGGTCTCCTTGATGACCTTCCGATAGCCCGCCCCGTCCTCGTCGCGGAGCATGTGCATGAACGCGCTGTTGTAGACGCGGTGCATCCCGAGCGTCCGGACGAAATAGCCCTCGAGCAGCCAGAACGCCTCGGCCAGGAGGAGCGTGCCCGGGATCTCCTCGGCGACCCGGTCGACGACCTCGCGCCAGAACTCCTTCGGCATCCGCCGATCGAACTCGGCCCGGGGGATGGCGTGCTCGGCGCGTGACGGGATCCCGCCCGCGGACCCGGGTTCGGGCCACCACAGGCGCTGGATGTGCTTCTTGGCGAGGACCATCGCGGCGTCGAAGCGGATGATCGGGAAGCGGCGCGCGACATCGAGGATCGTCTGGATCACCTGCTCGCGGACCTCGGCCATGAGGAAGTCGAGCTGGGCGGTGTCGTTCCAGGGGAAGCTCGTGCCGTCGTTGCCGTGATAGACGTAGCGCTCGTCGCCGGTCTCGCGATCGAAGCGCTTGAAGACGACGGCGGCGTCGCTGTCGTCCCAGTAGTGGTCCTCGAGGACGATCCCGACGCGCGGATCGGACGAGAGATCGGGCCCGGTGTAGGTGTAGGCGGGGTAGGGCGGTTCGGGCAGCGAGAGGAACCACTCGGGGTGATCGATGACCCAGCGCGAATCGATGCCCATGTGGTTGGGGACCATATCGCTGGCGAGACGGATCCCGTGACTCGCCGCCCGATCGCGCAGGGTCGCGTAGGCCGTCTCGCCGCCGAGGTCTTCGGCGATCCGGTAGTCGTCGAGCGAGTAGGCGGACGCCACCGCGTCCGGGTTGCCACGCATCCGCTTGATCTTCTTCGACGCCTTCGAACGCTCCCACAGGCCGATCAGCCAGAGCCCCGTGATGCCCCACCGGGCGAGCGTCTCGAGCGCCTCGTCCGGGATCGCGTCGAGCGTGCGGATGTCTCGGCCGTGCGTTCGCGACAGCTGGTCGAGCCAGACATACGTGCTCTTGGCCATCAGTACGACCCGCGGCATCCAGGCCGAGTCGGACGAGAACGCCTCCGCCTCCTCCGAGGCGCTGCCAAAGGACGGTGTCTCGGTCGGTCCGCCACCACCGCCGCCACCGAAGCGCAGGTGGAGCGACCGCTCCTCCTCGGCGAGGACGCCGATGGCGAGATCGAGACGGCGGATCAGGTCCTCGAGCCCCGGTCCCAGGAGCCCGACCCAGTTCGCCCGGATGTAGCGCAGCTGCCCGGCCAGCGACGTCGGCGAGCGGCGGGCGGGGGTGCGCATGAGCTCGATGAGCGAGGTGCCCGTGTCGTCCATCGGCGGCCCGCCCGCGAAGGTCGTCTCGAGCCGGTCGATGGCGTCGCGGTAGCGCGTCCCCTCGACGAGCGTCTTGTCGTCGATCAGCTCGCGCAGTGCCCCGACGGCCGGGTTCTCGTTGGACACCCGGGTCAGCAACAACTCCTCGAGCCGGTGCTCGCTGGGCTCGGGCTCGGGACCACTCCCCGGGAACTCCTCGCCGAACCGGTCGAGGAGCCGCCCGGCGTCGGGCCCGAGCCGGTCCTGGAGGTCGGCCAGGGCGACCCGCATCGCACCCGGCCGGCGCTCCTTCTCGTAGCGCGCGATCAGGAGGTGGCCGATCTCATGGAGCAGCCCGAGGGCGCCGATCTCCCCGGCCTGGATCGAGGGCGTGCCGGCGACCCGGGCCAGGTTCATCCGAGCCGCCAGTCGCCGGATCCCTGGTGCATCCGTGACGACGAGATCGCCCCGGGTCCCGATCAGCGGCCGGTCGACGGCGTACTTGTCGCGTGGCTCGCGCCGGATGTGGAATTCCCGGGGGTCGCCCATCTCAGCCGGCGACGACCTCGGCCGGCCGGGTCGTCGCCACGTGTTCGATCGCGCGCCGGAGGATTTCGAGCCCCGACGGATCGAAGTCGTAGGTCCACGGGCGGATCCGCTCCGGTCGGGACATCGTTCGGTCGAGGCCGGCCGCGAGCGCCTCACGCGACATCAGGATGATGTCGGCGGTGCGGTCCACGAGCTCGAGTCCGTCCGGCGCTCCGATGAGTGCCGAGACGATCTCGACGCCGGTCGCCCCTGACATGGCGAGGGTCTCGCGGATGTTGTCCGAGCCGCGATCGGATGCGCAGATGAGGCCGACCCGAGAACCGGCCAACAGCCCGGCGATCTCGTGCACGAGCTCGACGTAGCCCGGTCCGACCAGCATCGCCACCACCGGGACGCGGCCGGCGGCCAGGACCTGCGCCTCGTCGGCATGGAACGTTGTGGTCGCCACAAGGTCGTAGTGGAATCGATCGAGGCGGTCGGGGAGGTCGTCGAGCAACGCACCCTCGGCCTCGATCAACCCGGGGAACTCGGCCACCAGCCGTTCGGCATCGAAGCCGGCATCGGCATTGGTGCATTCCGCATAGAGCACCCGGACGAGAGGCCCGGGCCGACGCCGCTCCGTCGCTGCCGCGAAAGTGGCAGTCGCGACCTCATCGGACGTGAACCCGGCGTGCGCCGCTCGGCGCAGCATCTCGGCGACGAGCCCGGCGAGGGCCTCCGCGCCGCGGCGCTGCGGTGGCCGGTCGGCGACGTGGGTCCCGGCACCGTGTCGACTGATGACGTAGCCGGCATCGGACAACCGTCGATAGACCGCCCGGATCGTGTTCGGGTTCACGCGCAACGCCGCACCGAGTTCTCGAACGGGCGGCAGGCGAGCCCCGGGCAGGAGCCGGCCGGAGTCGATCTGGTACCCCAGCTGCCAGTAGATCTGGGTCGAGATCGGAACGTCCGAGTCGCGCTCGACATCGAGCGCCCCACCGGCCGTCCCGCTCACCACCCCTGATCCGCGATCGTCGATCGGCATGGCGTGAACGATACCGCCGGGATGGCTGGCCGGACTCGGGTCAGTCGCGCCGATCGTCGGGTCCTGGCTGGCCGACCTCGGTCAGGGCACGCCGGTAGATCTCGGCGCCGTCGAGATGGAAGCCGGGCGACGTCAGCAGGCCCAGGTCCGCGACCAGCCGGCGTTCCAGTCCGGCCGGTTCCAGGGCGTCGACCAGACGCGCCGCGTACGCCGCGGCGCGCATGACCGCGGCCGTCTCGGGCCGCATCGGGTCGTCCCAGTACCAGCCGTCGCTGGCGAACATCGCGAGTCGCCAGCGCTGTGCCGCCATCAGGGACAGGAACGTCGCCGTCTGGCTCGTGGCCGGGGAGCCGCCGAACCATCGCGCGGCGAAGATCGCCGCGTCCTCGGCCCCGATGACCACGTCGACATAGGCGTCACGGGCCGCCCAGATGTCCGGCGCGCCGGGGAGCCCGGCCGCGACGTCCGCCGTGACCACGTCGATCCCGCCCGCCAGGCGCTCGAACGCCGACCGGAGCGGACCCTTCCAGCGGCCGTCGGGCACGCACGGGCACTCGGCGCTCCAGCGCAGGACGCCGTGGTGGCAGCTCCACGACGTGCGCTCGGCGATCGTCACGAAACGGAACGGCCGGTTCTCCGTCTCGGCCAGCGCCTCCGCCAATGGCAGGACATCGAAATCGGGCCCGCCCCCGTCGTCGCGAGGCTGGACCAGCCGCTCGAGGAAGAGCTCGCGGAAGGTCTGGTGGTGGCCGTACAGCTCGCCGTCCGTCGCGATGACCACGAGCGGCGGCTCGTCGTCGGGGAGCGTGTCCGCGGCCATCCGCTGCTCGACGATGTCCTGGGCGAAGCGGTCCGCGTCGGCGGTGGCGTGCGGCGCGAACGAGACCGCGCTCGACAGGTCGCCGTCGTAGAACGCCACGACGATGCTCCGGCCATCGCCCAGGTCCACCCGGTACGGTCGGCGCGTGTCGATGGGGTGGTCCTCGGCCTGCCACGGCGCGAGGATCGTGTGCTGGACGCCGGCGTCGGCGAGCATCCGCAAGGTCGGCAGGTCGACGGCAGCCTCCGGCACCCACAGCCCGATCGCCGGCCGTCCGAAGCGCCATTCGAAATCGCGCAAGCCCCAGCGGATCTCGGTCCGGCGCTCGGCCGCGGAGGCGAGCGGCAGGATCGTGTGGTGGAAGGACTGGGCGATGCCGTTGACGCCGCGATCGCCGGCCAGGAAGCCGGCGTAGGCGGTCGGGTCGCCGCGCTCCATCCAGGCGGCCAGCGTCGGCCCGAGGTCCCACGACATGTGGCCGAGGTTGCCCCGCTCGGCATTCGGGCGGTAGCTCTCCGCGCTGACCCGTTCGGTCCAGTCATGGGCCGGGGCCGCCGATGGGTCGGCCGGGACGGCGCCGCTGAACGGGTCGGCGCGGGACGGCTGGTAGAAATGGCCGTGGACGACCAGGCGGCCGCGGCTCACCGGCCGGTCGAGGGAGTCGGTCGGGGCGCGGCCGGCGCCGCCAGCTCCTCCTCGCTGCGATCGTGCGCCGTCGTCACGGCGTGGCTGACCGAGACCGTCCGGGTCGCGCCGGGTTCGAGCGCGACCGGCCACGAGAGCAGCAGCCCGGCACCCTGGTACACGCGCTCGAAGCCGCTCTCCGAGTTCGAGACGGTCTCGACCGGTGCCCACCATGCCTCGGCGGGCTCCGAGATCGTCGTCGCGACCGAGACGCCGACGTAGTCGTTGCCCTGGGCGAGCGCCGACACGCCGAGCGCCGTCCCTGCCGAATCGTGGCTGGTCCGCCTCCCGGCCACCTCCCACCAGGCTGCCGGGTTCCCGCCGCCACCGAGGAGCATCAGCGTCCACTCGAGGCCCAGGATGGCCTCGATCGCCGCGTCGGACCGATTGGTCACCGTCACGGCCATGGTGAGTGTCGGCGACCGCCGATCGCCACCGACGACCAGCTCCTTTCGGACGCGAAGGACCGCACCGACCGGCTCGACGACGGCATCGCGCGTCACCACCAGCCGGCCCAGCTCCAGCGTCTCGACGGCGTACCCGCCGTCGACGGCGTCCGCCAGGTCGGCCGCCTGTGCGGCTGCCCAGGCCGTCGCGTCCGTCCCGGGCGCGAGGAGACGAACGAGCCCTGATCGGCGTTCGTAGGCGTCGTAGTGCAATTGCGCGGCCAGTCCCTCCTCCTTCATCACCCGGCGCTCGTGGATCGACATCGGCCGGCCGGCCTCGTCCGTCCCGGACGCGACCATCGCGGCATCGGCGTCGCGGACCGCGTCGTGGTACGCCTCGGGCCGCCGGCGCAGGACGGCGCACAGCGCATGGCGGACGGGCCGGATGTCCCAGCCACCGATCCCGGCACCCTCGGCCAGATCGATCGTCACGACCTGCCCTGGCGCCGCCAGCCGGACATCGTCGATGCCGTCGAGGTCGAGGTCACGCAGTTCCGCGGCGTGGAGGGTATCGGTCGCGGTCTCGGCCAGGTCCTCGGCCGCGATCAGATGCTTGTAGGTCGCGAGCCGCATGTGGGCGATGTAGATCCCGCCGAACAGGCCGTGCCAGTAACAGTCGTTGCACTGCCCCTTGTACAGGTGGTCGAGCGCCAGCGGCCGAGCGCGCCCTTCCGGCATCGCCTCGACCGCATCGGACGCCCGCAGCATCTGCTTGTGCAGGTCGTTGATCTCGCGGTACTTGACCTGGAAGTTCCGCCACGACGCCCCCCGAAGCCAGCGCGCCTCGGGCCGGCTCTCGGCCTGCGCGGCGTGGAGCACAGCCGAGAAGACGCGGCCCTCCTCGGGCGGCAGCGCCCATTCGCCCATCTCGACGTAGGAGCCCGTCGGGATGTAGACCCGGCCGATGGGCGGGTGCTGCGCGAGCCACGCCGAGGGGGTCGTCGTCGTGAGCCAATCGGCGTTGGCCTCGAGTGCCTCGAAGAAGCGGTCGACCCAGCGACGTTCGCCCCAGCAATGCTCGGCGGTCGTCGGCCACGCCCCGAACTTCTCGCCGTCGTCGCCCATCATCCCGACCCGTTCGCCATCGTCGGTGGCGTGCTCCCGCAGGTAGTCGATGACCTCGTCGACCTCGCGGAAGGGGATCCGGTAGCGGAGCCCCTGCTCGGTCCCGAAGACGCGCACGACGTCGCCCTGGTCCTCGGTCGTGTACGGGCCCCAGAGGTCTTCCTCGGGGATGGCGGCCGCCCGGAAATGCGCGTCATCGAGGATCGTCCAGGCATAGCCCGCGGCGACCAGGGCGGTCGGCAGGTCGGGCTCCCAGACGCGCTCGGCGAGCCACGCCCCGTTGGGCCGCCGCCCGAATATCGCCTCGACCTCGTCGGCCATCCGGCGCGCCTGGCCGAGGCGGTCGCGCTCGGGGAGCGAGGCCAGGACGGGCTCGTACAGACCGCCACCGAGGATCTCGACCTGGTCGCGCTCGACAAGCGCGACGAGCCGGTCGATGAACCCGGGCTGCTCGGCGCGCAGCCAGTCGAGGAGGGGCCCCGAGTAGTGGAACGAGAGGCGGACCTGCGGGTGGCGTTCCAGCGCCGCGACCATCGGCTCGTACGCCTGTCCGAAGACCTCGGCGAAGACCCAGCCGAAGTTCCCGACCGGCTGGTGGTTATGGATCGCGAGCGCGAGCGAGATCCGCGGAGTCATGCGGGCCGGCTTAGCCGGCCTCGGTCACGACCGGCTCACTCGCGGCCTTGGCCACCGTGATACCGGCGGCCGGCAGGTAGAGCTCCTCGGTGTACTCGTGGAGCATCCGCGTCGTCGAGAAGCGCCACAGCGCGGTCGCCATCGCGCGGCGCGTCACCGCGAGCCAGCGCTGGGGGACCCCGCCCTCGTCACGGTCGTAATAGCGCGGGATGATGTCGTCCTCGAGCTGGCGGTAGAGGTCGCCGGAGTCGCGCCAGTCCTGCGCCGCTTCGTCGGGGTCGGTCTCGCGATCGCCGATCGCCCAGCCGTTATCGCCCTCGTAACCCTCGTCCCACCAGCCGTCGAGCACGCTCACGTTGGGGACGCCGTTCTGGGCCGCCTTCATCCCCGACGTCCCCGACGCCTCGAGCGGCCGGCGCGGGTTGTTCAGCCAGATGTCGACTCCCTGGACGAGGAACCGCGCCACGCGGACGTCGTAGTTTTCGAGGATGTAGACCCGCCCGCGCAGCTGTGGGGAGCGCGAACGCTGGAAGATCTCCTGGATGACGCGCTGGCCCGGCCGATCGGCCGGGTGGGCCTTGCCGGCGAACACGACCTGGACCGGGCGGTTCTCGTCGAACAGCATCCGTGCCAGCCGATCGATGTCGGTGAACAGGAGACCGGCCCGCTTGTAGGTCGCGAACCGGCGGGCGAAGCCGATCGTCAGGACGTCCGGGTCGAGCGCCGTCTCGAGCTCGGCAAGGACCGACGGCGCCTCCCCGTGCCGGGCGAACTGGCTGCGCAAACGACCGCGAGCGAAATGGGCGAGCTCGCGCTTCTGGCGGAGATGGGCGTCCCACAGGTCGCGCGCGGGGATGCGCTCGAGGCGCTCCCAGAACCGGCCCGCCTGGGTGCTCTCGTCCAGGTCGTCGAGGTCGGCGCCGAGGGCCTCGAGCAGGTGGGCGATCGGTTGGCCGATCCACGTCGGGCCATGGATCCCGTTGGTGATGCCAAGGATCGGATGGTCGACGACGCCCTGCCAGGTCTCGTTTGCGGTCTGGGCGTGGAGATGACTGACGGCGTTCGCACCGCGGGTCAACCGCAGTGAGAACGCGGTCATGTCGAACTGGCCGGGATCCTCGTCGACGCCCAGACCGAGATCGAGCACCTCCTGGACCGGGACGCCGCCGGCGTCGAGGAGGGGACCGGCCAGTCGTCGTACCAGGTCGGCGTCGAAGCGCTCGTTGCCTGCAGAGACCGGCGTGTGGATGGTGAAGACGCTGTCCCGTCGGACCTGGCCCCAGGCGTCGTCGAGGGCGACGCCGCGCTTGACGTACTCGCGGGCACGTTCGGCGAGGAGCAGCGCGGAGTGGCCCTCATTGAGGTGCCAGACGGCCGGCGCCAGACCGAGCGCCCGGATGGCGCGCACGCCACCGATGCCCAGCACGAGCTCCTGGTGGAGACGCATCTCGCGTCCGCGGACGTACAGGATGTGCGTGATCGGGCGGTCGGCGTCGTTGTTCTCGGGCAGGTCCGTATCGAGCAGCAGGACCGGGACCCGCCCGACCTGGGCGACCCAGACCGCCACGGTCAGGGTGCGGCCAGGCAGCTCGACGGTGACCATCAGCGGGTGCCCGGACGCGTCCTGCACACGCCCGACCGGCCACCGGCTCAGGTCGTAGTCGGGGTAGTCGTGCTCCTGGTGCCCGTCCGCATCGATCGTCTGGCGGAAATAGCCCTTGCGATAGAGCAGGCCCACGCCGATCGCCGGCAGGGCCATGTCGCTGGCCGACTTCATGTGGTCGCCGGCCAGGACACCCAGACCGCCCGAGTAGATACCGAGCGACTCGTGGAAGCCGTTTTCGGCGCAGAAATAGGCGATCGGTCCGTTCAGCCGGTCCGCGTAGCGACGCTGGAACCAGTGCCCCGCGCCATTGGCCACATAGGCGTCGAACTCGGCGAGGACGTCGTGGTACTCGGCGAGGAACTTGGCGTCGTCGAGGAGCCGGGACCAGTCGGTCGGGCCGCTGATGACCGGGATCGGGTTGCGATAGCGGGTCCAGGCGGTCCGGTCGATGAGGTTGAACAGGCCGCGCGTCCGTGGGTGCCAGGACCAGTGGAGGTTGTAGGCGAGCCGCCGGAGGCCTTCGAGTCTGGGTGGGAGTGGAAAACTCGCAGCCGGTATCGACGGGATGTGGACGGGGTCCATGCGCGCGCATCATACCCGGTCCCTGAACCGCCCCGTACGATGCCGTCCATGCCGATCCGCGTCGTGATGCTCGCTTCCGAGTGCGAGCCGTGGGCCAAGACCGGCGGCCTTGCCGACGTCGTGGACGCGCTGGCACGGGCCCTCGGCGAGCTGGGCGGCGACGCCGTCGAGTGGCCGATCGACGTCTTCCTGCCGCGCTACAGGGGCGTCCCGCAGCCGGCGACCATCGAACGAACGACGAGCCTGCGCGTCCCCGATCCGCTCGCCCCGTCGGGCAATTCGACCGTATCGATCATCGATGTCCCGGCCGATGGCTACCGGCTGCGGTTGGTCGATCACCCCGCGGCCTTCGACCGCGACCGCTTCTACGGCGACGACACGGGTGACTACCCCGACAACGCATGGCGGTTCGGGCTGTTCTGCCGGGCCGCGATGGAGGCCTTGCGCGCCGACGGGCGTCCCGTGGATGTCCTTCACCTGCACGACTGGCACACCGGTGCCGCGGCGATCTACCGCGATGTGCGCTATGCCGGCGACCCGGTCCTCGGCGACGCCGCGATCCTCATCACGCTCCACAATCTCGCCTATCACGGCTGGACGCCCAAGGCCGCACTCGGTCAGCTCGGCCTGGCGCCGGGTGACGGCGTGGTCGCGCGCGATGCCGACGGGATCGACCTCCTGCTCAGCGGGATCGAGCGGGCCGAGCTGGCCAACACGGTCTCGCCGGGGTTCGCCGCGGAGGCACTGACTTCCGAGTTCGGGATGGGGCTCGATAGCGCGCTGCGGGCCAAGGGCGACCGCTTCTTCGGGATCCTCAACGGCCTCGACACCCGGGTCTGGGATCCGGCGCACGACGGGGACCTGGCCGCGCCGTACTCGAGGGGGGAGCGGGCCGGGAAGGCCGCTTGCCGGGCGGACCTCCTGTCGCGACTCGGGTTCGACCCCTCCGACCTCGGGGCCGTCATCGGGATGATCGGGCGGCTCGACCCCCAGAAGGGCTTCGACCTGCTGGCCGATGCCTCGCCGACGCTCCTCGAGCGTGGGGCGCGGCTCGTCGTCCAGGGCAGCGGCCATCCGGACCTCGCCGACCCGTTCCGGGCGATCGCGACGGCCCACCCCCGGCAGGTGGCGTTCATCGAGCGGTTCGACCGCGTGATGGCCCGCCGCATCTACGCGGGCGCCGACTTCTTCGCGATGCCGTCGCGCTTCGAGCCGTGCGGGCAGGGCCAGATGATCGCGCTCCGCCACGGCACGCCGCCGATCGTCAACCGGACCGGCGGCCTCGCCGACACCGTCATCGACGAGGTCACGCATCCGGGTGCCGGAACGGGTTTCAGCTTCGAAGGCGCAACGGTCGCCGGACTCCTGCGCGCCTGCGATGCCGCGATGCGGATGCGGGCGGCCGGCGGACCGCCCTGGGAAGGCCTCCTCGACCGCGGGATGGCGGTCGATTTCGACTGGGTGACGGGCTCGGCCCCGCGCTACGTCGACGCCTACCGGCGAGCCGTGGAGATCCGACGCCGGTCGCTTCCGACCTAGCCGAGGGCTTTGAGCAGGGCGAGCATGGTGGCCGCCGCGTGGGTTCGTTGTGGAGCGTGCGGCGCGCCGGCCAGCGTCAGGATGTGGTCGGACCCGATGGCCGCCGCGAAGGCTCCGATCGCCGCATCGGGGAAGAGGCTCCCGGCCGCCGGGTCGCCGCGGACGATCCAGATCGGGATGTCGGTTGCGTCCGGACCCGCGAGCTCGGCGAGCCCGCCGTCCCAGTCGCCGTTGTCGAGGAGCACCGAGCGGCCCGCGTTGACATCGAGCTGCAGGAGCGCCTCGGCCTTGGCTCGCACGTCCTCGGGCGACCAGGTCGGGCTCGCCGCGGTCAACGCGGCGATCGCGGTCTCGAGATCCGGGTACGGCAGTTCCTGCGGGTCGCTCGCCATCAATGAGATCACCGCATAGGGCACGGCCGGGGGATCGAGCAGGACCAGCGTCGCCGGGCGGACCCCGGCCCGGGGCAGCGCGGCCGCGGTCATCGCGCCCCAGCTGTGCCCGACGACCTGCAGCTCCGGCACGTCCAGGCCTGCCCTGCGGATCCAGGCCGCGACGTCGTTGGCCGTGTCGCGGAATCGGTGCTGTCCGAGCCAGTGGCCGGTCAGGCCATGCCCCGGCATGTCGGGCGCGACGAGGCGCCGACCGCTGGCGGCGAGGGCCGGCCCGATCCGCCACCAGATCCGCGCGGACGCGGTCACGCCGTGGAGAAGGACGAGGGGCCGGCCGGCTGGATCGCCCCAGACGATCGAGGAGAAGGGGATCCTGCCAGCCGGCGTCGTTTCTCGGCGCTCGGCAGCGGGATCGGCGGTTTCGAGCGCGGCCGCGACCGTTGGCGGCAGGTCGGCCGCGGTCGCGACGATCGCTGCTGGGAGGGCCGCGGACATCGGCCCGACCGTACCACAGGACCGACTGCCCGCTAGGATGGGGTCGCTCGCGCCCATCCAGAGGGGTTCCATGGCCAAGCAATTCGTCGTCCAACTGAAGAACGAGCCCGGCGCCATGGCGTCGCTCGCCGAGGCGCTCGCGGCACGTGGGGTCGACCTCCGGGCGATCGGCGGCGGAAGCATGGGCGACAGCGGCCACGTGATCATGACGACGGCCGACGACGACACCGCCAAGGCCGTCCTCGATGAGCGCGGCGACAACTACATCGAGGGCGAGTCGATCCTGGCCGAGGTGGACGATCGCCCGGGCGGCATGGCCCGCCTGGCTCGCGCGCTGGCGGACGCCAACGTCAACATCTACGGCCACCTCTTCCTCGGCCGCTGGGGCGATCGGGCGACCTTCGCGTTCGTCGTCGACGACCCCGAGACCGCGCGCCCGATCCTCGAACGGAAGGACTAGGAGCGGATCCGGCCGACTTCGGCTATGCTTCGCGCCTTCGTGCTCGAAGGGCGCTCCGGTCTGCGCCCCGGTCTCACACCCGTTTCGACCCCGATCCACACCTACGCCCTGACCGGGCCCCGCACGAGCGGGAGGGCCTTGTCAGGAGCCATTCCTTCATGTCATTCGATCAACTCGGGCTGTCGCCCGAGCTCATCCGCGCCGTCGCCCAGCAGGGCTACACGGAACCGACCCCGGTCCAGAGCAAGGCGATCCCGCTCGTCCTCGCGGGTCGCGACGTCCTCGCCGGGGCCCAGACGGGGACCGGCAAGACCGCCGCGTTCGTCCTGCCGATGCTCCAGCGCCTCCACGCGTCGCGGCCGACCGGCCCGCGCGTCATCCGCGCGATGATCCTCACCCCGACCCGCGAGCTCGCGCTCCAGGTCGAGGAGAGCGTCCGGACGTACGGAGTTCAGAACCCCATCCGCTCTACCACGATCTACGGCGGTGTCGGCTTCGACCCGCAGGTCCGCGCGTTGCGCTCCGGTCCCGAGATCGTCGTGGCGACCCCCGGTCGCCTGCTCGACCATCTCGGCCAGCGCACCATCGACCTGTCGCGCGTCGAGATCCTCGTCCTCGACGAGGCCGACCGGATGCTCGATATGGGCTTCATCCGCGACATCCGCAAGATCCTCGCCGTCCTCCCGCCGCGTCGGCAGAACCTCCTCTTCTCGGCGACCTTCTCGGACGAGATCCGGCGGCTCGCCGACGGGCTGCTCGACGACCCGGCCGCGGTCCAGGTCACGCCGCGCAACACGCCCACCGAGCTCGTCACGCAGGTCGTCCACATGGTCGACCGCGAGCGCAAGCGCGAGTTGCTCAGCCACCTGATCAAGACCGGCCGGATCGACCAGGCCCTCGTCTTCACCCGGACGAAGCACGGCGCGAACCGCCTGGCCCTCCAGCTCGGCCACGACGGCATCCTCGCGACGGCCATCCATGGCAACAAGAGCCAGCCGCAGCGCGTCCGGGCCCTCGCCGACTTCAAGGCCGGGCGATTCGCGGTCCTGGTCGCCACCGAAGTGGCAGCGCGGGGCCTCGATATCGAGGCGCTCCCGCATGTGGTCAATTTCGAGCTCCCGATGGTCCCCGAGGACTACGTTCATCGCATCGGCCGGACCGGGCGCGCGGGTGTCGATGGCGATGCCGTCTCGCTCGTGTGCGTCGACGAGCTCAAGCTCCTGAGCGAGATCGAGCGCATCCTCGGGCGGGGGATCCCGCGCGAGACGATCGAAGGCTTCGAGCCCGATCCGCGCATCCGACCCGAGCCCATCCTGCGTGGCGGCCTCGGTGGATCGCGACCACAGGGTCGATCGATGTCGGGAGCGCCCCGGCACGGAGGGGTGCCGCGTCATGTGGGCGTGCCACGTCCCGCGATGGCACCGCAGCACGCGGGTGCACCACGACCCGCTGGCACGCCATGGTCCGGGAGCGCACCTCGACCCGGCAACGCACCGCGACCCGCGGGCGCACCGCGACCCGCGGGCGCACCGCGACCGGGCACCGGCCCGCGACCGGGCGGTGGCCCGCGTCCGGGTGGCCCGTCGCGTCCGGGCAACCGAGGCGCAGGCTTCGCCGGACCGCGACGCCCGGGCCAGGGCATCGGCAACGGCGGCGGACCTCGACCGGCCGGCTCGGACAGCCGCTCCGGCCCGCGTTCGCCGGGTGGGCACGCCGGCCCGCGACCCGAACGGGGTCAGGATCGCGGCCAGGGCTACGGCCAGGCGCGCCCGACCGGCCCGGGCAGGGTCATTCCGGGCGAGCGCCTCGCACGCCACGGTGGATCGCCCCGGGACTGACAGCGGGCGGCCCTGGGTGGTCGCCATTTCCGTGTTGGCAGGTGGATGCAACATGACCGGCGCCGCATCTGCGGCTCATGTTCCCGCGACCGCGCGAGACTGAGCCCACCACCCCGCGCCCGCCTGTGAGGCGCCTGCCGCAGGAGTCAGCCATGTCCCGCATCGAAGAGAAGATCAACGTCGACGTCCCCGTCCGGGCCGCGTATGACCAGTGGACGCAGTTCGAGGACTTCCCCAAGTTCATGGACGGCGTCGAACGCGTCGAGCAGCTCGACGACAAGACGCTCCGCTGGACCGCC
Organism: Candidatus Limnocylindrales bacterium; assembly: GCA_038319665.1. Classification (GTDB taxonomy): domain Bacteria; phylum Chloroflexota; class Limnocylindria; order Limnocylindrales; family CSP1-4; genus SPCO01. Next base: position 93,036 of record JBBQDL010000002.1, read on the forward strand.
AAGATCGCCGGCAAGACGAAGGAATGGACGGCCGACATCGTCGACCAGACACCGGACAAGCGCATCGCCTGGAAGAGCACCCAGGGCGCCGAGAACGGCGGGATCGTCTCGTTCCAGCCGGTCGGGCCGTCGGAGACCGAGGTCACGCTGCGTCTCGACGCCGAGCCCGAGGGCCCGATCGAGACCGCCGGCGACGCCTTGGGCTTCCTGAAGCGTCGCGTCCACGGCGACCTCGAGAAGTTCAAGGAGCACGTCGAGCGCACGGGCGACACCGGCGATGCCTGGCGTGGCGAGATCCACGGTGACCAGGTTCATCCAGATCCGGACAAGAAGGCTGCCGGTACCGACGGGACCGACAACTTCTAACCCGCTTGGCGTTGGGCAAAACCAGCCTTCTCCGCGGCGATCAAATACGCAACCAAGCGCCACCGTCCTCGAAAGTGAGCGCGTGGCCACGTCAAACCTGCACCGCACAAGAACGGTGGCGGCCCGCTCGCGATCAGGCGAGCTTCCGTACGAGCGGCAGGAAGGCCTCGAGGTCCTTCTCGAAGCAGACGATGTAGGACAGGCCCCAGCGTTCCCGCCGCTCGATCAGCGCGTCGATCATCGCGTCGGCCGAGCCGAGCAGCACGTAGGGCGATCTGGAGACCAGATCCCCCCGGACCCAGTCATCGTCCGCGACCTCGTGGATCGACCGATACGTCTGAAAGACCAGGATGCTCCGCTCAGGTCCGTCCGTACGTCCCACCTCCAGGAGCGCCGCTTCGAGGGCATCGATCTTCGTCCCCATCGCCTCCTCGCTGAACTTCGCGGGATCCAACCCGCCTTGGGTCAGGGACGGCGGAACGAGACCGAGGATGTGGGCTCGTCGGGCGGCCAGCCGGATCATCCGCGGACCACCTCCGCCGACGAGCAACGGGATCGGTTGCTGGACGGGAATCGGGGAACCTTCGAGACCATCGATCTGATAGTGCTTCCCGATGAACTGGACTGGGCCGCCAGCGAACAGGCTCGTGATGACCTCGACGGCCTCCTCGAGCCGTGAAACACGAACACCGGGAGCATCGAACGAGATGCCCACTTGGTCGTACTCGCCCTTGTGCCAGCCGGCCCCGAGCCCCAGCTCAAGTCGGCCGCCCGACAGGACGTCGATCGTCGCAGCCTCCTTTGCGAGGAGCGCCGGGTGACGAAAGTCGTTGTCGTACACGTAGCTACCGACACGTAAGGTCGTCGTGGCCGCGGCCGCGGCCATCATCAGCGGGCCGCACGCCATCGGATTGCCGTAGTGGTCCGCCACGAGGAGCGTGGAGAACCCTTCTCCTTCGAGTTGCCGGGCGTACTCGGCCCATTGGGGACCGGGCATCTCGTCCGTGAACACCACGCCGAATCGAAACGATCGCACCAACGTCGTGTCTCCCGCCACGGTCGATCCCCGTCGAGGAGAGCGTACGGGACAGCCAGCGCGATGGTTGGGCGGCCCGGTCGAGTCCCACGGCCGACGGTCATCGTCGGTGACGTCCGGCTCCGCCGGGCATGACGGCTTTCGCGTATGCCGTGGTAGCGTTTCGATTGAGTCAACTCGGGCGGGAGTAGCTCAGTTGGCAGAGCGGCAGCCTTCCAAGTCTCCCTTTGTCGAGCGCTGTGCTCTGAACTCAGGATCCCCGCACGAATCGCCCGATTCTGGCCCAGTTTGACGCTCTGGCCTACAGCGTGATAACTGACCTTCAGCGGATAACTGGGAGCCAGTCCGAAGCGGGGACCTTGCGTCGTCGGCAACCCTAAATCACCGGGCGGCATCTCAGTCTGGTTCTGCACGTCGCTGATAGGGTTGGGCCGTGACCGGAGCAAATCGAAAGGGCCTTCAGCGCAGCGCCTTCGACCTGCATGTCCACACCCCGCCATCGCAGGACTGGCGCGGCGAGGCAATTACTCTCCAGCAGCTGGTCGAACGCGCGCTCGGGCTCGGTCTAAATGGTCTCGCAGTCACCCGATCACGCGACGGGAGCTTGGGTCGATCGCGTCAAGTGAGATTCACCGAAAAGTCGTTCCAGCGGCTAGGTCGAAGTTCAAACCGGCGCCAACGCGGGTGTTGGAACGACTTCCGGTCTCAGTGCTCCCACCGCCCCGCGAGGGCGGCTATCGGAAAGGCGCTCGCCGAGAGTCGCTCCAAGGCGGCGATCTCCTCAGCGCCGGGCGAACGCTCGTCCTCAATCTCGAACCACTGCAGGGCGTTGAAGCCAACGCGGGCGTAGGCCAGGACGGACGCGATGAGCAGGCCCGTCACGCCCAGAACCTGCGTTGCCAAGGTCGAGTAGAGAACCAGGTCCGTGCGCTCAGCCGGCCAAACGTAGACGGCCGGTTCCGCGCGAGAGTCGAAGACCACGATCCCGGTCTGGAGTTTCGACTCGGTCCGTTCGACGTCCAGGTCTGCGGATTCCGGCAACCACAAAGGAGACACCCCGGGCGCGGTGACAGCGGCGCCGTGCTTCCATTTCATGAATGTGCGCCAGAAAGGGTCCTCCACGATGCCGCTCGCAATGCGAAACACGTCCGCGATGAGCGCGGCGGAATGTTCGGATCTCACCGATAACAGGGTGACGTCCGCGTCGGTGACGTGCCGGAGCAGGACCTCCCTATCTGGATAGCCCATCAGCCGTCCGGCACTGTTGGGGTCCGCGAATCGACGGAGGGAAGCGACCATTGATGCTGAGCCCGTTGTCGAGAACGAAAGCATCTCCTGGCCGAGGTTGCAGTTCGAGCCCGTGGGCTGTCCGGTCGTCCTCCACGAGTGCACCGCATCCGCAGCGCCGGCCATAGTCTCGATTGCGGAGCCGAGAGCAGCCAAGAGTCGCCAACCAAGTGCCGCCGTCCGCACCGTTGCTCGAGGGGCTCCGCCGGGTTCACGCTCAGCCTCCGTCGGGAACGCCTCGGCCATGATTACTTTCCAGAGGTCCTGTAGCTCATCCATGCGGGCAGGAAGACCCACCATCGCGACGCCCATCAAGACGCTCCCGGAAAACAATCCAAATGCCGTCTTGAGGGCTTCGAACCGCTCTGGCGACCCATCTGGAGGGCACAGCAGGGAGACCTTCCCCGCGACAGGAAACACCTGCGGGATTCGCATGGGCCGATCCCGCAGGATGTCCGCGAGGTCCGGGATCGGGTCCGGCTCGTCCATAGCCGAACCATCATCAGCGAGAGTCGCGCGTTTGACCACCCAATCCATCCCAAGATGAACCCAGCCGCGCACCAAAGGCGTTGCCGTGGAATCCACCGGCCGTGGGAACCGATGCGGTTGTGGCAGAGTTGAACCGAAGGGTTCCGCCAGCCACGCACGCTCCCCAGGAGAAAGTTTGGACCAGCCCAACTGAACTGGATCGCGAACTACATCTGGGGCATCGCCGACGATGTCCTCCGCGATGTCTACGTTCGTGGCAAGTACCGCGATGTGATCCTTCCTATGTGCGGATTTCATGGGTTTTGGCCACCCGGTTTCACGGCAAATGGCCACCCTGTTTCGCCGGAATTGGCCACCCGGTTTCACGGCAAATGGCCACCCCCTCGGATAGGTCGTCAGCAGCGCCGACGTGAGGCGTCCCGGACCCGTCACGCTCGCCTGGAATGCGTTCATACCGCCCCAGGAGAGATGCCGGTGCCCCGTCCCCGTGCTGCCATGCGCAAGATCAGAG
>JBBQDL010000003.1:0-87248 GCA_038319665.1 Candidatus Limnocylindrales bacterium
GATCGAGACGTGGTTCGGGATCCTCAGCCGCCAGGCCATTCGGCGCGGCAGCTTCGGTTCGGTCAAGGAGCTCATCGCCAAGATCGACCTGTTCACCGTCAACTGGAACGCCGGAGCCACCCCGTTCGCGTGGGTCAAGACTGCCGACGAGATCCTCGCCAAGGCGGTCCGCAAGCGGCCAGTCACTTCCGAATCACGACACTAGGTGATGGAGGCAGTGTCTACTACACGAAGTTCAGCGGAAAGAATTTCTACGGTCAGCGTCTGTCGCAGATCACGACCCTTTCCTTCACGTCCTTTGTCGGGTCCGGCTCGTCCGCGCTTGGCATCGACCCCCGTTGGAGCATTCCGATCGATACGAACAATGACGGCCTGACCGAGGCATTCGCGTTCGTCGGGTCGGGGACGTGCAACAACGGAGCTGGACTCGTGGATGTCATCAACGACGCCACGTGCATCGTCAACTACCTTGGCGTTGACTACGCTAACTGGGCAGCCTTCGTCGCAGCGCAGCCAGCGATCGCCGAGATTTCCCTGACGGACAACTACGCCTTCGTTGTCGCTGATGGCAGCGGTGGCGTGGCCGGTACTTGGACCATCGGCAACCTCAAGGTCGGCTCGACCAAGTAACCTCCGCTGACAGACGAAACCGGGAGTCTTCGGACTCCCGGTTCTTCTTTGCCTTGAGTGGGACTGAGTCGGCCGAGTACGGCTCCAGAATAGACGTCGAGGGGAGTCCGAATGAGCGGACTGAATGCAAGGGGTCCCCGTCGCTGGTCGCAGAGGCCGCGTACCATGCGAGCGGGTCGTCGATTTGTTCCAGCGCCCCGAGTCCGTTCGGGGGCGCTCTCCCACGACTTGGAAGCCTTTGTGACGGCTCGTTGATCCGGCTGTCAGGGTCTGCCCCGACTCTCAGGGGCGTGCTCGACGATCTCGTCAAGCAGCGCTTCCTCTTCGGGTGTTCGGGATCCTTCGTTGGCGAGCAGGCGCGAGCTGAGCTCCTCGGGGGATACATCCAGCGCCTCATAGTGCGTGATGATGAGGTCCTGGACGAGGTCCTCGGTGCCAGGCAGTAACCGAGGAGTCGTGAGCCTGCCCCGCGTCCAGGCGAAGAGATCGGCCGGCGTCAACCATTCCTCGATGAGCACGACCTCCTCGCTCGCATCCTCATGGAGACGACGCGCGAGCTTGACGTAGGCAAGCCCCGGCTGCGTTCGAAGCTCGGTGAGCTGCGCGCGCAGGAGCTCATTGAACTGGCCGATGTTCGGGCTGGGCACACGGGCCGTCAGCACCCTGAGGATCATCCCGGCAGGATAGCCGGGCGATAGGACGGCGCGCGTGTATTCCAACGTCGGGCCGCTATAGCGGTGCATCATTCGAACTATCGGCCGGCGACGGCCCAGCGGCTATCCTGCGCGGGTGGCTCGACAGCGCATCCCCGACGAGGTCCTGGCCGCCGCCCACGAACGCTCCCGAGCGCGCGCGGCGCACGATTGGGCCGAGGCCGACCGACTGCGCGACGTCATCGAAGCCGCCGGCTGGAAGGTCGCTGACCGGGGCATCGATTTCGCCCTGACACCGGCCGCGCCGGCGGACGTCGCCGACGGTGACCGGGTCCGGTACGGGTCGAGTGCCAGTGTCCCGTCGCGACTCGATGAGGCGCCGGCCGGACTCGCCACGGTCGTCATGGTCGCCACGGACTGGCCAGAGGACCTCGCGCGAGCGCTCGAGGGGTTGCGCAAGGGGGCGCCCGCCGGGACCTCGGCCGTGATCGTCGCTGACGCGCCATCGTCCGATCAAGCCGAAGCCCTTGAGAGCCTGGAGGCCTCTGGCGACGGCGAGGCGCTCCCGACCGAGGTCGTCTGGACGAGCGAGCGCCTGGGCCATGCGGCTGCGCTGAACATGGCCTTGCGCCGGGCGCGCGGCCCGGTCGTGATCCTGCTCGATACGAGCGTCGAGCCTACCGGCGACGTCGTGACGCCGCTCGCCCGCGCCCTCGACGACACGAAGGTCGCGGTCGCAGGCGGGTGGGGGATCGTCTCCGCCGACCTCCGCACGTTCGAGGACGCGCCGGCGGGCGATGTGGACGCGATCGAGGGCTACGCGCTGGCCTTCCGCCGAGCCGACTTCGCCGAGCGCGGACCCCTCGATGAGCATTTCCGGTTCTATCGGAACCTCGACATCTGGTGGAGCCTCGTCCTGCGCGACGAAGGGGAGGGGAGCCCGCCGCGCAGGGCCGTCGCGATCGGTGGCCTCCCAGCCATCCGGCACGAGCACCGCGGCTACACCAGCCTCCCCGACGCGCAGCGGGACCGCCAGAGCAAGCGCAACTTCTACCGGATCATCGACCGCTTCGGGTGGCGACGGGACCTCCTGGTGGGCGGCGGCTGACCCCTGCCCAGGTCAGGTCAGGTCGCGCGCCGGGCCGTTGAACCGTCCGGACCGTCGACGACGTCCCAGCCGAGGGCTCCAAGCTCAGCCCGGAGGGCGTCCGCGCTTGGCCAGTCGCGGGCGGTTCGTGCGACGTCGCGAGCCTGGACGAGTGCCATCACGTCGGACGGTGCGACGGCCTCCGAGCCAGCCCAGACGCGGTCGAGGTCGAGGCCGAGGATCAGCTCCGCGTCCAGGATGAGCCAGCGGCGCTCGTCATCGGACAGCGGCGCCCGCAGGATCTCGCGCAGCAGCGCGAGGGCGACCGGCAGATCCAGGTCGTCGTCGATGGCGGCAACGAATCGGTCGTGGAGCGCCTGGCCTTCAGGGTCCAAGGGCGCGGTCGGATTCGCTGCCCGGTCGGTCAGGGCGAAGGCCTCGGCGTCGCTCGCGCCATGACCCGCGGCCCCCGTAGCGACTCCCTCCGGGCGATCCCCAGCAGCCTCGGCACGCAAGACCGGTGGGCCCGCCCACGGCCCGTCGTCCGGCGGCGGACCGAGCGCGCGTAGCCCAGCCCGCAGCGATTCGAGCGCCGCCGCGGCGGCCACGATCGACCGGTCCGAGTATTCGAGCTTGCGCGAATACCGCGACGTCAACGTCAGGTACCGGAACGCCAACGGATCGATGCCGCGGTCCACGAGCTCGGTCACGCGTTGGAAGTTCCCCGCGGACTTGGCCATCTTCTTGCCGTCCATCAGCAGGAACTCGCCGTGGACCCAATGACGTGCCGGCACCCCGCCGACGATCGGGGCCGACTGGGCGATCTCGTCCTCGTGATGTGGGAAGACGTTGTCGATTCCGCCGGTATGGATGTCGAACCGTGGCCCGAGGTAGCGCATCGCCATGGCGGAGCACTCCAGGTGCCAGCCGGGGAACCCGTCGCCCCAGCGCGTGGTGGTCCACTTCAGGAGTCGTCCGGGCCCCGCTGTCTTCCAAAGGGCGAAGTCGGCAGGATCTCGCTTGTCGGGCTCGATGTCACCGCGATGCCCCGCCCGAAGGTCGGCGAGGGTATTACCGGACAGCTGCCCGTAGCCCTCGAACTTGCCGACCTCGTAATAGACATTGCCTTCGGGTGTCGTGTAGGCGTAGCCGGCGTCCTCGAGCCCCTCGGCCAGCGCGAGCATCTCGGGGATGTGCTCGGTCGCGCGGGGGAAGACGTGCGCGGGCAGGACGTTGACCAGTGCTTCGTCCGAGTGGAAGGCGGCCTCGTACGCGTCGGCGATCTCGGCCGGCGACTTGTGCTCCAGGCCGGCCGCGACGAGCATCGGGTCCGACCCGCGGTCGAAGCCTTCATCGCGCAGGTGCCCGACGTCGGTGATGTTCTTGACGTGGAAGACGTCGATGCCGTGGTAGAGCAGAGCGCGGCGGATCAGGTCGGCGAGGATGTTGCTGCGCAGGTTGCCAACGTGGGCGTAGCGGTAGACGGTCGGCCCGCAGGTGTACATCCGGACGCGTCCGACCTCGATCGGCTCGACCGGATCGACCCGGCGGGTAAGGGTATTGCGCAGGCTGAGCGCCATCTGGCCACCCATGCTATCGGTCCTCGGTCCGGCCCCTAACGATTCCGCGGAGGGCTCGTTATCCCACCAGAGGCCTCGCGGTCCGTTCCATCGTTCCCCCGGCGGTGTGGACTGCGGGGTCTCATCTCGCGCGCAAGGGTCGAGTGCCGGACCCGCCCTATACTCCCGGCGATGCGCCGTCTCCTGGTCCTCATGGTGCTCGCGGCGCTGGTCGCCGCATGCGCGGGGTCGACCGCCGCCGGTCCCGACCATCCGGTCCGGATCCTCAGCGGGACGGCGGCGACGCTCGATCCGGCGGCGCAGGGCGACGCGGCGAGTGCCGCCATCAGCGCCCAGCTCTTCGAGTCGTTGACCTCGTTCGACGCCGACCTGCACGTCCGCCCGGCCCTCGCCGAATCGTGGCGGTTCGAGGCCGGCGGGCAACGGGTCATCTTCCATCTGCGTCAGGGCCTGACCTTCTCGGACGGCAGCCCACTCCGGCCCTCGGACGTCGTGCGCAGCTGGCTGCGACTCATCGATCCGGCGCGCCCGTCGCCGCTGACCTCGTTGATCATGGACGTCAAGGGTGCCGATGGGTACCTCCGAGGTCAGTCGTCCGACCCGGCCGCGGTCGGGCTCAAGTCCGATGACACGGCTGGCGACCTCACCGTCGACCTCGTCCGGCCAGCGACGGACTTCGTGAACATCGTGGCCGGGCCGTCGTTCTCGGTCGTCCCGCCCGGGATCGCGGCGGGCGCAGCCGCGCTGGCCGCCGGTCCGGGCTTCGTCGGGAGCGGCGGCTACACCCTGACCGCCCAGACCGCGACCGAGATGACGCTGACGGCCAATCGGCACTATTGGGCCGGCAAGCCGGCGATCACCACGATCGATCTCATCACCGACCTGGGCGGACGCGACCCGATCACGGCCTTCTCGGCGGGAGACCTCGACTACACGGTGGTGTCCGGGATCGATGCGACGTGGCTCGCGTACGACAAGGACCTCGGCCCGCAGCTCCGGCTCGTCGGCTCGCTCGCGGTCCAGTACTACGGCTTCGACGCCCGGCACGCGCCGTTCAACGACGCCCGGGTCCGCAAGGCCTTCGGTGAGGCGGTCGACTGGCGACGGATGGTCGCCCTGGCCGGGAGCGACGGGACCACCCAGGTGGCCAACTCGATGGTGCCACCGGGGATCCCGGGTCGCAGCGAGGCGGACTTCCTGCCGGCCTACGACCCCGCGGACGCCCGGGCGCTCCTTGCGGCCGCCGGCTACCCCGGCGGCGCCGGCTTCCCGGCGACGACGCTGATGACGGGCGGCACCGGGTTCGACGCGGCCGTCGTGAGCGAGGTAAAGCGGCAGCTCGGGATCACCCTGCATGCCGAGACGATGGGTGACGGCTACTTCGCCCGACTCGCGACGGACCCACCGGCGATGTGGGCCCTCGCCTGGGTCGCGGACTACCCGGGCCGCAACGATTTCCTGGGCGTGCTCCTCGGGACCGGGGCATCGAACAACTACGGCCACTGGAGTTCGCCGGCCTTTGACGCGGCCATCGCCGAGGCCGTCTCCGCCGCCGACCCCGCGGCCGCCTCGGCCGCGTATGACCGCGCCGAGGCGATCGTCCGTGACCAGGTCCCGGTCGTGCCGCTCGCCTACGGACCGGGCTGGGCGCTGTCACGGACGGGCCTGCTCGGGGCGGGCCAGAATGGCCTCGGCATCGTGCGCATGGCGGGGCTGGCGTGGGCGCCATGAGGCACCGGATGCTGGCGGTCGTCGCCGCGGCGGGCCTGCTGCTCAGCCTCGCGCCGACGGTCGTCGCGGCATCGCCGGTGACCTTCGGGACACCGACGGCGTCCTCGAAGTTCGGGACGGGCATCGACTTGAGCCAACCGGTGACGGTGACGGCGCCGATCGGTCGGGTCGAACTGCTGCTGACGATCGCCGACGCGATCGGTCCCACGGTCACCGAGATCCCGAACCCACCGGTCGCCGGGGCCGACAGACTGACATACACGCTCGATACGTCGGGCAACGCGCATATGATCCCGAACACGCCGATCGTGGCGCGTTGGCGACTCACCTCCGCGAACGATCCGACGCAGGTCTCGCTCGGGCCCGAGGTCCGGATCGTCTACACGGACGACCGTTTCCAGTGGCAGACCGTTTCGGGCGCCCTGGTCCGGGTCCATTGGTATCAGGGCGATGCGACCTTCGGTGCCAAGGCGCTCAGGCTCGGCGAGGACGAAGTAAAGGCGACCTCGAGGCTGCTCGGCGTCACGGAGACGAGACCGATCGACTTCTTCGTCTACGCCGACCAGGCGTCGTTCTACGACGCGCTCGGTCCAGGCGCCCACGAGAACGTCGCGGGCACGGCCTTCGCCGATATCCGGACGCTGCTCGGGCTCATCCCGCCCGGTCAGATCGATGACCCGCTGGTCGCGGTGCGGATCCCGCATGAGTTCGTCCACATGGTCTTCGATACGGCGGCCAAGAACCCCTACCACTTCCCGCCGCGCTGGCTCAACGAAGGCCTCGCGGTCTATCAGAGCGAGGGCTATGGGGCGCAGGATCGGGGCCTGGTCAAGGACGCTGCAGGCGCGGGCACCCTGATCCCCCTCGATGGCCTGACCGGCGAATTCCCGAACGGCGATGCCTTCTTCCTGGCCTATGCCGAGAGCGTCTCCTCGGTCGATTTCATGATCCGGACGTATGGCACGGACGCCCTCGTGTCGCTCATCCGCTCCTACGCGAACGGCCGCACGAACAACGAAGCGTTCAAGGCCGCCCTCAGGCTCGACATGACCGCGTTCGGAACGGCGTGGTTCGACGCGAACAACGCCAAGGCGCCGACCAAGTACGGACCGAAGCCCCCGGCCCCGGGCCCGGTGCCTTCGGCCTGGACGGGCGGAGCCATCCCGGGTTCGACGGCCACTGCCACCTCGGGCGTTGCGGCCCCGGGCGGCGTGGCCTCGCCATCGCCAACGGCCCCATCAACGACGACGGCCGGGGCCGGCGCCGGCTCAGCGGACCTCCTCGCCATCATGATGGTGTTCCTGGTCGTTCTGGTCGTGGTGGGCGTCGTGGCGAACCGGCGACGCCGCGCCTTCAGGGAGTTGCCATGACCGCGATCGGCCGTCTGCGGGCGATCCCCAGCTGGCAGGTCACGCTGGGCGTCGCGCTCCTGGCGCTCGGGTTCCTCATCGCGGCGCAGCTGGCATCGGAGGGGCCGCGCGTCCGGTACACGACCCAGGAACGCACGCCGCTGGTCGAGACCGCGAACGAGCTCCAGTCCCAACAGGACGATCTGAAGGCACGCATCCTCGACCTTCGCGCCCAGATCCAGACCGTCGAGACGCAGGGCGGGGCATCGGCGGACCTGGTCCGCCAGCTCAACGCGAAGCTCCAGGACGCCCGGATGGCCGCCGGCCTCATCGCGCTGACGGGGACGGGGATCGTCATCCAGCTCGAGGATTCGAAGGCGCCCGTCCCGCCCGACGGCAACGTCTCGGATTACCTCGTCGGCTCGCGCGACATCCGGCTCGTCATCGAACAGTTGTGGGGCGCCGGCGCCGAGGCGATCGCCGTCAATGGCGAGCGGATCACCACGACCACGGCAGTCATCGATGTCGGGACATCTCTCCTGGTCAACTCCGCCTATCTGTCGCCGCCGTACCAGGTCACGGCGCTCGGTGGTCCCGACCTCTACGACCGGCTGAGCAAGTCGCCGGCGTTCGGGGACTTCGTGCGGACGCGCAGCGAGGGTTACGGGATTGGCATCTCGCTGGCAGAGCCCGAATCGGTCGATATCCCCGCCTTCGTCGGCACGGTCACGCTCCGTTATTCGCGGCCGTTGCCTTCGCCGTCGGCCGGGGCGTCGCTCGCGCCGAGCGCCAGTACAGGCCCCTGACGATGCATCGTCGGTCGAGCCAGATCGCGATCGCCGCGGTGGCCCTCATCCTGGGCCTCCTGGTGGTGACCCAGCTTCGGTCCCAGGCGGGCAATTCCGGCCTCGCCCAGCTCTCCGCGCAGGACCTGACGGTCCTCGTCGCCAACCTCAATGCCCGCAACGACCAGCTGCGTCGGGAGAGCTCCACGCTGGAGTCCGAGCTGGCGACCCTGAAGGCGAACCAATCCCGCGGCGATGTCTCGGTCGATGAGATCGCGGCCGACCTCGAGCGCGTCCGGGCATACGCGGGGCTCGAACCCGTCGGCGGTCCCGGGGTCAAGATCGCGGTCCAGGGTCCGATCGACGGCTCGGGGGTCGAGGAGCTCTTCAACGAGCTCCGGAATGCGGGCGCCGAGGCGATCGCGACGGACGACGTGCGGATCGTGACCGGTGTGGTCGTGACCGGCGCCGCCGGCAGCGCGCGGATCGGCGAGGCGGTCCTGGGCCCCAGTTTCGAGATCGAGGCGATCGGGGCGCCCGACAAGCTGACGGGTTCGCTGACGCGATCGGGCGGCGTCATCGCCCAGCTGGCCGCTACCCAGGGCGACGTCGTCGTGACCGTCACACCGGTCGGCCGGCTCGAACTCCCCGCGACGACGCACACCCTCGTCCCGACGCATGGGCATCCTCGTCTTTGATACCCTGACCCGCCGATGCCAGACCAGCCCGTCCTCAGCCTGCTCCTCGGCGATGTCGTCCGCCTTCGTCGGACCCATCCCTGCGGTGGAGCGACCTGGCTGGTGGATCGCCTGGGTGCCGATATCGGGCTGCGCTGTCAGACCTGCGGACGTCACGTGTTGCTCGAGCGGCCGGTCCTCGAGCACCGCTTGGCCGGGTTCGTCAGCCGCGGGGATCCGGCTCTGACGGCCGCAACCCTGGCGGCGACGACCGGCGATGACGGCCGGACCGCGTGACGATCGCGGCGACGGCGGACGAACCGTCCGATCCGGGCCCCAGATCGGTCTTCCACAACAGCGGGTTCCTCCGCCTCTGGCTGTCGCAAGCCGCGACCCAGATCGGCGGGAACATGGTCCTCTTCGGGCTGACCGTCATCGTCAGCTCGACCAGCTCCAAGACGGCCGTCAGCCTGCTGATCCTGAGCTTCCTCGTGCCCGCCGTCCTCTTTTCCGCGGTCGCGGGGGTCTACGTGGACCGGGTCGACCGCCGGGTGATCCTCGTCGCGACGAACCTGTTGCGTGGCGCGGCCTTCGTGGCGCTCTACCTCGTCGGCACGAACCTTCTCGCCATCCTGCTGCTAAACATCTCCGTCTCGACCATCACGGTCTTCTTCGCCCCGGCCGAGCTCGCGATGATCCCGGTGCTCGTGCCACGTAGACAGCTCCTGGCCGCGAACGGGGTCTTCACGCTCACGCTGAATGCGGCGTTCGCGCTCGGCTTCGCGCTGCTCGGGCCGCTGGTCGTCAAGGTCGCCGGGCCGAACGCGGTGATCGTCGTTGTCGCCGGGCTGTACTTCCTGGCGGCCATCTTCTGCGTGACGCTGCCGCCATCGCCGCCGCCGCCCTCGACCGAGGAAGCCCCGCACTCCGGGCTCGGAGTGGGGGACGCCGAACGGGCGATGGAATCGACGCTCGGCCAGTTGCGCGAGGGCTTCAGCTTCATCCGCGACAACCGGACGATCACCTGGTCGCTCATCTACCTGGCGATCGCGGCATCACTCGTCGGCGTCCTTGGTGTCCTCGGGCCCTCGTTCGCGCAGGAGACGCTCGGTCTCAAGGCGGAGGACTTCGCGGTCGTCGTCCTGCCGCTCGGCTTTGGGATCGTGACCGGGATCCTGCTGCTCAACACCTACGGCCGGTACTTCCCGCGCCGGCGCGTCATCGAGGGCGGGATGATCGTGCTGGGCGTCCTCCTCGCGGCGCTCTCTGCGGCCGGGCCCATCAGCCGGCTCCTCCAGCGCGCCAATCAGCCCGGCGGGATCGACCTGTCGGGCGTCACCTCGCTCCTCGCCGTGGTCGTCGTGATCGCCTTCTTCGCCGGGATCGCGTACGGCTGGGTGGCGATCTCCGCCCAGACCCAGCTCCAGGAGGACCTGCCCGAGGAGGTCCGCGGCCGCGTCTTCGGCGTCCTCGGGATGCTCGTGTCCGTGGCGAGCTTCCTGCCGATCATCATCGTCGGCCCGATATCCGACTTCGTCGGGACCACGGCCGTCATCTTCATCACCGCGATCGCGGTCGGGGTCGTGGGCGTCACCTCCGTGCTGACCCGCGGTCCGCTGCTCGAATCGGAAGCACGACCGGCCGGCGACCCGAGCGCGGGCGATCCCATCGCCGCGGCGCTCGGCAAGGACCGGATGACGTGGTCGGACCAGACCGTCCCGCCGCCGGTCCCCGATCCGAGCGTAGTCGCCGATCCGGGCCAGTTCGCCGAACCCCGCGAGCCGACGCTGTCTCACCCGGGGCCGTCCGACCCGACCGACCGAGCCTGAGGCCCTCGTGGCGCGCGTCGCGGTCATCTTCACCGGCGGGACCATCAGCACGACCTTCGATCCGGTCGCCGGCGGCAACGTGCCGACGCTCGACGGCGCGGCGATCCTGGCCCGGACGCCCGGGTTGGAGGCGATCGCCGAGGTCGTCGCCATCGACCGGGGGCGGACGCCGGCGAGTCATTTCACGTTCCCGGCACTGCTCGACCTGGCCGACGTCCTGCGCGGTGCCCTCGCCGATCCCACGATCGACGGCGCGGTCGTGGTCCAGGGCACCGACACCATCGAGGAGACCGCCTTTGTGTGGGATCTCATCCTCGACGGCGCCAAGCCGGTCGTGGTGACCGGGGCGATGCGAGCCTCGGACGAGGCCGGCTTCGACGGTCCGGCGAATCTGCGCGACGCGGTCCAGGTGGCGGCGGCGGCGGCGATGCGCGGAGTGGGCGTCGTGGTGTGCCTGGCAGGGACCGTCGAACCGGCAGATGACGTGATCAAGATGCATGCCTCGGCCCTCGACACGTTCGCGAGTCCGAACGGTGGCTCGCTCGCGCGAGTCGGCGCCGGCGGCGTGGCCCTCTTCCGGCATCGCGCGGGCCGGCGCCATGTCGTGACCGAGCGTGCCGCCGAGCGGGTCCATCTCATCACGGCCACGGTCGCGATGGACGGGTCGCTGCTCGACGCGGCGATTGCGGCCGGCACGGACGGGATCGTCGTCGCCGCGACCGGCGCCGGGAACACCGATCCGTCGCTGCTCGCGGCGGCCGTCCGGGCGATGGAGGCTGGCATCCCTGTGGTTCTTGCGACACGCTGCCCAGCGGGCCGGGCCGGTACAGGCTATGCCTTCCCGGGCGGCGGGGCGACGTGGGTCCAGGCCGGGGCGCTCCCGGTCGGCCACCTGTGCGCAGTCAAGGCCCGCGTCGCGCTGGCGCTTGGGCTGGGTGCAGGGCTCGATCGCGCAGGGCTGCTGGCGCTCCTTGCGGACCCGCTACCCTGACCGGGTGCCGCTCGACGCCCTCCTCACCGGCCGCATCGCCACGCTTGCCGGAGCGTCCGGGTTCGGATGGGTCGAGGCGATCGGGATCCGCGACGGCCGGGTCGCCTTCGCCGGCCCCGAGGTCTATCTCGAGACCCGGGCGGACCCGTTCACCGAACGCATCGCGTTGGAGCCGGACGAGGTGGCACTCCCCGGGCTGACCGACGCGCATATGCATCTGGCGAGGGCGGCCGTCGCGACCCGCCACCTCGACCTCACGAGTGCCGAGACGCTCGACGACGGCCTCGCGCGGATCCGGAGTGCTCACGAGGCGATCCCGGACGCCTCGACCTGGCTCGAGGGTCACGGCTGGGATTCGGACCGCTGGGGTGGCTGGCCCACGGCCGCCGTCCTCGATCACGTCGCCCCCGGTCGCCCGGTCGCGCTGTGGGCGCACGACCATCACGCGCTCCTGGCGAGCCGCGCGGCGCTCGCGATCGCCGGCATCGACCGATCCACGCCCGATCCTGTGGACGGGGTCATCCGGCGCGGGCCGGACGACGAACCCGAGGGCGTCCTGCTCGAGTCGGCGACGACACTCCTGACCGTTCACATCCCGGTCGTCGCTGGCGCCGACCTCGAGGCCGCGATCGTTGCGATCTCGCGCGAGCTGATCTCGCTCGGTGTGGTGGCCGTCCATGATCCCGGGGGCCTCGCGCCCGACCCCGACCTCGAGGGGTCATATCCGGCCTACGCGCATCTCTCGGAAACCGGTCGTATGCCGCTTCGGGTCATGGCATCGTTCTCCGACGATGCCCTCGACACGGCGCTGGCCGGCGGATTGCGCAGCGGAGCGATCCTCGGTGCCGATCCGAGCGGTCGCGCCCGCGTCGGCTGGCAGAAGTGCTTCGCGGACGGCTCCCTCGGGTCGCGGACAGCCGCACTCCTGGCCGACATCGAGCCCGAGCCCGACCGTCCACTCGCCGCCGAACGGCGGCGCGGCGTCTGGAACACCGAGCCCGAGCGCCTCCGGGAGCTGGCGGAGCGAGCCGCCGCCGGCGGGATCGCTACGCAGATCCACGCCATCGGCGATGCCGCCGTCCGGGCGGCCCTGGACGCCCTCGAACCCACCGCCAGGAGCGTCCCGTTCATGCCCCGGCTAGAGCACGTCCAGCTCCTCGACCCGGCCGATCGCGGCAGGTTCGCTGCCGGAGGGATCGCCGCGAGCGTCCAGCCTGCCCATCTCGGCACCGACGCCGCTCAGGCGAGCAAGCTGTGGGGCAAGCGAGCCGAGACGACCGGCTACACGTGGCGATCGATCGCCGAGACAGGTGCGGTTCTGGCATTCGGGACCGACGCACCCGTCGAGCCTTTCGATCCGTGGCCCGGGATCGCCCTGGCGGTCCGTCGCGAGGATCCTCGCTGGACGGCCGGCACCCCTCCGTTCGGGCCGAGCGAGGCATTGACCCTGGAGCGCGCCATCCGCGCGGCGTGCATCGATCCACCGACCTCCGCGCGCGAGACCGATCGTGGCAGACTCACGGTCGGCCAGCGAGCCGACGTCGTCGTTATCCCCGCCGCGGCCCTCGACGAGCCGGTCGAACCGGGCGGCGCCCTGGCCACCGCACGTCCTTCGATCGTGATGATGGACGGCCGCGTCGTGTTCGAGGCCTAGCAGCGCACCGGAGACGACCGATCAGGAATAGGGCTTGTCGAGCTCGCGGCGTGCGTCGGCGAAGAGGCCGTTGAAGATCCTCGATGTCGACGGAAAGGCGTGGATCGTCTCGGCCAGGACGTCGATCGTGACGCGCGCCTTGATGGCAACGACGCACTCGTGGATCGCGGCGGACGCGTCCGGGCAGGCCATCGCGGCGCCCAGCAGCTGCCGGCTCTTGCGGTCGACGACGATGGTCACGTGTCCGAATTTGGCCTGAACGGCGTATCCCCTCGGGCTCTTGGCGAAGTCTGCGACGAGCTCGAAGGCGTCAAGGCCGGCCTCGAACGCCCCATCGAGCGTCAACCCGACGGACGACGCCTCGGGGTCGGTGTAGGTCGCCCGTGGGAGCGCCCGGTAGTCCGGCATGATCGGCTCGCCGAGCGCCATCCGCACCGCAACCTCGCCCTGGTAGTGACCCTGGTGCGTGTGCAGCTCGGGACCGGCCGGGTCGCCGATCACCCATAACCCGTCGGCGATCTTGAGGCGGCCGTCGCGGGGGAAGGGGGTCCGCCCGGTGGTGTCGATCCCGTAGTGCTCGAGTCCGAGGTCCTCGATCGGGAAGGTCCGTCCGACCGCGAGGAGGACGACGTGACCCTCGGCCGTCGAGCCGTCGTCCAGGTCGATCACGTGCGCTCCGTCCTTCCCGGCGCCGGCCCGGGCACGCAGCGCTCGGACACCGGTCCGCACCTTGACCCCGTCCTCCTCGAGCGTGGCCCGGACGACTTCCGAGTTTCGGGGGTGATCCGTCGGCGCCAGCCGTGGCCCGGACTGGACGATGGTCGTCGGCACGCCGAACCGTGCATAGACCTGGGCGAGCTCGCAACCGGTCGGGCCACCGCCCAGCACGACCATGCTGGCGGGCAGCTCCCGGGCCAGGGTCGCCTCGCGATTGGTCCACGTCGGGATCTCGTCGATCCCGTCGATGGGGGGCCGCTTGGAGTTCGACCCGACCGCGATGACGACGTTCGTGGCGGTCAATCCGTGCGCGGCGTCGTCATGCCGGACAGTGACCTTCCCACGATCGGAGATCGCCCCCGTTCCACGATAGACGACGGCACCCGCGGCGGTCAGCGCCTTGCGATGCCCGGAATCGTCGGGCTCTGCCGCGTCGGGCGCGCGGTTGATCATGAAGTCGCGCTGCCTGGAGGCGGCTGGCCAGTCGTAGGCAGCGGGGTTCGCATGGTGCCGGGCGGCGCCGTTGAGGAGCGACTTCGACGGCAGGCAGCCGATGTGCGGACAGCTGCCACCGAACCACTCCTTCTCGATGACGGCGACCGAGGCGCCGAGCTCGCGCGCTTTGTACGCGGCGGCCTCGCCGGCCGGTCCAGCCCCGATGATCACGAAATCGAAGGTTTCCACGATCACCCCCTGGTGGTGCTTGGCCGGGCTGCAATGGCGCTTGACGGGAGATCGCGCTGGCGGCGCATTTCATAGAGCAGGATGGCGGCACTGATCGAGACATTGAGGCTGTCGGCGGCGCCGAGCATCGGCAGTCGAACGGTCTCGACCTCGTTGCCGGCCCAGGCCGCTGTGAGGCCGTCGGCCTCCGCGCCGACCACGAGTGCAAGCGGCCCGGTCAGATCGATTTCGGTGTAGAGCCGCGGGGCGTCGACGCGGGCCGCGACGATTCGGATCCCGCGCTCGAGCAGCCACGCCTTGACGTTCGTCGAGGGCGCCGCCCCGAGCTGGACCGTGAACATCGTTCCGGCGCTCGCACGGATGGCATTCGGGTTGAAGAGATCGGTCCGCGGCGAGGCGGCCACGACGGCATCGACGCCTGCCCCGTCCGCGCTGCGCAGGATGGCGCCGAGGTTACCCGGTTTCTCGACGCCTTCGACCACCGCGATGAGCGGCGCGGCAGGGAGCCTGAGGTCGGCGAGCGCGGTCGACGGGATGCGCACGACCGCGACCAGACCTTCCGACCGCTCGCCGAAGGCGACCTTGGCGAAGACGGCCTCGCTGGTGGACTGGACCGAGGTCGCGCCCGCACGCAGGAGATCGAGAGCGGCGCGAGCGTCCGGGCCCGCGAGGAGCGGCTCGCACACGAAGGCTTCGACGACCTCGATCCCGGCTTCGAGCGCACGACGGACTTCGCGCGCCCCATCGATGAGGGTGAGACCGGTCCGATCTCGCTCACGCCGGTCGCGTAGCGCGGTCGCCGCCTTGACCCGCGGGTTGGCGAGACTGGTCAGGAGCGGCGGGGCAGGAGAGACCATCGGCGTCATCATGCCCCGCCTGCGATCCGCGCGAACGCTCCGAGGGCGAGGCCCCGACCGTCCAGCGTCGTCAGCTCAAGTTCGGCCGCTTCGACATCGGCCGATCGGCGACCGAGCGTTCCACCCAGGAGGCTTGCCAGCCGACCCGGATCGAATTCGGACGTGTGGGCCGTGAGGAGTACGAAGGCATCAGGTTCGAGAAGCCGCCCGGCGGTGGCGAGCAGCGGCTCCAGGCCATCGTCGATCCGCCAGGCAGTGCCGCCGGGCCCGTGCCCGTAGCTGGGTGGATCGAGCACGAGCCCGGCATACCGGCGCCCACGTCGGACCTCGCGTTCCGTGAACGCCACGGCGTCATCGACGATCCAGCGGATGGGGTGGTCGGCGAGCCCTGACAGGTCGGCATTCCGGCGTGCCCATGCGACCGTCGAGCGGGCGGCGTCGACGTGCGTGACCGCGGCCCCTTTGGCGACCATCGCGAGCGTCGCAAGACCCGTGTAGGCAAAGAGATGCAGGACCGCGGGAGCGCCGGTCAGCCCGTTTCGTGCCCCCACGCGATCGCGCAGCCAGGGCAGCATCGCGGCATGCTCCGGGAAGAGCCCGACCTGGCCCGCCTCGGTCGTCCGCAGCTCCAGCGTCATCCCATCGATCTCGATCGGCCACGGGGTGCGGGCGGCCGGTTCGCCGCTCCATCCGCCGTTCCGATCGAACCGCAGGTCCGCGCTTCGCCACGCCTCGGGATCCCGTCGTGTGCCGAGCGCCACGGGGAGTGGCCGGTCCGTCACCCGCTCCCCGAACCGCTCGAGTCGAGCCCCACCGCCGACGTCGATCAGGACGTGGCCGCCGTCCACCTCAGGGCGCCTGGGGGTTCGGGACAAGCTTGTACAACGTTCGGTCGAGCTCGGGATAGCGCTGGCCCCATGGCAACTTGATCGTCTCGACGGGGATCGGGGTCAGGTGCGTGAAGGGCACGATCGTGTCCTCCTGGACCATGAGTGCGTAGACCGGGCGCCGCAGGACCACGCTCGCGAGGGGCCGCTCGACCGGGTCGCACGTCACGAGGGCATTCTCGTCATACGCTCGCAGGCTGACGTCGGGTCGGACACCCTCGGCGCAGTGCTCATAGCTGAGCGGCGTCAACGCATCCCAATAGGTGATCAGGACCGCGTTCGGCGGCAGGGCCGCGAAGACCTGGCTCGTGAAGCGTTCGCCATCGTGATTCGCCGACTGGTCGTGCGCACTCCAGTTCGAAACCAGGAGGACCAGCGGCAGGAGGAACGCGACGTATTGGAGGCCCGCAGCCCGCCCGCCGAACCGGCGGGCCAGGACATCCAAGACCGACTCCGCCGCGACCGCCAGCCCGATCGTGAGGATCAGCCAGGTGGTCAGCAGGTAATGGGCGAGGTCGCCAAGGTAGTTGGCATAGAAGTAGACATTGACGACCCCGAGTACGAGGAGCAGGAGCCCCACCCAACGGTCCCCGACCAACAGGAGGACGAGCCCGACCAGCCCGGCCACGAGGAAGACCACGTTCGAGAGCGAGAGGAGGTGATCGATGACCTGGGGCATCGCCGCCAACGCGGCCCGGAGGCTCTCGATGGAGGTGAAATGCATGTCGCCTCGGAACTGGGCGCCGCTGACATGCGCGAAGAACCCGTTCCAGGTGAGAAACGACCCATAGACATCGTGCGGCCCGACGAGTGCGCGAAGGTAGAGGTACAGATACGGCGTGAGGCCCAGAACGAAGGCGCCGGCGGCCTTGACCAGTACGAGCGGATAGGAGGCGGTCTCGCGCCGGGCATCGAACAGCACGAACAGGATGACGATGGGCACGACGGTGATCGCCAGGCCGTGGTTCGAGACGCACAGTCCGCCCAGCAACGCCCCGATCACCAGGTCACGGTCGCGGCGCTCGGCGCGCCAGACCAACGCCCGATGGATGAGGAGCGCGACGAGCAGCAGGTGAAGGCTGTTCATCTCGGAGAAGGTGGCCTCTTCCCAGAGCGTGCCGGTGAAGGCCAGGCTGAGCCCAGCGGCCCCGGCGATGTCCGGTCGCGCGCCAAGCCGCACGGTGATCAGGACGGCCACTCCGACAGCCCCGGCCGCCGCCATCCCGGACAGGAAGTTGGCGCGCCAGGCCTCGGACTCGAGGGGGATCATGCTGAACAACTTGCCGAGCAGTGTGTAGAACGGGTAGCCGGTCGGGTGCAGGATGCCGAGGCGCGCCGGGATGTACTCCGACTCGGCCCAGTCCCCGAAGCTGACCCCGGGCAGCATGGTCCGGACGTAGACGATGGCGGCGACCGCGAAAGAACCGAATGCGGCCAGGTTCGCCGGGCTCACACGCGCACGGACGCGGTCGAGCGACTGGTGGCTGGCGCCGATCGGGGTCGAGATGGCCATCCGGGGGCACGCTCTCCGGCTACAAACCGCCCGAGGCTAGCACAGGATCCCGGCGGCCTCCGTGGCGCCCGACGTGCCGGGCGCGGGCGGGGCGCGGGCGGGGGGCGCGCCGGCCGCGGTATGATGCGGCCTCGCCGCTGGCTCCACGACCGGCGGCTGCGGCTTCGGCACGGACGTGGAACACCCGTGAACCAAACGGATCCGTGGCCGACGGGCCGGGCGAGCGGCGAGTTCCTCCCCTCAGCCGCGAACAGCGCGTGTCGTTGCGCTCGTGGCGCCGAGGCTCGCGCGGCGCGCTACGCGTCCTTCCTCGCCCACCTCCGGCAAGTCGCGGAGGAATGACGAGGCGGTGGACGTCTGGTATCGTCAGCTCTCGTGACGCGGGCGGCTAGCTCAGCTGGTTAGAGCACTTGCTTGACATGCAAGAGGTCACTGGTTCGAGTCCAGTGTCGCCCACCACATCGCACCTCTTGTCCGATCGAGGATGAGGGGTGTCGTGATTCTCAAGCAGGGGCGTAGGCCATGACGGACAAGCAGCCGAAGGACGTTGACGACGAGGAGGTCGAGCTCGGCTTCGATGCGCCCGAACGCGGGTCGGCGGACGAGCTGCTCGATGCCGGCGCGCACAGCGAGATCGACGCGATGCGCCACTCCGCGGCACACGTCATGGCCGAAGCGGTCCTGGACCTCTTCCCGGGCACAAAGCTCGGCATCGGACCGGCCATCGCGGACGGCTTCTACTACGACTTCGCCCTGCCTCGGCCGCTCACGCCCGATGACCTGTCGGCGATCGAGGAGCGGATGACCGCCAGCATCGCCGCCGACCATCCCTTCGTCCGTCGTGAGCTGCCGCCGGCCGAGGGGCGCGCGTTCTTCGCTGAGCGCGACCAGCCGTTCAAGGTGGAGATCCTCGATGATCTCGCCACCAAGGCCGAGCGCGAGGGCACGCCGATGCCGCCCACGACGCTGTATGAGCACGGCCCCTTCGTCGACCTGTGCAAGGGTCCACACGTGGCTTCGACCGGGAAGATCGGTCCGTTCAAGCTCCTCGCGGTCGCCGGCGCCTACTGGCGAGGCGACGAGAAGCGGGACATGCTCCAGCGCGTCTACGGCACCGTCTGGCCGACCCAGGAGGAGCTCGACCAGTTCTTGTGGCGGCGCGAGGAAGCGAAGAAGCGCGACCACCGCCGGCTCGGTGTCCAGCTCGACCTGTTCAGCTTCCACGACGTCAGCCCTGGCTCGGCCTTTTGGCACCCGAAGGGCCAGCGGCTGTGGCGGACGCTCGAGACCTCGATGCGCGAGCTCCAGGAGCGGCGGGGCTACCAGGAGATCAGCACCCCGATCGTGGTCAGCCAGCGTCTGTGGCAGCAGTCCGGCCACTGGGACCTCTACCGCGACAACATGTTCCTGATCGAATCCGAGGGCCAGACCTTCAGCCTCAAGCCGATGAACTGCCCCGAAAGCACATTCGTCTACCGCTCCCACCTGCGCTCATACCGCGACCTGCCGCTTCGTTTTAACGAGTACGGACGGCTCCATCGCAACGAGCGTTCGGGAACGCTGAGTGGCCTGACCCGCGTCCGCCAGTTCACCCAGGACGACGCGCACATCTTCGTCCGACCCGACCAGCTCACCGACGAGATCGAAGCACTCCTCGGAGAGGTTCGGGAGTCCTACGGCTGGTTCGGGCTAACGCCCCGCTTCGCGTTCGCGACCAAGCCGGACAAGGCGCTCGGCGATCCGGCGCTGTGGGAGCGCGCCGAGCAACTCATCCGGGAGGCATTCGCGGCCGCCGACATCAGCTACGTCCTCAAGCCCAAGGACGGCACCTTCTACGCACCCAAGATCGACATCTACATCGACGATGCGCTCGGCCGCGAATGGCAGATGGCGACCATCCAGGTCGACCTGGTCATGCTGCCCGAACGCTTCGACCTGACCTACATCGACGAGACCGGCCAGCCGCAGCGCCCGATCGCCATCCACCGCGCGATCTACGGCTCGCTCGAACGGTTCATCGGCATCCTGGTCGAGCATTTCGCGGGTGCGTTCCCGTTGTGGTTGGCGCCCGTCCAGGCCGTCGTCATCCCGATCGCCGACCGTCACGCCGAGGCGGCCGGCGAGTTGACCGCGGTCCTGCAGGCGCGCGGTCTGCGGGTCGAGGTGGACACCTCGGACAACCGGATGCAGAACAAGATCCGGCTGGCGCAGGAGCAGAAGGTGCCGTACATGCTGGTCCTGGGCGATCGCGAGATCGAGGCGCGCACGGTCGCCCCGCGGGCGCGCAGCGCCGCGCGGGGCGAGCAACAGGAGGCCGTTCCGTGGGACGCGCTGGCCGATCGCCTGGCGGAGGAATCGAGCGCCCGAACGGTCGGCTGAAGCCGCGCGATTGTCGCCTCTGAAAGGCCTGTGCTATCCTCCCGCATCGGCCGGACTCCGGGTCGCGTGTTCCCGTGCCGGTCGTTCGGTATCGTCACACGAAGGGGATAGACCATCAGTCGAGACCTGCGCGTCAACCAGATGATCCGCATCCCACAGGTGCGAGTCGTCGATGAAGAGGGTGCCCAGCTTGGTGTCATGCCCACGCCACAGGCGCTCGAGATGGCGCAGGAGCGAGGTCTCGACCTCGTCGAGGTCGCACCGATGGCCTCGCCGCCGGTGGTCAAGTTCCTCGATTTCGGCCAGTACAAATACGATCTGACCAAGCGGGAGAAGGAAGCCAAGCGCAAGCAGCGTTCGGTGACCTTCAAGGAGGTCCGCCTCTCGCCCAAGATCGGGACGGGGGACTTCGACACCAAGGTCCATCGCGCGGTCGAATTCCTCGAGGACGGCGATCGGATCAAGGTGACCGTTCGGTTCCGTGGTCGGGAATTGACCCATCCGGAGCTCGGTCGCAACCTCCTCGGGAAGTTCGTCGACCGGGTCAAGGATCACGGGGTCGCGGAGCGAACGCCGCTCCTCGAAGGCAAGTCGATGCACATCACGATGGCATCGCTCCACAAACCGAAGGTCCACGAGTTGACGAACGCGCGAAGCGCCGAGGCGCACGAAGACGGGATCGAAGCCGGACCCGTTGCAGCCACGACCGAACCGAAACAGGAAGCCAAGATCGAAGCCAAGATCGAAGCCAAGAGCGAAGCCAAGCCCGAAGCCAAGCCAGCGGCCAAGACCGAGGCCGTGGCGGAAGCCAAGACCGAAGCTGTCGCGGAAGCCAAGCCGGTGCCGGCCGTCGTGCCCGAGCCTCCCGTGAGGGCGGTCCCGAAGGCGGCACCGAAGCAGACCGTCGAACCGACGCCGGCCCCCGAGCCGGTGACGTCAGGAGAATGAGGCCAGGATGCCCAAGATCAAGAGCCACAAGGCGGCGCAAAAGCGGATCGGCGTGACCGGCAGCGGCAAGTTCGTCCGCGTCAACGCTTGGAGCGGGCATCACCTCGAGATCAAGTCGTCCCGACGGACCCGCCGCTACGCGGGCAAGTCCGTCATCGGACCCGAACACGCCAGGCAGGTCCGTCGCCTGCTGCCGTACCTCTAGGAGCAGGCCGAACCGATGGCACGAGTCAAGCGGGGCGTCACGTCCCACCGGCGCCACAAGCGCCTCATGCAAGACGCCGAGGGCCGCAAGGGCGCCAAGTCGCGCCTGGTCAAGCCGGCGCGCGAGGCGCTGCTCCACGCGCTCGCCTATGCGACGCGCGACCGCAAGCAGCGCAAGCGCCAGTTCCGCCAGCTGTGGATCATCCGGATCAATGCGGCGGCGCGCCAGAACGGGCTGACCTACGGCCAGTTCATCGCGGGCCTCAAGAAGGCCGACATCGAGATCGACCGCAAGATCCTGGCCGATATCGCCGTCCGCGACGCCGCGACCTTCGGCAAGATCGTCGACCTCGCCAAGACGACCGGCTAGGCGATCCGGCGGCGGTCCGGCGGCGTGCCGATCGAGACCGTTCGCACACCCCTCGACAGGCCCTCGACGTCGCCGACGCTCGGGGGCGCTGGATCCCACGGCCCATGGATGGAAGGACCGACGTGGATCTCGCCGACCTGACACGCGACCTCGAATCGCTCCGCTACGACGCGCTTGCCGCGATCGTCGCGACGAGCGACGTGGCCGCCCTCGAGGCGCTCGAGCTCGACGTCCTGGGCAAGAAGGGTCGCCTGACTACCATCCTGCGCGGCATCGGCGCGCTGCCGCCGGAGGACCGGCCACGGGTCGGCTCAGTCGCGAACATTGTCCGTGCGGCCGTCGAAGGCGCGCTCGCGGCGCGGGGCGCGGACCTGCGGGGCGCTGCACAAACGGGGCGCCTCGCCTCCGAGACGCTCGATGTCACGACGCCCGGCCGGCCGATCCGGCGCGGGACCCTCCATCCCAGCGTCGAGGCGATGGGCCAGATCGTCGAGATCTTCGGCCAGTTCGGATTCGTCGTATTCGAGAGTCCCGAGATCGAGGACGACCTGACCAACTTCCAGATGCTCAACATCCCGCCCGACCACCCCGCGCGCGACCTGTGGGACACGCTCTACGTGGATGTCGAGGGCCGGCTCTTGCGGACCCACACGTCGCCGGGCCAGATCCACGCGATGCGCTCGATGCAGCCGCCGATCCGGGCGCTCCTGCCCGGCCGCTGCTTCCGCTACGAGGCGATCGACGCGTCGCACGGCTCGGAGTTCTTTCAGGTCGAGGGCCTGATGGTCGACGAGGGGACGACCATGGGCGACCTCAAAGGCCTCCTCGACCAGTTCGCCAAGGCGATGTACGGGGCGGACAAGAAGACCCGGTTCCGCCCTGGGTACTACCCGTTCACAGAGCCGTCCGTCGCGTTCGACGTCGAGTGCTTGGTGTGCGGCGGATCGGGCTGTCCGGCGTGCGGTCGGACCGGCTGGATGACGATCCTCGGCGCCGGGATGGTCCACCCGGTCGTGCTCCAGTACGGCGGGCTGGACCCGGAGCGCTACCAGGGCTTCGCGTTCGGGATGGGCCCGGAGCGGATCAAGATGCTCAAGCACGGCATCACGGACCTGCGGCTCTTCCTCGACAACGACCTGCGCTTCCTGGAGCAGTTCCGATGAGGGTCCCGCTCGGCTGGCTGCGCGAGTTCGTCGATGTCGACCTGACCCCTGAGGTCCTCGCCGAGCGTCTGACCCTGCTCGGGATGGAAGTGCAGGGGATCATCAAGTGGGGCGAGGACTGGCGCAACGTCGTCACCGGCGAGCTGCTGTCCGTGGAGCGTCACCCTCGGGCCGACCGCCTTTCGCTGACCCGCGTCTCGGTCGGCGACGGCGAACCGCTCGAGATCGTCTGTGGCGCGACGAACATCGCGGCCGGCCAGCGCGTCCCGGTCGCCTTGCCCGGCGCGGTCCTGCCCGGCGACCGCCGGATCGAGCGGACCGAGAAGATGGGCGTCGTGAGCAACGGGATGCTCTGCTCTGGTGAGGAGCTGGGCCTCACCGCCGATGGCGACGGGATCCTCATCCTGCCGCCCGACACGCCGATCGGCCGACCGCTCGCCGAGCTCTTCGGCGAGGTCATCCTGGACGTCGACGTCAAGCCGAACCGTGGTGACGCGCTCTCGATCGTCGGTCTCGCGCGCGAGGTCGCGGCGGCCACCGGAACGAAGCTGCGCCTGCCACCGACCGATGTTGCCGAGTCGGGCCGGCCGACCGCCGAGCGCCTCCGGGTCGAGGTCCTCGATCCGGACCTCTGCCCGCGCTTCGTCGGCCGTTGGGTGAGCGGCGTCAAGATCGGTCCGTCGCCCGACCGAGTGCAGATGCGTCTGCTCGCCGCCGGCCAGCGTCCGGTCAGCAACGTCGTGGACGCCTCGAACTACGTGATGCTCGAGCTGGGCAAGCCGATCCACACCTTCGACGCCTCCGCGGTCTGGGAGGGCCGGATCATCGTGCGGCGGGCGAAGGCCGGCGAGCGGCTCGAGACGCTCGACCACGTCGAGCGCGAGCTCGATCCCGAGACGCTCGTGATCGCCGATCCGAACGGCCCGATCGGGATCGCGGGGGTGATGGGCGGCGCGACCTCCGAGATCCGCGACACGACGACGGACGTGGTCGTGGAGTCGGCCATCTTCGACCCGATCGGAATCCGCCGGACGGCCTTCCGCTACGCCCTCCGCTCGGAGGCGAGCCTGCGCTTCGAGAAGGGCCAGGAGTTCCGCCTCGCCAGACTGGGTGCCGATCGAACGGCCCGCCTCATCGTCGACTGGGCCGGCGGCGAGGTCGCACCGGGCGCCGTGGATTCGAACCCCGCGGAACCAGCGCTGACCCACGTCGCGTTCCGACCCGCCCGGGTCAACCGCCTGCTCGGGACGACCTTGGGCACCGATGAGCAGCGCGCGCTCCTGACGCGGGTCGGTATCGAGACGGCCCCGTCGGCTCCGGGGGCTCGCGTCCGCGTCGCTGCCGGAACCAAGCCGCTCGACGTCGAGCCCGCGAGCGACGAGGTGGTCGACGCCATCGTGCCGACCTGGCGGCGCGACCTCGGGGTCGAGGCCGATATCGCCGAGGAGATCATCCGGGTCCGCGGCTACGAGCTTGTCCCGGCCAGCCTGCCGCATACCCCGATGCCGGCCTTCCGGCCGGATCCCCTGGCTATCCGGAACGAGGTCCGGGAGACGCTCGTCGGGGCCGGCCTCACCGAGGTCGTGACCTTTGCCCTCGTCGCGCCCCGGATGGTCGAGCGCTTCGGGGCGCATGACGACGGTGTCCCCGAGGGCGAGCCGGAGCAACGCGCTGGTGGCCGACCCATCGTCGTCAACAACCCGCTCTCGAGTCAGCACTCGGTCCTGCGCCAGAGCCTCGTCGGGAGTCTCCTCGACATCGTCTCGACCAACCTTCACCAGGGCCGGGACGATATCGCCATCTTCGAGGTGGGGAAGGGCTACGGGGCGCCCTCCGAGTCCTCGACCCACGAATGGTGGCGTCTGGGGTTCGCGCTGACCGGCGCAGGCCAGCCATCGGCTTGGGACCGGGCGGTTCGGCCGTACGACCTCGATGACGCGAAGGGCGTCCTGGACCTGCTCTGCCGGCGACTCGGCTTCGCGTCCCCGGCCTTCACGCCTCTCGCCGACGACATCAACCTGCATCCCGGCCGCGCGGCCCTCGTCCATGCCGAAGGCGATCTCGTCGGTCGACTGGGCGAATTGCACCCCGATGCGGTGGCCGCGCTCGACCTGCGAGCCGAGCGCGTGTACGTCGCCGAGATCGCGGTCGCAGGCCTGGCGGGCGGCCGCCCGGCGGACTTCCGGGTCCTCCCGCCGTCGCGGCAGCTTTCGGTCGAGCGCGACGTGGCCGTCGTCGTTCCACTCGAGACGCCCGCGGCCATCGTCGAGGCCGCGATCCTGCGCCATGGCGGCCCGCTGCTGCGTGGGGTCGCGCTCTTCGACATCTACCGCGGCCGACCGCTGGCGGAGGGCGACAAGAGCCTCGCCTATCGCCTGACGCTGCGAGACGACGAGCGGACATTGACCGAAAGCGAGCTCGACGCAGCCGTCGCCGCGGTCGTGGCCGGCCTGGCGGCCGACATCGGGGCGCGCTTCCGAACCTGACCGGAACCGACCGGACCGGACCGCACTCCCGCGCACTGTGCCAGTCCTGGCCAGTCTCGACCGGTCGGTCCCAGCGCTTGCCGCGCGTCGATGGCCGCTGCTACCCTTGGCCGGCTCCGGCTCCGCCGGACGCACCGTCAAGGAGGCGAACCGCGTGGACGTGGGGGCAACGCTCAACGGGATCAGTGCGGTCGATCTCGTCATCGCGCTCTATTTCCTGGGTTTCTTCGTGCTCGGCTTCGCGCAGGGGACGATCCGGCGATTGCTCGGGATCGGCTCGATCCTGTTCTCGTTCCTGTTCGCGGCCAACCTCGCCGAGCCGCTCGGGAACTTCCTCGGGGCGAACTGGACGCAGTTCCCGCGCGAGTACAGCTATATGGTCGGTTTCGCGACGATCTTCATCGCGTCGAGCGTCGCGTTCGCGCTGGTGGTCCAGGGCTTCTACAAGCCCCAGCCGCTCTTCCAGCGAGCCCGCTTCGCGGACGAGATCATCGGCGGCCTGTTGGGCCTGGTCCAGGCGGCCATCATCTTCGGCGCCGTGCTGATCATCCTCGATACGTTCTTCCGGATCCCCGGCGTCCCGGTCAACTCCAACGAGCTGCCGTTCCTGCGCGAGCTGTGGGGCGCGCTGGATGGCTCCAAGTTCGCCGAGGTCTTCCGCGGCACCCTCATCCCGGACTTCTTCCTCCTGCTCGGCCTGTTCATCCCGAACAAGATCGAACAGTCCTACCCGCGCGCCTGAGCGCTGTCGACCGGGGCCTGCTCGCGGGCCCGACGCTCGAAGCGGCGCGCGCGCTCATCGGCGCACGCCTCGTCCGCCATGACACGACCGGCCGGCGCGTAGGGCGCATCGTCGAGCTCGAGGCCTATATCGGCCGCGACGACCGAGCCTCGCATGCCCGCTTCGGCCAGACGGCGCGCAATCGGGTCATGTTCGGGCCGCCGGGCCGGGCCTACGTGTACCTTGTCTACGGGATGTACGACTGCCTCAACATCGTCACCGAACCCGATGGCGTACCGGCCGCGCTGCTCGTCCGCGCGGTCGAGCCGATCGAGGGGATCGTGGCGATGCGCATCGATCGCGTCGTCCGGTCGGCAGCTCGCCGCCGGAGCCTGACGGGCGAGCGGGCCGTCGCCGAGGCGCTCCGGATCGAACGCCTGCCGAGCGCGCGGCTGGCCAGCGGTCCGGGGCTCGTGGCGGCCGCCTTCGGTCTCGACACGGCCTGGACCGGGATGGACCTATGTGACCCGGCATCGGCGCTCCGGCTCGAGCCGGCGCCAGCTGGTGACGCGCCCCCAGCCATCGCGACCACGGCGCGCATCGGCATCGACTACGCGGGCGACCCGTGGACCTCCCGTCCGTGGCGGATCGTGGCGCGCGGGAATCCCTCGGTCTCCGGGCCGGCCGCCACGCGCTGACGGTCGGGATGCCCATGGACGAGCGCTCGCTCAGCCTGCTCGAGTTCCCGGCCATCCGGGCGCGCCTCGCCGCGGCGACATC
This sequence comes from Candidatus Limnocylindrales bacterium, assembly GCA_038319665.1. Classification (GTDB taxonomy): domain Bacteria; phylum Chloroflexota; class Limnocylindria; order Limnocylindrales; family CSP1-4; genus SPCO01. The sequence continues at coordinate 26,676 of JBBQDL010000003.1, forward strand.
GTTCCCGCCCGGCCGTCGTCTGGCCGAGGCGCTGGAACCGTCGAGCGACCCGGTCGTCGTCACCCGCGGCCTGGACGAGACCGACCAGGCCCGCGACTTCCTCGAGGAGCGACCCGGCGCAGGGATCGGCGCGGCGCGCGACATCGGACCGGCGATCGACCGGGCGGTCCGCGGCGGGCGCCTCGAGCCCGCCCGGTTCCTCGAGATCGCGGAGACGCTCGACGCCACGACCCGCCTCGCGACGGTCCTCGCCGACGAGCGCCGACCGCTACTGCGCGATCTCGGTCGCGAGCTCCACGCGCTGCCGGCTCTGCGTTCGACCCTGGCGCGAAGCTTCGACCCCGTCGGCGAGCTGCTCGACACCGCGTCACCGCGCCTCGGCGGGCTGCGATCGGCCGTCCGCGTCGCCTACGACCGGCTCCGTCGGCGGCTCGACGCCCTCGTCGGGTCGGAGCTCGGGAACGCGCTCCAGGAGCCCATCATCACGCTGCGTAACGGGCGCTACGTGGTCCCGGTCAAGTCCGAGGCCCGCAGTCGGGTCAAGGGCATCGTCCACGACGCCTCGGGGAGTGGCCAGACCCTGTTCATCGAGCCACTCGTCGCGGTCGAGCTCGGCAACGCCTGGCGCGAGGCCCAGGTCGCCGAGGCCGAGGAGGTTGCGCGCATCCTCGACGAGCTTTCCGCGTTCGTGGCGGCCAACGCGGACGCCCTGCGTGAGACACTCGATGCGCTCGCGCGCTTCGACCTGTGGGCGGCCAAGGCGTCGCTCGCGGCGGAGATGCGGGCGACCCGGGCCGAGACCGCCGATCGCCCTGAGGCGGTCCTGCTCTCGGCTCGCCACCCGGGCCTGACCGGCCGCGTCATCCCGATCGACATCCGCCTGGGCGACGGCTACACGGCACTCGTCGTGACCGGCCCGAACACCGGCGGCAAGACGGTCACGCTACGAACGCTCGGGCTGCTCAGCCTCATGCACCAGGCTGGTCTCCATGTCCCCGCGGAGGCCGGCAGCCGGCTCCCGATCTGGCGCGACGTCTTCGCCGACATTGGCGACGAGCAGTCGCTCGCGCAGTCGCTCTCGACGTTCTCGGGTCACCTGCGTTCGATCATCCGGATCGTCGAGGCGGCCGGGCCGGGGACGCTCGTGCTGCTCGACGAGCTCGGCGCCGGGACGGACCCGACCGAGGGTTCGGCGCTCGCCCAGGCCCTCCTCGACCATTTCATCCGAGCCGGCGCGCTGGTGGCCGCGACGACCCACTACGCCGAGCTCAAGGCCTACGCGCACACCACGGCCGGGGCGCGCAACGCGGCGGTCGAATTCGACCTCGAGACGCTCTCGCCGACGTACCGGCTGACGATCGGCCTGCCGGGTGGCAGCCAGGCCTTCGCGATCGCCGAGCGGCTCGGTCTCCCAGAGGAGATCGTCGACGATGCTCGTTCGCGCTTGTCGGAGTCGCAACGGTCGTTCGAGGCGACGCTGGCCTCGATCAAGGCGACCGAGGGCGAGACCAGTGAGGCGCTCGATCGCGCCCGCGCGGCGGAACTCCGTGCGGCCGAGGCGCTGCGCGCCGCCCAGGAGGAGCGCCGACGCGCGCGCCGGGAACGCGATGAGGCGGTCAGCGCCGCCCGGGCTGAAGCGGACCGGATCGTGGACGACCTGCGGATCGAGGTGCGGACGACCCGCGAAGGCCTGGAACGCGAGACCGTCACGGCCTCGGCCCTCGATGACGCGGTTGCGCGCGCCGAACGCGAGCTCGAACGCCTGCCGGCGGGGGCGCCGGTCCCGGTCCCGGAGGTCGTCCAGGCGCGTCAATGGCGGCTCGGCGAGCGGGCACGCAGCGTGTCGGGCGGCTGGGAGGGTCGCATCGCCGCCCTGGAGCGTGGCGGCAAGCGCGCGACGCTCGAAGCCGGTGGGATGCGCGTGACGGTCGATACCGACGATCTGGTCCCATCGCTGCCCGATGCCGGGTCGGACCGCGGTTCGAATGGCTCGGTCGCCTCAGCTTTGGGTTCGGACCCCTCGTCGAATGCAGCCGAGCTGCGGCTCGATCGGGCGCGCTCGGTGGCCTCATCGCTGGACGTGCGCGGCGCCAGGGTGGACGAAGCGCTCGAGGCGCTCGATCGTTACCTCGACGATGCCGGACTGGCCGGGCTCGACAAGGTCCTCATCATCCACGGTATGGGGACCGGGGCCGTCCGGGACGCCGTGCGCTCGGCGGCGGCGAGCCATCCTCTCGTCAAGTCGCTGCGCCCTGGCCAGCGCGGCGAAGGCGGTGACGGGGCGACGATCGTCGAGTTCTAGTGCGGCGGCGGCGTGGGCTTGGGATGGTGGAAGAACCCGCCCGTGGACGTCGGTGTCGGCGACGGGGCCGGGACGCAGGTCGGCGCGGGCAGCGCTGGATCGGGCGTCGGCGCGAATGGATCGCAGAAGGTCGGCGGCGTATAGAGCGGACAGAGCTGCGTCGGCGCGAACGGAGCGCCCCAGGTGTGCCCGAACGGCGCGAACCCCGAGGTATAGAAGTACGAAGTGCGCGTCCCCTTCGGCCCACCGCGCACGCCGGGGCCCTTGGCGGCCCGCGCGCCCCAGGCGGCGTTTGCCCTCTGCCAGGCCGGGAAGTTGGACTCGACCTCGGTGAGATCGAAGAACCCGCGGGTGACCTTCGGTCCGGCGCAGCCGTCTTGCCACAGCAGCCCCGACGCGGAATCGATCGCCTTGCCGACCCGGGCCGTCTGTTTCTGCGTCGGGACCGTCCCCGGCAGGAAGAGCTCCCGGATCGTCTTGTGGGTGTAGGGGCCGGGATTCAGTCCCGTGTAGGCGTCGACGGTCGCGCTGACGACACCGGAGGGTAGCTTGAACTGGGCGATCTTCTCGCCTTTGCTGACCTCGGTCAGGATCGCCGACCAAAGGGGCGCCGAGGTGTCGAGCGAGAGCTTGCCGTCGTTGGGACTGTTGTCGCTGTTGCCCATCCAGACGCCGACCGCCAGCGCCGGGGCGGCCTTATCAGCTGGCGGCGCCACGAAGCCGTAGGCGGCCACGTCGCGGTTGTCGCTCGTCGTGCCAGTCTTGTACGCCGCGGGTCGGCGGTTCCTGCCGTCGAAGATCGCCCATTTGCCCCAGAACGGGTTGACCTTGACCTGGGTATTGCCGGCGAGGATGTCGGTCATGATGTAAGCCGCGCCCGGGCTCGTGACCTGGTTCCCGTTCGGGGTAGCCTTGGTGGGCGGCCAGTTGGTGGTGCCGTTCGAATTCAGGATCGTCCCGATGAACTGGCGCGGCATCCGAACCCCGCCGTTGGCGATCGTGCCGTAGGCGCCGAGCAAGTCGATCGGGTGGACCTCGAGCGTCCCGATCCCTTCCGAGAGGACCGGCACCACGCCCGTCGGATAGCTCAGCCCGAAGTCCTTGGTCCGCGCGTAGACGTGGTCGAGGCCACTCATGATCGTCGCCTTGATGGCCGGGATGTTGAGCGAGAACTGGAGCGCCTCGCGGACGCGGACGGGACCACGCTCGAGCTTGTCCGCCTGGGTCGGCGTGAAGCCGCCACCGAAGTTGGTCGTGACGTCCATCAGCATCGTCGAGGCGGTCAGCGTCTTGTCCTGGATGCCGATCAGGTAGTCGACCGGCTTGATCGCCGAGCCGGGCTGCCGCCAGCCGTCGGCCAGGACGTCGAACTGGGGCTGGAATCGCTTGTTGCCCTTCGAGGTGTAGCTCGCCGAACCGACATAGGCGAGGATCTGCCCGGTGCGGTAGTCCTCCACCGCGGCCGCCGCGTTGTTGATGTTGTGGCCCCGCAGGGCGAGGATCCATGACCGGGCGGACCGCGGGATCTTGCGGCTGGCGAGGATGGCCGACGGATCCTTCGAGTTGGGTGCGCGGGCGGCGACGTAGACCCACTTCTCGGCGGCCTTCTGCATCGTGTAATCGAGCGTGGTGATGACCTTGTAGCCGGCGGTGTCGACCTTGGGGCAGTCAGTCGGGGTGTCCGGGCAGAACATCTGGCCGAGCTCGCGACGGACCTGCCAGACGAACTGCGGCGCCTTCCAGGCGGTCGAGACCTGCTGGACCAGGACGACCGGTTCGGACTTGGCCGCCTCGTATTCAGCCTTGGTGTGCTTGTTGCCGGTCAGCGGACTGCGCGTCTCCATGAGGTCGAGCACCCTGTTCCGGCGCTGGACGACCTCCGAGTCCTGCGGGACCACGAGCTGGAACCTGGTGCACTCCTGGCCTTCGGCGACGTTGTCAAGGCAGATCTCGTTGGCGTTGCGGATCAGGTCGTAGGCGGTCGGTGACTGCGGGATGGCCGCCAGGATCGCATCCTGGGCCAGGGTCAGCTGGTCGAGTGTCTTGCCGAAGTACCCCTTGGCCGCCGCCTTGACGCCATAGCTCTGGTTTCCGTAGAAGTTCTGGTTGAGGTAGGCGGTGATGATCTGCTGCTTGCCGACCTCGCCCGGATAGGCCTGCGTGAGGCGGATCGACTGGATGATCTCGCGGACCTTGCGCTCGTAGAGGGAGCCGTCGAAGGCCGAGGTCGGGAGGAGTCGCGCGCGGACCAGTTGCTGGGTGATGGTCGAGGCACCGCGCGGACGACCCGAGACGGTGTCGAGACCGGCCGACACGATGCCAAGCGGGTCGAAACCCGCGTTGATCCAGAAGTCCTTGTCCTCGATCGCGGTGGTCGCGTCGATGATCTCGCCCGGCAGTTGGTCGAAGGTGACCACTTCGCGCTTCAGGTCACCCAGGCGCGCCAATTCGATCTTGCCGGTCCGGTCGTAGATGACCGTCTGCTGCTCGAACGGGATGTTCGTCAGGGCCGCGACCGGCTCGGGGAGGCCGGCTGAGTAGTAGTTGTACGCGCCCACGGCGAATACGACACCACCGGCAGCGACGAGGCCGCCGGTGAGGAGGATCACCATGAGGACGACGATGACGATCCGACCGATGATGGATCCGCCGCGTCCTCGCGGGCGACGCTGGAGCGCTCGACGGTGGCGCTGGCGCCGCGCGAGAGTGGTCTGCATGAGTGGCCGCACGATAGCATAGGGGGCGTGAACGAACGGATGGCCGCCTCCCGAAAGGTCGAGACGGCTCGACGCCCGACCCTGTGACGAGCGTGCCAGAGTCGAGTCTGGACGGACTGCTCCTGGAGCTCGAATGGCGCGGCATCCTGTACGAAACGACACCCGGCTTGCCGGCGCGTCTGGCAACGGGGCGGCCGATCTCCGCTTACATCGGGTTCGACCCAACGGCGGACTCGTTGCACGTCGGCCACCTCGTGCCGATCTTCGGGCTCCTCCGGCTCCAGCGGTTCGGGGGGCGGCCCGTCGCGCTCGTCGGCGGCGGGACGGGGATGATCGGCGACCCTTCGGGTCGATCCGCGGAGCGCAATCTGCTCGACGGGGAGACGCTGGAGCGGAACGTCGTCGCGATCCGCGGCCAGCTCGAGCGGTTCCTCGATTTCTCGCCCGGCAGCCATGGCGCGGTCCTGGTCAACAATCTCGACTGGCTCGGCAAGCTCTCGCTGATCGAATTCCTGCGCGACACGGGCAAGCACTTCACGATCCCGTACATGCTCGACAAGGAGTCGGTCAGGGTCAGGCTCGCGCGCGGCCTCTCGTTCACGGAATTCAGCTACATGCTCCTCCAGGCGTATGACTTCGCGCACCTGTACCGGACGATGGACGTCGAGCTCCAGATGGGTGGCGCCGACCAGTGGGGCAATATCACCGCCGGCCTCGAGCTCGTTCGCCGGACGATCAGGGCAGGGGAGGACGCCGAGCCCGCCCACGGCCTCGCGTACAAGCTCCTATTGACGCCGTCTGGCTCCAAGTTCGGCAAGAGCGAGAGCGGGGACACGGTCTGGCTGGATCCGGCCCGGACCCCGCCCTACGCGTTCTACCAGTACTGGCTCAACACCGACGACCGCGACGTCGGGACCTATCTGCGCTGGTTCACGGAGTTCCCGCGCGAGCGGATCGAGGAGCTCGAGTCGGCGGCACCGGAGGCTCGGGCGCCCCAGCGCGCCCTCGCCCGGGACATCACCGCCCGCACCCACGGGGAGGCGGCAGCGGCCCGGGCGATCGCCGATTCGGAGGCGATGTTCGCGGACGATGCGATCCGCGATGCCGGGACGTTGGCGTCGCTATTCGAGTCGACCGGCGGGTTCACGTTCGACCCCGAACTCCTCGAGGCGGGGGCTGCCGTCGTCCTGGCGGACGCGGGCCTGTTCGCGTCGAAGGGCGAGGCGCGCCGGATGATCGCCGGCGGTGGCATGACGATCAACGGCGAACGGGTCGCCGACCCGGCCTTCGTCCCGCGGCCGATCGCCGGGGATTGGCTGGACGTGCGGATCGGCAAGCGCCGGCGCGAGATCGGCCGACGGCGGCCCTAGGCGGGCTTAGACGGATCTGGGCGCGTCGGAGGCCCGGGTCCCGCCGGCCTCAGCCTCGAGCTCGCTGGCGGCGGCGATCAGCCGGTCGTTCTCGTCCGGGTCGCGGACGGTCAGGCGGAGGTGGTCGGCGAGCGGGTGGCCCGCTCCGAACGTGCGGGGCACGAGCCCGCGTGACAGCAGCCTCTCGGCGACGGCCGCCGCACGAGCGGCGCTCCCGAAGTCGACCAGCAGGAAGTTCGTCACCGACGGCCCGACCGACCAGCCGATCGAGCGCAGGGCGTCGCCGAGGCGGGCCCGTTCGCGCTCGACGCGGTCGAGGTTGGCCTCGAGGATGGTCGGCTCGAGGAGGGCCTCGGTGACGAGCGTGATCGAGATCGTCGAGACCGAACCTGGCGGTCGGAATGGGTTGAGTCGGGCGATCATCTCGGGACGGGCGACCCCGAACCCGACGCGTAGACCGGCCAGGGCGTAGGCCTTGCTCGCGGTCCGGACGACGATGAGGTTCGGGTACGCCTCCCGCAGACCGAGCAGCGACGAACCGACGAACTCCGCGTAGGCCTCGTCGAGGACGACGATCGGTGCCGGACGCCCGGCCGTCGCGGCGTCGTCTGTCAAGCCGGCGAGTAACGCCTTGATCGCACCGTCGGGCTCGGGCAGCGCGGTCGGGTTGTTCGGGCTGCACAGCCAGAGCAACGCCGCGTCGTGCTCGACCACCGCTGCCCGGGTCGCCACGGGATCGAGCGCCCAGCCATCCGCCGCGCCGAGCCGCGGGACCGCCACGACCGAGGCGCCGCGCTGCTCGGTCAGGACCCGGTACATGGCGTACGTCGGCGTCGGCACGACCGCGTGACCGCCGGCCGGGATGAACACCTTGGCCGCGATATCGAGGATCTCGTCGGCGCCGGCGCCCACCAGGATCTCGGCGGTTGTCACGCCATACCGGGTCGCCGCGGCCTCGACGAGCCGTCTGTAGTCGGTGGGTGGGTATTCGGACAGCGGCGCTTCGAATCGCCCGGCCACGAGCAGCTGACCGGCCAGCGCGGGCGGGGTCGGGGAGGTGTTGAGGTCGAAGCGAACGATCGTCGCCGGGTCGAGGCCGTAACGCGCCGCGACCTCCTCGTCGGTCGCCTCCCAGCTGTACGAGGCCGCCGCGTCAGGCGAGGTGAAGGTCACCGGTGTCGGGCTCATCGGGGAGCGTCGCCCTTGTCGAGGATCGCCCGATACCCACCCTCGCCGTGGTTGAGCCACGATGCGATCCGGGTGATGGTGGCCGTGCTGGCACCGGTGGAGCGCGAGATCTCCGCGTAGTGCATGCCGCTGTCGAGCATCCTGACGACCGCCCAGCGCTGGGCGAGATCGTGCAACTCGTTCAGGGTGCACAGGTCACGGAAGAACCGAGACGTCTCGTCGAGCGTCTCGAGGCGCATGATCGCGCCGAACAGCGCATCGACATCAGGCGTCTTCCAGTCGTCGGCCATTCCGTCGCCACCTCGTGCCCGCGCGCGGCCCCGCCTTCGTGGCGTTTCAGCGTGCTACTACGATAACGGGCCTCGCGGCCTCCGACGAGACTTGCCCGTGCTCACGTCAGGGCAACGAGACGAGGCAGACCCGCGTCGCGTCTCGGCCCCAGGTCGTGCACCACCGCTCCTGTCGGGCAGCCCACGCGGCAAGGTGCTGGCTGGTGATCGGCGGCGGCGCGCCCGCCTCGACGACGAACCACCGGACGCCTGCCGCGTACAGGTCGCCCTGGTTCAGCGGGGTGGCGCCGATAGTGAACGTCGTCGTCACCGGCAGTCGCATCGCGAAGAGCGGTGCGTAGCCGCCGGCGAGATGCGCACCGGCCGGCACGATCGCCTCGACCGCGGCCTGACCGTCGACCTCGGTCCGGCCGGTCGAGCTGACCCAGCCGGCGTCGGCGACCAGGCCGGGGATCGCCAGGAGACCGACGATGGCGGCCATCGCCACGCCTCGGAGCGCCCCCGGCTGCCCGAGGGTGCGCCGGTCGATCACGGAGACGGCTGACCCGACGATCAGGGCGAGACCGGGCAAGAGCGGGACCACGTACCGATTGGGCTGGTACCCGAACGACGCGACGCCGATGAGCCCGACGACCACCCACGATCCGCCGATAAGTGCTAGTCGGGTCGGCGCCGAACTCGTACCGGTCAGCCGAGAGCCTCCCCGGAGTCCATCCCAGACCACGATGATCGATCCGACCACGGCGGCCGTCAGGATCGGCCATGTCAGCGCGACGAGGCCGTCGTTCGCGGTCACGAATCGCCTCACGTCCGCGAGCCAACCGCCGGGCGAGATCGGGATGGAGTCGATCGGTGACGCCGCGATCGTTTCGCGGAGGACCTCGATGTTGGGGATCGCGACGACCAGCACCCAGGCGATGACCCCGACCGCGACGATGCCGAGCACGATGCCGATGAACCCGCGAAGCCGCGGTATCCGAACGGCGAGGGACCCGACGGCGCCCAGGATCCCGACCATGCTCGCCAGCGCGTTCGCCTTGAGCAGCAGGGCGACCCCGAAGGCGACCCCGCAGACGACCGCCCAGCGGCGCACTGATACGGCCTCGGTGGCCCGGATCGCCGCGACAGCCGCCAGGCACAGGGCGAGACTGACGACCGGCTCGAGTAGCGCGAGCCGGCCGTAGTACAGGGTCAGCGTGGACAACGTGACGGCCACCGCGGCAGCGAGCGCCCCCGGCACGCCGAGCGGGCGGCGAAGGCCGATCAGCAGGATCGCCGCCATGGCCACGGTCGCGGCCACCGAGATGAGCCGAGCCTGGACCAGCCCGACGCCCCCGATCGAAAAGACGACCGCCTGGAAGATACTCAGCGGAAGCTGTTCCAGGTGGAGGGCGAACGCATCCGTCGTCCACGACCCGAGCAGCACCAGGTTCCGCGCGTTGAGGGCACGCCACGCCTCGTCGGTGTAGGGCGAGTTCGAGAACGTGATGCCGCGGGCAGGGTCGTGGTCGATGGCGACGAGCAGTGCCACTGCGACCAGGAGCGGGAATCCGACGAGCGCGAGGCGCTCGAGCGGTGCCACGGGCCGATGGTTCACGCCGGCTCAGTGGCCCGCGCTGTGCCCCCCGGCCGCCTCGACTTCCTTACGGTGCGCGTCCATCACCTTCTCGGCGATGTGGCCGGGGACATCGTCGTAATGATCGAGTGTGGCGCGGAACGATCCGCGCCCTTGTGCGAGCGAGCGGAGCTCCGTGGCGTAGTTGAACAGCTCGGCCTGAGGGACGTGGGCGATGATCACCTGCAGGTCGCCATCGGTGTCCATCCCGAGGACGCGGCCGCGGCGGCCGTTGAGGTCGCGGTTGACCTCGCCCATGTACGCGTCGGGGACCCGGATCTCGACCGCCATGATCGGCTCGAGCAGTGCCGGCTTGGCGTTGTGGACGCCGTCCTTGAGCGCCATCGAGGCTGCGATCTTGAACGACAGCTCGTTCGAGTCGACCGGATGGAACGAGCCGTCATACAGGGTCGCCCGGAAATCGGAGAGCGGGAAGCCGGCGATCACGCCGCCCTCGGCGGCCTCGCGGATGCCCTTCTCGACACCCGCGAAGAAACCTTTCGGGACCGCGCCACCGACCACCCGCTCGGCGAATTCGACGCCGCCATCGGGGTTGGGCTCGAGCTCGAGCCACACGTCACCGAACATGCCGTGGCCGCCGGTCTGCTTCTTGTAGCGGCCGTGGACCTGGGTCTTGCCCCGGATCGTCTCCTTGTAGGGGACCTTGGGCGTGTGGGTCACGATGGCGGCCCCGAACTTGCGCTTGAGCCGTTCGATGATGACCGCATTGTGGGCCTCGCCCATCGTCCGTAGCACCTGCTCGCCCGTCGCGCTCCGCTCGAGCCGGACCGTCGGTTCCTCCTCGAGCATCCGGGCCAGCGCCGGGCCCATCTTGTCGAGGTCGCCCTTGGTCTGCGGTTCGATGGCCACCATCAGGGATGGCTCGGGGAATTCGAGCGACCCGAGGACGAGTGGCTTCTCGCGTGCCGAGAGCGTGTCGCCGGTCTCGGTCACGGCGAGCTTCGCGACCGCGCCGATCTCGCCCGCCTTGAGTTCGCCGATCGGCTCCTGCTCCTTGCCATGGAGGAGCAGCAACTGGCCGATCCGCTCGTCCTCGTCGCGGCTGCTGTTCCACACGTGCGCCTGCGAACGGAGCGTCCCGGACAGGACGCGCAGGTACGTGAGCCGGCCGACGAACGGGTCGGCGGTCGTCTTGAAGACCCTCACGAGGAGCGGACCGGCCTCGTCGGCGGGGATCTCCGTCTCGCCCGACTTGGCAGATGCCTTCGTGGGCGCCTCGTCGGCCGGGGAGGGGAGGTAGCGCACGATCGCGTCGAGCAGGCCGCGCAGGCCGATCCCCTTGACCGCGCTGCCGACGAGGACGGGGGCAAGGATCGACTCCTTGACCCCCTTTCGCAGGCACGCCTCGAGCTCCGGGTCGGAGATCTCCTCGCCCTCGAGGTACTTGGTCAGGACATCGTCGTCGGCCTCGGCGGCCGCCTCGAGCAGCTGTTCGCGGCGGCGGGCGACCTCGCCCGCCAGGCCCTCCGGGATCGGGATCTCGACCTCGGACGCGCCGTCGAGGCGCCACGCCCGGCGGTGGACGAGATCCACGTAGCCCTCGAACGACTCGGCGGCCCCGATGGCGATCTGGAGCGGGGCGATCTTGTCGCCGAAGCTCGCCCGGAGTGCGTCGAGCGCCGCGTTCGGGTCGGCGTTCTCCCGATCGCTCTTGTTGATGAAGAAGCAGGCCGCGGTCCCGGTCGCACGTGCGAGCGCGACCGCCTGCTCGAGCCCCGCCTCGACGCCGCCCGAGGCGTCCATCACGAAGATCGCGCCGTCCGTGGCGGCGAAGCCCTCGATGACATCGGCGACGAAGTCGGGGTACCCCGGCGTGTCGACCAGCGAGATCCGCGTGCCGTCCGATTCGAACGTGCCGACCGCCAGACTCAGTGACTCCCGGCGCTTCTGCTCCTCGGGCTCGAAGTCGAGATGCGCCGTCCCGTCGTCGACGCGCCCGAGCCGCGAGATCGCCCCGGCCCGGAACAGCATCTGCTCCGCGAGCGTCGTCTTGCCTGACCCGGCGTGTCCGGCCAGGACGACGCTACGAAGGTGGGGGAGGTCGACGCTCTTCATCGTCATCGGTTTCGTCGGTCCTTCTTCTGCAACAGGGGAGAGGGGACGTCCGGGGCTTGGAGCGCGGGGTCCGGCCATGATAGTCCGCTATACTCCGGCCCGCGATGTCCGGTCATAGCAAGTGGTCCACGATCAAGCGCGCGAAAGGCATCACTGACGCCAAGCGCGGCGCCCTGTTCACGAAGGTCGCCCGGGAGATCAGCGTGGCGGCGCGACAGGGCGGTGGCGACCCCGACGCCAACTACCGGCTACGACTCGCGATCGAAAAGGCGCGCTCGGTCAACATGCCGGCCGACAACATCAAGCGGACCATCGACAAGGCGACCGGCGGCGGTGAGGCCGAGCAGTTCGAGGAGATCGTCTACGAGGGCTACGGGCCGGGCGGCGTGGCGGTCCTCGTCGAGGCCCAGACCGACAATCGCAACCGGACGGCGGCCGAAGTCCGCTCGATGTTCGCCAAGAGCGGCGGCCAGCTGGCCGGTTCCGGCGCCGTCGCCTGGCAGTTCGAACCGCGCGGCCTCATCGCCGTGCCGCGGCCGGGCGTCGATGCCGACGAGGTCGCACTGGCCGCGATCGATGCGGGCGCCGAGGATGTCGACACCGACGGCGACGAGACGATCGACATCTACACCTCGCCGACCGACCTAGAATCGGTGATCCAGGCGCTCGAGGCGGCCGGCATCCAGATCGAGTCGGCCGAGTCGGCGATGGTCGCCAAGCAGACCGTCGAGCTCGATTCGTCGAAAGCGCGGCAGGCGTTGCGCCTCGTCGAACTCCTCGAGGATCTCGACGACGTCCAGCGTGTGACCGCGAATTTCGATATCCCGGAAGACGTCTTCGCGGAGGTCGCCGGGTGAAGGTCCTCGGGATCGACCCGGGGACGGCCGCGATGGGCTACGGGATCGTCGAACGGATCGGCGGGCGCCTGCGCGAGGTCGATCACGGTTGCCTCGTCACCAGCCCCGATCTTTCGATGCCCGAGCGGCTGCTGGCCGTCCACTCGCTGGTCGACGAGCTGCTCGAACTCCACCAGCCCGACCTCATGGGCGTCGAACGGCTCTTCTTCTCGCGCAACGTCCAGACCGCGTTGGGGGTCGGGCAAGCGCGTGGCGTCATCCTCCTTGCCGCGGCCGAGCACGGGACGCCGGTCCGCGAGGCGACCCCGAACGAGGTCAAGAGCGCGATCGCGGGCTACGGCGCGGCCGACAAGGAACAGGTCCAGCGGATGGTCCAGCTCGTCCTCGGGATGAGCGAGCGGCCACGGCCCGACGACGCGGCGGACGCCCTGGCGATCGCGGCCTGGGTCGCCAACACGGACCGCGGCGCGGCGCTTGCCACGGCCGGGGTCATGGACCGGGCCGCGGTCGCGCCGATCACGCGCGGCGAGACCGGCTACGAGCGCGCGGTCCGCGAGGCCCTCGCCACAGACCGCGACGCCAAGCGCAGTGCGTCGTAGCGGCCGCCCGGCCAGCCGTCAGGTGTCTGCCAGTCCCCATTCCCGGGCCGAAACGGTCGTGGATCGACCATCGGAGCACTTTCAGGGCGTATTCGGGGGATGGCAGGAACCGATCACGAGCGAACGCAACCACCGGGGCGAGCCGGCTGTCCTGGACCATCTGGTGGGGCCTGACAGGCCCTATGCCAGGGTCTCGACCGGGCTTCGTCCCAGATGATCGCGTCGGTCGAGGGGGCGGTGGGAGCGGTAGCCGCCGATTCGCTCGTCATCGAGGTCGGTGGGCTTGGCTATCGCGTCTTCGCGGCGCCCGCGGTCCTCGCCTCTGCGCAACCCGGGGGCCGGCTCAAGCTCCATACCTACCATCTCGTCCGCGAGGATCAGCAGGCACTGTACGGCTTCCGCTCCGCCGAGGAGCTGGGCTTCTTCAACCTGCTGCTGACCGTGACGGGAGTCGGGCCCAAGGTCGCGCTCGCGATCGTCGGCAGCCGGCCGACGCCGGATCTCCAGCTCGCGATCATGGCCCAGGACCAGGCCGTTCTTGTGTCCATCCCGGGGATCGGCAAGAAGCTCGCCGAGCGGGTCATCTTCGAGCTCAAGGAGAAGGTCACCGCTGCCGGCGTCTCGGTCGCGGGGCCGACCATCCCGGGTGTCGCCGCGAGCGAGGGCGAGATCGTGGCCGCGCTCCAGGCCCTTGGCTATTCGCTGGCCGAGGCCCGCGAGGCGTCCCGGGCGGCCCTCGCCGACGTCGGCGTGGAGAGCACCCTCGAGGAACGGGTCAAGGCCGCGCTTCGGAGCTTGCTCCGGGAATGAGCTGGGGGGCCAGGTCGCAACGCCAGCTACCCTGGCGCGGATCCGCCAGATACCCATCCCCTGACTTGTAGACCGCGTTTTTGCCAAGCTCTGGCGCTGTCGGGCGGATCTCCACGCTCAGGAATGGCGATCAACCCGTCGAGGAACCGGTCATCGAGCCCTCGAGCCTGTCGAGCCGTCCACCGGCGGGTATCTGGTGAGAGACTGGACGACCCGATCATGTTCCCGGCTCAGGACGAACGGGCCGTCGGCGCGCGGTCGAGCCCGAGCCTGACCGCGATCGCCGCGGCCTCGGTCCGCGTCTCCGCGCCGAGCTAGCCGAGGATGTGGGAGACATGGACGCCGGCCGTGCTCTCGCTGATGAACAGGTCGTCGCCGATCCGACGGTTGGTGTAGCCCTCGGCGACGAGGGCGAGGACTTCGCGTTCCCGCGCCGTGAGGCCGAACGGGTCGGCGGGCGTCGCGGGCGACGCTGCGGCGAGCGGCCCACCCGGCTCCGTTGAGGCGGGCGGCACCGGCGGCGCCTCCGCCACGGACCGAGTCAGATCGACCCGCAGACGCCGCGCGAGGCTCTCGATGCCGGCCGCCAGCAGCGGGGCGCCGATCCCTCGAGCGATCGCGTGCGCCTCGCGCAGCGGAGGGGCGGCCGCAGCGATCTCGCCCCGCCCCGCCAGGGCCTCGGCGGTGCGCCACCGCACGTAGGCCTGCCGGAACGGCGCATTCCGCGTCTCGATCGCCTGCTGCACGGCCTCCCAGTTGGCAGGGTCGTCCTCGCCGGCGGCGCGCGCGAGCTCGGCCGCACACAGGGCCATGCGCCAGCCGATCTCGTGCTTCGCGAGGGCGTCCTGGTTCGTCAAGCGTGTCGCCGCCGCCCGGTACCGCTCGATCACCTGGCCCGCCGCGGCGACGGCCGCTTTTGCGGCATCCCCATTTCGTGCGGCCCGGGCCTTCACCGCCTGGTCGGCCGCGGCGTGGACGGCCGGGAGCACGAGCTGGCCCACGATGAGCGCGTCGTCCATCCCCACGACGCGGTCGAGGCCTTCGAGGGCGGTCGTGATGGCCGTGGCCGGGTCGCCCTCCCACAACGCGATCTCGGTCGCGACCGTGTAGAGATCGATCACGTACTGCGCGTCCGCGAGGTCGCCGGCCTCTGAGCGAGCGGCCTCGAAGCGGGCCCGTGCCTCGATCAGGTTGCCGAGGCGGACGGCAAGGATGGCGAACGCAAGGTAGAGCTGGATCGTCCAGATGCCCGGCAGGACCCGCGGCAGGTTGCCCTCGAGCAGTTCCGCCGCCGCGCGATACCGCCCGAGCTCGATGAGCGAGGTCGCAGCGTTCACCTCGAGGAAGGTCCGGAACCCGAGGACATTGCCGTAGCGGTCGATGCTTTGCGTGCCGGCCAGCGAGACTTCGACCGCTTCTTCGTCGAAGCCGCCCATCTCGAGCACGGTCGAGAGGTTCGCGTGCCCGCGCGGGATCAACGACGGGTCGGCGACGGGATCGGCGATCGCGAGCGACTGTCGCAAGAGGTCGATCCCGCCCCCGATGTCGCCGAGGGCCGCTCGGTCGACACCGAGGACGTTCAGGGCACGCGACTCGATCCCGCGAGCGCCGATCGTTCGGGCGCTCTCGATGGCACGCTCAGCGAACGGCAGCGATTCCGTGGAGCGCCCGGCGAGCATGAGGTTGGCCGACAGGCCGGCCAGGGCCCGGGCCTGGGCGAAGGTCGGCGGTGAGTCGGCGAGCAGTGCGACGGCTTCCTCGAGGAGCTTGATCGAGGTCGCCGTATCGCCCGCCAGCATGGCCGCGAAGCCGAGGCGGTCGCGCGCCCGCGCCCGCCGCTCCAGGTCGCCGTCGGCCTCGGCGGCGCCGTCGATCAGCTCGATCGCCCGTCGGGCCAGGTTGATCCCCCGGGTGGCGTCACCAGCGAGCGTGGCCGCGGCGCCGGCGGCGTCGTACAGGTCGCCGAGATCGTGGCCGGCCGGTCGGTCGGTCGCCGGGACGTCGTCCCACAGGTCGATCGCCCGCTCGAACTGTCGCGCCGCCTCCGCATACGCATACACGCTCAGTGAGGCGTCGCCGGCCGCGATCGTCGCGTCCAGCGCGCGCTTCGGATCGTGGGCTGCCATCCAGTGGTGGGCAAGCTCCACGAGTCGGCTTGCCGACGCCGCCCCGCCACCGCCCGGCCGCGCCGCGATGGCGCTCGCGTAGGCACCATGCAGCCGGCGTCGTTCGGCGGGCAGTAATTCGTCGTAGGCGGCTTCCTGCGACAGCGCGTGACGGAAGCGATAGCGCTCCTCGGTCTGGTCTCGATCGACGACGAGGAGCTGCGCCGCGACCGCTTCGTGGAGCGCCGCGACCAGCTCGGTCTCGGTCAGGCCGCACACGTCGGCGAGCACCTCGTGGTCGACCTCGCGGCCGGCCACGGCGGCGATCTGCACGAGGCGCTGGGCGCTCTCGGATGCGGCCGTGAGGCGCACCAGGAGGACGTCGCGGAGGGTCTCGGGCAGGCGTTCGCGCCGGGCGCCGGTCGCATCGAAGGCGGCGACGAGCTCCTCGGCGAAGAAGGCGTTGCCATCCGATCGCCGGGCGATGGAGTCGACCCACGATGGGCTGGGTCGCTCACCGCTGATCCCGGTCAGGAGCTCGACCAGTTCCGAGCGCTCGAAGCGCCCGACATCGACACGTTCGACGCGTGGTTGCCGTTCAGCCTCGGCCAACCACGGCGTCAAGGGGTGCCGACGGTGCAGCTCGTCGGTCCGGAAGGTCGCGAGGATGAGCAGCCGCTCGTCGCGGCCGTTGCGGGCGAGATAGGCAAGCAGGTCGCGTGTCGAGCGATCGGCCCAATGGAGGTCCTCGATCACGAGCAGGACGGGACTGGTCTCGCCCAGGCGGCCAAGGAGTCGCAGGAGGCCATCGAAGATGCGGACCTGGAGCCACTCCGACTGCGGGGTCGGACCGGGCGCTTGTCCGTCGGTGCTCGACAGCTCCGGAACGAGACGCGCCAGCTCGGGAAGGCTGGGTCCGGCCGCGGCGGCGATCCGCTCGGGGTCGACGTCGCGGACGAGGGCCCGCAGGGCTTCGACGATCGGCCCGTAGGGAAGGCCCTCGTCACCGAGGGCCACCGTCCCGCCCTCGAGGACGAGCCAGCCGCGATCGCGCAGCGCGCCCGCAGCCTCGGCGACCAGCCGGCTCTTGCCGACTCCCGCCTCGCCGCCGACCAGGACGAGTGTGGCCTGGCCGGACATGACGGTGTCGGCCGCGGCGAGGAGCGTCTGGAGCTCGTTCGCGCGGCCGACGAAGACGGGGCTGGAGAGCCGCCGGACCATGAACCGAATGATAGAGCCGGCTGTCGCCCCTCCTTCCCCAGGGAAGGGCGACAGCCATTCGGGGTCATACGCCGGACGGGCCTGTCAACTGCGAGGTCCCGCTGGGACCGGCGGAGCGGAGGTTGATCGTCGCCGAAGCGACCGTGCGGAGGACACGGACCAGGCCGCTGATGCCGCCCCGGGCGAGGCCTGGTCGCTGCTCCCCGCCTTCGCGGGCCGCGCGTTCGAGTGCGCGCTGCGCCAGCGCCCGCTCGCGATCCTGCTCGATGAGCCAGAGGTAGGAGTCGGGATGCATGTACACGGCGGGTTTCTCCTTTTGCGATTCGGCCCCGGGGCCCGAGGTCGTTGATGACACGCTACGAGCGGGCGAGGGCCGCGCACATCGAGCGTTCTGCGCATGCGCGCGAGGCGGAGCCCTTCATTTCGAGCCGCTTCCGCGACGGCGACCCTTTACCCGAGGGCCGGGTGCTTTGTGTCGATCCGCCATTCGAACATCCGTGCGATATGGTCTCGCGCGTGCTAGACTCACGGTCGATGGCGGACGAACTCTCTCGCATCCTTTCGGCGGACCTCGAGGACGAAGGCGACCTCGTGATCGAGGGCACCCTGCGGCCGCGCACGCTCGACGAATACATCGGCCAGCGCGAGGTCAAGGCAAACCTGTCTGTGCTGCTGACGGCGGCCAAGGGGAGGGGAGAGGCTGCCGACCACGTCCTCCTCTACGGCCCGCCCGGCCTGGGCAAGACGACCCTCGCGACCATCATCGCGCGCGAGTTGGGTGTCAACGTCAAGTACGCCTCGGGCCCGGCAATCGAGCGCGCCGGCGACCTCGCCGCGATCCTCACCTCGCTCGAGGAGCGCGACGTCCTGTTCATCGACGAGATCCATCGCCTCAACCGGGCGGTCGAGGAGATCCTCTATCCGGCGATGGAGGACTACGCGCTCGACGTCATGATCGGCAAGGGCCCATCCGCCCGATCGCTCCGCCTCAGCCTGAAGCCGTTCACCATCGTCGGCGCCACGACCCGGGCGGGCCGGATCAGCGGACCGCTGCGCGACCGGTTCGGGGCGACCTATCGGCTCGACTTTTACACCGATGAAGAGCTGGCGGCGATCGTCGAACGCTCGGCGGTGATCCTGAGCGTCGGGATCGACGATGCGGCCATCCGTGCCATCGCGCGACGCGGCCGAGGTACTCCACGCATCGTCAACCGTCTCCTCAAGCGCGTCCGCGACCACGCCCAGGTCCACGGCGACGGGCATGTCGACGAGGCGACCGCGACCGCCGCGATGCGCGCCATGGAGATCGACGACGAGGGCCTCGACTCGACCGACCGCAAGCTGCTGGCTGCGATCGTCCAGAAATTCGCCTCCGGGCCGGTCGGGGTGGCCGCGCTCGCCGCGGTTCTCTCTGAAGAGGTCGAGACGATCGAGGACGTCTACGAGCCCTTCCTGCTCCGGCTCGGGTTCCTGGACCGTACGCCCCAGGGTCGGATCGCCACCGACCTCGCCCGCGCCCACCTGTCGGGGCTCGGCTACGAGATCCCGCCGCCGCGCCGCACCGAACCCGGGATGCCCGGGCTATGGGACCTGCCGGCCGTCGTCGACCCGCCGGAGGCGACCGGCGCATGACCGCCACGTATGCCGGGCGCGCCTCCCGTTTCGAGATCACGACCCCACCGCCGGCCGACGGCTCGACCCGCGCCCGGACCGGGCGGCTGACGCTGACCCATGGCGTCGTCGAGACGCCGCAGTTCATGCCGGTCGGCACGAATGCCACGGTCAAGGCGCTCTCACCCGACGACATCCGCGAGGTCGGCGCCTCGATCATCCTCGCCAACACGTACCACCTCTACCTGCGTCCCGGGCATGAGCGCATCGCGCGCCTCGGCGGCTTGCACAGGTTCATGGACTGGGACGGCCCGATCCTCACCGATTCGGGCGGCTTCCAGGTCGTCTCGCTCGGCGACCTGCGGGTGGTCGACGACGACGGCGTCACGTTCCGGAGCCATCTCGACGGGTCGCTCCACCGGTTCACCCCGGAGGTCGCGATCGAGGTCCAGGAGGCGCTCGGCTCGGACATCGCGGTCGCCTTCGACCAGCCGGTCTTCCCGAGCTCGCCCCGCGCGGTCGTCGCGGACGCCACCGAGCGGACCCATCGCTGGGCGGGACGGTCACTGGCGGCGCACACGCGCACGGACCAGGCGATCTTCGGCATCGTCCAGGGCGGGCTCGAACCAGACCTGCGGGCAGACTCGACACGAACCATCGCGTCGATGCCATTCGACGGGATCTGCATCGGCGGCCTGGCCGGCGACGAGACCCCTGAGCAGCGCGATGCGGCCCTCGACGTCTCGATCTCATTGCTCGCGGAGGACCCGCGGCCGCGCTATCTGATGGGGTTGGGGTCGCCGGCTGACCTGCTCGAGGCCGTCCACCGGGGCGTGGATCTCTTCGATTCGGTGCTGCCCGCCCGGGTCGCGCGGAACGGCCAGTTCTGGGTCCCGGGCGGCCGGCTCAACATCCGAAATCAGCGCTTCATGGACGACCCGGCGCCGATCCAGGACGACTGTCCGTGCCTCGCCTGTCGACGCTTCTCACGTGCCTACCTGGCCCATCTCTTCCGGGCCAAGGAGCTCCTCGCCTACCGTCTCGCGACTTGTCACAACCTGACCTTCACCCTAGACTTCATGGTCAGGATCCGAGCCGCGATCGGGGCCGGAACCTTCCCCGCATCGATGTCCGAACTGCGTCTTCGCGCGGGTCGGGTAAGTGGCGGTGAAGTCGCCGAGAAGTCGGCGTGAAGGATCGATCGGTAGTCTGCAAGACGACGCGGAGGCGAAGCGATGGGCTCTCGAGACCGGCCCCACAAAGAGGCCAAGAAGAAGCCGAAGGCGAAGAGCGCCCAACCCAGTCTCTCGCCGCTGTCGGAGCCACCGCAGAACGTCGAGGTGATCCGCAAGCCGCGCAAGGAACGCCAGGTCGTCGAGGACGACGCGGAGGAAGGCTGATCGATCGGCGGAGCCAGCGTCCGCTCCGGCGAGCGGTCCGATGGATCGGATGAGGAGCGTGACGGACATGGCGATGACGGAAGAACGAGCGGACGAACGGAACACCGCGGAGCGGGGGAAGGCGGTCGATGCCGCCCTGGCCTCGATCGAGAAGCAGTTCGGGCGCGGCGCGATCATGAAGCTCGGGTCGCGCGAGAAGCTCGTGCTGGACACGATCCCGACCGGCTCGATCGCGCTCGACCTGGCGCTCGGCGTCGGTGGCATCCCGCGTGGCCGGATCACGGAGATCTTCGGCCCGGAATCGTCGGGCAAGACCACGGTCTGCCAGCACGTTCTCGCCGAAGCGCAAGCGCGTGGCGGCGTTGTCGCCTTCATCGACGTCGAGCACGCGCTCGATCCCGGGTATGCCCGCGCGTGCGGCGTCAATGTCGACGAGCTTCTGGTCAGCCAGCCCGACACGGGCGAGCAGGCGCTCGAGATCACCGAGACGTTGATCCGCTCCGGCGGCATCGATTGCGTCGTGGTCGACTCTGTCGCCGCCCTCGTCCCGCGCGCCGAGATCGAAGGCGAGATGGGCGACAGCTTCATGGGCGTCCAGGCCCGGCTCATGAGCCAGGCCCTGCGCAAGCTGACCGGCGCGGTCTCGCGCTCGAACACCGCGCTCATCTTCACCAACCAGTTGCGCGAGAAGATCGGGGTGATGTTCGGCAACCCGGAGACCACGCCCGGTGGCCGGGCGATGAAGTTCTACGCCTCGGTCCGGCTCGACATCCGGCGGATCGAGACGATCAAGACGGGGACCGAGTCGGTCGGCAACCGCTGCCGGGTCAAGGTCGTGAAGAACAAGGTGGCGGCGCCGTTCCGCGTGGCCGAATTCGACATCATGTACGGCGAGGGGATCTCCAAGGAGGGCGGCCTGCTCGACGTCGGGGTGGCGATGGACACGGTAACCAAGACCGGGGCGTGGTTCACGTTCGGCGAGACGCGGCTCGGCCAGGGTCGCGAGGCCTCCAAGGACTTCCTCAAGTCGAACCCGGCGGTGGCGCAGGAGATCGACCGGCTGATCCGGGCCAAGATCAACGACGTCTCGATCCCGGTCGAGGGCATCGCCGAGGCAGAGTGACTGGCGAGCGCGGGGAGGCGGCGGGCGGCGCGGGCCCAGGCGGCGCGGGCCAAGGGCGTCATCGCGCGACCTTCGCCGAGCGACGCGAGCGTCGGGCGGCCATCGATGACCCGACGCTCGTCCTCGAGGCCGCCGCCCGGTTCCTCGAGCCACGGGCCAAGTCCGTCACCGAAGTTCGGCGGCGCCTGACCGGGGCCGGCTACCGGCCTGACCTGGTCGACGGTGCCATCGCGCGCATGCTCGAGCTGGCGATGCTCGACGATGAGGCCTTTGCCCGGGCCTGGATCGAGTCGCGCGACCGGGTGCGACCTCGCGGCGAGCGGGCGATCCGCCAGGAACTCGCTCTCAAGGGCGTCGACCGCACGACGGTCGATCTCGTGCTCGCCGAACGTCGCGAAGCGGTCGCCGGCCTCGCGAACGAGGAGGGCGTCACGCTTTCACCCGATCACGTGGCGGCCGAGCGACTCATCGCCCGGAACGCCCGGACCCTCGCACGCGTCGCCGACCCGCGCCAGCGCCGCCAGCGCGCGTACGCCTTGCTCGCGCGGAACGGCTTCGATCCAGAGGTCTGCCGGACGGTGGCGGCGGGCGTGGATGAGGCACCGATCGATACCGAGGAGGATTGAGGGAGCGGCCAGATTCGCGGTCGATCCTGAGCCCACAGCCGCAGCGGGATGTGCCTGTTGCCTCAGAGGTTCATCGCGACGCGGATCACGGCTGGGCCTACCAGTACACACGCCATCGCGATCCCCCATGCGATCAGCGCGAGCAGGAGCCATGCGATCTGCCGTGTTCTGGTGCGTCCGGACGGCGTGCGAGCGACCTCGATCCAGTCACGAGCGATCTGGGACCGTAGGTTGGCATGTGCAGCGAGTAGATCCCGTCCTCTGCCCTCGGTGACACCCCGAGTCTCTCCGATCCGATAGGCGACGCGGAGCGCGACCTCGTCATTTATCTCGACGCCGAGATCTTCGAACTTCACGAACGGCCCGACAAGCTCCCGGCAGTCGATCAGGATCCGATCAACGTATTCCAGATCCGAGTCGGTGAGGATGCCACTCGACATGTCGGGATGCTAGGCCGACCTCCGGCTCAGTTCAACCCACGCCGCGTTCGGTGACCCTGGGGAGTGCCCGCCGATCAAGAAGTCCGGGAAGTCCATCCCGCTCGACGAGTCACGAGGAAATGCACGAGGCGGGCCCGGCGGGCCCGCCTCGTCCTGACTGTGGTTTGCTCGCCTTTAGCTCATCGCTCTCGGCGGGTCGACCTATCGAGCTTACGCCCGCGGCTACCTGTGGGCCTTCTTTGGCCCGTGGCCCCTGTTGCCTTTGTCGGCACCTGGAGGAGCCGTGGTCACAGTGGGTGCGGTGGAAGCAGCCGGAGTCGTCGGGGCCACGCCGGCCTTGTGGGTCGAGTGCCCGTGGCCCGAGGGCGCGGTGTGGGCCTTGACGGCGGGCGCCGCGTGGGCGCTTGCGGAGTTCGTCCAGGCGAGAGGCCGCCGTCCTCGGTTGACCCTCGGGAGTGCCCGCCGTAGGCTACGCAACAGACGTACCACGCGCCATTCCGACGCACGCATCACAGCTGTGGCCCCCGATCGAGAATCCCGGGAAGTCCATCCCGCTCGACGAGCCACCTACGGCATCACGCACGTCCGACCCGCAATCGGTCGGATGGGAGGAACAGAATATGGATCCCGTGATCATCCTGGCGGTGGCCGTGGTGGCCGCCGTCGGCGGAGCCGTCGTTGGCGTCTTCGTCCGGAGTCTCTGGGCTTCCCAGACGATGAAGGCGGCGACGTCCGAGGCGCGCCGCATCGAAGCCGAAGCCCGCGCCCGCCAGAAGGAGCTCATCCTCGAGGCCAAGGACGAGAAGCTCCGCATGGGGCGTGAGGCCGAAGAAGAGGCGCGCGCTCGTCGAGCGGAACTCTCGAGCCTGGAGAGTCGCTTGCTCCAGCGCGACGAGCAGCTCGATCAACGCAGCGACATGCTCGAACAGCGCGACCGCAAGCTGATCGACCGTGAGCGCGAGCTGGACAAGACCCGCGAGGACGTCGCCCGAGCACACGGCGAGCAGGTCGCCGCCCTCGAAAGCGTCGCCAACATGAGCGCCGAGGATGCGAAGGGCATCCTCATCGAGGCGGTCCGCGAGGAGGCCGAGCACGACGCGGTCAAGATCGCCCGGGCCATCGAGCGGAGCGCTCGCGAGGACGCCCAGGACAAGGCCCGCGACATCGTGATCACGGCCATCCAGCGCGTCGCGGCCGACCATACGGCCGAACACACCGTCTCGGTCGTCCATCTGCCATCCGATGAGATGAAGGGCCGGATCATCGGCCGCGAGGGCCGCAACATCCGGGCCCTCGAGCAGGCGACCGGGATCGACCTGATCATCGACGACACCCCCGAGACCGTGATCCTGTCGGGCTTCGATCCCGTCCGCCGCGAGATCGCCCGCCTGGCGATCACCAAGCTCATCGCCGACGGCCGCATCCACCCCGGCCGCATCGAGGAAGTCGTGACCAAGGCCCGCGCTGAGGTCGACGCGATCATGCGCCAGGCCGGCGAACAGGCGGCCTACGACGCGAGCGTGCCCGGTCTTCCGGCGGACATCATCAAGACCCTCGGCCGCCTCAAGTTCCGGACGAGCTACGGCCAGAACGTCCTGAACCACTGCGTCGAAACCAGCCACCTCGCCGCCGTCATCGCGGCCGAGATCGGGGCCGATGTCCAGGTCGCCAAGATGGGCGGCCTGCTCCACGACATCGGCAAGGCAGTCGACCACGAGGTCGAGGGCCCGCACGCCGCCATCGGCGCCTCGATCGCCCAGCGCCACAACCTCTCGCCCAAGGTCATCAACGCGATCGCGGCCCATCACCAGGAAGTCGAATACACGTGCCTGGAGGCGCCCATCGTCCAGATCGCCGACGCGATCAGCGCCTCGCGACCGGGCGCCCGCGGCGAATCGATGGACACCTACGTCAAGCGGCTCGAGGATCTCCAGGCGATCGCCGAGAGCTTCACCGGCGTCGAGCGCTCGTTCGCGGTGCAGGCCGGTCGCGAGGTCCGCATCCTCGTCCGCCCCGAGGAGATCGACGACCTCACCGCGAGCCGCCTCGCGCGAGACATCGTCAAGAAGATCGAGGAGCAGCTGACCTATCCGGGTCAGATCAAGGTGACGGTCATCCGGGAGACGCGCGCCGTCGAGTACGCCAAGTAGCGTCGATCGGCGGCAGACGTCGCCAGCGGGCCACCACCCGATCGCAAACGGGCTCGAATGACACCTCGGCCGTGCGCGACCGTGCGTTTTGACCCGGCTCGTCGTGTATGTAGGTGTGACCACCCAGATGGCGATGACCGGCTCGACTGATTACGCCTATGACCGCGCCTTCGAGGCGCACTGGTCGGATGTCTTCCGCTTCGCTCTGGCGTGGACCAATGACTGGGCCGAGGCGGAAGACCTCACCCAGGAGGCCTACCTGCGGCTGTGGAACCACCGCCGCCAACTCGATTGGGATCGGCCGGTTCTCCCGTGGCTGCTCGTCACGGTGCGCCGCCTGGCCACGGACCGATTCCGAAGGATCCGTCGACGCCTGCTGGCGGCACCGGAACCCGCGTCGCTCGATGCGGCGGTGCAGGCACGCTGGCTCGACGTCCAGGTCGCGATGACCCACCTCTCGCCGCTCGAGCGGTCGGCGCTGGTCATGACCGCCATCGAAGGTGCCACCTATGAAGAAGCCGCGGTCGTGCTTGCCACGACGGCGGGCGCGCTTCGCGCGGCCGTGAGCCGCGCCCGAACGAAGTTGGAGACAGCCTGATGGACCCATCCCGCCCTGACCGGATCCTGCAAGAGTGGAACGAGGTCGCCGATGGCGCCCGTCGTCCGGCTGTGCCGCCGCGGCGGGTCGGTGTGCGAGGTGTCGCTTCGGGCCCCAGCCTTGTCGGTGCGGGCGTCCTCCTGGCCGCCGTCCTGATCGCCGTAGTCTGGCTCGGGCGTCCCGGTTCGGACGGCGGCATAGGGGCGGTCAGCACACCACTCCCGACCGCCACCGAGACCCCGATCGCCACGCCCTCGGCGAGCCCGAGCCCGAGCCCGAGCCCGACGCCTGCGGCCACCGCGACCGCGATCCCGACCCCGACGCCAACCCTCGCGCCGACGGTCGCACCTGCCCCCCGGCCGTGCGATCCCTCGAAGCTCGCGGCTCGGATCACGTTGTGGGAGGGCGCGGCCGGCAGCCGTTTCGCGCACGTCGAGGTGACCAATGCCAGTTCGCAGACCTGCACGATCCGGGCGATGGACAAGCCCCAGTTCGTCGATGGCAAGGGATCGGTCCTGATCGACGGTCAGACCCCGTCCAGCGCGGCGGTGCTCACGCTCGCCCCAGGCGACGTGGTCACGACCGCTGTGCAAGTCTCCAACTACTGCGGTCCGAATCCGGTGCCGCCGGTCAGTGTCGCCTTCGTCCAGAGCGGCGGCGGCCGGTTTGTGGCCACCCCGGTCTCGCCGACCGATACGACCGCTCCGCCATGCAACGGACCCGGGATGCCGGCCTTGCTCGACATGCATCCCTGGGCGCACTGATGAAGCGCCTGACGTTCGTCCTCGTCGCCGCGCTGGTCTTCATGGCGTGTTCCGCTCAGGGGGCCGCCCCGACGGCGGCGCCGACGCCCGTGGCCACGGCCAGCCCGAGTCCTTTGGCCGCACCGACGTCGACCGAGACGGCAGCCCCGACCCCGACGGCCACCCAGAAGCCGACCGCCACGCCCGCACCCAGCGCGTGTGATCCCGCGAAGCTCGCGGCCCGGATCACCCTGTGGGAAGGCGCCGCTGGGAGTCGCATCGCGCACGTCGAGCTGACGAATGCCAGCTCGCAGACCTGCACGATCCGGGCGATGGACAAGCCTCAATTAGTCGACGGCAAGGGATCTGTCCTGATCAACGGCCAGACCCCGTCGAGCACGGCGGTCGTCACGGTCGCCCCCGGCGGCGTGCTCAAGACGCTCGTCAGGGACTCGAACTATTGCGGCCCGAATCCCACGCCGCCGGTAAGCGTCGCATTCGTCCAGAGCGGCGACGGCCGGATCGTGGCGACACCGTTCTCACCGACCGACGCGACCGTGCCGCCGTGCAATGGCGCTGGGTCGGGCGCCTCGATCGACATGCATCCATGGGCGCCCTGATGAGGCACCTGGCCAGCGTCCTGGTCGTCGCGCTCGCCTTCGCGGCGGGCTCCGGCCAGGCTGCAGCTCCGACATCGGCTTCGACTGCCGCAAGCATGGCCGCCACGATGACTGTGGCGACCGCGACGGCCGCGACGACCGTGGCGACCGTGGCGATCGCGGCCCCCAGCCTCGCCAGGATGATCGGCCAGAAACTGGTCGTTCGGATGGACGGGCTGACCCCAAGCGCCGATCTGCTCGGGCGGATCAAGCGGGGTGAGGTCGGCGGCGTGATCCTGTTCGGTTCCAACATCACGACGCGTACTGCCTTGATAGCGCTCACGGGCAAGCTCCGAGCAGCCGCGGCTGCTGGGGGTCAGCCGCGGCTGCTCATCGCCGTGGACCAGGAGGGTGGCTCGATCAAGCGGATCCCCTGGGCGCCACCGACGCTCTCGCCGCCCCAGATGGGTCGCATCGGGAGCACGGCGACGGCTCGAACGCAGGGCGCGATGACGGGCGCCGCGCTCAAGGGCCTCGGCATCAACGTCGACTTCGCGCCGGTGGCCGATGTCCCGAGTTCGACGGCATCCTTCATCTATCGCGACGGTCGGACGTGGTCGTTCAGCTCGACTTTGACCGCGGCCCTCTCGGACGCCTTTGCCAGCGGCTTAGGGTCGAACGGCGTCATCCCATCCATGAAGCATTTCCCGGGAATCGGGCGCTCGCCATGGAACACCGACCAGGTCGCCGTGACGTTCTGGTCGTCACGCGCGACGCTCGCGCCGGGACTCCTGCCATACCGGACCGCCATCGCGCACCACATCCCGATGATCATGCTGTCGAACGGGACGTACAACGCGTACGACCCCGTCAACGGAGCAGGTTGGTCACGCGCGATCTCCAACGACCTGCTCCGCGGCCAACTCGGCTTCAAGGGCGTGACCATCAGCGACGGGCTGAGCGGCGCGGCCTATTCGCGTGGGCTGGCCACCTGGCAGCTGGCCGTTCGCGCGGCGCGTGCCGGGACCGACATGATCCTCGTGACGGGCTCGGAGGCCTCCACTCGGTACATCTACACGAAGCTCATGGCCTACGGCGCGAGCGGCTGGATCTCGAGGACGGCACTGCAAGCATCCTACACGCGGATCCTCGCGATGAAGGCGGGACTCTAGAGGCCCTCCGGGCCGCCACGATGGGTCCGGCGACTCGGACCGGCTACGATGCGAGCGTGCATGACGGACCCGATGGAGGCGCGACCGGGCGGACGCGACTCGGCAACGTAGCGAACGGCAATGCCCCCCGACCGCACGGGGCGTGCCGGGTCCTGATGATCGGCGACATGATCGGCAAGCCCGGTCGAGTCGCCGTGGAACAGGTCCTGCCGGGGATCCGCGACGAGCGCGGGATCGACTTCGTGACCGCCAACGGCGAGAACGTCGCAGGCGGGATGGGCCTCACCGCCTCGACCGCCGACGCGATCCTCGCCTCCGGGGTCGACGTCATCACGTCGGGCAACCACATCTGGGACAAGCGGGAGATCTACCCGTATCTCGAGGCCAACGACCGCGTCCTGCGGCCGCTCAATTACGGGACGCACGAGGTGCCGGGACGTGGTTGGGGGACGTACCAGGCCCTCGACGGCACCGACATCGCGGTCATCAACCTCCAGGGCCGGACCTACATGCAGCAGATCGAGAACCCGTTCACCGATGCGGACCGCCTGCTGGAGGAATCGTCCGAACCGCTCCCGCCGGTCCGTCTCGTCGACTTCCACTGCGAGCTGACCTCCGAGAAGAACGCGCTGGGCCTCTACCTCGACGGGCGGGTGAGTGTCGTGGTCGGGACCCACACGCATGTCGTGACCGGCGACGAGCGCATCCTCCCCCAGGGAACGGCCTACCAGACCGACCTCGGGATGACCGGGCCGATCTGGAGCGTCATCGGGTTCGAGCCACGGACCGTCATCCCGCGCTTCATCAACGCGTTGCCGACGCGCTTCGAGGTGGGGCAGGGGACCGTCGTCTTCAATGCGGTCCAGGTCGATATCGACCCGGCGACCGGCCGCGCCCTCGCGATCGAGCGGATCCAGCGACTCGTCGAGGCGTGACGTGACGGCCGTCCCGCGCCGGAAGCGCCACGATCCGCTGGCGCCGGCGGGATCGGGCCGGGTCGAGCCGCCGGGACCTTCGACCATCGACCTTCATACCCACACCACCCGTTCCGATGGAGTCGTCCAGCCGCCGCTGCTCGTCCGCGATGCCTACGACGTTGGCGTCCGGCTTCTTGCGCTGACCGACCACGACACGCTCGCGGGCTATCGCGAGGTCGTCGCCGCGGATGTGGTCCCGCTCGGCCTGACGCTTGTGCCGGGCGTCGAGATCAACGCGATCGTCACTCGTGACCTCGGGCTGTGGGAGGGCGAGCTCCATATCCTGGGCTTCGGGATGGACCCCGATGACGGGCCATTCGAAGCGTCGCTGGCGGCCCAGCGATCCCGGCGCCGAGAGCGCTTCGAGCGGACGGTGGCGCGGCTTCGCGAACTCGACCTTTCGATCGATGCGCAGGTCGCCGGCCTGGCCGATTCGGGCGACGACGCGCTCGGCCGGCCCATCGTCGCGCGGGCGCTCATCGCGGCGGGTCACGCCTCCAGCGTCGAGGACGCGTTCAGCCGGTTGCTCGCCTGGGGAAAGCCTGGCTACGTCCCGCGGACCGGCCTCGGGCCGCTCGAGGCGATCGACGCGATCCGGGCGGCGGGCGGACTCCCGGTCCTGGCCCATTTCGGCGAGGCGCCGGCGCGCACGGACCTCGTGCGTGAGCTCGCGGACGCGGGACTTGGCGGCCTGGAGGTCTACTACCGCGCCTTCGACGTCGACACCGTCGCCGCAGTCCGCGCGGTGGCGGAGGAACTCCGGCTCGTGCCGACGGGCGGCAGCGACTATCACGGCGATTCGATGACCTACGCCGAGGCGCACGCCGCGCTATGGGTCCCGCTCGACGTCGCCGCTGGCATCCCGGGCGCAGGCGTCGTAGGCTCGCCCGCACAGCCATGACCGAACGATCGACCCTGCCTCGCGCCCTGCCGATGCTCGAGTTCGTACCGACCGAGCGACCTGCAGCGCCGCGCCGCCCAAGCGCGCCGGGCGACCATCGCGTCACCGAATACCTGCCGGAAACGCGGACCTTGCCTCGATTCCATGTCTGGACCCTCGGTTGCCAGATGAACCGGAGCGATTCGGAGGAGATGGCGGGGCGCCTCCTGAGCGCCGGCTGCGAAGAGGCCACGGCCCTCGAGACCGCCGATCTCGTCGTCATCAATACCTGCGCGATCCGCGAGGGCGCCGAACAGAAGGTCATCGGCCGGATGGGCCAGCTCGCTCGGCTCAAGGCCGCGAACCCGGCGATGCGGGTCGTCCTGACCGGCTGTTCGGTCCGCGAGCCGGACCGGGCCGGGCTGCGGAGGCGCTACCCCGCGGTCGACCTCTTCCTGCGGCCCGACGAGGAGCCCGAACTGGTCGACCGGCTCGGGTTGGCGTCGGCCCAGGCGCCGATCGGCGCGATCGGCGGGACGACCACTGTCGGGCGGACCGTGGTGGGTGTCGCCGACCGCCTGGCCGGGACCCGGGCCCGGGCGGTCGGGGAGGGGACCGTCGCCCGCGGCTCCGCGATCGCCGCCTGGTTGCCGATCATCTATGGCTGCGACAAGACCTGCACGTACTGCATCGTGCCGTTCAGTCGTGGGCCCGAGCGCAGCCGACCGTTCGACGACATCGTCGACGAGGCACGGTCGCTGGCGGCGGCTGGCTACTGCGAGGTCACGCTGCTCGGCCAGAACGTCAACTCGTACGGCCATGACCTGTCGCCCGACGCGCGGTTCGGGCACGTCGACGAGGCGCGCTGGGCCGGCCGGAAGCTGGACCTCGCCGGGCGTCCCGACCTCGCCGAACTGATCCGTGCGATCGATGGGCTCCGGACTGCCGACGGCCGGCCCGCGATCGGTCGGCTGCGGTTCGTCACGTCGCACCCATGGGACCTTTCGGACCGGCTCATCGCCGCGCTCGCCGAGTGCGAGTCGGTGTGCGAGCACCTGCACCTGCCGGTCCAGTCTGGCTCGGACGCCGTCCTGCATCGGATGGGCCGCCAGTACACCATCGAGCACTACCAGGAGCGCCTGACCCGGATCCGCGCGTCCGTTCCCGGGATCGCGGTCTCGACCGACATCATCGTCGGGTTCTGCGGCGAGACCGAGGCGCAGTTCGAGGCGACCCTCGCCCTTCTGGAGACAGTCCGCTACGACCAGGTCTTCGCGGCGGCCTACTCGCCGCGGCCGGGGACCCCGGCCACGCGCCTGGTCGACGACGTGCGGCCCGACGTCAAGCGCCGCCGGCTCAATACCCTGCTCGCGGTCCAGGAAGCGATCGGGCTCGAGCGGAATGAGGCCTGGGTCGGTCGCGAGATCGAGGTCCTGGTCGACGCCGTCCATGCCCCGCGTCAGCACGACCATGAGGCATCGGACGCCGCCGCGGCCGGGGAAGGGATCCGCCTCTCCGGCCGTTCTCGCGGTAACAAGCTGGTCCACCTGACCGGTGACGAGGCGCTCGTCGGGCGGACCGTGGCGGTCCGCGTCGAGCACGCCGGCTCGTACGCGCTGCGAGGCGCACTCGTCGGCGCGTGACGGCGTCGCCACCGCTCGTCGTGCTGGCCGGCGCGACGGCGACCGGGAAGACCGAGCTCGCGATCCGGCTCGCCGAGGCGATCGCTCGTGACGGCCGGCCGGCCGTGGTCATCTCGGCCGATTCGCGCCAGGTCTTCCGGGGCCTCGACATCGGGACCGCCAAGGCGAGCGCGGCAGATCAGGCCCGCGTCCCGCACCACGGCCTCGACCTCGTCGAGCCCGACGAACCCTTCAGCGTGGCGGATTTCGCGGCGCATGCCCGCGCCGCCCTGACCGAGATCGCCGCGGCCGGAGGCATCGCGATCCTCGCGGGCGGGACCGGCCTGTACCTGCGCGCCGTCGCGCGCGGCCTCGATACCGACGCGCTCCCGAGCGATCCAGTGACCCGTGCCCGGCTCGAAGCCGACCTGCTCGCCGACGGCCTGGACCCCCTGGTCGAACGCCTCCGCTCCCTGGCGCCGGCCGCGGCCGCCCGGATCGACACGCGTAATCCTCGACGCGTCGTCCGGGCACTCGAGATCGCCGAGATCGATGGCGACGCGCCGCCGCCAGCCATGCGCGGCTACCCGGGTCCCGTCGTCTGGCTCGGTCCGACCGTGACGCCCGCCAAGCACGCCGAGCGGATCGCGGCGCGGGCGCGCGCCCAGTTCGACGCCGGCCTCATCGAGGAGGCAGGCGGCCTCCGAGAGCGGTTCGACCCCGCGCTCCCGGCCTTCACGGCGATCGGCTATCGCGAGGCGTGGGCCGTCATCGATGGCGAGCTGACGCGCGACGCCGCGATCGAGCTCGACACGCAGCGCAACGTCGCGTTCGCCAAGCGCCAGGCGACCTGGTTCCGGTCAGAACCGGACATCACCTGGCTCGATGCGACAGAAACCCTCCCGAAGTCGGCCGCACTCGAGCTCACGCGTCCGCTTCTGGGGCCGCCGCGGACGCCAGGTCGAGTCCGAGCAGCTGGTAGACCGCGATCGGGTCGCTCTTGCCCTTGAGCTGCGGCGTTCCGAGCAGGTGGACCCTGGCGATCCCGGCGATCCCGGCGTAGGTCGTTTCGCCGACCACGACCGTGCCCGGCTCCGCGAACGTCTGCAGCCGCGCCGCCAGGTTGATCGTGTCGCCGATCGCCGTGAAGTTCCGCATCTCGCGGCCGCCGATGTTGCCGACGACCGCCGGCCCGGTATTCACGCCGGCCCGGAAGCGCGGAAGCGTCGTGTCCCTCGCTGCGATCGAGTCGACGGCCGTCTGGATCGCCAGGGCCGCCCGCGAAGCATGGACCGCGTGGTCGGCCTGCCGGACCGGGGCGTTGAAGATGGCCATCAGGGCGTCGCCGGCAAACTGGACGATCGTCCCTCCCTCGGCGAACACGATGGGCACGACCGCATCGAAGTAGTCGTTAAGGAGCCTGACGACGGCGTCGGGCGACGTCCGCTCCGCGTAGGCCGTGAACCCCTGGAGGTCGACGAACAGGACGCTCACGTCGACCGATTCACCGCCCAATTCGGATCGGCCCGGGTCGGCGAGGAGCGCGGCGGCGACATCGGGCGAGAGGTATTGGTGGAAGAGCCGGTCGACCTGGGCATGGAGCGTCGCGATGAGGCGGCTCTGGTACCAGCCGGTCCGGGCCGCCGTTTCGAGGACGTAGGTGATCCCGACGGTGAGCGCCAGCGTGGAGACGACCAGGAAGAGATCGACGACGTATGTGCCCAGCACGCCGATCACCAACGCGACGCTCGCCAGTAGCACCGCCTCGATCGAGAGCAGGACGAGCGCCAGCACGAACCGGCGGGCGCCGATCACGATGAAGATCGACTGGAGGAGGATCGCCGGCCCGGCGTAGCGTTCGAACTGGCCGGCCTGGGCCGCCAGGGTCAGGATGGCGGCCGCCGTCAGGAGGTTGAGCGGGACGACGATCCGGGTGAGGTCATCGAGGTTCCGCATCCGTCGGATGGGAATGGTCGCTACCAGGAGGACCACGGCCATGAAGACGACGATCGGGGTCGACACGCTCGCCGGGATCGGCGTGAAGGTCGGCAGCAGCACGCCCGCGATCAACCACAGCACGATCGAGATGGGCCCAACGACAAGCGTCTCGCGTCGGACCTGGTCGATCGTCTCCTGCTGGTAGGCGCGCTCCAGGTCCGGATCGAGGAAGCGGAGGGTCCGCCGGTCGAGGATGGATGCAGTCATGCTGCGGTCAAGCATAGGAGACGGTCACGTTGTCTCGGCGAGCCGACCGTGATCGGCCGGATCAGGCGGCTGTCTCGACCCTCGCCCGCCGCTTCCGCCTCGGCGCGGCGGGCTTGGCCTCGACCACCGGTTCGGCGTCGAACGGTTCCGCGGCGACGAAGAGGGCGAGCGCCAGTCGCGCCCGAGCGGTGTCCTGCCCGGGGTCGAATTCGAACCCGACCATCGGCCGGCCACGTGCATCGGTCCAGCTGGAACGGCTCGCGCCCATGAAGTCGAGGACCTGGCCGCCCGGCAGTTCGATCGTGAGCGACGCATGCTCGGCGATCGCGGCCGCAACGGGCAGCTCGATGCGGGCGCCGGTCAATGACACGTCCCGGACCGTCGCCTCCAGGCCGTCCAGCCTGGCCGGCATATCGGTAGCGAAGCGGACACTCGACCGACGTTCCGCGGCGTAGCGCGTCGATCGGACCCGGCGGATCGCCAGCCAGACCAGCGTGACGTTGATGAGCATCCAGGCGAACGAGGCGTGAACGGCCCACGGCACGGCGTAGCGGATGGGCGTGACGCCCAGGACCGTGAGTGCGTACCAGGCGGCCGCGACGAACGAGATGCCCAGGATCACCGTGAGCAGGCGTGGGACGTGGGTGCGGGTTCGGCCATCGCCCGTCCGTCCCTTGGGGGTGACCCGGAAGGTCGCGCCGTCGTCGCCGAAGAGCGTCGCTGTGGCCAGCAGGTTCGGCGTCATCCGGACGAACTCGAAGAGCAGCGTCAGGACCGGCCGATGGCAGCCCCGGGAGAGCGCCCACAGAGCCAGCTGCGAGAGCCCGAACGTGGCCCCGAACGCGATCGCGAACGTCAGCGCGTCCGCCGTGATGGGCACCGCTCCGGTGGCGATGACGATCAAGGGCAGGAGCAGATAGCCGAGCGAGCGCCAGGCATCGAACCAGCCGAGGAGGGTCGTCGCGTACGTGAGTCGTTGGCCGACGGAGAGGCCGGAGGCGACCAGCGGATTCTCCTTGCGCAGGACCTGCATCGCGCCCGTGCCCCAGCGAAGGCGCTGCAACTGGTAGGTCGCCGCATCGGACGCGGCCAGGCCACGGGCGAGGATCTCGTTGTGATAGACCGTCTTCCAGCCGCGCCGATGCAAGCGGATGGAGGTGTGGATGTCCTCGGTGATCGTGTCGGTCGCGACCAAACCGACATCGCGTAACGCGGCGACCCGAACGACCGCCCCAGTCCCGCACCAGAAGGCGCCGCCCCAGCGGTTCTTGCCCGGCTGCAGGACGCGATAGAAGAGGGCCTGCTCGTGGAACCGTTGCGCTCCAGCGCTATCGGGATCGGTCAACGCGCGGGGCGCGCCGCCGCCCTCGTGTTCGAAGGACTCGACGTTGTAGAAGTCCTGCGGGGTCTGGACCAGGGCGACCGCCGGATCGTCGAAGTAGCCGAGGGTGTGCACCAGGAAGTCCGGCGACGCGACGTGGTCGGCGTCGAGGACGCCGATGATGTCGGCCTCGATGATGCCCAGGGCATGGTTCAGGTTGCCGGCCTTGGCATGTTCGTGGGTCGGGCGCGCGAGGCAATGCGCACCAAGGTCCGCTGCCAGCCGCGCGACCTCCGGTCGGTCACCGTCGTCGAGCACCCAGGTCTCGTGCGCGACGCGCATCGCGACGGCCGCCGCGACGGTCGGGGTGAGCACCTCGAGGCCCTCGTTGTAGGTCGGCACCAGGATCGCGATCCGGGCGGGCGAGGCCGTGACGTCGTGGGTGGCCGGCCGGCGCCCGACATCCCACAAGGAGAACGTGAACAGCACGAGACCGAGGAACGCGTGGACTTCGAGGACGAACAGCGGGATCGAGACCCACCAGACGTCGAGCGCGAGCGTCCAGCCGGCGCGCCAGACGAGGTACCCCAGGGAGACCGAGAGCGCGAGCACGGCGATCGATCGGATGGCGAGGGTACGTCGCCAGGATTCGGGCGATGGCAGCGCCGCCCCGGGCAGGGCCGCGTGGAACCAGGCCGGACGGCGCCGGCCTGTGACAGGGGTCAACACACGATGGACTGTTGCGGACCGTTGGAGGCTGCTCCATGACCCGAACGTTCAGCGACCGACCCCGGATGGGCTATCGCGACTCGATGGCAGCGTCAGCGAGCTGTCGAGCGGCTCAGAGGCCCGGGAAGATCGTCTCGTCGCGCATCACGAGGGCGTCGGCCAGACGCGAGGTCGCGCTGTCGGCGCGAAGGGCCTCGCGGATGCGTTCGTTGACCTCGCCTTCATCGGAGAGCAGGGTGCCGGGGCTGTCCTCGTCGTACGACTCGTCGAGCGCCGAGACCCCGGTCCCGGCGGCTACGACGGGGTCGCTGTCCCAGGGGTGGCGACGACCGGCGGATCGATCGGCGGCACCCACGGGATGCCTTCCTGCGCGGCGACCTCGGGGTCGTCGGTCTCCTCCTCGCGCAGTCCTTCCCCGGCGAGGCCGTCCAGGCTCTCGAGCCCGTCGGCCGCCGGGTCGGAGCGGACCTCCGGCTCGAGCTCGTCGAATTCGGTCTTCGTCGGCACGCGTCGCCCTTCGATCTCGTCAGGGTTGACGACGGCATCCTGGTCGGCAGCCATGCGGGTCCTCCGGGTGTGAACCACTACACTACGCCGAGATGCCAGCCCGCCACCTGATCGACGTCGCCCCACCGGTCGAGAAGGCCTTCCTCGTTGCCGTCGACACCGGGACCGAGGACGGCTGGACCGCCCAGGACTCGCTCGCCGAGCTCGCCAGCCTTGCCACGACGGCCGGTGCCGAGGTGGTCGGCGCGGAGTGGCAGAACCGCCGCCACGTCGACCCGAACTGGTACGTCGGCAAGGGCAAGGCCGAGGATCTCGTCGCGGCGAGGCGCGAGACCGGCTTCGACGTCCTGGTCGCCGACGACGAGCTGTCGCCCGCCCAGCAGCGTGCGCTCGAGGAGCTCCTCAACGTCAAGGTCATCGACCGCAGCCGGCTCATCCTCGACATCTTCGCGCTCCACGCCCAGACCCACGAGGGCCGGCTCCAGGTCGAGCTCGCCCAGCTCGAATACCAGCTGCCGCGGCTGACCAGGCTGTGGACCCACCTGTCGAGGACGGGCGGCGGGATCGGGACACGGGGACCCGGCGAGAGCCAGCTCGAGACCGACCGGCGGATCATCCGGACCCGCATCTCGAAGATGAAGGAGCGCGTCGAGCAGGTCCGCCAGCAGCGCGAGACGGCGGCCCGTGGCCGCGATCGCCGGCTGTGGCCGACGGTCGGCATCGTCGGCTACACGAACGCGGGCAAGTCCACGCTGCTCAACGCGCTGGTGGGGTCGGAGGTGGCGCGGGCCGAGGACAAGCTCTTCGCGACGCTCGACCCGACATCGCGACAGGTCAAGCTCGGTGACGGACAGACCGCCATCGTCACCGACACGGTCGGCTTCATCCACAAGCTCCCACACCAGCTCGTCGATGCCTTCCGGGCGACGCTCGAGGAGGTCAACCGGGCCGACGTCCTGGTCGAGGTGGTCGACGCCTCGGATGTCCATTTCGAGGAGCACCGGGCGACCGTGCAGACCGTCCTCGACGAGCTCGGGGCGGGCGACAAGCCGCGTCTGCTGGCATTCAACAAGGCGGATCTCCTCGATGCCGCGGCGCGGGACGGGACGACCCCGGCCCCGGCCATCGCGGGCGCCGTCTTCGTGTCGGCGCTGACCGGCTACGGCATGGACACGCTCCGGGCCGAGATCGCCGCGCTGCTCGCGACCCTGTGGGTCGATGTCGACGTGTGCCTGCCGTACACGGCGGGCGAATTGCTCGCGCGCGTGCGCGAGCGCGGCACGATCGAGCTCGACTACGGCGAACGCGAGGTCCGGGTCAAGGGCCGCGTCGCACCGGCGCTGGCGGGCGAACTCACCGCGGCCGCGGCACGCTGGGCGGCGGCCACGCTCGACGCGGCCGGTTCGGTCGAGGCCGCGGCCGCCGCCGCTGAACGATGACCGGACCGACCCGCGTCGCGGGGTGGGGGAGCGGCGCCTTCGGATCGGTCGTGACCTGGACGATCGCCGAGGGTCGCAGGGGCCGGCGCTGGCGCGAGGTCGTGCGCCAGGGGGCGACCGTCCTGCACGCGCTCCTGCTCGAGACCGACGCCGATGGCCGGTTCGCCCACCTGGAGCTGGCGCGCGCGGACGGCCTGTGGACCTTCCATCCCGAACGCGACCGAACCCTCCACGGCAATCACGTGGGTGGCGCGAATCCGGATGTCCGGCACGTCGCCGGCTGGGCGTTCGGGCCCGACGACGCGCTGGTGGTGGATGGCTCTCCGCTGGCCCTGGCGGCGATCGCCTGGCGCTGGGCCCGGACGCTGGCACCCGGCGACGTGGCGCCCGGAGCGGTGGGCGGGGTGCTGCTCCGCTCGAACGGCGAGCTCGTGCAAGTCCCCGAGGTCCGGATCGAACGGCTCTCGGTGAAACGCTGGCAGGTCGGGGAGGGGAGTGCCTTCGATGTCGACCCGGCTGGCCTGCCGATCCTGGTGGGCGGAACCGTCCGTCCGCTCGAGGTCGAATGAGGGGCCGGCTCGTGGATAGCCTGTGGACAACGGACTTTGGCGCGCGAAGTTCGCGCCAAAGTCGTGGATAAGTCCGTAGCCAGACCCGAGATGCGTCGGCTAAGGTAGGTCTTGCCTGAAGGGGCCTTGGACCGAAAGTGTTGTCGCGGATGCAAATTTGCGGCGGCAACTACGGACCAGCGGTTCCTTCGGGCGTTTTTGGTGTGCCCGGTACTTGTCATGACCACCGTCGG
The DNA here is from genome assembly GCA_038319665.1 of Candidatus Limnocylindrales bacterium. Lineage (GTDB taxonomy): Bacteria > Chloroflexota > Limnocylindria > Limnocylindrales > CSP1-4 > SPCO01. The sequence goes on from JBBQDL010000003.1 coordinate 64,770, forward strand.
CAACCTCTGAGGGATCCCATGACCGCCACCGGCTCCGCGACGACCTTGGGCAACGACGTCACCGATCATCGGATCACCCGGCCTGATGGCCGCGTCGTCGCCTGGAGTGAGTCGGGTTTGCCCAACGGCCGGCCCATCCTTCGCGTCCCGGGCACGCCAGGTTCGCGCCTCTTCCTGCGCGCCGACCGTACCCCGTGGTTCGAGCGTCGGTTGCGGGTAATCACGACCGAGCGGCCGGGCTACGGAGCGTCCACCCGATTCGAGGGTCGAGCGTTCGTCGAACATTCCGACGACACCGCGGCGATCCTCGACGAACTCGGCATCGAGGCGCTCCCGGTGTACGGAACGAGTGGCGCGAGCCCGCACATCCTGGACTTCGCAGCGCGCCACCCTGGCCGGATGTCGGCCGCGACCATCCTCGTCGGCGCGGCTCCGCTCGATCCGCTCGAAGCAGCCCAGATGATCGACCTCAATGCGCTCGAGTACCGGCTCTTCCACGAGGGCCGGCTCGACGAGATCCTGCGGATCGCCGAGGAGATGCGGGGATCGATCCTGGCCGACCCGCTCGCCAGCTTTCGGTCGATCATGGCGTCGGCGCCTGCCGCCGACCGCGCGATCCTCGAGGATCCGAACTGGCAGAGCGGCTTCGTCGCCGGGATCACGGAGGCATTGCGTCAAGGGGCGGGCGGCTGGTACGACGAGGGTCTCGCGTTCCTGAGGCCGTGGCAGATCGACTTCCAAGCGATCAGGGCCGACCTGACCTGGTGGCATAGCGACGGCGACCGGAATGCACCGTTGTCTGCCGCGCGGCGCCTGGTCGATCAGCTACCCATGGCCCGCCTGAACATCTGGCTCGATGCCGGCCACCTGATGCCATATCGCCAGGAGCCCGAGGTTCTCGACGAGCTGCTCGCCCGCAGCGGACCGTGGCCGTTGGCACCGAGCGCCTAAGCCTCGACATCCACTACGCCGTCGCCTGCGCGAGCTGAGGCGGGGAGTAGGGTACGACGGTGGCGATCATCCGACGCGTCCTTACCGTCCTGGCCGTCGTCGCGGCCCTCTCCGGGTGCTCAGGCCCGCCTGGATCGAAGACCTCGCCGAGCGCCACGGCGGCGCCGACGGTCGTCATCACGAGCGAGACGGTGCGAACCACCGAGTCGACCATCCTGCAGGGCCTCGATACCGCCATCGAGGGGGGCTTCCGGATGTGCATGACGAGGACCCAACAGGGCGGCGATGCCTTGGCCTCCGACTGCGAATTGACCAAAACGTCCAGCCTGGAAGCCCGCAAGCGGCTGGTCGAATGCTTCATCCGCGCCGATCGGGCGCCGACGCCCGCCCAGTCGATCGCCGCGATCATCGTCTGCCAGGAGCAGATGCCGCATTGAGTCGGATCCCCTCGGGTCTTGACGTCCCGAGACGATGTTGTAGTATGCAACAACGATGTTGACCGTTCCCGAAGCCGCCCGCCGCGCCGGCCGGAACCCCGAAACGATCCGGCGATGGATCCGCGAGGGCAAACTGCCGGCCCGCAAGGTCGGGACGCAGCATGTCCTCGAGGAGCATGACCTCGAGGCGTATCTCGGTGAGACGTCCGACCGGCTACCGATCCCGGCCGAATGGAAGCGGACGTTTTGGGGCGGACCCATGCCTGATGTCGTCGGGAGCCAAGATACGGCAGACCGGGCCGCTAGAGCACGCGAGAGCGCGGCGCCATATCTGGCCGGAGGCTCGGTTCCGCCACCGGCGGCGATCGATCCATGGCTGACGACGATCGTCGGGCGGATCGTGCGCCTGTGTGATCCCGTTCGCATCGCCCTATTCGGTTCACGAGCGCGCGGTGACGCGCGCGAAGACAGCGACTACGACTTGCTCGTCGTGTTGGACGAGGTGGCCGACCGTCGAGCGATGCGGCTCGAGGTCCGACGCGTCCTGGACGATCTCCCGATCTCCAAGGATGTCGTCGTCGCTGCAGTCGCGGAGATCGACGGGCGGGAGGGCCGGCCATGGGGTGCCGTGGCCTGGGCGCTCCGTGAGGGTCGGACGCTGTATGAGCGCCAGTGACCCCGATCGTGACGCGTCCCGACACTGGCTGGACCTAGCTGACGGCGACCTTCGTGCCGCGTACGTCCTGATCGCGGATGGCAGCCTTCCACCCCGAATCGCGGTCGGCTCCGCCCACCAGGCAGCTGAGAAGGCTCTGAAGGCGCTGATCGTGTTCATCGGATCCGACCCGCCTCGAAGCCACGACCTCGTGATGCTGGCCCAACGGGTCGCTTCGAGGCTGGTTCTGGTGGTTGATGAAACGGATCTCCGGGCGCTCACCGATGCTTACGCTGAAGCTCGTTATCCGGCCCATATGGGGGTCGAGTACGACGCTGCGGAGTCCGCCGCCTTCGTGGCGGTCGCCGCGCGAATCGTCGGCCAAGTTGCGAGAGAGCTAGGGACGTAACCCCGCCCACGCTCTGGCACTACTTCCGATAAGGTGAGTTATGTCTGTCGGGCTTTGAGCGCGGCTCGCACATATTGGAGGTCCCAACCTGTTTGCCTCTTCACACGGGCCGCCGTGAGCCGAGGCGTCGATCCAACGAGGACCACAGCGGCCCAGTGTGTCGGCGAACCGCGGACGTCATCTGTATCTTGGGTGAACTTAGCCTCGCGAAACCGCACGAAGTATTCCTTGGCAGGTTCAGCTAGTGCGAGAAGTCGTTCGTGCAGGCCCTCGATGTTCTGGAGCTTGGCAAGGTTCGCCGCCGCGACGAGTTGACTCACACCTCAATCGTTTGCTACACGAAGGAGGACGCGGAATTTGGCCCTCTTGGCGGCTTTCGCGATGGCCGAGATAGCTGCCGGCGCGCCCTATCTTTTCGGCGAAGCTCTCGAGGGACTTCGCTCGTGCTTCAACTGTCTGGAATTTGAAGTCAGCGGAGGCGAGAAGCTCGACCAACAGACTACGAAATCGCTCGCAAAGCCGACTGTACGTCGGTTCCAGCCGGCCACACTCCGCCACAGCCGCCGAGTGGACTGGCGCCGGACCGTTCACGTGCTCCTCTTCTTGACCGCCTTAATATCGGCTTCACCAAACGGTCGCGTCGGCCGCGCATCTTCGGAATCCTGAGCTAGGAACGTCTTTACGGTCGAACACACCCGTTCGGCGTACGTCACCGCGAGTTCAACTTGGTCTCGAGCGGGTTCGTCCGCAGTACCAGCCTGCAACCGCGGATAGCGCTCCAAAACTGCAAAACGGGTCGTTGGAAGGTGTGCGACCAGCGGAAGCGATGTTAGAAGGGAGCGTAGGCGGCTGATGCTGTGGTCCCGTGGAGGATTTGTGCCTTGCGCCACCAGAACTGCCTTCAGGTACTTGAACCGCACTGACTCTGGTGGAGGCTCTTCGATGGCTTGCTGCGCATGGAACCCAATGACGGACGGCGGAATGGCGGAATGGACGGCGAGAAGCGCTTGCGCAGAGCGCAGATCACAATCTCCCTTGTCAAGCCAGCGTTGGACCTGCTCGTTGACGAGTCGATTGTCCACTCAATTCTCCGGGCTTGAGTCGTAGGAGGTTGGCCCCTCGGCCGCCCGTGGCAAGGACTTCACCGAGCGCTCGATCCGACTCAAGACGAAGTCCCGCGTTGGCGCGTCCATGAAGTAGACGTAGCAGCCGCGGAGGCCGCGGGTCAGGAGGACGCGGTAGGTGCTCTTGACGAAGTCGGTGAATTGCGGCTCGGTGACGCCGCTGCGGACGATGCGATGATCATGCGATTGGTCGCGTTGGCCGACCCATCCCCCATCGAGCGTCCGGTAGACGAGATCGGGGCCGAAGATGACTCCCACGTAGTCGAACTCGAAGCCCTGCGCGGTGTAGACGCAGCCGACCTGGTCGATCCCCCGCGGGTCGCTCGCCCAGAAGTCGGACTTCGGGATCCCGGGCGCCAGGCGGCCGGTCTCGGCCTTGGCGTTCCAAGGCATCGACCAATCCCCTACCCTGACGTCGGGCTCGAGCTCGCCGGCGGTGTCGGGGTCGGACCACGGCCAGCAGAAGCCGGCCACCAAGCGAGCGGTCGCCCCCTCCCCTGCCCTGCCGCGGATCAGCATGTCGAGCTCCTTGATCGAGCCAGCGACGCGGAAGTCGAACTCGTCGTCGGCCGGCCAGAGGACCTGCGGCGTCCGGGCCATCTCGAGGGTGTTGTCGACCCACTTGATGAACGAGTCCGAGCCGTTCGAGCGGAACTGCGCCTCGAGCTCGAACTCGCGGACCTCCAGCCCGCGCTTTGCAGCGCTCTCGCGGATCAGGTCGGTGCTGCCGACCTCGCCTGGGCGAACGACCTGCATGTCGTCGATGAAGAAGACGGTGACGCGGCTAGAGTCGAGGATGTCGTCGATCTGGGCCTTGCCGGTGCGTGCCTTAGCGGGCGTGAAGCGGCTCGTACTGATCGAGCGGATGCGGTGCGCCTCGTCGAGGATCACAACGTCGAGCGGCTCGTCGACGTTCGCCGTGTCGCGGAAGTACTTGAACATCGCGCTGGCTCGAGTGCCGACGATCTTGCGGAGGTTCTCGGTGAAGGCCTTGGAGCCGGTCACGTGGAGGGTCCGGAGGCCCAGGGCGGACAGCTCCGCGACGAGATTGACGGCGATGACCGACTTCCCGGTGCCCGGCCCGCCTTCGACGATGAACGCGACCTTTTGCTGGTTCTGGCCGGCACCACGTACCGAATCCATGATCGCGTTGTAGGCGACCTGCTGTTCGTCGAGCAGCGTGAACACGGGCTCGTTGCGGATGACGCGCGCGACGTGATCCAGCAGCCGCTTGTGCGGGCGGAACGCCGTGTTGGCGACCTTGTCGAGGATCGAGCCATCGTCGGGACCGGCGACTCTGGTGTCGAGGTAGGTGGCGAAGGCGTCGATCTGGTCGCCGGCGAAGGAGGGGTTCGTCGCGAGCAGCGTCGCGAAGTCGGCTTGGTAGAGCGGCGACTTCGGGTCGAACGTCGCGAAATGCAGGTACGCGCAGGCGTCGAGCGCAACGCCGCCGTCGGTGAACGCCGAGTGCGTGTCGAGCAGGTAGCGCTGATATTGCGCAGCCTGGCGCGACGGATGGAGGTGGTCTCTGGGACGGCTGACGAAATCGATGACGACGCAATCCGTGATGTTCGAAGGCGCGACCTCGGTCCATTGCTTGAGCTCGACGACGACCGCGGCGTCGCCGGTGGCCGGGTTCGAGCCTGTGATCAGCACATCGAGGCGCTTCGACGACAGCGGCAGCTTGAGCTCGACGAGGACGCCATGATCGCGGAGGTCGGCTAGCTGCAGGACTTGGGCCATAGCAGCGAGGGAGTTCCGCCACGAGTTGACCTCGGACGGCGCCGGCCGATACCGAAACTCGTCAAAGAACCGATCCGCCAGCAGATTGGCCAGCCGAGCCTGCACCGCATCCGCGATGAACTGCTCGCTGGTTCCCTGGTAGAGGTGCATGCCTCAGAACCTGCGGCCCGGCACGTCGAGTCCGAGCACGAGGATGACGGTCAACGACAGGATCAATGCCACCAGTGAGACGCCGATCGCGAAGCCGATGCCGAGCTTGACGCCGGTCCAGAGAGTCAGGTCAACGAGCGTCCGTCTCGACCCGAAGTCATATGAGGCGAGGTCCCGGAGATCATCGACGGCTGTTGCATCTTGACCGCGGCCGGGATCCCTCGGCGTCCCGCCCTGGAACGGCGAACCGCATTTCGCGCAGAACGACGCATTGGCTGGTCGAAGCGTCGAACACGTCGGGCATCGGGCGGTGCTCATGGACGCACAATAGGCCGCGTCGGTTCGCCGAGCATTCGGCACAGGTCGACGAAATGTTCCTTGGAGGCGGCCTTCTCCTTCGTTGCGTTGTCGCCCCACTTCTGAGCGAACTCGCGCGGCGTCAGGGTCGGCTGGGCCACGGTCCCCTCCCCTGCTCGTCTGTCTTCACTTCTTGGGAGTGTACGGGGAGCGTGATCGGCGCCGCGTAGGAGCATGCATGCTCCTAGACTCCCTGAGTGGAACACAAGACGACCGAGGAGCAGTGGCGAGCCCTCCTCACCGGCGAGCATCGAGGCATGCTCGCCCTTCGCCGTCAGTTCGGGCGTCTGCCATCGCCACCGCGCTGCAAGCTCTGCTACGCGCCGTTTCACGGCATCGGCGGGGCGTTGCTCAAGCCATGGTTCGGGCCGTGGGAGCGCCACCCGCAGCTGTGCAAGAACTGCATGAGGGCCCTCACGAAGCTGGGCGTCGGCGGCGCCGAGGTCGAGATCTCGATGCTGTTCGTCGACATTCGAGGCTCGACCGGCCTCGGCGAGCGGCTCGGGCCTGCGGCCTTCGCGGCGCCGCTGACCGCGTTCTACCGGCTCGCGGCAAACGCCATCGTCGAGACGGACGGCGTCGTCGACAAGTTCGTGGGCGACGAGGCCATCGGCCTGTACATCCCGAGCTACGCGGGTCGGGACCACGCCCGGAAAGCGATCGAAGGCGGTCGTCGGCTCATCGAAGCAGTGGCACGGTCCGATGCGTCCGCAAGCGGGCCGATCCCTGCCGGCGGGGGCGTGCACACTGGCACGGCGTACGTTGGGACGCTCGGGTCGAGCGAGGAGATCTCGGACTTCACCGCACTCGGCGACTCGGTGAACACCACGGCGCGACTCGCGTCGCTGGCAGGCCCTGGCGAACTCCTTATCTCGCTCGCGGCTGCAGAGCACGCCTCACTCGACGCGACCGGCCTCGATCGGCGGACGGTCGAGGTGCGCGGACGCGAGGCGACCCTCGACGTGTATACGCTGCGAACGGTGGCAAGAGACGGAGACGGAGACGGAGACGGCGATACGGGCAGCTGACGGCCGGGGCGTCATGCCCGGGCGGTCAAGTCCGCAGCGGCGGCATCGCGGATGGCCCGCCGGAGGTCCTTGATCAGCAGGATCACGTGGAGCGGATCCGTGGGTGACGGCTCGAAGCTTGGCTCGATGCCCTGGTAGAAGGCGGCTGCCTCGGGCGTCTCGGCATGGATCAGCAGCGCGCGCACGCCGACGCGTTCGCCGATCGACGCTATCTGGAACAGGGCGTCGCGGACGAGGGCCGAGCCAAGGCCTCGTCCCTGCTGAGCCAGGTCAACGCCGAGTCGGGTCAGGATCACGACCGGCACGCGATAGCGTCCCACGCCCTTCGTCAGCCTCGGTGGAGCGGCAGCATGCTCGATCGCGCCGGCCGCGAGCGCGTAGTGGCCGACGATCGAGCGCGAACCCTCGAGACAGATGACGTAGACCTTCGCGGTGTCCGACTGATGGGCCTGGAGCGCGTGCCGGACTAGCCAGCCGGTCTGTTCTTTCGAACCGGAATCGAAGGACTGCGTGTCATGGTCGGGTGCGATCGGCTCGATTCGGCCATATCGCGTCACTCGTCGTGCAGGACGCTCGGTCGGGCCAGGAAGGCCGCGAGGCCAGGCATCGGTCGTTCCTCGCGCTCGAGGAGTTGGACGAACGCGTCCCAACGATCGTCGGGGAGGACGAACGTCGTCCGGTCGGCGAGGAGCTCGCGCGCGGCCTCGGTCGCGTGGCTGAGGACGAAGGCACTCGTGCTCATCGCGGTCGCAGCGGCGGCCTCATCCAGCAGACGTCGATTCGCTGGCTCGAGTCGGAGTTCGAGTCGGTCTTCCTTGCGTCCTGTCCCGCGTGCGGTCGTCACGATAGGCTCCGTGTACGGATAATGTCCGTACCGTACGGAAGACCGCCGCGCATGTCAATCCGATCTGTGGGATGGTTGCTTACGCAACCGAAGCGCGCCGTTGACCCGAGGATCTCCGATGACCGATTACGCCGACTGGACGAAGAACCTGATCGCCGACATCCGCGCCAACGGCCGCCCCACGAGTGGTTACTTCGAAGGGCGCCCCGTGATGGTCCTCACGACGACCGGGGCGAAGAGCGGCGAACCGAGATCGGCCGTCGTGACCTTCTCGCGCGATGGGGACGACTACGTCGTGGTCGGTTCCAAGAGCGGCGAACCCGACGATCCGGCGTGGTTCACGAACCTCGTCGCGAACTCGGTCGTGACGGTCGAAGCCGACGGCCAGACCTTCCAGGCCAGCGCGACCGTCGCGGAAGGGGCCGACCGCGACACGCTATGGGACCGGCACATCGCGGAACACCAACAGTTCGCCGGATACCCTGCAAAGACCGACCGGATCATCCCGATCGCCCGGCTCAAGCCGCTCGGCTGACAATCGACCTGTGAAGAAGATCGGATTCCTCTCGTTCGGGCACTGGTCGGCCTCGCCCTACTCGCAGGTCCGGTCGGGGTCGGATGCCCTCATCCAGTCGATCGAGCTCGCCGAGGCGGTCGAGGACCTGGGCGCCGACGGCGCGTACTTCCGCGTCCACCACTTCGCCCAGCAGCTCGCGTCGCCGTTCCCGCTCCTGGCGGCGATCGGCGCTCGCACCAAGCGCGTCGAGATCGGGACGGCCGTCATCGACATGCGCTACGAGAACCCGCTGTACATGGTCGAGGATGCTGGGGCGGCCGACCTCATCGCAGGCGGTCGCCTCCAGCTGGGGATCAGCCGCGGCTCGCCCGAGCAGGTCATCGATGGCTTCCGCTACTTCGGCTACGCGCCACCGGAGGGCGATAGCGACGCCGACATGGCCCGCCAGCACGCGGAGGTCTTCCTCCAGGCCCTCTCCGGGGCCGCGTTCGCCGAGCCCAACCCGTCCCCGATGTTCCCGAACCCGCCCGGTTTGCTCCGCCCCGAGCCGCATTCACCCGGCCTGCGCGACCGGATCTGGTGGGGCGCCGGATCGCGCGCGACCGCCGAATGGACCGGGCAGCAGGGCATGAACCTGATGTCGTCGACGCTGCTGACCGAGGACGCCGGCATGCCGTTCCACGAGCTCCAGGCGGAGCAGATCCGACTGTTCCGTGAGGCGTGGGCCGCGGCTGGGCACCAGCACGAGCCGCGCGTGTCGGTCAGTCGCAGCATCTTCGCGCTGGTCGACGATCGGGACCGCGCCTACTTCGGCCGCGGCAATCAGGAGGCGGATCAGGTCGGCTACCTCGACGCACAGACGAAGGCGATCTTCGGGCGCTCGTACGCGGCGGAGCCCGACGTCCTCGTCAAGGAGCTCGCCGGGGACACGGCGATCCAGGCCGCCGACACGCTGCTCCTGACCGTCCCGAACCAGCTCGGTGTCGAGTACAACGCCCACGCCATCGAGAGCATCCTCAGGTTCGTGGCCCCGGAACTGGGCTGGCGGTAGACCGACGGACCTGGTAGCGCAGGTGGGTGACGCGAGACCCCTCGACGACCAGGTCCGGCCCATCGAGGAGGATCGTCGCTCCCTTCAGCTCGTCCAGGAACCGCACCCCGGAGCCGAGCAGCACAGGCACCAGGTCGATCGAGATCTCGTCGAGCAGGCCCAGCTCCAGGCACTGGCTCGCGATCTTGCCCGGCGTGACGCAGACGTTCTGATCGCCCGCGATCGCCCGCGCCCGTTCGATCGCCGATGGCAGCCCGTCCGTGACGAACGTGAAGGGCGCGTGAGGATGGGCGGCGACCCAGTCTTGGGGCACCGAGTGCGTGACGACGACGATCGACTTGTCGAACGGGTGCCGGCCACCCCAACCATCTGTGAGGTCGAACATCCGGCGCCCGACCACGAACACCCCGATACCCTCGACAAAGTCGCGCATATATCGGTAGTCCGGCTCGGACAGGCGGGCGTGGAAGTTCGGGTCCACGCTCGGTAATTCGTGGTCACCACCGTCGAACCAGGCGAACAAGTGCTCGAAGCCCGACTCGTTCGGCCCGGCGATGTAGCCATCGAGCGAGACCGTCGCCCCGGCCACGACCTTGCCCATGGGACGGCGCTACTCGCCAGCGTCGCCGAACGTCGCGCGGCCGTTCGGTCGATAGGTCTGGATCATCACGCCCCTTGACGTCGAGCGCGACTCGACCAGCTCCAGGTCGTGTGTCTGGCCGCGCTCCGGGAAGAGCCGCAGCCCGCGGCCGTCCACCCGCCGCGCTCGAACCCGCCGCGCCGGTCCTCGTCGGGACCCCCGGGACCCTGGTACACGCCGTCCAGGGTCACCATCATCGAAGCGGTCAGCTTCATGGTCATCGCTCCTTCGCATCGGGGTCGATGAGCCACTCCACCGCGGCCTCGACGTGCGTCTGGGCAGTATTCAACACCGGTACGCCGGCGCACGTCGGGTCGGTAAGGATCAGGGCAAGCTCGGTGCCGCCGAGGATGACGGCGTCGATCCCGTCTCGCTCCCGCATCACACCGACCACCGATGCCAGGGCGGCCCGACTCTCCTCGCGAACGACACCCTGGACCAGCTCACCGAAATAGATCCCGTGGGCGATCTCGCGTTCGTCCTCCGTCGGCACCACGATCGTGATGCCAGCCGAGGCGAATCGCGATGGGTACAGGTCCGAATCCACGACGAACCGGGTGCCGAGCAGGCCGAGGCGACGGTAGCCGGCACGCCTTGCGGCATCACGGGCGGCGTCGACGATGTGGATCAGCGGGATGGACGGCGGCGGATCGATCCGATCGAAGGCGAGATGACAGGCGTTGGAGGCGAGCAGCGCACGTTGGCAACCGGCTGACGCCAACATCGCGACCGCGGCGCCAAGGTCGACGCCGAGGGCGCCGAAGTCAGACTCGGCGAGATTCGCGAACACGCGCCCGGCTTCGATGCTGTTGATCAGGACCCGTGGGTAGCTTCCGTCGGGCCGACGACGGCGCCAGGTCGCGATCAGCGACCGGTAGTAATCGATGGTTGACTCGGGTCCGGTCCCACCCACGATCCCGAGGATGCGCTCGCCGCCGTCCATACCGCGCTTGCTACGCGCCGCTTCCCATCGCGGTCGTGCCGTCGGACATGACGGCCGAGATCAGACCGAAGACGTTGTTGTCCGGGTCGAGCAGGTAGCCGACGCGACCGACGCCCTGCATGTCTTCCGCCGCCATGGCCTCTGTGCCGCCGAGCTCGATGCCGCGCTGCATCAGGCCGTCAACGTCGTCGACGCCGATGACGAGGTTGCAGCCCGCGACCGGAGCGCCGACCTCCGGCTTCGGGCCACGTCGCGGCATCAGGCCGCCATTGATGCCGTGCCCGGCGGTGCCGGCTCGATTCCCGATGGCTCCCTCCCCCGTCTCGATGGACCAATACGGCTGCTCGCCGAATTGGGTGAACTTCCAGCCGAGGAGCCCGGAGCAGAAGTCGATGAGCTGCTGCGGCTCCGACGCGTGGATCTCGAAGTGCACGACCAGGTTCGCCATTTAGATGCCTCCTTCGATCTCGGTTGGCTGGGCGACAGCCCCCCCTACCGTCCGAGAACGATATCGATGCCGGCCAGGACGAGCTCGAGCTTCGTCGCAGACACCTTGCCGACTCGCTCGGTGAGCGTGGTTTTGTCGACCGTCACGATCTGCGAAACGTTGGCGACGGAGTCGCGAGGCAGCCCTGTCACCCGCGCGGACAGACGCACATTGCCCGGTGCATCGACCCACTTGAGGTTGCTCATGAGCGGCACGGCCACGACCGTTTGCAGTGCGCTACGGTTGAACTCGTCGCCCTGGACGACGACGATCGGCCGGCGAAAGCCGGGCGCCGACCCGGTCGGGACGGCGAGGTCGGCCCACCAGACGTCCCCTTGCGCGATCACCAATCGGTCGCTTCGAGCGTTCGCTGACCCGCAGCGACGACGAATGGGTCGGTCCCCTCCCCGACCTCCGCGACGACCTGGTCGAGCGCCTGGACGATCGCGTCGGGATCGTGCCGGGCGACGTAATCACGGAGCGCGGCGCTGTAGACCTCGCTTCGTGACCGACCCTCACGGCGCGCAAGTCGCTCCGCTCCCTCGAACACGTCATCGGGCACGGAGACCGCGGTTTTCATACCAGAAGTATAACCATGATCTGTCAAGCCGTCGCTGGGACGGCCACTTCTCGGCTGGAGGCGGCGGCTCTTTCGGGAATGGGCTCCAGCGGTCGGTGTCCTGTGAAGGCGGTAGATGCGGGCGCTCACGTCGGGTCGGTCTTGGGCTTCGGGGGCTCGAGTCGCGTCTCACGGATGATTACCATGCGGGGCATGGCGACCATGTCCATCGCGGTTCTCGGTGCCGGGGTCAGCGGCCTCGCCGCGGCGCTCGCGCTGGGCCGCGCCGGCAACGCGGTCACCCTGATCGAGCGCGACGAGGTGACCGTTGGCGAGGCGCTCGACGCCGTCGACTGGCGACGCCAGGGGATCCCACATTTCCCGCAGGCGCACGCGTTCACGGCGCGCGGGCGGAGGGAGCTCCGGGCCCAGTTCCCCGACGTATATCGGGCCCTGCTCGACGCCGGCGCCACCGACGTCGACCTGCGGCCGAAGCTCCGGGGTCCGCTTCGACCCGAGGATGAGGAGCTTCAGATCATCGGTGTCCGACGCCCGCTCATCGAGTGGGGCCTTCGCGGGGCGGTGCTTCGCGAGCCGGGAATCCAGGTGCGGTCGGGCGTCAAGGTCGTCGGGCTCGACGGGACGACTGGTGACGTGCCGCGCGTGACCGGCATTCGGACCAGTGATGGCGCCGTTCGCGCCGATCTCGTGGTCGATGCGATGGGTCGTCGCAGTCCGATCCCCGACTGGATCGAGGCGCTGGGCGGCCGCCGGATGAGCGAAGCGTCGTCCGACTGCGGCGTCATCTACTACACGCGCTATTACCGCGTTCGGAAGGGCGCCTCGCTGCCGGACGGCCCGTGGGTCCCCACGCCGCGCGCCGACCTCGGCTACGGACTCTTCTCGACCTTTCCCGGCGATAACGACACGTTCGCGGGCCTGATCGCTATCCCGCCGGGCGACCAGGAGCTGAAGGTCCTTCGCCACACCGCCGCGTTCGACGCCGCGACGGCCACGATGCCGGCCCTGCACTCCTGGACGAACGCCGAGACGTCGACGGCGATCACGGACGTCCTGCCGATGGGCAGCCTCCAGAACACGCTCCGCACCTTCATCGACGACCGACCGCCGACCATCGGGCTGATCTCGATCGGCGACGCCCTCTGTCATACGGACCCCGTCTTCGCCCTCGGACTGTCCTTCGGGCTGATCGAGGCTCGCGAGCTCACGGCGGCGATCGACACGCACGGATCCGACCTCGAGGCGGTCGCCCTCGCCTTCGACGCTGCGGTGCGCGAGCCGATGGTCGAGCGCTTTGCGAATGCCACCGCGGTGGACGAGCTGCGGCTTCGAGCCTGGCAGGGTGAGACCGTGGACGTGGCGCACCGCGACGGCGGGGCGTATCCCCTCTTCGCCTTCGCTGCCGGCAACGCCGCTGCCCTCGTCGACGGCGACGTGTTCCGGACCATGATCCGCCGGAACTACTTCCTCGATCCCCTGTCGGTGCTCGACGACGACGTCGCGATGCAGGAGCGCATCGAGCGGATCTTCGCCCACCTCCGTGCGACACCGCGACCTCGCCCCGGTCCGTCGCGCGACGAACTCATCGAGGTGATGCGCACGGCGCGGGCGGCCTAGCCCAGGTTCTCCCGCGGGTGCGTCCCGCGGTACTGTGCAGATCACCCCGGAAGATCGCGCTAGGCGTCCCCGACCACCTCGTACCTGGCTCGTTCCAGCAACTCTACGCCCGTTGCCGCAACGGTTCGCGCGCGGCTGGCGTCTGCGTTCTCGTCACTCGAGCGGGCGGATTCATCGGTCGACCAGAGGGTCAGGGTCATGGCGCGCTGATTGGCGCGGTCGATGAAGAAGTAGGCTCCGGCATTCCCGGCCAGCCCTTCGACCATCGGCTTCACCTGCGTGACGACGTGGTCCGCCCACTTGTCCAGGGCTTCCGGCGTTCCGGACCATGTCGACGTCCGTGCTTGCATGTGTTCCTCCAGGATGTCGGGTTATCGAGGCACAGGCTGCCCGCCCGCGTGAGGACGCCCCATCCCAGATTCGGGGGGTATGTCTTCCTCGACGGCTTCGCGCACGACGACGGCACGCCGAACGACGACTTCCCGCGGAACGAGGGCCGCGTGACGATCGAACCGATCGATGCCGGCCGCACGCGGATGTCGATCGAGAGCCGCTACCCGAGCACCGAAGCGATGGAGCAGTACCTCGCCTTGGGCATGGAAGAGGGCCTTACGGAGGCAGTCGGCCAGATCGATGCCATCCTTGTCGAGGACGCCGTCGCAACACGAGGAGGCGCACGATGACCACGATGACCGAGCCGACGACCCACACCCTGGACGTGCCCGGGGCGACCCTGACCTACGACGTCCGCAACGCGGACTCCACCGCCCCGATCCTGTTCCTGATCGGTTCGCCGATGGGCGCGAGCGGCTTCGGCACGCTTGCCGGACACTTCACCGATCGCACCGTCGTGACCTACGACCCGCGGGGCGTCGAACGCAGCACCAAGGCCGACCCCGCCAGCCCGTCCACGCCTGATCAGCACGCCGACGACGTGCATCGGATCATCGCCGATCTCGATGCGGACCCGGTCGACCTCTTCGCCAGCAGCGGCGGCGCGGTCAATGCACTCGCCCTCGTGGCGAAGCACCCGGAGCAAGTTCGAACGCTGGTCGCCCACGAGCCGCCCCTGGCATCCATCCTGCCCGATCGGGAGAACGCCATGGCGGCGACCCAGGCGATCTCCGACACGTACCAGCGCCGCGGGTTCGGTGCCGGCATGGCGCATTTCATCGCGGCCACGAGCCACAACGGGCCGTTCGACGCCGACTTCCTCGCCCAGCCCGCGCCCGATCCCGTGATGTTCGGACTGCCGACCGAAGACGACGGCACCCGCACCGACCCGCTGTTGTTCCAGAACATCACGACCTGCACGCATTACGAGCCCGACTTCGACGCGCTGCGAGCGGCCTCGACGCGGATCGTCATGGGCGCAGGCGCGGAATCGGCGGGCCAGATGGCACGCCGCGGCGGGGAGGCCGTCGCCGAGCGACTCGGCACCAAGCCCGTGATCTTCCCGAGCGGCCACGGCGGCTTCCTCGGGAACGAGTACGGCCAGCCGGGCGATCCCGATGCCTTCGCCGCCAAGCTCCGCCAGGTCCTCACCCAGACCTGACGCACGCCGCGGGCTGACGCCCTCGGCTAGACAACGAAAGACGCCCGCTCGGCATTTCCGCTGAGTGGGCGTTTTCACGTCCGGCAACTTCGGCAACGACGGTCCGCCTTCGATCACGACCGGGCGCCCGCCGTGGCGACCCGCTCCATTGCGTCCGCTGCGCCGGCGACACCCGGTGCAGCGCGAATCTCCAGGGACAGCCTTCGGGCCGCCGCCGCGAACGACGGGTTCCGCAGGACCTCATGGACCGCCCCCCGGATCGCGGGGGATCCGGCCTCGCCCTCGAGCGAGAGTCCGGCCCCCAGAGCCTGGATCCTCGCGGCAAGGAACGGCTGATCCGCGGCCGGGTTGGGAAGGACGACCAACGGGACTCCGTGGGCAAGCGATACGGCGACGGTTCCGTGTCCGCCATGTGTGACGGTCACCGCGGCCGAAGGCAGGACCTGGCGATGGGGCACGAACGATCGGACGATCGCGTTCGCCCGGATCGGCCCCAGCTCCATCGATTGCGCCGCCGACACGAGGACCCGGACAGGATCTCCCGCCATGGCCTCGAGGGTGTTCCGGATGCGACCGCCCTGATCCCAGAGGCCGGTCGTCGAGAAGCTCACGAGCACCAACGGACGGTCGTCGTCCGGATCCCATCGCGACTCCCACGGCTCGTCGGGCGGTCGCTCGAACACGGGGCCGATGTACAACACGGATGGTGCAGCGCCATGGGCTGCCGGATCGAGGGCCGGGATCGTCGTGACGATCGTCGGGTGTCCGGACCAGGCATCCTCGAGGCGTGCGAGCGCCGGCAGGCCGGCGTCATTTCGAAGGGCGTTGGTCGCGGTCAACCGTGCGGCGCCCATCGGCGATTCGGGCGGCGGGGCAGGCCGGCGATGCTCGAGTGCGCCAGGACGACTGATGGAGCGCCAGAACGGGTCGCCGACGCGATGGCGCCCTGCATCGAGAAGTCGACGACGAGGACATCGGCCGAGGTCGCCTTGAAGGCATCGGCGACCTCGTCGAGGTGTTCGAGACAGGCCCAGACTTGGGTCGTCAGGCCCGCGATCCGATGCGCTGGATCAGCCGTGGCGTAGATGTCGAACTGTCCACTCCGCGGCAGAGCAACGAACGGCAAGCGTCGGCGTTCGAAACTTCCGCGCTGAACCTCGTAGCCGATGAACACGACGTCGTGGCCGCGCGTCGACAGTTCCTGCGCAAGGCCGACGGCGGGTGGGACATTCCCGCCGCCGTCCCAGGTCACGAACGCAAACCGGCTCATGTCACGCGCTCTCGAGGATGGCGCTGACCGATCGATGGACGCACGCCTCGGCATCCTCGCGGCTCTTACCGATGTCTCGACGAAGCAGCTTCCAGGTGTAGACATCGCAGGCGACGACCAGGCAGTCGATGAGGAGGTCTCGATCCGGTCGGCCCGCCAATCGCGGCGCGAACTGGCGCTCCATCGACTGCCGGTGCGCGTTACGACCCCGCTCCAACCAATCGGCCAGTTCCGGGTGGGCCCCTTCCTCCGCAAGGTTGCGGATGACGAAATCGCCGAGGTCCTCGTAGTGGTCGAACAACGCCGTGATCGTCCCTGCGATATCGCCGGAGCTTGCGGACCCTCGCTGCTCGAGGATCCGATCCCGCATCGCCTCCAGCGCCGAGTCCAGGAGTTGTGACCGAGAGTTGAAGAGCCGCAGGACCGTTTGCGTGGTAACGCCTGCTCCGGCCGCCACGTCTTCGAGTCGCACCTCCGAGACCCGCCGGCCCCACACTTCGTCGACGGCCGCAGCAAGCACCCGTCGACGGGTTTCTTCTGCCGATTCCGCCCGGGTGGTCATCGTGTACGGGCGAGTCGCGTTCATATGAGGCTACGTTAACATCAAATGGCCCTCCGCGTGCGCAGGCAGGAGGCGTCGTCAGGTCGTCGAAGGGCCGGTCTCCTTTTCGAACGCCAGCGCAAAGTCTTCGGACGGTCCCGAATGACCCGCAGACTCCTCGGCAGTGTGCGTGCGGGCAAAGGCAAGGTGGGCGGCCTCATGCCGAACGACTCCCCTCAGCTCGGCAAGCGTCGTCCAGTTCGCGAAGATCCAGATCCACGTCGGCCGGTCGGTCGTGAACGAGCCTTTGAAGCCGTATCGCAGCCCGGTCGGCGGCGGCGGGATGACGGTGTCGACGAATGCAACGTACGCCTCCGGTACGCCGAGTTCCCGACTCGCCTCCATCAATGTGCTGAGAGCCATCTCGACATAGGCGGAGTCGGGATGGGCCACTCTCACCTGATCTGACTGGACGTGGACGCCCAACCTCGCGAAGAAGTCGAATTGCGGAAATTCGTCGCGGCCGATCGTGAAGGTCCCGTCCGCCGATTCGATCTCGAGCTTGGCGACACCGACTCGGGGTTCCATCACGCTCAGTCGATACGACCTAGGGTCGGTCGTCCGAGGTGACCGCGTAGAGCCGCAACTCGCCGAGGACACCCTTGAGTTCGTGCGGTCCGCGCTCGTCGGAAGCGGTCCAGGAGCAGGATATCGGGCGGTCCCCCTTGCCCAGGACCTGGTAGGCGATGTGAACGTCGCCGACTCGGGTGTACTGGGTCACCGGGAGCATCCGCGAAGCCTAAGCGTTCGTCACGGCGCGAGCGAGAAGTACGGACTGAACGAGAAGAGCTGTCCGGACCGGCGGAGATCGGCTGCCACCGGGGTCAGGCCGTCAGGACGGGAACGCAATAGTCGGCGAAGGCCTGGTCTCGACTGACGATCAGCGCTCGAAGCCGTTCTGCCTGAGCGACAAGCATCCGATCGAATGGATCCCGGTGATGGAAGGGCAGTCCTCCGGCGTACTCACCGTCGGCGCCGGTGATCGGCAGGACATCAAACCCGGTTCGGTCGATGACCTCGATCAATCCGTCCGGGGCCTCCAACTTGCCCATCGCCCGCTTGATGGCGATCTCCCAAATTGTCGCCGCCGAGACGAGCACGTCGTTGGTCGGGTCCGCGATGGCGTCCCGTGCCTGGGCGTCGAGGGTCGCATCGTCCGCAAGCCACCAAAGCAGCGCGTGCGCATCCAGCAGGAGGATCACGCCTCGAAGGCGTCCAGCAGCTCGTCATCGGTTCGATCGAAGTCGGGCGCGAGTCGAACCAGGCCGCGCCATGCGCCCGGCGTCCGAGGTCGGGTCCGAGCCCAATACGGGACAAGGCGTGCCACCGGCCGGCCCGCCCGCGCGATCACGATCTCCTCGCCGGCTTCGATCCGCTCGACCAGGCGCGACAGGTGGGTCTTGGCCTCATGGATGTTCACGATCGCCTCACTCACCGCGCGATCGTGGGTGATTAGTCCAAGTTAGTCAAGTGGGCGGGCGTAGTCGCGGGCGTAGTCGGTTGGGGGCCGTTCGGCAGGGTCGCCCGGGCTGGTCGGCCCGGTGCTTCGGGCCCGCCAGCCCATGTTTCGGAGTCCGGCGAGGCCCATCGTCGGACCTTGAGTTCGCGTACCTACCGACATCGGGCGGCGCGCAGCTCCTTCGTCATTCGACCTCAAGGAGATACCCGTGCTTCGAATCCGTTTGATCGTTCTCTCTGTCGTTGTGGCTGCGGCCGTTGCGGCATGCGCAGGTTCCGGTTCGCCAGCCTCGTCGCCGTCGCGAGCCACGCCGTCCATCGCGGCGCCGAACGCGGCTTCGAACGCTGTGCCGTCGATCGCGCCCGCCGCGTCGCCGATGGCTGTCCTTGCCAAAGTGATCGCCCCGACCATCAGCCTGTACGAGTGGAAGGTGATCGTCGCCGACACCATCAAGGCGGGACCGTCGACCTTCACCATCTCGAACTTCGGCACGATCCAGCACGAGCTCCTGATCTTCAAGAGCGACCTCGCGCCGACCGCCTATCCGAAGGACAAGACCGGGCACATCATCGAAGACGGCCCCGGCATCAAGCTTGTAAGCGACGGCGAGAACATCGACCCGACGGGCGCCCAGACGCGCACGATCGACCTGAAGCCGGGCACCTATCTCTTCGTGTGCAACATCCCCGGTCACTTCAAGCAGGGCATGTTCCAGGTCGTCACGGTCGTCAGGTAACCAAGGCCTATGGCGCAGCGGCCGGACCTGGAGTAGGCTTGGCCGCTCGCACAGAGAAGGGGAACTGTTGCGGCTCTTCCGCCCGCTGACCGTGTCAGCCCTGCTCGTCGTCGCGATGCTGGGCTCCACATCGGTCGCCTCGGCCGCGTCCCGGGCAGACAAGACCTCCACGAACGGCTACGACATCGGCTGGCCGCAGTGCGGTGTCGCGTATCCCGTGCATCCCGCCTTCGGGATCGTCGGGGTGAACGGGGGCATCGTCTTCTCCGCCAATCCGTGCTTGTCGAGCGAGATCGCCTGGGCGGGTGGCGTGACCGCCCAGCTCTATGCGAACACCGGCAACCCAGGGCCCGGGCTGTCCACGCACTGGCCCGACGGCCAGCTCTCCCCCGCTGCCTGCAACCCCTTGCGCACCACCGCCCTCGCGGACCGCGACACGTTCGCGTGCGCTTATGACTATGGCTACAACGCGGCCGCCGACTCGTATAACGATGCGGTCCAGGCCTTCACCGCCCTCGGTCTCGCAGCGGCGACTCCCGCCACGAGCGCCTGGTGGTTCGATGTCGAGATCTCGAACAGCTGGCGCTCTGCGGTCGACCTCAACGTCGCGACGCTCCAGGGTGCGGCCTACTACCTGAGCTCGGTCGGCGTCCCGAACTCGAACATCGGCTTCTATTCGACGCAGTACCAGTGGAACGTGATCACTGGTGGGAACACCTCGTTCGCCGCGTTCAAGAGTTGGGTGGCAGGCGCCTCGAGCGCGCGGGATGCCGGTGGGAGATGCGTCGGCACGGGTTTCACTGGCGGCGGCGTCGCGCTGGCGCAGTACCCGCAGAATGGGTTCGACGCGGATCTGCGCTGCAACTGACCCTCGCTCGCTGAGTCAGGTGGCTGCGCCGATCGAGGCCCCTAGCCGGGTCCGGCTACCGTGATCACGACTTTGCCCTTTGCGCGGCCATCGTCCACGTAACGGAGCGCCTCGACCACCTCGCTCAACGGGAAGCGACGGTCGATCACGGGTCTCAGCGCTCCGTCCGCGATGAGCTTCTTGAGGGACGCGACGTCGTCCGCGTAGAACGGCTTCCACCAGAGCATCAGGCCCGACCATCGGTCGCTGCGCATCGACATGAGCGGTCCGGTGATCATCCCCGCCAGGATCGGGATGGCGGTCCCGCCGAGGGTGACGTAGGTGCCGTCGGGTCGCAGCGCGTGTCGGACGCGACGGATCGAGTGGTGGGAGTCGGTATCGAGGATCCAGTCGTAGCACTCGCTCGCCGCCGTGTAGTCGATCTGGGCGTAGTCGAGGACGTGGTCCGCGCCGAGCGAGCGGACGAAGTCGACCTTGGCGGTGCTGCAGACACCGGTCACCTCCGCCCCCATCGACTTCGCGATCTGGACGGCGAACGGACCGACGTTGCCCGACGCCCCGTCGATCAGGACCTTGTCGCCCGGTCCGATCGTCCGGCCGTCGCGCCGCCGGAGTCCCTGGAGCGCGAGGATGGCCGAGTGCGGGAGCGTGGCCGCCTCGTCGAACGTCAGCCCGATCGGCATCGAGGCGAACGCTTTCTCCGGCGCACAGACGTATTCGGCGAAGGCCCCCTGCCCGAAGGTGAACAAGTCCCCGAAGACCTCGTCGCCTGGCCGGAACCTGGTGACACTAGCGCCGACCGACTCGACGACGCCGGCGACGTCCAGGCCGATTCGATGGTTCCTCGGTGCGCGCAGCCCGATGATCAGGCGGACGAAAGACGGCCCCGGCCGGATGCCATCGAGATCGGCTCGGTTGACGGATGCGGCTCGCATGCGGACCAGCACCTCGTCATCTGCCGGGGTCGGACGGTCGACGTCCGTAACCGTCACGACGTCCGGAGGCCCGTTCCTGTCCCGAATGGCCGCCTTCATGCCGCGCTCCGAACCCGGACCACGTAGAGCAGCGGGAACACGAGGAAGATCGCGAGCGCGGCGCGCGGACTCACGAACCAGCCGACGAGGCCGGCGATCGCGTAGCCCACGACGGTCACCAACGGTTCGGTGAGCCGAAAGAAGTGGGGGTCAGAGTCGGGATCGACCAGGTTCCGGTGGGCACGCAGGTAGCTGAACAAGAGCAGCCAGGCGACGCCCGACGCCATGCCGACGACGGCGTACGACACGACCGCGGCCGCCTGGTCGCGCTCGGTGCCGACCCGGAACGCGCTGGCGATGACGGCGGTCGGGAACGGAACGACGGAGACAGCCAGCAGTAGCACGAGGTTTCGCCACAGGAGACCCGAGTCGACTGCGCGGATCCGCGAGAAGACCGTGTGATGGCCCATCCACAGCACTCCGATCGACGCGAAGCCGGCGAGGTATGCGACATAGCCGACCCACTCGCCAATCAGTTCCTGCTCGAAGCCCCCGCGGATGGCCGGGATGGCCAGCTCGAGGACGAGGAGGGTGATCGCGATCGAGAAGACGCCGTCACTGAACGCCTCGACCCGGTTGCTTTCGGACAGGCGGCGCGGACGCTCATCGGTCATGTCGGCGTCATGGTGACGCATCGCGGTCAGGTTGCGGTGGCGCCCGCAGCGTACGCTCGACGGTAGCGAGGTGACAGCATGACGACGAGACGCGTGGCGTGGCGACGATCCGACAATGTGGAAACCGACGAGCACTGCACGTTGACGGTCCGCGACGGCGGCCTCTCGCTCGTCGGCACGGTCCTCGGCGCCGAGGGTGGCGTGCCCGTCCGCATCGAATACCGGGTGCTGGCCGACGGTGCCGGGATGACGACCGCCGCCCACGTCCGCGACCTGCGCGGCTTCGAGCAGCGGACGATCGCCCTCGAGCGAGATGCGAAGGGCAACTGGAGCGTCGACGGCAAGGTCGTCCGGGGACTCAAGGGCTGCACCGATATCGACCTCGGGTGCAGCCCATCCACGAACACGCTGCCCATCCGCCGGCTGAGGCTCGGCGTCGGGGCGTCCAAGACGATCCAGGCCGCGTGGCTGACGTTCCCGGACCTCGCCATCGTCAAGGCCGCCCAGAAGTACACCCGGCTCGACGAGTTCACGTATCGCTACGCGAGCGGCACCTTCGAAGCCGAACTGACCGTCGACGACGGCGGACTCGTCGCCGCGTACGCCGAATGGCGACGGACGGGCGTCGCGATGGGTCCCAACGACACCGAACCCCTCGACGCGATGCGCTTAGGCCCTGTCACGATATAAGCGGCTCCTCAGGCAGCGTGAGGCGGGGGATCAACGTGTAGTTCCAGTCGCCGTGGAAGGCATCCCGCCGAAGGTGGAGCGTCTGCATGTCGGCGTCACGCACGGTCACGCCCGCAGGG
>JBBQDL010000004.1:0-76428 GCA_038319665.1 Candidatus Limnocylindrales bacterium
CGGACCTGACGACGCTGGGCAAGATCGTCGGCGGCGGGATGCCGATCGGCGCCTACGGCGGTCGGGCGGACCTGATGGAGCTCGTCGCGCCGGCTGGCCCGGTCTACCAGGCCGGGACGCTCTCCGGGCATCCGCTCTCGATGGCGGCCGGCGTGGCTACGCTGGCCGAACTGACGGCCGAACGGTACCGCGAGCTGGAGCGGACCGCCGCGGATCTGGCCGACGGCCTGACGGGGGCTGCGGCGGACTCCGGGTGCACGGCCGCGGTCGCGCGCGTGGGGTCGCTGCTGACGGTCTTCTTCCGCTCGACGGTGCCGGTCGATGCCGCCGAGGCGCTGGCCTCGGATCGCGCCGCCTACACCCGGTTCTTCGGCGCGATGCTCGATCAGGGCGTCCTGCTCCCGCCCTCACCGTTCGAGGCGTGGTTCCCATCGATGGCGCACGGTCCAGCCGAGATCGCGGCGACGATCGCCGCCGCCCGCGTCGCCTTCGAGGCGGCCGCATCGTGAACGACCGATTCGTGCGCGCCTGCCGGCGCGAGCCGGTCGATGCGACGCCGGTCTGGTTCATGCGCCAGGCTGGCCGGTCGTTCGCCGCCTATCGAGCGCTGCGCGAGCGATACGGGATCCTCGAGCTCGCCAAGACGCCCGAGCTTTGCGCCGAGGTCACCCTGATGCCGGTCCGCGAGCTCGGCGTCGACGCGGCGGTCCTCTTCGCCGACATCATGCTGCCGCTCGAACCGATGGGCGTCGGCCTGCGCATCGAGCCCGAGGTCGGACCGATCATCGACCGGCCGATCCGCTCGGCGGCGGACGTCGCGGCGTTGCGACCATTCGACCCGGCCGAGGTGTCGTTCACCCTCGAGGCGATCCGGCTGGTGCGGCGCGAGCTCGACGGGAGTGCTGGCGTCATCGGCTTTTCGGGCGCGCCGTTCACGCTGGCCTGCTACCTGATCGAAGGCCGGCCGTCGCGCGATTTCGCGATGGCCAAGGCGTTCATGTACCGAGAGCCGGCCGCCTGGCACGAACTGATGGAACGCCTGTCGGTGATGGTCGTGGCCTATCTGCGGGCGCAGGTCGAGGCGGGCGCCGACGTCGTCCAGCTCTTCGACAGCTGGGTCGGCGGCCTGGGACCGGCCGATTACCGCGAGTTCGTCCAGCCGCACGTGCGAGGGATCTTCGCGGCGCTCCACGACATCCCGACGATCCATTTCGGCACGGGTACGGCGGCACTGCTGGAACTCCTGGCCGAGGCCGGGGGCGATGTGATCGGACTCGATCACCGGGTCTCGCTGGCCGACGCGTGGCGACGGATCGGCCCGGAGCGCGGCGTCCAGGGCAACCTCGATCCGGCTCGGTTGCTCGCGGGCTGGGAAGCGACGCGTACCGGGGCCGAGGCGGTCCTCGACGAGGTGGCCGGGCGACCTGGTCACATCTTCAACCTCGGGCACGGCGTGCTTCCCGAGACCGAGACGGACCTGCTGCGCCGGCTCGTCGACCTCGTCCACGAGCAGACGGCGCGGGCGTCGACGGTCGCCGAGGAGGTGGTGGCGTGACCGTGGCAGCGCGGCCCGGCGCGCTCCTGATGACATACGGCTCGCCGGACTCACTCGAGCGTGAGGACATCGGCGCGTATCTCTCGCGCGTCCGGGGTGGGCGCGAGCCCGACCCCGAGCTGGTCGACGAATTCACCCGGCGCTATCGAGTGATCGGCGGTTCGCCATTGATCGAGATCACCCGGGCGCAGGCGGCGGCGCTCTCGGAAGTCCTCGGCTGGCCTGTCGAGGTGGGCATGCGGTTCTCGGAGCCGTCGATGCTGGCGGGCCTCACGGCACTCGCCGATGCTGGCGTGACCAAGGTCGCCGCGATCATCCTATCGCCCCAGTATTCGCCGCTGCTGATGCGCGGCTACGGCCGGGCGATCGAGGAGGCGCGCGCGGCCCTGGGCGATGGCGCGCCGGAGGTCACCGTCGCGGGTGCCTGGCACGAAGAGCCGGCATTCGTGGCCGCCCTGGCGCATCGCCTGGTCGAGGCGCTCGAGGGGATCCCGCCGAGCGAGCGAGATGGGGCGCGAATCCTGATGACGGCCCACAGCCTCCCACGGCGTGTCGCCGAGCAGGAGCCGGACTACCTCGCCCAGCTGCGAACGACGGCCACGGCGGTCGCGACGGGCGCCGGACTGTCGGCGGACGACTGGACGTTCTGCTGGCAGAGCGCCGGCCACGAGCCCGGTGAATGGATGAAGCCCGATTTCGCCGACCTGATGCCCGAGATCGCGGCGTCGGGCGACGGCTCGGTGCTCGTCGTCCCGGTCCAGTTCCTGGCCGACCACCTCGAGATCCTGTACGACGTCGACGTCGGCGCCCGCAAGCAGGCCGAGGACCACGGCCTGACCTTCCGCCGGATCGAGTCGCTCAACGCCGACCCGGGGCTGATCGCGGGCCTGGCGGCTGTCGTCCGGCGAGGCTGAGCCGTCCCGCGACGACCCTCAGTCGGACTTGCCCGTCCCGAATTGACGGTCGCCTGCGTCGCCGAGACCCGGCTGGATGTAGCCCTTCTCGTTGAGCGAGCGGTCGAGCGCCGCACAATAGATCTCGACATCGGGGTGGGCAGAGGTCACCGCCGCGACGCCTTCCGGCGCGGCGATGAGGTTGACGAGCTTGATCCGGACCGGCTTGACCGCGCCCCATTTCTTGAGCACCTCGATGGCGGCGGTCGCGGAGCCCCCGGTCGCGAGCATGGGATCGAGGATCAGGCACAGGTCGACGGTCGCGGAGTCGGGGAGCTTGTTGTAGTACTCGACCGGCCGCAGCGTCCGTTCGTCGCGGAAGAGACCCAGGTGCCAGACCTGCGCGGTCGGCATCAGCTCGAGCATCGCGTCGACCATCCCGAGCCCCGCCCGCAGGATCGGAACGAAGCCGACCCGCTCCGCGAGCTCGCTTGCCGTCATCGGCTCCATGGGCGTCCGGATCTCGAGCGGCTTGACCCGCACATCGGCGAGGGCCTCGTAGCCCAGCAGCCACGACAGCTCGCGGACGACCTCGCGGAACTTCTTCGGTTCGGTCTTCTCGTCGCGCAGGATGGCCAGCTTGTGGAGGACGGCCGGATGCTGCGAAACGTGGAGGTTCGGAGCGATCTGGGGCAATGCTGGGACCTCCGGGCGACGAGGTTGGCCTCTCGGCGCCCATCGTAGCAACCGTCGCGGTATCCTCGCGCTCCAGCATCCTTGCTGGTGTCGAGCGACCCCGGAGACCCATCGATCGTGCCCGCCTCCGCTGCCCCTGCCACGCCGCGACCGGCGCGCCCTTCGACGCGTGCGACGCGATCGGGCGTCCGCGGCCGGGTCGTCGCGCCGATTCTGGCGCGCCACATGCGCAACGGCATCGAGGAGAGCCTCCATCGCGGCGACATCGTCGAGGTCGACGCCGCGGGCCGGGTGATCCGCCAGCTCGGCGACCCCGACCGGCTGGTCACCTTGCGCTCGACGGTCAAGCCATTCGGGCTCCTCGCCCTGATCGAGGCGGGCGGAGTCGCCGCGTTCGATCTGGAGCCGGCCGAGATCGCGATCCTGGCGAGCTCGCACTCGGGCGAGGACCTCCACGTCCGCACGCTCCAGGGCCTGTACCGACGGTCGGGCGTCAGCCAGGCGCATCTGGCCTGCGGCTCCGAGGGCGCGCCGCTCGACGAGCTGACCGCGGCGCGCCTGGCGCGCGACGGCGAGAAGGCCGGTCCGATCCGCCACATGTGCTCGGGCCAGCACACGGTCTCGCTCCTGCTCTCGCGGCTCCGTGGCTGGGACCCAGTCGAGTACTGGAAGCCGAGCCACCCTTCGCAGATCGCCTATCGCGCGGCCGTCGCCCAGGCCTACGGCACCACGCCCGACAAGCTGCGTACGGCCATCGATGGCTGCGGGGTCGAGACCTACGCCTTCCGCCTGCGCGAGGTCGCCCGCGCCTACGCGATGCTCGCGGATCCAGGCGCGGTGCCGGCGAACGACGCCCGCTCCGGGCTGGCCGCCTCGCTCATGACGGTCCGCGACGCCATGCTCGCCAACCCGGAGATGGTCGCCGGCCGGCATGACCGGCTCGATACGTCGCTCATGAAGGCCGCGCCCGATCGGGTGGTGAGCAAGGCCGGGATGGAGGCGCTCCGGGCGATCGCGATCCTGGCAGGCCCTCGCAGCGGGACGAGTGAGGCTGGTCCGACCGGGATGGCCGTCAAGATCGAGGACGGCGACGGCTACGACCGCGGGACCTGGGCGGCGACGGTCGAGGCGTTGCGCCAGGCCGGCGTCCTCGACGGCGGCGCCCTGCGCGAGCTCGCGCGCTATCACCGCCCGACCATGCTCGATCCGCACGGACGGACGGGCGCCGAGACGATCGCCGAGTTCGAGCTCACGCCGGTGGGCGAGCTCATCGGTTGACACGCGGGCGTTCGTCATGACCCTCGAGCCCGATCCGTACCGGACGCTCGGCCTTGTCCGCGACGCCACGCTCGACGAGGTCAAGCGAGCCTACCGCCGACTGGCCAAGATCAATCACCCCGATGCCGCCGGCGAGGCCGCGTTGCCTCGGTTCCTGGCCATCCAGGCCGCCTATGAGCGATTGGTCGGCGGCGGGCCGGGCCGCTCGAATGGACGACGACCGGCACCGCCACCGCGACGTCCCTGGGACGCGGATCGCGATCGCGGCGACGCGACCCGGCGAGCGTATGGCGGTGGGGCGCGTGGCGAGCCTTCCGGCACGAGTGGCACGAGTGGCACCAGTGGCACGAGTGGACCGAGCGGCGGGGGTGCCGCACGAGGCTCCGGTTCGCCCCGACGCTCGGATGGCGCGTCGAGTGGCGGGCAAGGGCAGGGACCTGGCTCGTGGGCCCGGCGGCCTGGCCCCGGTGCTGGCGGCCGCGACGACGCCGGGAAGGCCACCGGTGGAAACGCTGGCCGTCGGCGCCGCCCCGACGAGCCTCGCCCGGAGACCGGTCCGCCCGGCGGACCGACCCGTGGCGCCAAGTCTCGACCCCCCAACAAGGCGACCCCCGGCTCGACGTCATACGACGGCGCGGATGCGGGCCCGTTCGAGCCCGACTGGGGCGGCGCGAGCTGGTACGGCACGACCAGCGGCACGTACTGGACCCTGAACCCGAAGGAATACGCCGACCCGCGCAAGCATGGCCCCGAATACCAGGCTCGCGCCCGACGCGCGGCTCGGGCTCGGAAGCCCGATCCAACCACGGCGGCCGACCTCGGCACGACCGCCGACCCCGAAACGCCCGAGGCCGAGGCAGGACCGACCGTCCACGCGACAAACGCGCCGCCGACTGGTCCGGCGGCGGGCCCGACACACACGACAGGTTCGTGGTGGGACTCGACGGCTGGCCCGACCGAGGATCCGGCCACCCGACCGCGGGCCGACGCCGAGGCCGGCCGTCCCTCCCGCACCGAGTCCCGCGGCCCCACCGGGTCCGCCTCGGAACCGCCGCCCCCGGACCTCGGCCGAGCCGCCGCCGACTTCGCTCGCGCCCTGACCGATATCCACTACGGCGGCCTGCGCGGCCGTGTCGTCCGGGCGGTCATCGGCTGGTTGCCCATCGCGCTCGGCCTCGGGTGGCTCGTGGGCGAGGTGACCGGTTGCGGCCGGTTCGCGGCGACCTGCAACGACTCGGCCGACCCGATCCTCCTGGGCCTCCAGCTCGCTGTCCTCGCAGTCCTGCTGCTGCTCCCAGTGATCGCGTCTGTCGCGGCCATGGCGTCCATCACCCTCGTCGCCGGCTCGGTCGCGGCCGCCTTCGTCCTGTCCGCCACCGGGGCCGCCGGCGACGGCGATTCGCGGCGCATCGCACTCGGCGTCGTGCTCTTGGCCGCGTGGTTCGTCGGTCTCGCCATCGCCATCCTCCAGCGAGCCCGCGCGCTCTCTCGACCGGCGACTCCCGTATCCTGAGTCGATGCCCCGACGCCACGACCAGCGCGATCTGTCAGCTGCCGCCCAGGAATACCTGCTCGCGCTGCGGGTGCTCGTCGGTTCGGACGATTCGGGGCGGGTCACGGCGGCCCTGGTCGCCCGTCACCTCGGGGTCACGACCCAGGCCGCCAGCGAGATGTTCCGCCGGCTGGTCGCCGATGGGCTCGTCGCGCATGCCGAGGGGCGCGACCTGCATCTCACCCCCGCCGGTCGCGCTGCTGCGGACGGGATCTTCCGCCGGCACGCGCTCCTGGAGTGGCTGCTGACTTCGGTCATCGGGCTCGGCTGGGCCGAATCGGACGACGAGGCGATGCGCCTCCAGGGCGCGATCTCGCCGCGTGTCGAAGCCCGGCTCGACGAGATGCTCGGCCACCCGGAGACGTGCCCGCACGGCAATCCCATCGACGCGGAGACCGCGCGACGCCGGCCGGCCGGGACGCGACTGAGCGAGATGGAGGCGGGGGTCGCCGCCACGATCTACCGGATCACGGAGGAAGCCGAGGAAGACGCCGGGCTCCTCTCGTATCTCGAGGCGCGCGCGCTCACCCCGGGCGCGCACGTGACGATCCTGGCCCGGAGCGAGTCACTCGATTCCCTCACGCTCGACGGCCCGCGCGGTCGCGCGACCCTGGGCCTTCGCCCGGCGGCGCTCGTTCGCGTCCTCCCCGGCGAGGCGGACCCGGGGCTCTTCCACACCGTTCCGCCCCGCTGAAGCCAGAAGCCGATGACCGCCCCCCGCGTCCGCATCGCCCCGAGCCCGACCGGCCCGCTCCACATCGGGACCGCCCGGACGGCCCTGTTCAACTTCTTGTATGCCCGCCACACCGAGGGCACCTTCATCCTCCGGCTCGAGGACACGGACCAGGCGCGCGGTTCGATCGCCTACGAGAAGGACATCCTCGACGGGCTGCACTGGCTCGGCCTCGGCTGGGACGAGGGTCCCGAGGTCGCTGGCGAGGCGGCCCGCGGGCCGTTCGCACCATACCGCCAGATGCTGCGGTTGCCGCTCTACATGGAGGCCGCCGACCGGCTGCTTGCCGCCGACCTGGCCTACCCCTGTTACTGCACGCCCGAGGAGCTCGACGCCGATCGGAAGGCCCAGGAGGCAGCCAGGCTCCCGCCGCGCTACGTCGGGCGCTGCGCCGCGCTGACCCCCGTGGAGCGCGCCGCGCGCGAGGCCGAGGGCCGCCGCGCTGCGCTCCGCTTCCGGGTCGGGACCGGCGTCGTCGCGTTCGACGACATCGTCCGCGGACACGTCGAATTCGACGTCTCGAACCTCGGCGGCGACTTCGTCATCGTCCGGAGTGACGGCTCGCCGCTCTACCACTTCACCGTCGTCGTCGACGACGCGGCGATGGAGATCAGCCACGTCATCCGGGGCGAGGACCACCTCTCCAACACGCCCAAGCACATCCTCCTGTTCCGGGCGCTCGGCCACGAGGTCCCCGAGTTCGCCCACCTCCCGCTCATCCTCAACCCCGATCGGACGAAGATGAGCAAGCGCAAGAGCCAGACCGCGGTCTCGGATTACATCGCCGAAGGCTTCATTCGGGAGGCCCTGGTCAACTACCTCGCGCTCCTTGGCTGGGCGACCGGGACCGAGGAAGAAGTCCTCGCGATTGACGAGATCATCGAGCGGTTCGACCTGACCGAGGTCCACAAGGGCGGCGCGGTCTTCGATCGCGAACGCCTCGAATGGCTCAACGGCCAGTGGATCCGGCGGCTCGACCCCGACGACCTGGTCGATCGCCTGCGCCCATTCATCGAGGCTGACCTCGCGGCCGGCCGGATCGACGTGATGCCGTCCGATGCCGAGTTGCGCGCGCTCCTGCCCATCATCTCGGAGCGGCTGCCGACGCTCGGCGCGATCGGCGCCCTCGTCGGATTCCTGTGGGTCAAGGAGTTGACCAACGATGCCGGACTGCTCATGCCCAAGCGCTGGGACGCCGCCACGACTGTCGAGGGGCTGCGGGCGGCCCGCGACGTCATCGCCCATGTCGGCGAGGTCACCTTCGAGGCCGACGAGCTCGAGCCCGCGCTCCGCGCCCTGGCCGAGGAACGTGGCTGGAAGGCGGGCGACCTGTTCATGGCGATCCGGGTCGCCGTGACCGGCCGGACCGCGACGCCGCCGCTCTTCGATACGCTCGTCGTGCTCGGCTCCGAGCGGACGCTGGAACGACTCGATCGAGCCGTGGCCACCCTGCTGGCGGCGACCTGAAACCAACCCCGACTGGAGGAGGATCGATGACCCACGACGATGTCCAGCGCTGGCTCGAGCGCTATGTCGCGGCATGGACGACGTACGACGCCGAGGCGATCGGCGACCTGTTCAGCGACGAGGCCTCGTATCGGTACCAGCCGTACAGCGACCCGGTGATCGGTCGCGACGCGATCGTCGCGAGTTGGCTCAAGGACAAGGACGAGCCGGGCTCGTTCGAGGCCCACTACGACGCCTGGGCCGTCGAGGACGACCTCGCGACGGGCATCGGCGAGAGCCGATACCTCAACCCCGACGGATCCTTCCGCACGCTGTACCACAACGTGTACCTGCTGCGCTTCGACGGCCACGGCAAGTGCACCGAGTTCGTCGAGTACTTCATGGAGCTCCCGGAGAGCCTGCACCCGAAGGCCTGACGGTTCCGCTCGCCGAGAACGTGCCGTTAACACGCGTCGGTATCCTGAGCCGTAGATGGCACGAACGATCCTGGTCGTCGACGACGAGCCGACCCTGCGCGAGACGCTCGTCGACGCGCTCCAGGCCGACGGCTTCCGCGTCGTCTGGGCCGTTGATGGGCGCGAGGCGCTCGTCCGCTTCCGTGCCGAGCGCCCGGACCTCGTCCTGCTCGACCTGATGCTCCCCGAGCTGTCGGGGATCGAGGTCTGCCGGATCATCCGGGCCGAGTCCGGTGTGCCCATCATCATGCTGACGGCCAAGGATTCGGAGCTCGACAAGGTCGTCGGCCTCGAGTTGGGCGCCGACGACTACGTGACCAAGCCGTTCAGCCTGCGCGAGCTGACGGCCCGGATCCGGGCGCTCTTCCGGCGCGCCGACCAGGCCGTCGCGCTTGACACGCCACCGGCGGTGGTCGACCTCGGCCCGATCCAGGCCGACCTCGGTGGTCATCGGCTCCTACGCAACGGCGAGGTCGTGCCCATCAAGCCCAAGGCCTTCGAGCTGCTCGCCTTCCTGATCCGCCATCCGGGCCAGGTCTTCACCCGCGACCAACTGCTCGAACACGTTTGGGGCTACGACTACGGCGGCGAGACACGCACGGTGGACGTCCACGTCCACTGGCTGCGCAGCCGGATCGAATCGGACCCCGCGAACCCAGCCTTCATCCACACGGTGCGCGGGGTCGGCTACGTCTTCCGGCGCACGGCCTGACCGCCCCCGACCACTGCCCGCCTCAGTTGGCCTTGTGGTACATCCGCTCCATCGCTTCGGCGGCGTCCTCGGCCGCGTCGATCGTGTTCTCGAAGCCGTTGTAGAGATCGCGCCACTTGATGACCTCGATCGGCGGCAGCTCGTCGTGGAAGAGCCGAGCGACGGCGGCACGGGAGAGTCCGTCGGCCTCGTTCTCGAGCTCGTGAACAGCCTCGAAATGGCGCTCGAGGTCCTTGAGCCCGTCGAGTTTCCGCAGTGCCGCCGCGAGCTCGACGGCCTGGCTGTCGAGGATCGCGGCGAGCCGCTTCGACTCGGGCGTCGGGGCCGCGACCCCGTAGATCACGAAGGTTTCGGCGATGGCCTGGATGCCGTCGACGACGTCGTCGAGCCGCGAGACGAGCTCGTGGATGTCCTCGCGGTCGAATGGCGTGACGAACGCGTCCTCGAGCTTGCGGTTGACCTCGCGATCGATCTGGTCGCCGCGCTTCTCAAGCGCCTGGATGTTGGTGATGCGCTCGTCGAGGCGGTCGTAGTCATCGACCAGGGCGCGGAGCGCTCCCGCCGCCGACTCGAGGTTGTCGCCGTCCGCGATGAACAGCTCGAAGAACTTCGGGTCCCGGGGCAGCAGTCGAAAGGTCATCGCGATCCCTCCGGTGGGTGAGGCGGACAGGTCAGGACGGTCATGAGAGCCCGACCGCGGTGAGGATCAGCCAGGCGAGCCCGGCGAGGATCCCCGCCGCGGGGATGGTCAGGATCCAGGCCACGAGGATGCGCCTGGCGACGCCCCAGCGCACGTGGCGGAACCCCTGGCTCGAGCCGACGCCCATGATCGCGCCCGAGATGACGTGGGTCGTCGAGACCGGCATCCCGAGGTGGGCAGTCCCGAGCAGGATGGTCGCCGCGGTCGTCTCGGCCGCGAAGCCGTGGACGGGTTCGAGCTTGGCGACGCGCTGGCCCATCGTGCGCATGATCCGCCAGCCGCCGATCGCGGTTCCGAGCGAGAGTGCGGTCGCCGAGAGGGCGATGACCCAGACCGGGACCGCGAAGGTCGGGATCACCTTCGCCGCCACGAGGGCGAGCGTGATGACCCCCATCGTCTTCTGGGCGTCGTTGGAGCCGTGCGCGAAGGCCATGAAGGCGGCCGACAGGATCTGGACCCGGCGAAAGCGAGTGGACATCGGCTTGCGCTTGGCGTCGCGGAAGATCCAGTAGATCGCGACCATCAGCGCGAAGGCGATGACGAACCCGAGGACCGGCGAGGTGATCATCGGGACCACGACCTTGCCGAAGATGCCGCCGACCTTGAGGGCTCCGGTTCCCGCAGCCGCGATCGTCGCCCCAAGGAGCCCGCCGATCAGCGCGTGGCTGCTCGAGCTCGGAAGCCCCCGCTGCCAGGTGAGGAGGTTCCAGGCGATGGCCCCCAGGAGCGCCGCTGCGAGTACGACCTGGGTGGTCGACGCCTCGTCAACCAGCCCGCTGCCGATGGTGTTTGCGACCGCCGTCCCGGCGAACGCTCCGATGAAGTTGAAGGCCGCGGCCATCAGGATCGCATAGCGGGGCGCGAGGGCCCGGGTCGCGACCGAGGTGGCGATCGCATTGGCCGTGTCGTGGAAGCCATTGACATAGTCGAACGCGACCGCCAGCAGCACGACGATGACGAGCATGGCGGTCACGCCAACCACGAACGTGGACTCTCCGTCACGACTGTCTCGAGAGGCTCGACGAGCCGTGGGGCTGTAGCGATGGGGGCCGCGGACATGGTACGCGTTCGGGCCGGGATCGATCTCGTCACCGGCCGCGACTGACGCGTCCGAGGCGCCGCGCCCGCTATCCTTCGCGGATGCGCCTCTCCCAGCTCTTCTTCAGCACGCTCCGCGAGGATCCGGCCGACGCCGAGATGTCGTCCCACCGCCTCCTGGCGCGGGCCGGCTATGTCCGCCAGCTCGGCTCGGGGATCTACTCACTGCTGCCGCTCGGCTTCCGCGTCAACAAGCGCGTCGAGCACGTCATCCGCGAGGAGATGGACCGGATCGGGTCGCAGGAATTGTCGATGCCGGTCGTGCACCCGGCGGACATCTGGAGGGCGAGCGGCCGGTACGACGCGATCGGACCCGAGCTGACCCGGTTCAAGGATCGGAACGGGCGCGACATGGTCCTCGCGATGACCCACGAGGAGGTCGTCGGGATCCTGCTCGCCGACATCGTCAAGTCGTGGCGGCAGCTGCCCGTGATGATCTATCACTTCCAGACGAAATGGCGCGACGAGCCCCGGGCACGCGGCGGGCTGATCCGCGTCCGCGAATTCGTCATGAAGGACGCCTACAGCTGCGACCGCGACGAGGCGGGCCTTGACGTGAGCTATCAGGCCCAGCACGGCGCCTATATACGGATCTTCGAACGGCTCGGGCTCGATGTGGTCGTGGTTGCCTCCGACGTCGGGATCATGGGTGGCAGCCAGGCGCACGAGTTCATGGTCCTCAACCCGGCCGGCGAGGACGTCCTCGTGCTGTGCGAGGCGTGCGGCTATGCCGCCAACCGGCAGGTCGCGGTCATGCCCAAGCCCGTCGCCAGCCGGGCGACCGACGAGGCGGCCCTCCCGCTCGAGGAGGTCGCGACGCCGGGCACGACGACGATCGCCTCGCTCGCCGCGTTCCTCGGGGTCGGACCCGAGCGCACGGCCAAGGCCGCCTTCTTCACGACCGGTGACGGCCGGCTCGTGACGGCCATCGTGCGCGGCGACTTCGAGGTCAACGAGACCAAGCTCGGCAACGCGGTCAGCGCGACGGGCGGGATGCGACCGGCGACCGTCGACGAGATCAAGGCGGCCGGGATGGAGCCCGGTTACGGCTCGCCGATCGGGGCGAAGGGCACCGTGGTCGTGGTCGACGACCTCGTCGCCCGCTCGCCGAACCTTGTCGCCGGGGCCAACCGCCAGGGCTTCCACTACCGCAACGTCAACGTCGGCCGCGACTTCACCGCCGACGTGACTGCCGACATCACCAATGCCCAAGCGGGCGATCCCTGTCCCCAGTGCGGCAGTCCGGTCATCCTGCGCAACGGCATCGAGGTCGGCAATATCTTCAAGCTCGGTACCAAGTTCACCGACGCGGCGGGCGCTACCTATCTCGGCGAGGACGGGGTCGCCCACCCGATCGTCATGGGCTCATACGGGATCGGCGTCGGGCGCAACGTGGCCTGTATCGTCGAGGCGCACCACGACGAGAAAGGGATCGTCTGGCCGGCCGAAGTCGCGCCGTATGCGGCGCATCTCGTTTCGATCGGCGGCGCCAAGGAGCCGCGCGTGACCGAGATCGCCGAGGCCCTGCACCAGCTGGCCGCCGACGCGGACCGCGAGATCCTGTGGGACGACCGCGACGAATCGCCCGGGGTCAAGTTCACCGATGCCGAGCTGCTCGGCATGCCCTGGATCCTGACGGTCAGTCCGCGCTCGCTCGCGGCGGGCGGCGTCGAGGTCACGGAACGGGCGACCGGGGAGCGCTCGACCCGCCCGATCGAGGCCGTCGAGGCGATGCTCAGGGGCGGCTGAGGTTCTCCGGTACCTCGCTGGCGAGGGCGTCCCGGACCTCGCTCATCTGCGCGTCGTCGAGGGTCGTCCCGTCGAGCGAGATGACAGCCTCGCCTGGCAGCTGGGTGTCGACGAGCGTCGCGGACGAGACTTCCGCACCCGTCGGCTGCTCCTGCTGGACGTCGATCCGGCCGATGGCGAAGTTCACGCCGGGCGGGATCGAGGCCGCGATCGAGATCTCGTTGATCCGATACGGCGACCGCTTGTCGCGGAGCGAGGTGTTGGTCATCTCCTGAAGCGCGGTCGCCTTGATGATCAGGTCGGCCAGGACGCCCGGGTCGATGCGTTCGATGACGGTCGAGACACCACGCCGAGCGGCGCCCATCGCCGCCCGCGCCTGTTGACCGAACTTCTCCTGGGTCGCCGGGTCCGCGGCGGTCCGGCTCGCGACACCAGCCGCTTCGCTCGCCCTGGCCCGCGCCTGCTCAGCGGCGCGCTGGGCCTGCTCGGCCGCCTCCCTGGCTCGCTTCATGAAGCTCACGGCGCGAGTCTAGCGGGCCCATGGGCCGCGAACTACCCCGCCGAGCACCCGGTCGGCCACTAGCATTCAGGCGTGCCACCTCGCCCGTCGCTTCCCGCCGACGACCTCTACGCCCGGCTCGAGATCTCCGTGGACGCTAGCCCGGAAGCGATCGAGGTCGCATGGCGTTCGCTGCTGCGTCTCCACCATCCCGATGTGGCCGGCCCGTCGGGGCTGGAGCGTGCCAAACGGATCAATGTCGCCCACGACTGGTTGAGCGACCCAGTGCTGCGCGACCGGTACGACCACGAGCGCGGCCTCCGGACCTCCGTGCGCGCCACGGGCGGCCGGGATCCACGCGGCGGCGTCCATGGCGCGCCGGTCGCGCCTCGCCCGGTCCGTCATCGCCCGCTCGACCCGGCCGAGACCCTCGCGCGGTTCCTCGACCGGGTGGCCGCGCTCGAGCCCGACGAGATCGACCGGCTCGCCTGCGCGGAGCCCCCGCCGATCGCCTTCGGCGCGACGATCGCCCGCTTCCTGCCGCCTGATCGGCTCGAGGCGCTGGAGGCGATGGAGGCGGCCGTGGATGCCCGTCTCGACCCTGCCGCGGCGGCGCGGCCGGGTGTCCATGACGCGGTCGAAGGCTATGCCACCGAGCTCGTCCTGGGCACGTTCCTCGATGACCTCCTGAGCGAGCCGTTCCGCGATCGTGCGCGCGAGCGCCTGACGCGTGGCTGGGATGCCGCCGTGGGCCAGCCTCGGTACGGGCCGAACGGGGACGCGGTGCGGGCCCTGATCGGCCGGCTCCGCGCGCTCGACCCCACGGGGGTCATGGCGCTCGCGGACACGGCCCAGCGGGCCGGGCTGACGGACGTGCCGACCGGGGATCCTTGGCCGGCGGGGACGTCGCCGGACGACGATGAGGCCCTGCGCGTCTCGTCGATCCTCGCCGCCGGCGACACCGCCGCGGCGGTCCCAGGCGTCCCGGATCAAGCGACGACCGCCCGGGCACGCTGGGCGGCGGCAAGACTCGGCCACCTGCTCGTCCTGCGGCATGCGTTCACGCCCAAGGCCTTTGCCGCGCTGACCCGGCCGTGGCGTCCACGCTTCCTCCCCGACGACCGGCCGGCGCCGCGCGTACAACGCCCCGGTCGCCGATGAGCGCCTGTGCCATGCTCGCGCCGTGGAGGCATGGCTGGTCGCGGTCGGGGCCGTCGTGGCGCTCGTCGCCGCCGCCGTGATCGCCGTCCGGGCCAGAGGGACGCTGCGAGCGGTCGAGACCGAAGCCGGGGCTGCGGAGCCGGGCGACCCCGTCTCGGCCGTGGCAGCGCTTCGCGCCCGGGCCGAAGATGCCGAGGAAACCCGTGCGGGCGAGGCGGCAGACCAGGACCTCTTCCTCGAATCGCTCGGCCAGGGCGTCATCTCGGTCACCGATCGGCTCCGCATCGTCCGGGCCAACACCGTCGCGCACGTCCTGCTCGATCGGGCGCCGGGGTCGCTGGTCGGTCGAAGCCTGATCGAGGCGTTCCTGGACACCCAGGCGGAGGCCATCGCACACGCGGCGCTCGAATCCGGCTCGGCGACAGGCGAGATCGCGGTCGCCGGCGCGGACGGGCCGCGGCTCGTCATCAGGGCGCGACGGACCGCCTCGACCGGTCTCTGGCTGGTCCTCGAGGATGTCTCGGAACTGCGTCGCCTCCAGCAGATCCGGGCCGAGTTCATCGACAACCTCTCGCACGAGCTGCGGACGCCGCTCACGACGGTCAGCCTCCTCGCGGAGACCCTCACCCGCGAGGCCGACGCGGCGGGTGACGCGATCCCCACGCGGATGCGCGACCGGATCGGCAAGATCGAAGTCGAGACGGGCCACCTGGTCCAGATGGTCAACGAGTTACTCGACCTGTCGCGGATCGAGAGCGGGGGCGCGCTCGGCGTCGTCGACCTGCTCGATCTCGGCGGGGTCGCGACTGAATCGACCGAGCGGCTGCGCCTCTTCGCCGATCGACAGGGCGTCTCGCTCGGTGTCGAGGTGGCGCCCTCACTGCCGGCGGTCCGGGGCGACGAGGCCCGGCTCGGGCAGGTCCTCGTCAACCTCCTGCATAACGCCGTGAAGTTCAGCCCGGACGGGGGCGACGTCACGGTCAACGTGCGGGTGACCGATTCGGACGTTGTCGTCGGCATCGCCGATCACGGCGTCGGGATCCCGCGGGCCGCCCAGGCGCGCATCTTCGAACGGTTCTACAAGGTCGACCGGGCGCGCCGCCGCGGCGAGGCGGGCGGGACGGGTCTCGGTCTCGCCATCGCCCGGCACATCGTCGAGCAGCATGGCGGCCGGATCTGGGTCCAATCGGTCGAGGGTGCCGGGAGCACGTTCTCGTTCGCCATACCGATCGCCGAAGACACCTGAGGTGGACCATCTCCACGTCGCCACGCTGAACATCCGTAACCTCGCCGACCGCTGGTTCGAGCGCCTGCCGCTTCTGCTCGCGGACATGGCGACCCTCCAACCGGACCTGCTGGGCCTCCAGGAGGTCGTCTACGTCATGCAACAGGACCGCGTCATCGGGGCGGCCGGGGAGGGCCGCTACGCTGCTGTCCGCGGCTGGGCGGGTCGACCGGAATACGGCAACAGCCTGCTCGTCCGCGAACCGCTCTCTGCCACCGCGACGGATCGGGTCGATCTCGGGCTGAGCCGTTCTGCCCTGCGTTCCGTGGTCGCGCTCCCCGGCGGATCCTCGGTCCTGGTGGTCGTGACGCATCTGCATCATCTCGGTCCGGACGCGGTCCAGCGCGATGAGCAGACGGCAGCCCTCCTCTCGTGGCTCGAGGGCGCGCCGGGGGCGGACGCGACGATCGTGATGGGCGACTTCAACGCCGACCCCGATGAACCAGCGCCGGTTCGCCTGCGCAAGGCTGGCTTCCGCTCCGCCTACGCCGAAGTCAACAGCGCCGAACCCGCGGTCACCTGGCCGTCCGGCCTCGTCGCGCCGGCCATGGATACCGACGGCGACCCCGAGTGCCTCGACTACATCTGGCTCCGAGGGGCGGTCCGGGTGGCGTCGGCCCGGCTCGCCTTCGACCGGCCCGCCCCGGAGGACGCGACGCTCTACCCGAGCGACCATCTCGGGATCGCCGCCCGACTCGAGATCGGGTAGGGGAGGCGTGGCCGTCCGGACCCTTCGATTGGCCCATCGGGGCGATTGGCGGCGCGCTCCCGAGAACACGATCGCTGCGTTCGTCGCGGCGCTGGCGATCCCGGCCTGCGACGGCCTCGAATTCGACGTTCGGATGTCCGCCGACGGGGTCCCGGTCATCTACCACGACGCCACGCTCGAGCGGGTCCATGGGCGTCCCGAGTGGATCGAAACGGTCTCCGCCGCCACGCTCGGTGCGCTGGCCGTGCCGACCCTGGCCGAGGTGCTGACGACGGTCGGTCGGCGGCCGTTCCTCGATGTCGAGCTCAAGGTCGATGTCGGCCCGGCCGCGGTGGAGGTGCTCGCAGCCGGCCGCGGGCGCGGATTGGCGAATGCCGTGGTGTCGTCGTTCCACCCGGCCGCCCTCGAACGCGTCGCGCACCTCGCCCCGACCTGGCCGCGCTGGCTCAACAGCGATCGACTGGATCAGGCGGTGATCGCGGTGGCCGTCGACCTCGGCTGCCGGGGCGTGGCGGTCGCGTGGCGGGCGCTCGATCCGGGCTCGATGCGCCATGCCCGGGCGGCCGGCCTCGATCTCGTCGCCTTCACCGTGCGCAGGCGAGCCACCTTCGACCGCCTCGAGCGTCTCGGGCTGGTCGCGGCTTGCGTGGAGGGCCCGGCGTTGGACGGTCCAGGCCTGGACGTGCGCAAGGAGGAACCATGACCGAGCGGGCCGATCTCGTCGTCGTGGGCGCCGGCACGATCGGCGGCTGGGCGTCGGTCTTCGCGCACTCGGGCGGGGTCGGACGGACGATCGTCCTCGAGCGCGGCGCCGTCGGGGCCGGCGCGTCGTCGCGCGCCGCTGGCATGGTGCGCGCCCAGGGCGGCACGCCGGCGACTGTCGCGCTGGGCCGCTGGTCGATCGACTTCTATCGCGGCCAGCAGGGCACGTATGGCACGGATTCGGGGTTCCGCGAGCTCGGCTACCTGATCCTGGCCGTCACCGAGGACGATGAGACGGCCGGTCGAGAGCGTGTCGCGATGCAGCGAG
This sequence comes from Candidatus Limnocylindrales bacterium, assembly GCA_038319665.1. GTDB lineage: Bacteria > Chloroflexota > Limnocylindria > Limnocylindrales > CSP1-4 > SPCO01. Next base: position 17,573 of record JBBQDL010000004.1, read on the forward strand.
CCGCCGGGCTCGACGTCGTCTGGCTCGATGCGGAGACGGCAGCCAAGACCGCCGTGACGCTCTCGCCGCACGGCCACCGTGGCGGCAGCTACCTGGCCACGGACGACGCGATCGACCCGCCGCGCAACGTGCGCGCCTACTCGCTGGCGATGCAGGCGGCCGGGGTCGAGCTTCGCGAGCGGACCGGGTTTCGGGCCTTGCAAACCGCGACGACCCCGGGCGGCGGAACGCGGGTCGTCGGCGTCGAGACCGATGGCGGGATCATCGAGACGCCACGCGTCATCCTGACCGGTGGCCCCGACCTGCGCGCCGTCGGGCGGCTGGCGGGCGTCCGCATCCTCGCCGGGGCGGCGCGCCACACGGTGGCCGTTCTTGAGCCCGACCCCGCGTTCGACGTCGCGCGGATGCCGATGGTCTTCGACATCGGTGCCGGGCTCTACTGGCGGCTCGAGGAAGCTGGGCTGCTGTTCGGCTGGAGCGACCCTGACGAGGTCCCCGGTGAGGCCCGCTCGATCGACTGGAACTACTACGACCTGATGCGCAGCCGGCTTGGCGGGCTCGTCCCGGCGACCCGCGATCTCCGACTCCGCAAGATCTGGGCCGCCACCATCGACTACACGGCCGACCACCTGCCCATCGTCGGTCCCGCGCTCGACGTCGGCGGCCGGCCGATCGAAGGGGTCACGGTGGCCTCGGCCGGCGGTCACGGGATGATGTGGGGGCCAGCGGTCGCCAGGGTCGCCGCCGACCTTGCGTTGGACGGGGCCACCTCACTCGTGGATGTCTTGGAGATGGGGCTCGACCGTTTCGATGCTCAAGGTCGGAGCCGGGTCGCGGCCGACCCGATCGCGCTGCCGTTCCCGGTCACTGCCGAGGACGACGCCTGACGTTACCCGGACCCGGTGGGGTCAGCAGCAACCCGTCCCGCCGCAGCACGGCGAACCCGTGATCAAGGGCAGCCCCGGGAGCGCCGCGGGCAGGCTGACCGGACGGATCGCCGACGCCGACCAGCCGGCGGGCTTGGTCGCCCGGATGATCGCGCTGAAGAGCCCGTCGCCGACGGCATCGGTTGGGGTGACGGCCACGTCGGTCAGCCCGACGGCCTCGAGGCCGGCCCGGTATTCCGCGAAGGAGAGGGCGCCGGCGATGCACCCGACGAAGCTGCCTCGTTCGGCGCGCTGTTCGGGCGAGAGGGCGTCATCGGCGACCACGTCGCTGACGCCCATCCGGCCACCAGGCCGCAGGACCCGCGCGATCTCCGCCAGGACGGTCGCCTTGTCGGTCGACAGGTTGATGACGCAGTTGCTGATGACGACATCCACCGAGGCGTCGCTGAACGGGATGGATTCGATGCGACCCTTTCGGAACTCGACGTTGGTGGCGCCGGCCTCGGTCGCGTTCCGGCGGGCAAGCTCGAGCATCTCGTCGGTCATGTCGATGCCGTAGGCGAAGCCGGTCGGCCCGACGCGTCGAGCCGAGAGCAGGACGTCGATCCCGCCGCCCGAACCGAGATCGAGGACGACCTCGCCCTCGCGCAGCTCGGCGACCGCGGTCGGGTTGCCGCAGCCGAGGCTGGCCAGGACCGCGGCGTCCGGCAGCGACGCGCGTTCCGCATCGTCGTACAGGAGGACGCCGAAGCCCTCCGAGGGCCCGCAACAGCCGGGCGTGTCGTCGGCCGGGGTCGTGCTGCCGTCGAGGATGGCGCGCGCCGCGTCGCCATATCGCGCGCGGACATCGTCGACGATCGCGTCGTCGGTCGTGGACACCGGGAGCTTCTCGGTCATCGGGGGTCCTCCAGGGTTTTTCGGTGGCTACCGCGAATCTGGCCCGCATATCGATTCTTGTCAATATCGAAGGTTACCGATATGCTGCCGACATGGCACGCACCCGAACCACGAGTGTCGACCCCGACATCCGGCTCCTGACCGCGCTCGCGGACCCTACCCGTCTGGCGATCGTCCGGCAACTGGCCGCGGACGTCGAGACCTGCGCCTGCGACTTCACCGACTGCTGCGACGTCGGCCAGCCGACCGTCTCGCACCACCTTCGGGTCCTGCGCGAGGCGGGGGTCGTGACCTCGGAGCGGCGTGGCCAGTGGATCTTCTATCGGCTCGCACCGGAGACCGCGGAGCGACTCGGCGCGATCGGGCGGAGCCTGGTCCCGGGTGGACTCATGACGGTCCCGGACCTTCTCGCCGGTCGGCGCTCGGCGGCCGCCCCCAGCCCCCCGCTCAGCGGTCGGGCTTGAGGAGGTCGGGCGGGACGAGCAAGCGAAGCGTGCCGGCAGCGGGCTCGAGTCGCTCGGTGTCGATCCGGACGAACGCACCTTTCTTCATCGTCAGCCCGGACAGCCCAGTCAGCTCCTCGAGGATGTCGGAGAAGTCCGGGTCGTGACCGACGAGGACGGGACGCGTCGGGTCCCCGGCATGGCGGAGGATCGCCTCGACGCCCGCGAGATCGATGGCGCCGGCCAGGCGGTCGTCCGTCGTCACCGGGATTGCCAGGTGTCGGGCGACGATGTCGGCCGTCTGCGCAGCACGGACGTTGGGCGATGTGATGATGGCGTCCGGGCGAAAGCCCACGTCCTTGAGGAAGCGACCCAGTCGCTCGGCCTGCTTCTCGCCCTTGCCCGACAATGGACGGTCGGCATCGAGCCCCTTCCACGCCATCGGGTCCCCGGCGTCAGCATGGCGCAGCAGGTGGAGCTCGATCATGTCCCCGACAGCGTCCCGGTCCGGAGGGCCAGCGGGATGAACAGGCGGATCCGCTCGCCCAGGCCGATGAAGACCCGGCGGAAGGCGGCGAGGCGTTCTTCCTCCGTGCCCTCTGCGGCGGCCGGATCCTCGTAGCCCCAATGGAGCGACTCGTGGACGCCCGGGAAGACCGGGCAGCTCTGGCGGGCCTGGTCGCACACGGTGATGACGTAGTCGAACGGCTGGCCGAGGAACTCCGTCACCGACCTGGACCGGGCGAACGAGGCGTCGATCCCGGCTCCGCTCAGGACGCGAAGGGTCAGCGGGTTGATCCCCTTGGGCTCGGTGCCGGCGCTGTAGACCTCGAACGCCGCGCTGCCGTGGTGGCGCAACAGCGCCTCGGCCATCACGCTCCGGGCCGAATTCCCGGTGCACACGAAGAGGACCCGGATCGGCCGATCGCTCAAGGGTTGAGATCCTCGACGTCGCCGGTCACGAGATAGACCACGTCCTCGGCGATATTGGTCGCGCGGTCGCCGATCCGTTCGAGGTAATGGGACGCGATGATGATCCGTGTCCCGCGCTCGACGTTGGCCGGGTCCTGGCGCATCAGCTCGACGACCTGGTCGAACGTCTCGTGGTAGAGCCGGTCGATCTCGTCGTCATCGACGGCGACCTCGCGGGCCCTGACCGCGTCCGACTCGACGAGTGCGCGGAGGACGCCGTGGACGAGCACTGCCGCCCGCTCCGCCATCTCGGGGAGATGGACGTACCCGTTGAGCGCGGGCTCCGGGGCGAGCTTGAGGACGGCCTTGGCGACCGATCCGGCATGATCGCCCATCCGCTCGAGCTCGTAGGTCACGTGATCGAGCGTCAGCAGGTAGCGCAGGTCGCGCGCAACGGGCTGCTGCGTCGCGATCGTCACCGAGATGAGCCGCGAGACCCCGCGCTGGGCCTCGTTGATGATCGCATCGCCCTTGATGACATCGAGGGCGAGCGCGGCGTCGTGCGCGACGAGGGCGCGGCTCGCCTCGCGGATCGCGGCCTCCACGAGTGCGCCCATGCGCAGGACAGCGTCACGGATCAGCGCCTCCTCGCGGTCGAGCGCCTCGCGCGGCGCCTGCATGGTCGGACGCGGGCCGCCGGTCTCGGCGTCGGTCATCAGTCGTTCGATCTGGGCATGGATCCCAGCCTCCCCGGTCCGCTGCGGCTCGTTCATCTTCGTTCTGTCACGTATCAGCCAAACCGACCCGAGACGTAGTCCTCGGTGAGCTGCTGCTTCGGGTTCGTGAAGATCTGGACCGTCGAGTCCATCTCGACGAGGTAGCCCGAGCGGTCGGGTCCCATCGTGAAGAACGCGGTGTAGTCGCTGATCCGCGACGCCTGCTGCATATTGTGGGTCACGATGACGATCGTGTAATTCGTGCGGAGCTCGGCCATGAGCTCCTCGATCCGCAGCGTCGCGATGGGATCGAGCGCAGATGCGGGCTCGTCCATCAGGATCACCTCGGGGTCCACGGCGAGGGCGCGCGCGATGCACAGGCGCTGCTGTTGCCCGCCCGAGAGCGAGACCCCACTCGACTTGAGCTTGTCCTTGACCTCGTCCCACAGGGCCGCCCGGCGGAGCGACCGCTCCATGACCTCGTCGAGCTCAGCCGCGCGATGGCGGCCGGTGAGTCGCAGACCGGCGACGACGTTGTCGTAGATCGACATGGTCGGGAATGGGTTCGGTCGCTGGAAGACCATCCCGACCACCCGACGGAGGGCGACCGGATCGACCGAGGGGTCGTAGACGTCCTCGCCATCGAGCCGGACCGAGCCCTCGACACGGGTCTGGGGGATCAGTTCGTGCATCCGGTTGAGCGTGCGCAGGAACGTGCTCTTGCCACAGCCCGACGGGCCGATGATCGCCGTGATGGCATGCGGCTTGACGGTCATCGAGATGTCGCGGACCGCCCGGAACGCCCCGTAGTAGACGTTGAGCGCCTCGATCTCGATGCGACCCGTGGTGGCGTCCTCGGGCTCCGGGCGCGCCGGCGCAAGGGCGGGAGCAGGCGGCATCACGGGCACCGGCGGCCGATCCGTCGAGGGGGCGGGCCGGAGCTCGGTGGTCATGGGATCAGGCTCCCTCATTGGGCTCGCCGACCCGCGGTGCGAGTGCGGACGAGGATGTTGACGACGAGGACGAAGAGCAGGAGGAGGAACGCCGCCCCCCAGGCCTGCTGGTTCTGGAGCTCGAAGGGTTGACGGGCGTTGACATAGATGAACAACGGGAGGGCGTCCATCGGCTTGTTGAACCCACCGACATTGACGAGCTGGCTCCCGAGCGCGGTAAAGAGGAGGGGAGCGGTCTCGCCGGCAGCACGGGCGACCGCGAGCATGATCCCGGTCAGGATCCCCGGCAGACCTGTGCGCAGGACGACCGACAGGACCGTCCGCCACGTCGGGATGCCCAGCGCCAGCGACGCCTCACGGAGCGAGACCGGGACGAGCTTGAGGATCTCTTCGGTCGTTCGCATGATCACCGGGAGCATGATCACCGCCAGGGCGACGCTTCCCGCGAAGGCGTTGTACTGCTTGAACGGCAGGACCAGGAAGGTGAACACGAAGACGCCGATGAGGATCGACGGGACGCCGACGAGGACGTCGGCGGCGAACCGGATGGCACGTCCCGATCGGCGCGATGCGAACTCGTTGACGTAGACGCCGGCGAGGACGCCGAACGGAACCGCGATGATCGTGGCCAGCCCGACCATCTGGACCGTGCCCAGGATGGCCGCGAACGCGCCGCCGCCGATGCCCTGCGCCCGCGACGCCTTGGTCAGGAGGTCGACGTTGAGCGCGGAGATGCCGTTGAGGGTGACAAAGACAAGGACGGCGGCGAGCGGCACGACGCAGGCGATCGCGGCCAGCGCCGCGACCGATCGCATGAGCTGGTCGGTACGGGTCCGGCGACTGGCGGCCCGCGTCCCGGTCAGGCGTCCGGCACCGATGGCCTGTGTAGCGCCGGCCATCATCGGCCTCCGACTGGTTCGGCGACCCGCCAGACCAGCAGCCGAGCGACCACGTTCATGATGATCGTCAGGACCAGCAGGACGAGGCCGAGCGCGATGAGGCTCGACGTCTCGATGCCGACCGAGGCCTCACTGAAGGATGTCGCGATCTTCGAGGCGATGGTCTGCGTCTGGTCGAACAGGCTGGCAGGGATCGCGTCCTTGTTGCCGATGACCATCGTCACGGCCATCGTCTCACCGAGCGCCCGGCCGAGACCCAGGATCACCGCCCCGATGATGCCCGACCGGGCGAATGGGATCACCGCCCGCCGGATGACCTCCCAGCGCGTCGCCCCCAGGGCGAACATCGCCTCACGCTGCGAGCCCGGGACCGCCTGGATGACCTCGCGCGAGATCGTCACGATGGTCGGCAGGATCATGATCGTGAGGATGACCCCGGCACTGAACAGGCCGATCCCATAGGTCGGTCCGCCGAGGAACGGGATCCAGCCGAAGACCGAGACGATCCATGCCTCGACCGTCAGCCGGAGGAACGGCGCGAGGATGAAGACGCCCCATAGGCCGATGACGACGCTGGGGATCGCCGCCAGCAGTTCGATCATGAAGGTCAGCGGCGTCGCGAGCCGCCGGGGTGCCAGCTCGGACAGGTAGATCGCCGTGAAGATCCCGATCGGGGCGGCGAAGATGACCGCGATCGAGGCCGCGAGGATCGTCCCGACGAGGAACGGGAGCGCACCGAAGACCCCCGCCACTGGGTCCCATGTCTGACCGGTGACGAAGCTCAGTCCGAAGGTCTCCCAGGTCAACCGGGAGGTCGCGAAGAGCAGGACGCCGATGAGGATCAGCAGCGCCACGAGCGCACTCGCGGCGATCCGGGACGACCCGCGGAAGGTGATGTCCGCGAGCCGACCGGATCCCTGCCACGAGCGGGCGGAGAGGGTGATGTGGGTCATGCGCCCCTGTTGCTACTCGGTCGCTGGAGAGTACCGGGTTCCCGAGCGTGGTTCAGGGCCAGATCGGCGCGCCAGCCGTCGTGACGTTGTGGAGCTGGGTCAGCGCCTGCTGGGCGACCTGGGCGGGGAGCGGTGCGTACCCCAGCGCGGTCTCGGCTGACTGGCCGTCGGTCAGGGCCCAGTAGATGAACGCGACGAGGGCCTGTCCCTTCGTGGCGTCCGCCTGATCGGTGTAGACCAGCAGGTAGGTGTACGACGCGATCGGGTAGGTCGTGGGTCCGGTGCCGTTGATGATCGGCCCCTGGCGGAAGTCGGCGGGGAACGAGCTCAACGCGGCTTCGGCGGCGGCGGTCACCCCGTCGGTCGAGCCCGGGACGAACTGGCCGTCGGCGTTCTTGACATAGGCCGAGGTCAGCTTGGTCGAGATGGCGACACTCAGGTCGACATAGCCGATGGCGCCCGATGTCTGCTTGACTGCGGTCGCGACGCCGTCGTTGCCTTGTGCCCCGACGCCGGTCGGCCAGTTGACCGACTTGCCCGCACCGGGCCCCGCATGCCACGTCGTGTCGACCTTGTCCAGGTACGTCGTGAACGCGTTGGTCGTCCCGGAGCCGTCGGAGCGGTGAACGACGAGGATGGCCAGGTCCGGCAGGGTCACGCCGGCGTTGTTCGCGGCGATCGTCGGGTCGTTCCACTTGGTGATCTTGCCGAGATAGATGCCCGCGAGGTTGGCGGCGTCGAGCTGGAGCTTGGGCACGTTCGGCAGGTTGTAGATCGCGACGACCGCGCCGAGCGCGGTCGGGAAGTGGAAGAGCGTCTTGCCCGCGGGCACCGCGGCGATCTCGGTGTCCTTCATCGGTGCGTCCGAGGCCCCGAAGTCAACGGTCCCCTGGGTGATGGCCGTGATCCCGGCTCCGGAACCGTTCGCCTGGTAGTCGATCTGGATGTTCGAGAACAGGCCGTTGTAGGTCTGGAACCAGGCCTGGTAGAGGGGCGCCGGGAAGGTGGCGCCGGCGCCCTGGAGCTTGACCGAGGCCGTCGGCGGTGTGGGCGCGGCGGCAGGGGCCGAAGGCGAGCCGGCTGGCGCGGCACTGGTCGCGGTCGTCGGCGTCGTGGTCGACGCGGCGGTGCTCGGGGCGGTCGATGCGCCGCCGCCGGAGCAGGCGGCCAGCGCGATCGACGCCAGCAGGACGAGCGTACCGAGACGCCTGGGAGTGGTCGTCACTCGATGATCCTCCTCATGGCCGCAGCCGGGGCGCGGCAGGGTCCGGGATATGGGATCCCTTCTTGACGAGAAGACCATCGAGGCGCGGCGTCAACGCCCGATGCGTCGCTGGTTATCGCTTTGTTAACGGATCAGGCCGGCCCCCGTGCCCGATACGCGAGGTCCGATCGCTGACGAACCCGTCGACGAGGTAGCGCAGGATCGCACCGGCGAACCCACCGAGACCGATCAGGACGAGGGGCATGGGCGGAGGATAACGTGGCAGACTTGCCGTCCGGCGTGCAACCGTGCACTTGCCGCACGGCGGAACGGAGGCGATCGAATGGGCAAGCGGGAGAACGCCGCGAAGGAGCTGCGCAAGCTCGAGAAGCGTCTGGCCCTCGCCCGAGCGACCGAGACCAGGCGCCTCATCCAGCTGACGACCGCGCAGGAGTCGAAGGGCCGCAAGGAGGTCGCCAAGCGACAGCGGCAGGCGAGTGACGCCGCGGGCGAGGTCGCGGCACTGGTTTTGAAGATCGCGGCAACCACGACGTCGAAGGCGGGATCCGCCGCGGTCGAGGTCGGCGGCGCGGTCGGTGGCGTCGTGAAGCGCGTCGGAGCGGCGGCGATCCAGGCCGCCGGCGCCGTTTCCCCGGTGAAGGCACCGGTCGCGCGTGGCAGGACCACGGTGGCCAAGCCGGCCCCGGCGCGCCGGCCGGCAGCGACGCCCTCGAAGCCCGCCACGACCCGAGCCGTCACGACAGCTCGCAAGGCCACGGCGAAGCCCGCGGCATCGCGACCGAAGGCGCCGGCGAAGGCGATCACGAGGGGGACAGCGGCGACCGCACCGGCTGGCGCCACGAAATCCGCCACGCCCGGGAAGCCGGCAGCCACGAAACCGGCCACGACCCGCAAGGCCACGTCGACACGCACCACGGCGACGGCGCGGATGGCCGCCACCAGCACCCGAAAGGCGACGACGACTCGCAAACCCGCCACGAGGCGACCGGCCACCAGCCCGACCACGCCCGGGCCGACAGCACGGAGGTCACTTCGTCCCGACACCAGCGGCCCCGACGAAGCCCCTTCCTGACCCAGGCACGACGACGGCGCCGTCCCCCGATCGCCCGGTCGTCAGCGCCTCGGTCGATCTCGGCTCGAACTCGGTCCACCTGCTCGTCGCGCTCGTCGCCGGCCATCGGCTTGGGTCGCTTGACGACCAGTCGGTCTTCCTGGGGCTCGGCACGGCCGTGGCCGGCAGCGGCTACCTTGGTCGGGCGGCCCGGGCGACCCTCACGGAGACGCTCATCCAGTACGTCGAGACGGCCCGAAGTCAGGGTGCGGTCAACGTGACCCTGCTCGGTACCGAGCCGATCCGGCGGGCCGCCGATGGGGCCTCGATCGTCCACGAGGTCGTCCACGCCACGAACGCCCCGCTGCACGTCCTGTCACACGAGGAAGAGGCCTATCTGACGATCATCGGGGTGACCGAGGGGATGCCGGTCACCCGCGAGACCCTGGTGATCGATATCGGCGGCGGGAGCTCGGAATTCTGCGTCGTCGATCCCACCCGACGACCCCGGGCGGCAGGGCTGCGGCTCGGCTCGGCTCGCCTGACCGATCGTTTCGTCACGCACGATCCGCCGACCCGAGCCGAGGTTGCCGCGATGCGCGCCGCCGCGACCGAAGCGGTGGCCGATGCGCTCGAAGCGCAGCCCGGGGAGATCGTCGCGGTCGGCGGCACGGCGTCCAACCTGCTCAAGGTGCTTCCTGCAGCGATGATGGACCGGACGCTGACGCGCGAACGCATCGCCTTGATCCAGACCATCCTCGCCAGGGAGCCGGCGGCCAATGCCTCGGAGCGACACCTCATCAACCCGGTCCGCGCCCGCATCCTCCCCGCCGGGGCCGCCATCGTGGACGCGATCCTGCAGCGATATTCCGCGACGCGGATCCGCGTCTCCGAAGCGGGCGTCCGCGAGGGTGCCATCCTGGCCGTGGAACATGCCGGTCCGGCGTGGCGCGACCGACTCGCGGACCTCGCCCACGGCTGGCGGGCGTAGCCGGCCGATCGCGGCGGCCGAACCCTAGAGCCCGGCGGCGACCCGCCCGAGCTTCCTCCGGAACGTGACCCCCACGATGCCGCGCCATGGCGCCCCGATCGAGCGTCGAAGCCGGGCGACCTCGCGCTCCCGGCTCACGAGGTACCGCCCGATCGCCGCACCCTCGCGCGGCGACAGCTCACCGGCGTGCTCGACCAGGAAGTTCCTTGCCATCGACGCCGCGACGTCGGCGTCGTTCATCAGTCCGAGGTGATCCTGGAGGGCCGTGACCCGGGCGATCAGATCGGCCGAATCGTCGCCCAGGGCCTCACGCACGAATTCGAGCGTGTAGCGCAGCCATTTCCCGGCGATGCGGAGCTCATGGAGCGTCTCCACGTCGGCCCAGCGCAAGACGGGCTCGTAGCCGCGGACCTGTTCGTAGGCGTTCCAGACGCGCGACGCCGTGGTGTCGCGGACGCGATGCGGTTGCGTGGGCCCGACCGGCATGACCGCGGCACCCTCGGTCCGGACGAAGTCGCGATAGTCATCGACCCAGCGCCGGTAGCCGTCGGAGTCGAGCTCGCGGACGAGGAGGACCCGGGCATCGTCACGACGCTCGCGCCAATCGGCGAGCAGCGGCGCGAAGGCGCGCTGTTCCGCGGCCGGTAGCTCGGCCCGATACGCCTCCGCCGCCTCGATGAGGACGTCGAGGTCGCGGACGGCACCCAGCCGCGACGCGATCTCGCGCAATCCGGTCCGGTAGCGCTTGGTCCGTCCGGGCCGGAAGGACGCCCCGAAGACGCGCCAGGCGGCCCGTTGCCGACGGGTGGCGACGCGCATCGCGTGGAGCTCCTCGGGATCCTGTCCCGCACGCGTGCCGGGCTCACGGGCGAGCATCCGCGCGAGGTGGAAGCGCATCACCTTGCGGCCGGCCTCGGCGACGTGATCGTCGGGTGTCACGCCGGGCGTCTTGCCGACCACGAGGTGGATGTCGATCGGGGTCGCCTCGTCGACCGCCTCGCTGACCACGTCGGAGGTGCTCGGGGTGACCTCGGCGTGCGACTCACGCTCCGGCGCCATCTCCGCCGCCGGCTCCACCGCCTCCATCACCGGCACTCGCCGACGCGGGGCGGTGCCGCCCGTCCATCGGACGTCGGCCACCAGCTCGTCCTCTGCCGCGACGCGCGCATCGGTTTCGGCGTCAGCCGTCCCGGCCATCCGATGCCCACGGGCAGCCGATCGAACGGCGGCCATCGCGGCGTCAAGCTTGCTCCCGCTCGCCGGCGCCAGCGCCGGGTCGGCGCCGAAGACATCGGCCAGGCTGCTCAGCCGTTCCTCGGCGCCCTTGACCAGTTCGGCCTCGAGCTCGACGAAGCGATCGACCACCCTCGACCGCGTGACCACATCGACCTCGTCGAGACTGAGCTCGACGCGCGTGTCGCCGTCGCGGACGATGCGCTTGCGGCGCAGCTGGCGGATCGTGACGAGCTCGAGGAGGGGCGCATCGCCCGCATGCTCGAGGACGAGCGATCGAGCGTCCGAGGCCGGCCACTCGAGCGGCCCGGCAGTGCGGTCTGCGGGTCCCTCGACCTCCTCGCGCCGGACCGATCCACCCGGGCCCTCGGTGCGCGTCAGTGACTTGGCCGAAACGACCGTCCCGCGACCGGACTGGCGCAGCCGGACCGCGAAGCCCGCCTTGGCCATCGCGCCGTCGGCGGTGTCCACGTAGCGGTCCTCGAATTGCGATGAACGCGCCGCCGCCGTCCCCGTGAATGAACCGATCTCCTCGGCCACGAGGTAGCGCTCCGCCGCCGCGAGATCGACGACCCGATATTTGAGCTCGACTTCGACCGGGCGCTCGACGGCGCTCACGCCCGCGGGTCCAGCGAACCCGCGTTCGATCCGGGGCGCCTCGGGGCTGCGATCACGCCGCCGCGCCGGAGCGCGTCCTCCTTCATCACCTCGAAGGTGTCGATCGTGCCCTCGCGGCCTTCGAGCGCCTCGGTCCGAACCCACGAGGAATCCGGCTGGAGCTGCCACGACCGGCGATCGTCGGCGAGCATGACCTCCAGGATGGTGGCCAGCCGATCCTGCGCGTCGTGGTCCTCGACCGGCGCGACGGCCTCGACCCGCCGATCGAGATTGCGGTCCATCAGGTCCGCCGACCCGATGTAGAACTCGCGCTCACCGCCGTTGGCGAAGCTCCAGATGCGCGAGTGCTCGAGGAACTCGCCGATGATCGAGCGGACCCGGATGTGCTCTGATACACCGGGCAGGCCGGGCTGGACCGAACAGGCGCCGCGGATGATCAGATCGATGGCGACGCCGGCGCTCGCCGCCTGGTAGAGCGCCTCGGTGACCGCGACGTCCACGATCGCGTTCAGCTTCAGGACGATCCGTGCAGGTCGCCCGGCCGCGGCGTGCCCGACCTCCCGATCGACCAGGCCGAGGAACCGCGAGCGCAAGCTGTGCGGCGCGACGAGCAATCGGCGGAAGGTCCGCTGGCGCGACAACCCGGTCAGGTTGTTGAACAGGTCGGTGACGTCGGCGCCCATCTCCGGGCGGCAGGTCAGGAGCCCGATGTCGACGTACAGGCGCGCCGTCTTGGTGTTGTAGTTGCCGGTCCCGATGTGGACGTAGCGGCGCAGCCCCGTCCCCTCACGCCGGACGACCAACGCCGTCTTCGAGTGCGTCTTGAGGCCTACGAGGCCGTAGACGACGTGGGCGCCCGCGCGTTCGAGCTTGCGCGCCCAGACGATGTTGGCCTCCTCGTCGAAGCGCGCCTTGATCTCGACCAGGACGACGACCTGCTTGCCGCGTTCGGCGGCACGGATCAGCGACTGGACGATGGGCGAGTCGCCCGAGGTCCGGTACAAGGTCTGCTTGATCGTCAGGACCTCGGGGTCGTCGGCGGCCTGGGTGATGAACCGTTCGACCGACGCGGCGAACGACTCGTATGGGTGGTGTACCAGGATGTCGCCGGCACGGATGGCGGCGAAGACGTCGGCGGGCTCGTCCTCGTCGGGCGGGATGAGCCGCGGCGGCGTGACCGGCGACCATGGGACGGGCTTGAGATCCGGGCGGTCCAGGTCGGCCAGGGGAGCCAGCCCGGTCAGGTCCAGCATCCCGCTGATCTCGTAGCAATCGGCCTCGCCGAGACCGAGGCCGCGCAGCAGGAGCGTCCGCGTCGCGAGCGGCATCGACCGTTCGACCTCGAGCCGGACGGCCGCCCCGAACCGCCGTCGCCGAAGCTCCTCCTCGATGGCCAGGAGGAGGTCGTCCGCCTCGTCCTCCTCGATCTCGAAGTCGGCGTTGCGGGTGACTCGGAAGAGGTGGTGCTCCTCGACTTCCATCCCCGAGAACAGCGTGTCGAGGTTGGCCTCGATGATCTGATCGAGCAGGACGAATCGCGACGGCTCGACCTCGACCAGGCGCGGCAGGATCTGCGGCACCTTGACCCGGGCGAAGCCACGTTCCCCGGTCTCCGGGTCGCGCAGCCCGACCGCGATCGAAAGGCTCAGCGTCGAGATGTATGGGAAGGGATGACCCGGGTCGACCGCGAGCGGCGTCAGGACCGGGAAGATCTCGTCGAGGAAGCGCCGCCGGAGCGACTCGTGGTGCTCGGGGATGGCCGCGTAGTCGACCAGCTCGACGCCCTCCGCGGCGAGCGCTCGGCGCACGGAGACGTGGATCGCGGAATGCTCCGCCACGAGCTCGAGCACTCGTGCGCGGGTCGCCGCGAGCTGCTCGTCGGCGGTCCGACCGTCGGGCGAACGGGCGACCTTGCCCGCCTCCACCTGCTGCCGCAGGCCCGCCACCCGGACCTGGAAGAACTCGTCGAGATTGCCCGCGAAGATGGCCAGGAACTTGACCCGCTCGAACAGCGGATTGCGTTCGTCGCGCGCTTCGTGGAGGACCCGCGCGTTGAATTCGAGCCATGACAGCTCGCGGTTGAGATACGGGAAGGTCGGCTTGGGCCGGGCCGCGCGACGCGGTCGCGTCGCCACCATGGGACGGGCGGGTGCTCCGGGGTCGATCGCGGCCATCGCGGGGTCTTCGGCGCCTCTACGTCGGGGTCGTGGACGATCGACGACCCGGCCGGCGAGGATAGCACGCTGCCATCGTCAGTCCTCGGCGAGGTACCGCCGTTCGCCCGTGGTCGGATCGGTCCAGACGCGCATCCGCCGACCGGTCGTCGGGTCCGCGAAGACCTCCTCGGTGCGCTTGAAGCGGGGCTCCAGGCGGGTGCCGGACGGCTCGCCGCCGGCGGGCCCGGCCGGTTCCCCCCGGCGATCGGTGGCGTCCGACCGGTAGCGGACGCGCTCGAGGACGACCGCCACCGTCACCACGCCGCCGGCGACGATGAGCCACCAGGCTGCGACCGACCGGACCGGCCCGCCGACCGCCAGGAAGGCCAGACCGACGAGCAGCATCGCCACGCCGACCGCGAGAGCGAGCAGCCGCGCGCCGCCGAACCGGCCGCTCACTCGACCGGGGTCGAGACGCCGCCGCCCGATCCGTCGGGAGCCACGATGACCGCCGTCCCGTATGCGACGATCTCACTCATCGTCCCCGACAGTTCGGAGCTGTCGAAACGCATCGAAAGGACCGCGTTGGCGCCCTGCAACGTGGCGTTCGAGACCAGGCGGTCGAGCGCCTGGCGGCGGGTGTCCTCGAGCAGGCTCGTGTACTCGTGGATCTCGCCGCCGCCGAGCGATCGGAGGCCGGCCATGATGTTGCCGCCGAGCCCGCGGCTGCGGACGACCAGCCCGAAGACCATCCCCTTGCTCTCGACGATGCGGTGGCCGGCCAGGAAGGGTGTCGTGACGACGATCATGCGTGCTCCTCGTGTCGGTCGGTGGCGGTCGGGACGGGCGTCCCGCCGTGGCGCCGCGCCGTGCAGGTCTCGCACGGACAGCGGTCGCGCAACATCGTGAACGTGTAATAGCCGGTGTGATGGCCGTCGCCCCAGGTCGGGGCGATCGCATAGCCGCCGACCATCGCCACATCGACGAGCCGGATCTGTTCGTCGGTCAGGGTCGGACCGCTGTCGAGCCAGCCCGGCATCCCCGCCTCGCCGCGACAGAACGCGCACGGGCAGAGCCAGCGCAAGGTCGAGGTGTCGAAAGCGGTCTGGTGCTTGTCGCCCCAGGCGATCTCGAGGCGGCCGGCGCCCCGATCGGCGTGGATGGAGACCGGTGTCGTTTCGATCATCGCGACCGATCGTACGCTGTTGCCCGATGATGGGCGCGATGGCGAACGACCACGCCGCCGATGCGCACGCCCTTCCGGCCGCCGACGTCGCCCGATCGCTCGGCGTCGAGCGGGAGACGGGCCTCTCGGCCGACGAAGTAGCGCTGCGGGCCGCCCGATACGGCGCCAACGAGCTCGAACCCGCGCCGCGGACCTCGCTCGGTGGGCTCGTGATCGAGGCTGCGACCGAGCCCTTCATCATCCTGCTCATCGTCGCCGGCGTGCTCGCGATCATCCTCGGCGAGGTCCGCGACGGCCTGTTGATCCTGCTCGCGCTCATCCCGATCATCGGCGCGGACGTCGTCACCGAATACCGCGGCGAGCGCGCGCTCGAGGCCCTCCGTGAGGCGTCCGCGCCGACCGCCCGTGTCCGTCGCGACGGCGAGGCGATCGAGACGGCCGCCGCCGGGCTGGTGCCGGGCGACATCGTCCTGCTGCGCTCGGGCGACATCGTGCCGGCCGACGTTCGGGTCCTCCGGGCGGATCGCCTCGTCCTCGATCGAAGCATCCTGACCGGGGAATCGGTCCCCGAGCCGGCATCGCCCGACGCCGATCCGGCCGCGGCGCCGCTGGCCGACCGCCACGCCATGGCATACGGCGGCACGTGCGTCGTCGGTGGGCGCGGCGAGGGGGTCGTCGTGGCGGTCGGCGCCGCCTCCGAGGTCGGTCGCATCGCCGGCCGGCTCGGCACCGTCGAGCGGCGGCGGTCGCCGCTCCAGGCCGAACTCGACCGGCTCGTGCGGATCCTGCTCGTCGTCGCGATCGGGCTCATCGTGATCGTGACGGGCCTCGGGTTCCTCCGTGGGCAGGTGGCGGGCGCGAACCTGCTGGCCGGGATCTCGGCCGCGATCGCGGCCATCCCCGAGGAGCCGCCGGTGCTCCTCGCCGTCATCCTCGGCCTGGGCGCCTACCGGCTGTTGCGGCGGGGCGTCCTGGTCCGCCGCCTGAACGCGGAGGAGACGCTCGGTTCGGTCGATCTCATCATCACCGACAAGACTGGGACGTTGACGCGCAACCGGCTCGACGTCGCCTCGGTCCTGACCCTCCCCGGCGCGGCCGAGGTCGCCGACCGGCTGGTGCTCCTCGACGAGGCCCTCCGGGCCGAGGACGACGCCTGGGTCCGTGCCGAGGGGATGGCGCCCGGGTCGTTCACCTGGGCGCTGACTCGTGCGATCGAGGCGGCTGGCGGTGAGACCGCGCTGGATCCCCGGGACCTCCTCGACTCCGAACCGGTCCTCGATGGGCGGTCGCTGTCACGAACCCGAAGTCGCGATGCGACCGGCACCGTAGACCTCGCGATCGGCGCCTCGGAGGTCATCGTGTCGCTCGCCGAGCCGGCGGCCGATGAGCGTGCGGCCTGGCACGCCCTGGTCGAGACGAACGCCGCCACCGGCGAGCGACTGGTCGCGCTCGCCCGACGGCGCGACGGCGAGCGCTGGACGATGCGAGCGCTGATCGGTTTCGCCGATCCGCTCCGCGACGGCATCCGGGAGGCCCTCGAGACGGCTCGTACAGCCGGGATCTCGGTCGTCATCGTCACCGGCGACCATCCGTTGACGGCCGCCGCCATCGCCGAAGCCGCCGGCCTCGGCCGCGAGCATGTCGTCGTGGGCGAGGAACTCGCGTCATGGGACGACGCGCGGATCGCCGCAGAGCTGCCCAGGCTGCAGGTCGTCGCCCGCTCGACGCCCGATCAGAAGGAGCGCCTGGTCCGGATCGCCCGGGACGCAGGCCGCACGGTCGCCGTCACGGGCGACGGCGTCAACGACGCGCCCGCGCTCCACGGCGCCGACGTCGCCGTCGCGATGGGCTCGGGGACGGCGGTCGCCAAGCAGGCTTCCGACCTCGTCCTGGGCGACGATTCGTTCGCGACCCTGATGTACGGCGTCGCCGAGGGCCGCCGGATCGTGGACAACGTCCAGAAGGGCCTCGTCTTCCTCATCTCGACCCACGTCGCGCTGCTCGGATTCATCCTGATCGCGACCCTCTACGGGTTCGGGCAGCCGCTCCTGCCCCTCCAGATCCTGTGGCTCGAGCTGTTCATCGACCTGTCCACGTCGGTCGCGTTCGAGCTCGAGAAGGCCGAGCCCGACGCGATGCGGCGACCGCCGCGTCCGCGAGGCGTCCCGCTCCTGACCGACGAGCTGCTGGTCCGGATCGCCGGCGCGGGTGGCTTCAGCGCGGTCGCCGCCCTGGTCGTGATGGTCACCGACGCGGGCCCGCCCGAGCACGCCCGCTGGCTGGCCTACACGATCCTTGTCTGCTCGCAGGCAGTCCGTGCGAATGCGAACCGCAGCCTGCGCGAGCCGATCCATCGGCTCGCCCCGAACTGGTTCCTGCTGGCCGCCGGCCTCCTGGTCATCGCGATCCAGGCCGCGATCCCGCAGATCCCGATCCTCGCCGACGCGTTCCGGGCGAGCCCGCTCGCCGCGGCGGACTGGGTGGTCGTCGCGCTCATCGCCCTCGCGCCCGCCCTGCTCGCGGAAACGGTGCGAACGGTCACCGGCCGGACCTGGGTCGGCTGAAACGGGGCTATCCTCGGCGGCGTGAGCCTCGAGATCGATCACGTCACCAAGCGATTCGGCGCCACGACGGCGCTCGACGGCCTGACCTTCGAGGTCGGCGGCGGCGAGGTCTTCGGCTTCCTGGGCGCCAACGGTGCGGGCAAGACGACCACGATGCGGATCTGTCTCGGGATCATCCGGGCGGACGTGGGCGAGATCCGCTGGGACGGCCGGCCGACGGGCGCCCTGCCGCGCCGGACGTGGGGCTACCTGCCCGAGGAACGCGGCCTCTATCCGCGGATGAGCGTCCTGGACCAACTCGCCTATTTCGGATCGCTGTACGGGATGCCACCCGATCGGGCGCGGCGCGAGGCGTTCGCCTGGCTGACCCGCCTGCGGATCCCCGACTACGCCGACCGACGGGCCGAGGAACTCTCCAAGGGCAATCAGCAGAAGGTCCAGTTCATCGCCGCCGTCCTCCATGACCCGGAGATCCTGCTCATGGACGAGCCGTTCACCGGTCTCGACCCGCTCAACCTCGTGTTGCTCCGCGATGCGGTCATGGAGCTGCGCGATCGGGGCCGGACGCTCATCCTCTCGACCCACCAGATGGAAGCGGCGGAGGCGATGTGCGAATCGGTGGCGATCATCGACCACGGCCGGCTGGTGGCCGGCGGGAAGGTCCGCGACCTCAAGCGCGCCAGGCGACGGCGGACCCTGCGCATCGAACTCGAGGGCGACACGGCGCCCGCCTGGCTGACCGAGCTACCTGGCATGGCGGCCGCCCGGCTGAACGCGGGAGGCGCCGAGCTCGACCTGCTGCCCGCGGCCGATCCCGCCGCGATCCTGTCCGCGGTGATCGCGCGAGGGGCCGCGATCGCTCGGTTCGAGGTGGTCGAACCGAGCCTGGAGGCCCTGTTCATCGAGCATGTCGGGCGCCCGGCCGATGATGAGACCGAGCCCGTCCCCGATGGCCTGGCCCCGTCCCTTCCGGCTGGCGGCGTCGCCTGATGTCGCGGCGCGACCCGCTGCTCCCCAATGCCGGGATCGTCGCGCGGCGGGAGTACCGCGACCGGACGCGGAGCGGCCTGTATATCGCCTCGACCATCATCCTGGCCATCCTCGCGATGTGCGTCGCCTTGGCGCCGATCGCGCTCCGCTATCTCGACCGCCAGACCGTCACGCGGATCGTGGTGGTCTCGCCCGACCCGGACCTGGCGGTGCGGGCGGTCTCGGTCGCCGACACGCTGCTCAACAGCCGACCGCCGGGAGCCGACCCGACCACGTGGAAGAAGCCGTTCAGCGTCGAGGTCGGGACCGACGCTGCGAGTGCCGGGGATCTGCTGTCGACCGGGCGGTTGGGCGGCGTGATGGTCGTGCAGCGGCTGGCTGGCGGCAAGATCGACATCGCGCTGCGGACCACCGAAGGCCCGAACAGCGCCCGAAGCCAGATCCTGAGCGTCGCCGCGTTCGGGATCGGGGTCCTCGACTGGAGCGCCCGCCTGCCGCCCGGCGCGGTGCGCGAGGAATTCCAGGCGCCCGACTACCACGTCGAATCGATCAACACCGCCACCGACGCCGGTACGCCGCTCGACGCACGCCAGGCGGCGAGCCGCTACCTGCTCGGGCTCATGTTCGTGATCCTGCTCCTCACCTCGATCGTGATCTACGGCATGTGGGTCGCCACCGGGGTGGCGTCCGAGAAGAGCAGCCGGGTCATGGAGCTGATGATCAGCGCCGCCTCGCCCCGCCAGATGCTCACCGGCAAGGTGGTCGGGATCGGGCTGGCCGGGCTCACCCAGTACGTGGCGATCGCCGTCCCAGCCCTGGCCCTGCTGGCTCTCCAGGATCGGATCGCCGCTGCCGTCCTCGGGCCCGACTGGGTGGCGGGCGCCCCACTTGGAGGCCTCTCGCCGGGCCTGCTGGCCGGCTACGGGGTCTTCTTCCTGCTCGGTTTCGCCCTGTTCGCGCTCATCTACGCCTCGATCGGCTCGTTCGTGAGCCGGCCTGACGACCTCCAGACGCTGTCCCTGCCGTTGAGCCTGGTCGCGATGGTCGGCTACGTCATCGCGATCATGGCGCTCAGCGGTGGAGGCGGCCCCCTCGTGACCATCGCGTCCTTCATGCCGCCGTTCAGCCCGTTCGTGATGCTGGCGCGGCTGATGGTCTCCGCGGTCGCGCCCTGGGAGCTGGTCCTCTCGGTCGCCCTGCTGGTGGCGGCCATCGCGGTCGTGGCGATCGTGGCGACGCGGATGTACGCGGCCGGCGTGCTGCTCTACGGGCAGCGGCCGGGGTTGCGCGCCTTCGCCACGGCGGCGCGCCGGGCCTGACCTGGCCTGAGCCAGGATGCCTGATAGTCGTACAGAGGATATTCGTCACTCCCCCGGACCTCGAGCGGCGGGCGCGATCAAGCCTCATCCTCGAACGGAAGCCGGCTGATCAGCGCGAGGATCGGGGCGGCGGCCGTCGCGGGTGGCACCTCGGTCTCCAGGTCGGCCGCCCCAGCGGCGCCCGCATCCGCGGCAGGTACGGCCGCCACGAACCGCCAAAGCCGGCTGCGCACCCCGGGCAGGTACGGGCTCGAGCGCTGACGCGCCAGGATCCCGGCGATCCCCTGGGCCACGGCCGCCTCGAACAGCGCGATCCCTTCGGTTGCGATGGCGGGAACAGCGACCACCTCGTCGCCCGGACGGAGAACGCGCCGAAGCGCTTCGCGACGGCGGATGAGCGGCCGCGAGAGCAGCGAGCGACCATCGAAATGCAAGAGGTCGAAGGCCAGGAAGGCCACCGCCCGACCGGGCTCGCCCGTCAGCCGACGCGTCAACTCGGCGGCGTCCGCCCGTCCGGCCGCATCCACGACCACCAGCTCGCCGTCGAGGATCGCCGAGCGTGCCGCGACCCGGACCGCGAGCCCGGCCAGCTCCGGCAGGGCCGCCGTGACTTCCCGGCCCGCCACATCGCGGATCCGCACCTCGCCGTCGCCGGCCTCGGCCGCGGGACCGATCCCGACCAGTGCCCGCTCGCCACCCCACCACGGCTCGAACAGGTACTCGTCCGAATCGAACGGGGCGGGGAGAGGACGCGGCAGCATCGGCCGCAGGTCTGGGAGATCGGGCAGCTGGTCGGCCTCGAGGCGCAGCGAGAGCTGGTCGGCCATCGTCGCTCGATGGTAGCCCGCTAGACTTCGGGCGTCCCGACCGCTGGAGGATCGCCGTGCCGCGCCTGCCTCGCCCCGACGACCTGTACCGCCTTCGGATCGCCACCGAACCGCGCCTCTCGCCCGACGGCCGCCTCGCCGTCGTGCGAATGGTCGCCCGACGGGAGTCGGCTTGTCGTCGTCAGCAGCTCGCACGCCGCCACGCGCGCCGAGGACGACCGCGTGCGCGGCATCGACCGCAGGGCCGGGTGGGGGACGCCGTCGGGCACGCCACCACCATCGGACTATCGGTTCATCGACCGGCTCGAGTACATGCTCAATGGCGCGGGCTTCACTTACGACCGGATCGGACATCTGTGGCTCGTGGACGCGGCGACCGGCGAGGCGAGCCGGCTGACGGACGGGCCGGCCGCGGATGAGGCCCCGGCTTGGTCGCCGGACGGGCGGCGGATCGCGTTCACTTCGAACCGTAGGCGCGATGCTGACCTGACGCCGGAGCGGCGGGACATCCATGTCGTCGATGTCGCCACGCGAGCCGTCCGCGCGATCACGCGGGGCCCGCGGTCGATGTTCGTTGTGCCGACCTGGATGTCCGACGGCGAGTCCATCGCGGCGCTGGGGCATCGGATGCAAGGTGGCGCCGGTAGTCGCAACGACATCTGGCTCTTCGCCGCGGACGGCAGCGACGCGTCACCGAACGGCGGGCGTAACCTCTCGGCCCGGCACGACCTGATGCCCGGGGCCTGGATGACCAGCGACGTCACGAATGGCGAGCGCGCCGCGCTCGTGCCGTCGCGTGACGGTCGCTGGCTGCATTTCAGCGCCCCGATCGACGGCGCCTACGAGCTCTGGCGTATCGGCGTAACCGACGGCCGACTCGAGCGCCTGACCGAGGGCCAGCACTACATCTCGAGCTGGCACGCGGTCCCGGGTGCCGCGGGCCGGGGAGGTGCCGGGGGCCGTGGCCGCAACCGCTTCGTCTATCTGCGCTCGAGCCCGACCGAGGCGCCCGACCTCTGGCTGCTCGACATCGGTGGAGCGTCGAAGTCGAAGCCGCGACGTCTGACCACGTTCAACGCGGACGTCCTCGGCGAGCTCGCCCTGCGCGAACCGGTCGAGTGCCAAGACACGGTGGATGGCCGCGACATTCAGGGCTGGTTCCTGCCGGCGGGCGCCGGCGCGCGACCGCTCGTGGTCGAGATCCACGGCGGGCCGCACACGCTCTATGGCTGGGCCCCGATCTGGGAGTTCCAGGTCCTCGCGGCGGCCGGGATCGGCGTGTTCTGCGCCAACCCGCGCGGTTCGGAGGGCTATGGCGAGGCGTTCAACGACGCGAACCACCGCGACTGGGGGCCCGGACCGATGCGCGACGTACTGGCCGGGGTAGACGGTCTCGTCGCCGACGGCCTGGCCGACCCGGATCGCCTCGGTGTCACGGGCGGCTCGTACGGCGGGTACCTCACGAACTGGATCGTCGGTCACGACGAGCGCTTCCGGGCGGCGATGACCTGCCGCTCGGTCAGCGACATGGGCGTCCTGTTCACGACCGGCGACATCTCCGGCGGCGACTGGGCGACGCTCGAATTCGAGACGACACCGTGGGAGGACCCGGCCTACTTCCGCGAGATCTCACCGATCGCCTACGCCGACCGGATCCGGACGCCGCTCCTCATCCAGCACTCCGAACGCGACATCCGCACGACGATCGCCCAGGCCGAGGCGCTGTTCACGGTCCTCCGCTCGCTCCGACGGCCGGTGCGACTCCTCCGCGTCCCCGACGAGACCCACGAGCTGACCCGCTCCGGGACGCCGTTCCGCCGGGTCGAGAACCTGCGGATCGTGGAGGACTGGTTCCGCCATTTCCTCGTCGAGGGAAAGCGCGGATTGCCGCCACTACCCAAGGTGCGCGGCGGGCGGTAACGGACCTTGCCGTACGACCGAGTCGCCGCGCCCGCCCGTTCGGATTCCGCCAAATGCTCCTCGGGCGAGCGTTCGTCAGTCCCGAGTGCCCGCAGCCGCGAGAACTGAGCGTGACCGTGATCGACATCTCGGCTGGATCGTGTCAAATGTCTCGTCAGGCGCGCATCTGACACCTGGCGGCTGACGAACGCCCGCCTGACGTGCATCTGTCAGAAATCGGCGGCCGCTTCGGGGCTGCCGGCCGTTTCGGGCCGGCGGCGCCTCGCGGAACGAGGTGTATCCTCACCGTCCCATGACGGCCGCCCGGCGCCCCGATTCGCCCGCTCGTGAGCACGCCCACGAGCTGATCCGGGCCTGGGACGGGCGACCGGGACCGCTCGGCAGCCTGCTGGGTCGGGTCACCGCGGTCGACCAAGTCGGGGTCGAAGAGCGGGTCGATGCGCTCAAGAAGCGCTCGATCAAGAAGGCCTCGAAGATGTGGGCACTCGAGCTCGCGATCTCGATGATGGACCTGACCACACTCGAGGGGAAGGACACGCCCGGCAAGGTCCGCGCGATGTGCGTCAAGGCCATGCGCCCGCAGCCGGGCGACCCGACCATCCCGTCCGTCGCCGCGGTGTGCGTCTATCCGGCCTTGGTCGCCGAGGCCAAGGAGGCGCTCCGAGGCTCGACGGTCAAGGTCGCCAGTGTCGCGACCGGGTTCCCATCGGGCCAGACCTTCCGTGACATCAAGGTCGCCGAGGTCGGCGCGGCGGTCGCGGCCGGCGCCGACGAGGTCGACATGGTGATCGACCGCGGCGCGTTCCTGTCGGGCGACTACCTGACCGTCTTCGAGGAGATCGTCGAGGTCAAGGAGGCGGCCGGCGATGCGCATCTCAAGGTCATCCTCGAGACGGGCGAGCTCGAGACCTACGACAACGTGAGGCGGGCAAGCGTCCTGGCGATGGCTGCCGGGGCGGACTTCATCAAGACCTCTACCGGCAAGGTCGCTCCGGCCGCCACGCTCCCGGTCACGCTCGTGATGCTCGAGGCGATCCGCGACTTCGAGCGTTCCACAGGGCGCCAGGTCGGGATGAAGCCCGCCGGCGGGATCCGGACGGCCAAGGAGGCGATCCAGTACCTGGTCGTGCTGTACGAAACGCTGGGGCCGCGCTGGATGTCGCCCGACTGGTTCCGATTCGGGGCGTCCTCGCTCCTCAACGACGTCCTCATGCAGATCGAGTTCCAGCGGACAGGTCGTTACCAGGACCCCGACGACTTCACGCTCGACTGAGGGATCAAGGCGACGGCGGGTCGCCCGCCTTGGCCCTGAAGCCCGATGCCGACCGGGGGTTGTCAGTCACCACCCGAGGGCCGAATCCTCGGGATCGCGTCCGTCGAGGGACAAGAGGGGCCTGACAGGCACCGTATGGGCTTGATCTGGGTAGGATGCGGTCGAATGGCGCGCTTCGGGCCTCGAGTGGGGACTGGGAGACACGGGCCGCGTCGCGCGCTCCTGGGACGCCATCACCTTTACGTGAACGTTAAGGTTGTGGTAGCATCGGGGGGAGATGAGCCTGCCCACCAGCGCACGATTGCAGCGTATCAATGAAGTCGCCGCCGAGACCGGCCTGACGACCCGCACGATCCGCTATTACGAGGAGATGGGTCTCCTCGAGCCTGCTGCCAGGTCGGACGGTGACTACCGCCTCTACGACGCCTCCGATCTCGACCGACTTCAGTTCATCCGCAACTTGCGCGACGACGCCGGGTTCTCGCTGGCCCAGATCGGTCAGCTGCTCGAGGACGAAGCGGCCCGCGAACGCAACCGCGAGCGGTTGC
Organism: Candidatus Limnocylindrales bacterium; assembly: GCA_038319665.1. Classification (GTDB taxonomy): domain Bacteria; phylum Chloroflexota; class Limnocylindria; order Limnocylindrales; family CSP1-4; genus SPCO01. Next base: position 42,134 of record JBBQDL010000004.1, read on the forward strand.
GTCAGACCAACGATCCCGCCGAGCGCCGGGTCTACCTGACCGATGCCCAGGCTCGGGTCGAGCGCCAGATCGGACTGCTCGAAGCCAAGGCGGCGCGCCTGGCCTCGATGATCGATGAGGCCGAGACCCGGCTTGCCAAGATCCGGGGACATCTCACCGATCTCGACGCGCCCGGGGCGGCGGGTACGCACCCGAACGCTGCGCCGGAAGGACCGAGCGCGTGAGCACGGGTGCCCGAAGGTCACACGCCGTCGCCGGAGAGACCAGCGACAACTATCGCTGGGTCGTCCTCGGGGTCACCAGTGTCGGCGCGCTCCTCGCGGCACTGACATCCGGGACGCTGGTCATCGCCCTGCCCGAGATCCTTCGCGACCTCCATACCGACCTCTTCACGCTCCTCTGGATCGTCGTGGGCTACACCCTCTCCGCCACGGTCCTGGTCTTCAACGCCGGCCGGATCGCCGATCAGGTCGGTCGCGCGCGGACCTACACGGGCGGCTTCGCGCTGTTCACCCTCGCGTCCGTGGCCTGCGCGCTCGCGCCGTCGGCCTTCCTGCTGATCGTCGCGCGGCTGGTCCAGGGCGTCGGCGGCGCCTTCCTGATGGCCAACTCGGCCGCGCTCGTGACCGACGCCTTCCCACGCCGCGAACTCGGGCGCGCGCTCGGCATCAACGCCATGGTCGTCGGGGCCGGGCTCATCCTTGGACCGATCCTCGGTGGCTGGCTGACCGGCTTCGGCTGGCAGACCGTCTTCTGGTTCAACGTGCCGATCGGCCTGGTCGGGACGATCGTCGCGGCGACGCTCCTGGTCGAGCAGGGTCGCCGAACCGAAGGCCGGATGCGCCTCGATCTCGCCGGCAGCGCCCTCTACCTCGTCGGCTTGAGCGGGCTGGTCACCGCGCTGACGTTCGGTGGCATCTATGGCTGGACGACGACCTGGGTCCTGGCCGGGTTCGCGGCGTTCGTCGTCGCCATGCCGGCCTTCCTGTGGGTCGAGGCGCACCACGACGCGCCGCTGCTCGATCTGAGCCTCTTCCGCAACCGACTCTTCGCGCTCGGCAATCTGACCGGGCTGCTCAACGGGATCGCCCGCAACGGCGTGCTCTTCCTCCTGGTCTTCTACCTCCAGGGCGCGCGCGGCTACGACCCGGTCACGGCCGGACTGGCGCTCGCTCCCCTGGCGGTCGGCCTGCTCGTCCTCTCGCCGATCAGCGGCGCCCTGGCCGACCGGATCGGGTCACGACTGCTCGCGACCGCCGGGATGGTCGTCACGGCGATCGGCCTGCTCGGGCTGACCACGATCGCGGTCGATACGCCGTACTGGCAGCTTGCCCTCTGGCAGCTGATCATCGGCGCCGGCTCGGGCCTGTTCATCTCGCCCAACACGAGCGCGGTGATGGGCGCCGTCCCGCCGGAGAAGCGCGGGATGGGCTCCGGTACCCGGATGATGCTGACCCAGACCGGCTTCATCATCAGCATCGCGATCTCGATCGGGCTGGTCGCCAGCGCGGTCGACCCGTCGGTCCTCCTCGCGATCTTCTCGGGCACGAAGGTCGGCACGTCCGGGCTCGACATGGCGCCGTTCATCTCGGCGCTCCATCTGGCGTTCGCCGTGGGCGTCGTCGCAAGCGTGCTCGGGGCGATCGTCTCGGCCTCCCGCGGTCGCCACCGCGAGTTCGTAGACGCCGTCGCCGCCAAGGACCGGGTGGCGGCATGACCTCGATGACCCGCTTGACCGGTTCCTCGGGGGTCAAGGCCTTCCGCCACCGCAACTACCGACTGTTCTTCGTCGGCCAGGCGATCTCGCTGGTCGGCACCTGGATGCAGCAGGTGGCCCAGTCGTGGCTCGTCCTGGTCCTGACCCACGATCCGCTCTGGCTCGGCGTCGTGGCCGCGGCCCAGTTCGTCCCGGTGATGATCTTCGGGCTGTTCGCCGGGGTCTTCGCCGACTCGCTGCCCAAGCGTCAGACGCTGCTGGTCACCCAGGCCGTCAAGATGAGCCTGTCGGTCATCCTCGCGGTCCTCGCCGTGACCGGTCTCGCTTCGATCCCGCTCCTGATCCTCCTTGCCCTCGTGATCGGGACCGTGAACTCGATCGACATGCCCGTCCGCCAGGCGTTCGCCGTCGAGATGGTCGGCCGCGAGGAGATCGGCAACGCTGTGGCGCTGAATTCGGCGATGTTCAACGGCGCCCGCATCATCGGCCCGGCCGTGGCCGGCCTGACCATCGGCGCGTTCGGCGTCCCGATGGCCTTCGCGATCGACGCCGTCAGCTTCCTCGCGGTCATCTTCGGGCTTGCCGCGATGCGCGAGAGTGAACTCCGGCCGACGACCCGGATCGCGCGTCCGGACTCGGTCACGGGCGTGATGACCCAGCTCCGCGAAGGCCTGCACTACGTCCGGGTCACGCCGGTCGTGCTCGTGGCGATGCTCGTCCTCGGCCTGGTGGCGACGGTCGGGATGAACTTCAGCGTCATCATCCCGGCCTACGCATCGGATGTGCTCGACAGCGACGCATCGGGCTATGGCTTCCTGATGGCGGCGTCGGGCGTCGGGTCGCTCGTGGCCGCGCTGTGGCTTGCCTTCGGCGGACGCGCGCGACCGCGTCGCATCGCGTACGGCGCGATGATCCTGGGCCTCGCCGAGATCGGCCTCGGCGCGTCCGGCGTCTTCCCGCTTTCGCTGCTGCTCATGGTCGGCGTCGGGTTCGGCGGGATCCTCATGGCGGCGACCGCCAACACCACGATCCAGCTCGCGGTCCCCGACGCCCTCCGGGGTCGGGTCATGAGCGTCTATACGACGATCTTCGCCGGTTCGACCCCGATCGGGGGACCGGTGATGGGCGGCCTCGCCTCGGCGTTCGGAGTGGCGGTCTCGCTGGCGATCGGCGGCGTGCTCGCGGTGGCGGTCGGGATCGGATCGCTGGCATGGATCCGACGACGTGGCCTGGACAGGCCGTCCGTGCTCCGGCCGGTCGGCGAGATCGGCTCGGCGGCCGGACTGGGACCAGTCGTCACCACGGCGGCCTTCGCCGACAGCCAGCCCACACGCTGACCGGCTCGGCGGCTCGTCAGCCGTCGACGGCCCCGAAGACCAGCGCTGCGTTCAACCCACCGAACCCGAACGACGTTGAAAGCACGCGCCGGTAGGTCCCGTCCCGACCTGCCCGGAGCAGTCCCGGGAGCAGCGTCGAGATATCTGGATCGGGCTCGAACAGGTTGACCGAGGCGGGCGCCCAGCCGTCGCGAATGGCCAGCGCGCAGATCGCGGCCTCGATGGCGCCCGAGGCACCCAGCGGATGGCCGTACAGCGCCTTCGTGCCGCTGACCGGGACCGTCGCCGCCCGCTCACCCAGGGTCAGGGCGATCGCGCGGGCCTCCGCGACGTCCCCGATCGGCGTCGACGAGGCATGGGCGTTGACGTAGTCGATCTCGGCCGGGTCGACGCCGGCGTCATCGAGCGCGATCGTCGCGGCGCGCGCGGCCTCGGTCCCGTCGGCCCGCGGCTGGACCATGTGATGCGCGTCGGATGTGGCCCCGTAGCCCATCAGCTCCGCGTACGGGACCGCCCCGCGCGCTTCCGCGATCTCCGCCGCCTCGAGCACGAGGAGCGCCGCACCCTCGCCCATCACGAACCCGTCGCGGCCGATGTCGAACGGGCGCTCGGCGCCCCCCGGGTCGTCGTTGCGGCCGGCCGACAGCGCCCGGATGATGTCGAATGCGCCGAACGCCAGCGGGCTGAGTGGGATCTCGCAGCCGCCGGCGATCGCGGCATCCACCCGGCCCTCGCGCAGGTCGCCGAGGGCCTCGCCGAGGGCCACGGCCCCCGACGCGCAGGAGTTGGCAGTCGAGAGGATCGGGCCGCGGACGTGCAGCGCGATTCCGAGGTTGGCCGGGGCGGCGCCGCCGAAGACGGCCAGGGCGAGGTTGGGCGCGACGTGGCGGATGCCCTTCTCGAGGTAGCGCTCGTGCTGTTCCTCGGCGTAGGCGATCCCACCGAGCGCCGACCCGAGGTAGATCCCGATCCGCTGTGGGTGTGCGCCACCATCGACTCCCGGCGTCAACCCGGCGTCATCGAGCGCGAGGCGCCCGGCCACCAGGCCGAACTGACTGAACCGATCGAGCTGCCGCGCAGTCTTCGGCGGCATCCAGGCGAGTGGGTCGAAATCGTCGACCTCCGCGGCGACCTGCGAGCGAAAGCTGCTCGGATCGAACCGTTCGATGCGCTTGACCGGTGAGCGGCCGGCTCGCAACCCGGCCCGGAACGCCTCGCGTCCGGTGCCGATCGGCGTGATGATCCCGAGACCGGTGATCCAGATCCGGCGGCGATCGCTCATGTGCGTGGATTCGTCGGATCGGGCACATCGGACTGATCGGTCTCGCCGGTGGCGTCCGTGGCGAGCGCCTCGGCGATGGCCCTGAACGTCGCGAGGGTCTGGCCGGCGATGGGCCGGGTGAAGAAGCGGTCGACGAATGAGGCGAAGGGCGCGATCCGGGGGCGGAAGTCGTGGTCGATGGAGACGCGCGTGCCGCCGGCGGCCGGCTCGATGCGCCAGGTGACGTCCATCCCCTTCGTCGCCCCGGCGACATGCGCGAACCGAAGTCGTAGCGTCGCCGGTTCGGCCCACGTCCGCGCCCGCCACGCCACCGGGAGCCCGAGTCCGAGCAACCCGCCGAGGGGGCCCGCAAGCGTTCGGCGGGCGACGAAGTCCACGACGCGCGAGCCATCGGCCCGCCGTTCGACGACACGCGACCGAGCGTAATGGGGGAGGAGCCGCTCCCAGCGTTCCACGTCCTGGGTGAGCGCGAAGACCAGTGCCGGCGGCGCGGCCATCTCGATCGCGGTCGTGCTGCGCACCTCAGGCGCCGTCGGCGGCGCGGCCGAGCGCGTCCTCGTGGGCCGGGGCGCTGGCGGGCGCGCCGCCAGCCGCGTTGTCGGCCGCCGCGAGTGACAGCGCGTGCTTGGCGAGGTCGCCGAGCCGCAGCGAACGCGCATCTTCCAGCGTGAACCAGGCGCATGTGTCGGTCGTGCCGTCGACCTCGTCGCGGAGCTCGCCGCCCGTGATCCGCACCCGGTAGACGATCCGGATGGCCTGGAGTCGGCCGCCTTCGTCACTGTCAGGAAATGTCCGGGAGTAGACGTCGGCCAGCGCCACGATCTCGCCTTCGTAGCCGGCCTCCTCGGCGAGCTCGCGCAGAACGGCGGTATCCGGCTGCTCGCCGAATTCGAGGCCGCCCCCTGGTAGCGTCCAGACCGCACCCGCCACGACCGACGGCGCGATCCGGCACAGGAGGATCCGGCCATGGGCATCGCGGACGAGCGCGTACGCGGCGACCCGGGTCCGCAGTGCCCCGCTCATGGCGCGAGCAACGATGCGAGGTACCGCGGATCGAGCGCCCGCGACGCGGGGATGAGGTCGCCCATCACGAGACCCATGGTCGCACGAACCTCGGGCCGGGCGGCCAGCCTTCGGGCGGCATAGTCGAACAGCACAGGCCGACCGAGGAAGCCCTGGACGAGCCACGAGACGACGTCCTTCGCGAGGAACCGGCGCTGCATCGCCCGCTCATAGGCCTCGAACCCGCCGGCCCCACCACCAGCGCCGCGCGCATCGGCCACGATCGCCGCCGCCGCCAGCTCCGCCGAGACGAGCGCCCGATGTAGTCCTTCGCCGGTGAACGGATCGAGGAAGCCCGCCGCGTCACCGACCAGCAGCCAGCCGGGACCCGCCCGATGCGTGACCCGATAGCCGAGCGGCCACGCGCCGGCGACCGCGTCGGTCGGGTCGGCGTCGCGCCACTCGGCGGGATCGCCCTCGACCGGCGGGATCGCTCTGACGATCGAATCGGCGACCGCGCGCGCCCCGTCGCGGACGAGCGATGCACGCCAGGACCGACCGAGCACGATCCCGACGTTGATGCGGCCGCCGGCGACCGGCGCGATCCCGACGTACCCGTCGCGCAGGACACGCATCCGGGCATCGCGGCGGGCGTCCGGGTCCGGGTCGGCCAGGTGGTAGGTCAGCCCGACGCGCGGGGAAAGGCGGGCCGGACGCCCGACGTCGGCGGCGCGGGCCACGACCGAGTGCGCGCCGTCCGCTCCAACGATCACCCGCGCCGAGATCGTCGTCATCGTTCCGTCCGATCTCCGCGCCCGCAGGGTCCGGGCGCGGAGATCCACGCTCGCCACGGGCCAGCCGAGTCGGATCTCCGCGCCGGCGGCGCCGGCAAGGTCGAGCAGCGCCGGATCGAGCCGCGACCGGTCGAACCCGACCGCCCCGTTCCCCACATCCGCGCCGTAGGTGAGGCCGAAGGTGGTCCCCGTCGCGGTCTCGACGCGCATCGCGTGGATCGGGCGCGCCACCGTCGCGAGCGTGGTCGCATCGAGCCCGGCCCGGTGCAATGCGGTCGCCGCCGCCGGGGACGCGAACACGCCGCAGGCCCGCCAATGCCACGTCGCCGACCGTTCGAGCACGACGACCTCGTGGCCCGCCGTTGCCAGCCGGGCCGCGAGGACCGCACCTGCGGGACCGCCGCCGACGATCGCGATCCCGACCCGCTCGATGGGCTTGGTGCTCTCGCCGGCCGCCCCTCCCGTGCCGGCCGCGCCGCTGGCGTCATCACCGCCCGTCGCGCCGTCAAGGCTGCTCATTCCCCAGCGCCCAGCGGATCAGGCGGGCCGTCGGCAAGCGCCATCCCCGGGGCCGCGGGAACTGCCGCGATCGCGTATCGCTGGCCGAACGCCCCACGAATCGTTTGGACAGGCGTGAGCCCGGCCGCACGCAACAGGGCGGCCATCTCGTCCGCGCGGTACGCCCGCCGGACCGACGTCGGCGCGTCGTCCCGCGTGTATCGGTTCGTGGTCAACAGGTGCCCGATCAGCCACGCACCGATCCAGCCGAGCCGGCTGCGCTCGAGGTCGTTGACGACGACCCCAAGCCGCGCGATGCGAGCCATCTCGCGCAGGAGCGTGACGGCCTCCTCGGGCGCGAGATGGTGGAGGATCAGCGAGGCATGTGCCACATCGAACGACCGGTCGGGGTAGGGGAGCGAACGCCCATCGCCCAGTTGCAGCTGGAGGCCGACGGTCGTGGCGGCCGCCGGGTTCGCCAGCACCGCCGCCGCCAGCACCTCCGATCGGCTGTCCAGCCCCACGACGGTGAGCCCGCGACCTCGCGTCTTCGCCCGCGCCAGGAGCGCGAGCGGGATATCGGCCCCGCCCGTCCCGACATCGAGCAGTGTCAGCTCCTGACGGTGAGCGGCCAATGCGTTGATGGCGTCGGCGCTCAGACGCACACCCCCCAGCCAGCGATTCACCCGTCGCAGGTCGCGCAGGTTGGCGGTCAGCGTGACCGGGTCGTCCAACGGACCATCGAGCAGCTCGACGGCGTCGGTTCGGCGTTCCATCGGGTGCTCGCAGGCTACACCGTCGCCGGGGCGATCTCCCCTGAACCTCGCGGGATCAGCGCCGTTTCAACGACGTGTCGCACGGCGGGGTCGCGGTCGCCGTCGATCCGTCGGAACAGCGTCGTGGCGGCGATCTGCCCGATCCGGACGGGATCCTGGGCCACGACCGTCACGCCCGGGACCAACAGGTCGGCCAGCGGCACGTCATCGAATCCGACGAGGGCGATCCGCCGCTCCATCAGGCGAGCCCGCAGCGCACGCAGAACGCCGATCGTGATCAGGTTCTGGCTCGCGAAGATCGCGGTCGGAGGTGTCGGGCCATCCAGAAGACCCATGGTGGCCACCATCGCCAGTCCGCTCGAGCGAAGGTCGTGCAGGACCAGGTCCTGGTCGATCGGCAACCCGATCGATGCCAGCGCATCTGCATAGCCGTCGAAGCGTTCCCGTGCGGACCGAATCGAGGCGAGGTCGCCGAGGAAGGCGATTCGGCGATGGCCGTGCTCGATGAGGTGGCGGACACCGGTCGCCGCACCATCCCTGTGCGCGGACAGCACCACGTCGGCATCGAGATGGGTCGGTGGGCGGTCGATGAAGACGATCGGCATTCCGGCACGTTGTTCGTTCACGAGGTAGCTCTGGTCGGAAGCGGTCGGCACGACGATCATCCCTTCGACCCGGCGTGCGATGAACGCAGCAGCCAGCCGCCGCTCGCGGTCCGGATCCTCATCGACGCTGCCGGCCAGGACGATCAGCCCGTGGGATCGAGCGACGTCCTCCACCGCTCGATGGACCGCCGCCGAGTACGGATTGGCGATGTCCTCGAGGACGACACCGATCGACGCGGTGCGCCCGTCGCTTCGGCGCAGACTGCTTGCCGCCAGGTTCGGTCGGAACTCGAGTTGGTCGATCGCGCGAGATACCCGAGCGGTCAGATCGGGCGATACGCCGGGTTCGGCATTGATGACGCGCGACACCGTCTTGAGACTGACGCCGGCCAAGGCGGCCACGTCCCGCATCGTTGGACGAGCGCGTGCACCGTCCATGTCGGAGGATAACGACAACGTAGTCATACGCGTCACCATACCCTCCGGTGTCAAGAACGTCGCGATGGGGTATTGACGCACCCGCAAGGTAGATGTATAAAGCACCAATACGCAATGACAACGTTGTCATCTGCGAAATGCACTGGAGGAGAGTCACGTATTGAGATCCATCGACAAGCCAACGGGTACAGTCGCCGGAAGGTGGCGCCTGTTCAGCCTCGCTGCCATCGCCGTCATCGCAGTGTCCGCCTGCAGCAGCGGCTCCTCGGGAAGCGCCGGCGTCACTGCCACGCCCGCGGCCTCGGCCGCGGGCTCCACGGCTTCGGCCGCCGGCTCCACGGCCGCTGGGCCGATCGGTGTCACGCTGATCACCAAGACCGCGACGAACCCATTCTTCATCGCCATGGCCAAGGGTGCCAAGGAATTGGCTGACAAGCTCGGCATGACCCTCACGACGGCTGCGGGCAAGGAAGACGGCGACACGGCGACCCAGATCACCGCGATCGAGAACGCGATCTCGAAGGGCGACAAAGGCATCCTGATCACCCCGAGCGGGCCGGACGTCAACCCGGCGATCACAAAGGCCCGCGCGGCCGGCCTGTTCGTGATCGCGCTCGACACGCCGCCCGACCCGGCCGACACGGTCGATATCACCTTCGCGACCGACAACCTCCTGGCCGGCCAGCTGATCGGCAAGTGGACGGCCGCCCAGCTCGCGGGCAAGCCCGCGACGATCGCCCTGCTCGACCTGTTCAGCGACAAGGTCGTGTCGGTCGACTACAACCGCGATCAGGGCTTCCTCGGCGGCATGGGCATCGCCCTCAATGATCCCAAGAAGAACGGCGACGAGGCTCCGACCGGCAACTACAGCGGCGGCACCTACACGATCGTCTGCAACCTCCCGACGCAGGGCGCCGAAGCCGGCGGCCAGACGGCGATAGAGAACTGCCTCTCGAAGAACCCCGCCATCAACGTCGTCTACACGATCAACGAACCGGCGGCGAACGGCGCCTACAAGGCCTGACGGCGGCCGGCAAGGCGGCGGGCGCTCTCATCGTCTCGGTCGACGGTGGCTGCGCGGGCGTGGGTCTAGTCAAGAGCGGGGTGATCGGCGCCACGTCGCAGCAGTACCCGCTCAAGATGGCCTCGCTCGGCGTGCAGGCGATCTACGACCACGGGGCAGACTTCGAACTCTATCCCGGCGAGGTGCTCGGTGTCATCGGCGACAACGGAGCCGGGAAGTCCACCCTCATCAAGTGTCTGTCGGGCGCCATGATCCCGGACGCGGGGGAGATCAGGGTCGACGGGCAACCAGTCGCCTTCCGGCGGATCCAGGACGCTCGGGCTGCCGGGATCGAAACGGTCTACCAGTCATTGGCCGTCGCGCCGGCCCTCGACATCGCGGCGAACATGTTCCTCGGCCGCGAGCTTCGTCGTCCCGGCCCACTCGGGAGCGTCTTGCGCATGCTCGACCACGGCGAGATGCAGCGGCGGGCGAAGGAGCAGCTCCAGGCACTGGGGATCGGGACGATCCAGAGCATCACCCAGGCCGTGGAGACACTGTCCGGTGGTCAACGCCAGGCCGTCGCCGTGGCCCGGGCTGCCGCGTTCGGCAGCAAGGTCATCATCCTCGACGAACCGACCGCGGCACTGGGCGTCCGGGAGTCCGGACAGGTCCTGAAGCTCATCCGTGACCTCCGGGACCGCGGTCTGCCCGTGATCCTGATCAGCCACAACATGCCCCACGTCTTCGAGGTCGCCGACCGGATCCACATCCAACGCCTCGGACGCCGAGTCGCCGTCGTCGCGCCATCCTCGACCTCGCCGTCCGACGCCGTCGCGATCATGACCGGGGCCCTCGACGGGTCGCTTCTGCCGATCGCCCGCTGACGCCATGATCGTCGTCGCCGGTGAGGCTCTCATCGACCTCATCGTGCATCCCGACGGCCGCCTCGCGGCGGTCCCGGGCGGTGGGCCCTTCAATACCGCGCGGACGATCGGTCGGCTCGGAGTCGACGTGGCGTTCCTCGGTCGATTGTCGACAGACCGGTTCGGCGGGATCCTGTCCGCGGCACTGTCGAGCGAAGGAGTGGAACTCGGCTTGGCCACGAGGACCGAGGCGCCGACGACGCTCGCCGTGGCTGAGCTCGACGCATCAGGGGTCGCCACCTACCGATTCCATCTCGCCGAGACGTCGGCGCCGGGTCTTGGCCTCGAGGACGTCCTGGCTGCGCTTCGCAGCGAACCGGTCGCCGTGCATGTCGGGACGCTCGGCCTCGTCGTGGAACCGATGGCGACAGCGCTGGCGGCGGGGATCGGCCGAGCAGATCGATCGACCCTCGTCATGGTCGACCCGAATTGCCGACCCAGGGTCATCGTCGACCGCGACGCCTACCTGACCCGCCTCAGTGGCGTCCTGGCCCGGGCCGACGTCGTCAAGGTCAGCGCCGACGATCTGACCTACATCGCCCCCGAAGCGACCCCGATCGAGGCCGCCCGCTCACTGCTCGCAGATGGGACGGGCGTGGTCCTGCTCACCGACGGTGCCCGCCCCGTGACGGTCCTCACCGGCGGGTTCGTATTCGAGCAGCCCGTCCCGGACATCACCGTGGTCGATACCGTCGGGTCGGGCGACGCTTTCGGAGGCGCATTCCTGGCGCGCTGGATCGAGCGCGGCTGGGGTCGCGAGGCGCTGTCCGATGAGGCCGCGCTCCACGAGGCCGTCGGCCTCGCGATCGGGGTCGCCGCCGTCACGTGCCAGCGACCGGGCGCCGACCCGCCCCATCGCGCTGAGCTCGGGTGGCCCCCGGCCTGACCGGCCCCGCTGGGCTTACGCAGTGGCCCTCGATACGGCTGTCCATGCGCGTGCATGGTACGAGGCGCACGTACCATGACATCCATGATCGTCGTCGCGGGCGAGGCCCTGATCGACATCCGCATGGGCCCGGATCGGCGGCTCGCTGCGGTCCGCGGCGGCGGTCCGTACAACACGGCGCGAACGATCGGCCGGCTCGGCGGCGAGGTGGCCTTCCTCGGGGTCCTCTCGTCGGATCGGTTCGGGCGATGGCTCCACGAGACGCTCGCGCTCGAGGGCGTCGACCGATCGATGGCCGGGACAACCGAATCACCGACCACGCTCGCGATCACAGAGGTCGATGAGTACGGCCGAGCGACCTATCGATTCCACACGGCCGAGACCTCGGCGCCCGAACTGAAACTCGATGACGTCCTCGCGGCGCTCGCCACGCGGCCGGCCGCGGTGCATCTGGGGACGCTCGGCCTCGTGCTCGAACCGATGGCTTCGGCGCTCGCGACCGGGATCGCACAGGTCGGCCCCGGGACCCTGGTCATGCTCGATCCGAACTCACGGCCACGCGTCGTGCACGACCGCTCGGTCTGGCTGGACCGGGTCCGTGCCGTGATGACCCGCGCCGACATCGTCAAGGTGAGCATCGAGGATCTCGTCTATCTGTCGCCGGGCCGCGACTCGATCGAAGCCGCAAGGGCACTCCTCGATCTCGGGCCGGCGGTCGTGCTGCTCACAGACGGTCCGAAGGACCTTCGCATTCTGACCCGCAACGCCGAATTCGAGGTCCCGGTCCCGGTGGTCGCGGTCGCCGACACCGTCGGGGCCGGCGACGCCTTTGGCGGGGGCTTCCTCGCCCATTGGATCGAACGCGGGTGGGGACGTCACCAGTTGTCGGATACCGATGCCGTCCGTGAGACGGTGACCTACGCGATCGCGGTGGCCGGCGCGACCTGTCGTCGACCCGGTGCCGATCCACCTTGGCGGACGGACCTCGATTGGCCCCGTGGGACCTCGTCCAGGTAGGCCTGACAAGAGGCACGTCCCCGACCGGGTGCCATAATGGCGAGCATGGCCACCGACACGAAGTCGAGCGTCGTTCCGACGGGTGATCGGGCGCCTTCGAGTTGGGGGTTGGGCGACGGTCAGGGAATCCCGTGGGAGTACGCGCCGGCGCCCGAATCGCCCGATATCGTCGCGCTCAAGGAGCGCTACGGGCTGTTCATCGGTGGACGCGAGGTGCCGGCCTCCGACGGCGGCACGTTCGCCACGGTCAACCCGGCCACGGAGGAACGCCTTGCGCTCGTCGCGAAGGCGACCCTCGCCGACGCGGACAAGGCGGTTCGCGCTGCTCGCCGTGCCCAGACCCGGTTCTGGGGCAACCTGCCGGGAAAGGAGCGGGCCAAGTACCTGTTCCGGATCGCGCGCATCCTCCAGGAGCGCAGCCGCGAGTTCGCCGTCCTCGAATCGATGGATTCGGGCAAGCCGATCAAGGAGAGCCGCGACGTCGACGTCCCGCTCGCGGCGGCCCATTTCTGGTACTACGCGGGCTGGGCGGACAAGCTCGATTACGCCTTCCCAGGGCGCGTCGCCCGGTCACTCGGCGTCGCGGCGCAGATCATCCCGTGGAACTTCCCGCTCCTGATGCTCTCGTGGAAGATCGCCCCGGCGCTGGCCGCCGGCAACACGGTCGTCCTCAAGCCGGCATCCACGACACCCCTGTCGGCACTCCTCTTCGCCGACGTCTGCCGCCAGGCCGACCTGCCGCCGGGTGTCGTCAACATCATCACGGGGCCGGGCGAGATCGGGATGGCACTGGTGACCCACCCGGGCGTCAACAAGGTCGCCTTCACCGGCTCGACCGAGATCGGCAAGCGCATCGCCAAGGGCGTGGCCGGGACTGACAAGGGGCTCACGCTCGAGCTCGGTGGCAAGGCCGCCAACATCGTCTTCGACGACGCACCGCTCGACCAGGCGGTCGAGGGCATCGTCAACGGCATCTACTTCAACCAGGGCGAGGTGTGCTGCGCCGGGTCGCGCCTGCTCGCCCAGGAGTCGATCGTCGGGCCGCTCATCGACAAGCTCAAGGACCGCCTCTCGACCATCCGCGTCGGCGACCCGCTCGACAAGAACACCGACGTCGGGGCGATCAACTCGAAGGCCCAGCTCGAGAAGATCACCGAGCTCGTCGCGTCCGGCGTGGCCGAGGGCGCCGAGATGTACCAGCCAGCCTGCGACCTCCCCGAGCGCGGTTACTTCTTCCGCCCGACGCTCTTCACCAACGTCGCCCAGAGCCATCGGATCGCGCGCGAGGAGATCTTCGGGCCGGTCCTCTCCGTCCTGACGTTCCGGACCCCGGACGAAGCGGTCGAGAAGGCCAACAACACGGTTTACGGATTGTCGGCCGGGATCTGGACCGACAAGGGCTCGCGGATCCTCGAGATGGCCAGCCGGATGAAGGCCGGAGTCGTGTGGGCCAACACCTTCAACCGGTTCGACCCGACGTCGCCGTTCGGTGGCTACAAGGAATCGGGCTTCGGGCGCGAGGGTGGGCTGCACGGGCTGCTCGCCTATGTCCGGCTCGAGGACCGCTGATGGCAACGGATGGCCGCAAGCCGGCCAAGTCCGGCAAGTCCCTCAAGCCGGGCCCATCCGCCCTTGCCGTCCGGACCAACGGGACCGCACGGGCCGTCGCCGCCCGAGGCCAGGCGACCACCCCCAACCGCGCCCGGGTCGAGGTCCGCAAGACGTACAAGCTGTACATCGGTGGCGCCTTTCCTCGCACGGAATCGGGGCGCTCCTATGTCGTGTCGGGCGCCGACGGCGCGTTGCTCGCCAATGCGTGCCGCGCATCCCGCAAGGACGTCCGCGACGCGGTCCGCTTCGCCCGGGCGGCGTTCGAGGGCTGGGCGTCCAAGACGGCCATGAATCGCGGCCAGGTCCTCTACCGCGTCGCCGAACTCATGGAGGGTCGCCGCGAGCAGTTCGCCGACGAGGTCGAAGCCGCCGAGGGGATCCGATCGGCCGCCGCGCGCGCCGCGGTCGACCGCGCCATCGACCGCTGGGTCTGGTATGCCGGCTGGGCCGACAAGATCGGCCAGGTCCTGGGCTCGTCCAACCCGGTCGCCGCGCCGTACTTCAACTTCACCATCCCAGAACCGACGGGCGTCGTCGGTGTCGTGGCGCCAGAGACGTCCTCGTTGCTGGGTCTCGTCTCACGCCTCGCACCGCCGCTCGTGACGGGCAACGCCGTCGTGCTGATCGCGAGCGAGCGCCGGCCGCTCCCGGCGATCACCTTGGCCGAGGTGCTCGCCACGTCCGACATCCCGGGTGGCGTCGTCAACGTGCTGACCGGGCGCAAGACGGAGCTCGTGCCGGTCCTCGCGGCGCATGCCGACGTCGACGCCCTCGATACGTGGGGTGTCCCCGACGAGATGCGCACCGAGGTCGAGACGCTCGCCGCGGACGACATCAAGCGCCTGCTCCGCCGCCCGACCACCGTCCCGGAGGCCCGATTCGACTGGCTCGATGACGCCGCCGCCGAACGCCCCGAATGGATCGCCGCCTTCCTCGAGATGAAGACGGTCTGGCATCCGATCGGCGGCTGACGATGGCCATCGAGACGGGAGGAGGAGCGAAGGCGGACGGTGTCGGCCGGTCGGATCGTGGCGCCGTCGAGCGTCGCGTCTTCGTCTACGCGACCCCGCGCACCGTGTGGGCCACCCTCCACGACCCGGCGGCCACGAGCGCCCTCTTCCCGGAGCTTCGACTCGGGCCGGCCGCCCCGCCGTGGCCCGCCGCCGCGACGACCCGCTCGGCCCGTGCCAGGCTGGGCCTGCTGCGCGACGATGCCCGCGTCGAGAGCCTCGAGGCACGCCCGGATTCGCGATTCCGGCTGCGCGTCACGGCGTCGGGCTTCGACAGTGAATGGAGCTGGCGGCTCGATCCCGTGGCGGGCGGGACGCGGGTCGTCCACGCCGCCACCTTCGAGCCGTTCGATCGCTGGACGGGCATCCTCGTGCGTCTTGGTCGGGCCTCGCTGGCCAGCCGGGTGGAGACGCACCTGCGGGTGCTGAAGGAGCGGGCCGAGGCGGCCCAGCGTTTGACGAACCCGATCACGTGACCCGCGGTCCCGGAGGGATCGACCCCGGCATCGCCACGGACCCGCCGCTGCAGGGTCTGCGCCGGAACGCGAAAGCGCTCGCCCTGGGTCTGGTCCTGGTCGTCGGCATCGGGTTCTTCCTACCCGACCTGACCCCGCCACCCAGCCAGCCTTCGCCCGTCGAACTATTGCGCGGCCGGATCCTCGAGCTGCTTCCGCCATCGAACGACCCGACGGCGCCCGACGTGCGAATCCTCGCCCTCGATGGCGCCGAGAAGGGTCAGACGCTGGACGCGCACCTGCAGGGTCCGTCGGGCGGGCAGGACCTGCCCCGCTACCAGGTCGGCGACGAGGTGGTCGTCAACGTCTCGCTCAATCCCCAGGCCCCGTTCATCTCCGTCGCGGACCTCTACCGGATCCCGGCGCTCGCCCTCCTCCTGGCGCTCTTCGCGGTGGCCGTGACCGTGGTCGGAGGCTGGCGTGGTGTCCGGTCCCTGATCGCGCTCGCGCTGACGCTCGCGGTCATCGTCAAGATCGTCGTGCCACTCATCCTGGCGGGCTACGAGCCGGCCTGGGTCGCCATCTTCGCCGCCACCGGCGTGACCATCGCGACCTTCCTCCTGACGGAGGGCGCCCGGGCGCGGACGGTCGCTGCGGCGATCGGGACCTTCGCCTCCCTGGCCCTCGTCGGCGGTCTCGCGGTCCTGTTCGACACGCTCGCGAGGTTCACAGCGTCGCGCGGCTCGGAGGACGTCACCTATCTCCAGGCGGTAGGCCTGAACAACATCGATATCGGCGGGCTGATCCTCGCGGCGATCATCTTCGGTGCCCTGGGCATCCTCGACGACGTCACGGTGACCCAGGCGGCCACCGTCGACGAGCTGCATGAGCTGGATCCGTCGCTTGGGCGCCTCGCGCTCCTGCGGCGAGCGATGAACATCGGTCGCTCGCATATCGCGGCGACGGTCAACACGCTCGTGCTGGCCTACCTGGGCGCGTCGCTCCCGCTCATCGTCCTGTTCGCGGCTGGCCGCCAGGATCCGCTCCTGACGGCCTCGACCGAGGTCATCGCCGTCGAGATCGTGCGGGCCATCGTGGGCAGCATCGGGATCGTCGCGGCCGTGCCGCTCACCACGGTCGTGGCGGTCGCGCTGACCGAACGCTCCCTCCCGTTCATGCGCGGCTCGAGCGCCGAGGCCCGCCGTTCGCGCGGCTGGCGCTGAGGCGAATCGGCTACCGTAATCGCGAAGGGGGAGCATGCCTGCCGTCATCCGGACCGAACGCCTGACCAAGAACTACGGTGAACACCGCGGCATCATCGAGCTCGATCTCGAGGTCGCCCAGGGCGAGATCTTCGGCTTCCTTGGGCCGAACGGGGCGGGCAAGACGACGACGATGCGGGTCCTCCTCGACCTGATCCGGCCGACCTCGGGACGGGCCGAGGTCTTCGGCATCGAGACGACGGTCGACCCGGTCGCTATCCACCGCCGCGTCGGGTATCTGCCGGGCGAATTCGACCTGTATGACCGGCTGACGGGCGGGCAGACCATCGCGTATTTCGGCAACCTGCGCGGTGGGGTCGACCGCGCCTACGTCAGCGACCTGGTCGAGCGGCTCGAGCTCGATCCGAGCCGCCGGTTCAAGGAGTACTCGAGGGGCAACAAGCAGAAGGTCGGGCTCATCGTCGCGCTCCAGCACAAGCCCGATCTGCTCATCCTCGACGAGCCGACCTCGGGGCTCGACCCGCTCGTGCAGCAGACCTTCTATGGGCTCGTCCGCGAGGCGCGCGAGGCCGGTCGCACGATCTTCCTCTCGTCCCACATCATCGACGAGGTCGACCGCACCTGCGACCGCGTCGCGATCATCCGCGACGGCCGCCTCGTCCAGGTCGACCGCATCGAGGAGATCCGGCGACTCGCCTTCCACCACGTGGAGCTGACCTTCTCCGGCCCGGTCGCGGCGGCGCTCTTCGACGGCCTGCCGGGCGTGAGCGATGTCGTCGTCGAAGGTGACACCGTCACGATGCGGGTCAGCGGGCCGATCGGTGCGGTCATCACGGCCGCCGCCCCGCACGGGCTCCTTGACGTCGTCAGCCGCGAACCGAACCTCGAGGACGTGTTCCTGGCGCAGTACGGCGAGCACCCGACCGGCGACGGGGTCGCGCCGGGCGCCCCCGACCGATGACCGCGGACGCCCGCGTCCTGACCCGGCCGGGGCCGATCGCCCGGATCGCCGGTCTGGGCACGATCTACGGCAAGACAGTCCGCGACAGCTGGCGCGCGGCGCTCGTCATCGGCGGCGTCTCGTCGCTGTTCATGATCGGGACCGGGGTTCCCTACGGTGCCCCGGAGTTCTCGACGATCGAGCTCCGCCGGCAGTTCATCGCCGGCCTGACTTCGCTCCCGCTCGCCGTTCGCGGGCTGCTGGGCGAGCCGATCAACCTCGACACGCTGGGCGGCTTCCTGTCCTGGCGGATCGGCAACTTCCTGCCGGTCATGCTCGGCCTGTGGCCGGTCATCGCCCTGTCCGGGACACTCGCCGGCGAGGCCGCCAAGGGGAGCCTCGACCTGCTGGCCTCCACCCCGCAGAGCCGCCGGACGATCGCGCTCGAGAAGCTGGGCGGGCATCTGACCGCGGTCACCTTCGCGATGCTCCTGCTGGGTGTCACGATCTGGCTGATCGGCGCGGGCTTCGGGACGCTGCCCGGTGATGCGATCCCGTTGCCGGCCGCGCTCGGTCAGGTGTTGCTGTACGGGCTGATGATGCTGGCCGTCGGCGGCGTCTCGTTCGCGACCGCGCCGTTCCTTGGTCGCACTCGCGGACTGGCGGCCGGCCTGATCGTCCTGTTCGCCAGCTACCTGATCTACAGCTACGCCAGCCTGTCGCCGATCATCGACGCATTGACGCCGCTCTCGTTCTTCAACTGGACGGAGCACCATCGACCGCTCGCCGGCGTCAGCGACTGGCCGGCGGTGGTCTTCCTCGGCGCGGTCGACGTGGCCTTGTTCGCCATCGGCGTCTGGGCGTTCGTCCGGCGCGATATCGGTGGCGTGATGAACGTCGGGTGGTTGCGGCTGCCGGCGATGCCGGCGGGTGTGCACGGCCCGTTCAGCCGACAGCTCGCCGACCGCGCCGGCATCGCCATCGCGTGGGGCCTCGGCGTGGGGCTGTACGGCATGCTGATCGTCGCCTCGTCCGCGGCGTTCAGCCAGATGCTGTCGACGCTGCCCCAGATCAAGGCGCTCATCGCGACGGTCTATCCGGACCTCGACCTGGCGCAGCCATCCGCGCTGCTCGAGCTGACATTCTCCGGGTTCGGGTCGTTCATCCTCGGTCTGGCGGGGGCGTCGTTCCTGGCCGGCTGGGCGAGCGATGAGGGACGGCGCCGGCTCGAGGTCGTCCTGTCGACGCCGCGGTCCCGCTCGAGTTGGGCGGTGCTGAGCGGGCTGGGCGTGCTGGCCGCGATCGCCGTGATGACCGTCGTCGTGGCGGTGCTGGTCGCGGTCGCCGTGGCCAGCCAGGCCGGCGATGTGGTCGCGCCGGTGATGGGGATCGGGGTCCTCGGGCTCGCGTCCGCGGCATTCGCGGGGGTCGGACTCGCGGTCGGCGGGCTCGTCCGGTCGTCGCTGGCGGCCGGCGTGACCGCGGTCCTGGTGATCGCGACGCTGCTGATCGACACGCTCGGGCCGGCCCTCAAGCTGCCCGACCCGATCCTCCAGCTCTCCCTCTACCGGCACATGGGCCATCCGATCGCCGGGGTCTTCGATCCGGTCGGGCTCGTCGTGGCCCTGGTGATGGTCGTCGGCGGCGTGGCGCTCTGTGCCTACGGACTGACGCGGCGAGACATCGGCAGGTAACGTCCGGGGGGTGGACCCCTGGATCATCGGCCTGGTCGCGGCCTCGGCCGTCCTCCACCTCGCGTGGAACGTCCGGCTCAAGACGGCCGGCGATCCGCTGCGCACCGCGACGATCGGGATGCTGGCGGCATCCGTCGCGATCATTCCGGTCGGGATCGCCGTCTGGTGGATCCAGGGCCGGGTGGCCCTGCTGGTCGAGGGGATCGTGCTGGGGATCGCCTCCGGGATCGTCGAGGCGGCCTACTTCATCCTGCTCTCCGCCGCGTACAAGCGCGGGGATCTGTCCGTGGTCTACCCGGTGGCGCGCGGGACGGCGCCACTGCTCGCGGTCGCGTTCGGGGTCGGCGTGCTCGGGGAGCGGCTGGGCGTGGCCGGGTCCGTGGGCGTGGTGCTACTGCTGGTCGGGTTCCTGTGGCTGCAGCGGCCGTGGCGGGCCATCGCTGCGGCGAGGACGGCGGGCGATGCGGCGCGGGCGGCGGGCGGTGGCGCGGGTGCGGGTGTCCGCGCGGCCGCGGCGGACAGCGCGATCCTGTTCGCGCTTGCCACGGGCGTGATGATCGCCACATACACCGCGATCGACCGGGTCGGGACGCGTCAGATCGACCCGTTCCCGTACGCGGCGATCCTCTGGGCGACGTGTTCCATCGTGCTGGTCCTGTGGGTCGCATTCATTGCCGGCGGCGACCTGCTCCGCTACGGCCCCGAGGCCGCGCGGCGTGCCGCGGTCGGCGGGTACCTCACGCTCGCGGCGTACCTGTGCATCCTCTTTGCATTGAGCGTTGCGCCACTCTCCGGGGTCGCGCCACTCCGCGAGTCGGCGACGGTCTTCGCCGCAGCCTGGGGGTCGGTCCGCATGGGCGAGGCGACCGACCGTTCCGAGGCGGTTCGACGGGTCGCGGCTTCGGTGCTGATCGTCGGTGGCGCGCTGCTGCTCGCGGTGGGGAGCTAGGCATTTCGGTCGCCCCATCGATATTTCGCTCAGTGATGAGAATCAGGTTCTACGCGCTCGTCAGTACCCCCGAACCGGCAGGAGTCAGTGGTGGCCACGCTCGTTCGAGGCGAATCTCATCACTCAGCGGAATATCGAGGTGCCGGCGGTTGCGCCCGCCCCGTGCGGCATCGGATCGATCGCGCCCCTTGCCGATATCGGTCGCGCACCTCGCCGATACCGGTCGCCCCCCCGATATCGATCGCGCACCTCGCCGATTCCGGTCGCGCCCCTCTCCGATATCAAGCTGATTGATGAAATCGATGTCTACTGCGCTCGGCCGTTGCTCCATCCCGTCGGGGATCGTGTTTGGTCACGTTCGCGGATGGCCGTTCTTATCAATGAACCTGATTATCCCGGGCCTTGACTCACGCCCGGGGCCCTTGACCCGTGCCCCGTGCCCCGTGCCCGGGGCCCGGGGCCGTTGACGACCTGTGTCGACCCGTTCACGCTCTGCCGATCATGGCCGAAGCGGAGGTCACGGTGATGGGCGAATCGAGGATTTCCGGACCGACTTCCTGGCCCGTCAGACCAAGGCGGAGGAGGCCCTCATCCACGGCGACGTCGAGCCTCGCCTCGCGCTCTGGTCAAGGCCTGACCCGGTGAGCCTCCTCGGTGGATGGGGTCCGAACAAGACGGGCTGGGCCGAGCTGGAGCGGACCTTCCGGTGGGTCGCCCAGCGCCTCGGCGCCGTGAACTACAGCGATTTCCGGTACGACGTCGAGGTCGCGGACGTCAGCCCCGACGGGCAGATGGCGTACACGGTCGGCTTCGAGCGCTTCAACGAGGTCCTAGCCGACGGCGGGAAGAAGCCGTGGACCGTTCGGGTCACCCATGCCTATCGACGCGAGGACGGCGAGTGGAAGATCGTCCACCGCCATGGCGATCTCGCGCCAGTCGACGAAAGCCCGCCGACGAACGCATAGGACGGGTCTCCTAGGTCCGTGAGACAGAGCGGCACGGCTGCGAGGACGAGCCCGCCGCGGTAGACGATGGCGCCCTTGTCGTCCGTGGATGCTCCGGTTCTCGCGCCGAGCGCGACCCTCGCCAGCGTCAGCCGGACGGGCGTCGCACCACCCGGCCGACACGGCCGGTCGGGTAGACAGCGGACCGCTGCCGCGACTGTGCCGACGGGGGAGCACCACACGTAAGCTGGTCAGATCGAGCCAGGCGGCGCCGACGGAGACCGCGAAGGCGGCGCCGCCCAAGGGATGGAGACACGATGAGCATCGCCACGAGGACGGACACGCAGTCGCCAGCGCTGCACGTTGCCGACCGCCACGATCTGATCCGCGTGCAGGGGGCGCGCGTGAACAACCTCAAGGACGTCAGCGTCGAGATCCCGAAGCGCCGGCTGACGGTTTTCACCGGCGTTTCCGGCTCGGGCAAGAGCTCGCTGGTGTTCGGCACGATCGCCGCGGAGTCGCAGCGGATGATCAACGAGACGTACAGCGCCTTCGTGCAGGGCTTCATGCCGACGCTGGGGCGGCCGGAGGTCGACCTGCTCGACGGGCTGACGACGGCGATCATCGTCGACCAGGAGCGGATGGGCGCCAACGCCCGCTCTACCGTCGGCACCGCCACCGACGCGAACGCGATGCTGCGCATCCTCTTCAGTCGGCTCGGGCAGCCGCACATCGGCTCGCCCCAGGCGTTCTCCTTCAATGTCGCCTCCGCCCATGGTGCCGGGGCGGTCACGGTCGAGCGTGGCTCCAGCAAGGCGGTGAGACAGAGCTTCTCCATCACCGGAGGCATGTGTCCGCGTTGCGAGGGCATGGGCACGGTGACCGACTTCGACCTCTCACAGCTGTACGACGACAGCAAGTCGCTCAACGAGGGCGCGCTCACGATCCCTGGTTACAGCATGGACGGCTGGTACGGCCGCATCTTCAGCGGCTGCGGCTTCTTCGACCCGGACAAGCCGATCCGTCAGTTCACCAAGAAGGAGCTGCACGACCTCCTCTACAAGGAGCCGACCAAGATCAAGGTCGACAACATCAACCTGACCTACGAGGGTCTGATCCCGAAGATCCAGAAGTCGTTCCTGTCCAAGGACAAGGAGGCGTTACAGCCGCACATCCGGGCGTTCGTGGAGCGGGCGATGACGTTCACCGCGTGCCCGGACTGCGGCGGCACCCGGCTCAACGAAGCGGCCCGGTCGTCGAAGGTCAAGGGGATCAACATCGCCGACGCCTGCGCGATGCAGATCAGCGACCTCGCCCGGTGGATGGGCGGTCTGGACGAACCGTCCGTCGCGCCGCTGCTCGCGGCGCTGCGGCACACCCTGGAATCGTTCGTCGAGATCGGGCTGGGCTACCTCAGCCTCGACCGGCCGTCGGGCACGCTATCGGGCGGCGAGGCGCAGCGCGTCAAGATGATCCGCCACCTCGGGTCCTCGCTCACCGACGTCACCTACGTCTTTGACGAGCCGACCATCGGGCTGCATCCGCACGACATCCAGCGGATGAACGAGCTGCTGCTGCAGCTGCGCGACAAGGGCAACACCGTGCTCGTCGTGGAGCACAAGCCGGAGGCGTTCGAGATCGCCGACCACGTCGTCGATCTCGGCCCCGGTGCGGGCACGGAGGGCGGCGAGGTGGTGTTCGAGGGCACCATCGAAGGGCTGCGGGCCAGTGGCACGCTCACCGGGCGGCACCTGGACGACCGCGCCTCCCTGAAGCCGACGCTGCGGACCTCGTCGGGGGTACTGGAGGTACGCGGCGCAAGCACCCACAACCTGCAGGACGTCGACGTCGACATCCCGCTCGGCGTCCTGGTCGTCATCACCGGAGTGGCCGGGTCCGGCAAGAGCTCCCTGATCCACGGCTCGGTGTCCGGGCGGGACGGAGTGGTGTCGGTCGACCAGGCCGCGATCCGCGGCTCGCGACGGAGCAACCCGGCGACGTACACCGGGCTGCTCGACCCGATCCGCACGGCATTCGCGAAGGCCAACGGCGTGACGCCGGCGCTGTTCAGCGCCAACTCCGAGGGCGCGTGCCCGACGTGCAATGGCGCCGGCGTCACCTACACCGACCTGGCGATGATGGCCGGCGTCGCCACCATCTGCGAGGAGTGCGAGGGGAAGCGGTTCCAGGCGGCGGTGCTCGAATACCACCTCGGCGGCCGCGACATCAGCGAGGTGCTCGCGATGTCGGTGACCGAGGCCGAGGACTTCTTCGCCACCGGCGAGGCGCGCACGCCGGCCGCGCACGCCATCCTCGGCCGGATCGCCGACGTCGGGCTCGGCTATCTCAGCCTCGGCCAGCCGCTCACGACGCTGTCCGGCGGCGAGCGGCAGCGGCTCAAGCTGGCCACCCACATGTCCGAAAAGGGGAGCGTCTACGTCCTCGACGAGCCGACCACCGGCCTGCACCTCGCCGACGTCGAGCATCTGCTCGGCCTGCTCGACAGGCTCGTCGACTCCGGCAAGTCGGTCATCGTCATCGCGCACCACCAGGCGGTCATGGCGCACGCCGACTGGATCATCGACCTCGGCCCCGGCGCCGGTCACGACGGCGGCCAGATCGTCTTCGAGGGCACACCCGCCGACCTCGTCGCCGCCCGCGCCACCCTCACCGGCGAGCACCTCGCGGCCTACGTCGGCGCCTGACCGAGGCCCTCGCGGACACCGTGACCATTCACGCGAGCTTCCTCCCGCAGGACGACCCGGACGTCTCCCTGGCGTTCTACCGCGACACCCTCTTGCCGAAAAGAGGAGCCAAGTCCAGGCGCCGGCGACGCTTCGCCCGCCGAAGATCCGCCACTGCTGTGGCCGATATCAGGCTGGTTGATGGAATCGGAGTCATCCACGCTTGGCCGTGGCTCGATCACGTCGGGAATGGCGCCTGCTCACGCTCACTGATAGGCGTTTTCATCAGTGAACCTGATATTTCGGGTCGCTGGTCTCGGGTCGCGGGTCTCGGGTCGCGGGTCGCGGGTCGCGGGTCGGGTCGCGCCAGTCGCCGGCGCGCCAAGGCCCGCTTCGCTGAGCCGTCGGCGAACGGTCAGGTAGCCTCGACCGGTGGCACCCGACCGAACAACCGCCGCCGGCCGAATCGGCTGTTGACCAGTCCGATCCCGCCGATGACGATCGCCGTCCCGAACAAGATCCGTCCGTCGACCGGCTCGGCCAGGGCCACGTAGCCGAGCACGATCCCGACGACCGGGATCACGTACGAGACGAGGGTCGTCCGCGTCGCGCCCCAGGCGGCGAAGAGCCGGAAGACGAACAGGTACGCCAGCCCCGACCCGAGGATCCCAAGCCACAGGATCGAGAAGATCGCCTGCCCATCGGGCCGCACGGTCCATGGGTGCTCGAAGAGGATCGAAAGCAGCCCGGTGATGATCGCCGCGAACGTCACCTGGAAGACGGCCGGGATCATCGGCGCGAGCCCGCGCACGTTGCGCCGCGCGTAGACGGCGCCGCAGGCGTAGCTGAAGGCGGCCCCGAGCAGCGCGACCTCGCCGGCCATCGACGACCCTTGCCCGCTCAACCCGCCGCTGGTGATGAGGACCACCCCGACGAACCCCACGACGAGCCCGACGACGCCGTTGACCCGCATCGGCTCGTCGGCCAGGAAGAGCGAAGACAGGACGATCGCGAAGAGCGGCACCGGCGAGGTGAGGATCGCCGCCAGCGACGACTCGACCGACTGCTCGGCCCAGGTGATCAGCAGGAATGGGATCGTGATGTTGATGATCGCCATCACGAGCAGATGGCCGTAGATGCGGCGCCCGCGCGGCAATCCCTGGCCGGCGACGCGGACGACGGTCCAGAGCAGGATCGCCCCGACCAGTAATCGGAGGGCGACCAGCGTGAACGTCCCGAAGTCGTTCACGGCGAGCTTGATGAACAGGTAGCTCGAGCCCCACGTGAAGCCGAGCCCGAGGAAGACCAGCCAGTTGACGCGGTCGGCGGGCTTGATCATCGGGGCATGATACCGGCGGTTGGCCTACGGCGATAGGCCAAATCGGCGGCTGGGATGGTGGAGGTCCTCATGCCACCAGAACCCAGAACGGCGCCGCGTCGTTGCAGCGGTTCGCCGCTGAGGCGGACCGGCCTCAGCGCCACCGGGTCAGGATCGCCTCACGGTCGAACAGGGCGACGCCGGCCCGCAGCCCGATCGCACTCACCACCAGGACGATCGCCGCGAAGAGCAGGAACCCGGACGCGCCGACAAGGACCGTTCCCGTGGCCTGGAGAAGGGTGACGCCGATGATCGGGATGACCACGATGCCACCGATCTGCTGGGCCACCCGAGGATCGTTGACCCGCGAGCTGACGATGACCCCGGCGACGACCGATGACAACCCGACCGCCGGCCCGAGCACGAAGACCCCGACCAGCCAGCTCGGATCGGTGACGACCCCGAACAGATGCGGGCCATACACGACCGAGGCGAGGAGGACGAACGCAACATAAGTGATCCAACCAGCCAGGACGCCCGGCACGACCGCAGCGATCGCCTTGCCGGCCAGCAACTCGTCGGTCCGGATGGGTGTCGCGAGGACCGGCTCGAGGGTCCGGGCCTGCTTCTCCCCGATGATCGAGAACGTCGCGATCGAGAGGGGGATGTAGGCGGGCATCAGCAGGAAGAAGGCAAGGAACTGCTGGACGGCGAACGCGCCCGCCAGCTCAGCCGCGGAGAAACCCGCCCACTCCGGACGCTGGGAGAGGACCGCGGCGGCGAGCTGAGGCGGGAGGGAACGCTCACCGACCACCCCGGCCAGCGTCAGCGGCGCGATCGTCAGGATGACCGGCGGGATGAGGATCGTCGCCATCAGGAGTCGATTGCGGATGGTCTCGGCCCATTCGCGGCGAAGGACCGTGGCCACGATCTGGGCGCGCATCAGGCGGCCTCGTCGTGGTCGGCGCGAACGCCCATGACCTCGAAATAGACCTGCTCGAGTGTGGTCGCGCGCTGGCGGATCTCGACGATGTCGGCGCCGGCGGCCACGAGCGCGCGGACGAGCGACGGGGTGACCGCCGCCGGTTCCGAGGTACTGACGATGAGCCCGCGGTCCGTGGTGTCGACGGCCGTGACGCCAGGCACGGCACGCGCGGCCGCGACGATGGCCGGGCTTGGAGCGCCGGCCAAACCGACCTCGACGCCGTGCCCGCCCAGCGAGTCACGGAGGCCCGCCGGCGAATCGATCCGGAGCAGACCGCCGCGGACGAAGGCGACCCGATCGCACAGCCGATCGGCCTCGTCGAGGTTGTGCGTCGCAAGGACGATCGTCCGACCCGACCGCTGCAGCGCCTCGATCGCCTCTCGGACGACGTATGCCGCCTCCGGGTCGAGCGCGGCCGTCGGTTCGTCGAGGAAGACGACCGCCGGGTCGTGCAGGAGGGCTCGCGCGATCGCCAGCTTCTGCTTCATCCCCTTGCTGAAGTTGTCCGCGATGTCGTCGCGCCGGTCCCACAACGAGAAGAGCCGCAGATAGTGCTCGATCCGCTGAGCACGCGTCGCCGCGTCGAGCCCATGGAGCCGCCCGAAGAAATCGAGGTTGGCCGCCGCCGAAAGCTTGTCGTAGAGCCCCGGCGTCTCGGTCAGGATGCCGACCCGGGCGCGAACCTCGTCCGCACGATCGACGACGTCGAGCCCGTCGACCGAGGCGCGCCCTTCCGTCGGCGCGATGAGGGCCGTCAGCAGGCGGACGGTCGTCGTCTTGCCCGCGCCGTTGGGCCCGAGGAGGCCCAGGACCTCGCCCCGCGATACCTCGAGATCCATGTGCCGGATCGCCCACAGCGTTCCGAACGACCGGCCCAGGTCGGTGGCGCGAAGCATGACCGGGTCGGGAGTCGGCATACGTCCAGTGTGCCAAAGCGCCGCCCATCCGTGGCTGTCGATTCTGGTCGTGCCCACTCGTCGTCATTGCAGAGGCGGTCACGTGGATCGCCATCGAACGTGGCACGGCCAGGAGGAAGAGGATGAACAGCGATCAGACCAGGACGATCACTCGGAGATCGCGCGGTTGGAGGACGGCGAGGCTGGTCGTGGCCGCGGCCGCGATCTCGCTCGCCCCGCTCTCGACGTCGGCCGTCACGGCGCACCACGGGAGCGGCCCGATATTCGGCGAGACGTCCATCTTCGCCACCTTGCCGTACCCCGGTCACGCGTTCGGCATCGCCGTCGACCAGGACCGGATCTATGTCTCGACCAGCCGGGGCGACTTCTTCGCCAACCAGACCAACTCCGATGGCGAGCGCGTGTTCGCGTACGACCTCAAGGGCAAGCTCGTCCACACGACGAGCATCGCCACGATGCCCGACGCGACGATGGGCCTGTGGGGTCTCGCCCTCGACGGCAACCACGGGAAGGATCACAAGCTCTACGTGGCCGACATGAACGGTCGGATCCTTCGGATCGGCCTTGACAAGAAGGCCGGTCCGGCCGAGGTGTTCGCGGTCCCGCCGGCCGGGTTCGAAGGTGGCTGGCCGACGACGATGTGGAACGACCTCGTCTTCGACAAGCACGGCAACCTGTACATGACCGACGACAAGCCGCGGATCTGGCGGGTGACGCCGGACGGTCAGGCCTCGGTCTGGTTCACCGACCCTGCCATCCTCGGTGCGTTCGGCATCGCGGGCGGACCCCTCGGCGGCCGGATCGACCCGACCGGCAAGTGGTTCTACTTCACGATCACGGTCTCGGCCGCGTTCCCGAACGCCGCTGCCGTCTATCGGCTCCCGCTGGTCGATCACCCGAAGCCAGCCGACCTGGAGCTCGTCCATGTGTTCCCGGTCGTGGACGGTCAGCCGCTGCCACAGGCAAGTGGTCTGACCTTCTCAAAGGCGGGCAACATCTACGTCGGTCTGCTCGGCCCGAACCAGATCGCCGAGCTGGATCCGGCCGGTAACGAGATCCGCCGGATCTCGAGTCCGCGCTTCGACTCGCCGTGGGGCCTGGCCTGGATGGGTACATCGTTGCTCGTGACCAACGCCGACATCAATTCGCCCGAGAGCCCCGACAAGTGGAACGTGCTCAAGGTCTACGTCGGCGAGACCGGGCTGCCGCTCAACCGCCCGACCACGCACTGAGGCAAGGCCCCTGACCGTCGGCGTCGAGATCGCCGACGACTGAGGACGGCGGCCGGATCACCCGATCGGCCGCCGTCCGGCACTGCCCGCCGGTGGGAGTGCGGCGCCATCGCGAAGATCCCCACCCTTGATGCCACTCGAGAGCGCATCAACGAAGGATGGCAACCGCATTCGGCGCCAGGGTGATGCTCTAGAGTGGCATCACTGGGCGAGGGTCGGTCCCCGCGGGACCGCGCATGAGAGAGGCGCGATGCGGACCTGGGGCGGACGGTTCACGGGCGATACCGATGCGCGCGTGGTGGACTTCACGCGCTCGATCGAGATCGACGCCGCACTCGCCGCCGACGACATCGCGGGCTCGATCGCCCATGTCCGAGGGCTCGGGCGCGCGGGGATCCTGACGCCTGAAGAAGTCGAGACGCTGACCGAGGGTCTGCGGGCGCTGATGGAGGACGTCGCGGCGGGGCGGGTCGCCTGGGATCCCGCCCTCGAGGATATCCACATGAACATCGAGGCGATGCTGGCCGAGCGGATCGGGCCCGTGGCGGGGAAGCTCCATACCGGCCGCTCACGAAACGACCAGGTCGCGACAGACCTCCGGCTATGGACCAGGCGCGCCATCGACGAGCTTGACGCCGCGCTCCTCGACTTCGAGCAGGCCTTGGTCGGCCTCGCCGAACGCGAGGGGATGGCCGTCCTGCCCGGGACGACCCACATCCAGCCGGCACAGCCCATCCTCTTCGCGCATCACCTGCTGGCCTACGTCGAGATGGCCGAGCGCGACCGTGGACGGCTCGCCGACGCGCGTGGCAGGCTCAACAGCTCGCCGCTCGGTTCGGGGGCGCTCGCCGGTGCGGGCTACCCGCTCGATCGGGAGGCGACGGCGCGCGACCTCGATTTCGATGACGTCAGCGCGAACTCGCTCGATGCGGTCTCGGACCGTGACTTCGTGGTCGAGACGATGGCGGCGATCGCGCTCGGCATGGTCCACCTCAGCCGGCTTGCCGAGGAGGTGACGTGGTGGTCGAACCCGCGGTTCGGGTTCGTCCGGGCCGCGGATGCCTTCTCGACCGGTAGTTCGATGATGCCCAACAAGAAGAATCCTGACCCGGCCGAGCTGGTCCGTGGCCGCGCCGCCCGCGTCATCGGGGAGTTGACCGGGGTGCTCGCCACGCTCAA
This sequence comes from Candidatus Limnocylindrales bacterium, assembly GCA_038319665.1. Classification (GTDB taxonomy): domain Bacteria; phylum Chloroflexota; class Limnocylindria; order Limnocylindrales; family CSP1-4; genus SPCO01. Next base: position 71,556 of record JBBQDL010000004.1, read on the forward strand.
GGGCCTCCCGCTCGCGTACCAGCGCGATCTGCAGGAGAGCGTTGCGCCGCTGTTCGACGCGGTCGCGGTCTTCGAGACGTCGCTCGCGGTCCTGACCGGGCTGGTCGAGACGCTGGTGGTTGACGTGGCTCGGATGCGCGAGGCCGCGGCCGAGGGCTACACGACGGCGACGGCCGTCGCGGACACGCTGGTCCGCCGTGGCATCCCGTTCCGTACTGCCCACCACATCGTGGGGGCCCTCGTGGCCAAGGCGGAAGAAGCGCAGCTCGGTCTCGAGCAGATCCCCGACCCCATGGTCACGAGTGCCTTGCGCGAGAGCGCGGACGCCGGAGCCGTCGCGCTGGCGGACGACCCAGGCATCGGCGACGCACTCAGGGCCGCCGCTTCGCTCGACGGCGCCCTGGCCTCGTGCGACGTGATCGGCGGGACCGCCCCGGCCCGGGTCGCTGAGGCCCTTGCGATGGCCCGGTCACGCCTGGACGAAGCCCGAGCGACCTAGACCTGGACCACCGTCGTGGAGCAGAGCGCCACGACGCGCCCACGCGTACCATCGCGCTCATGGTGGATCTCGCGACGATCGTCAGGATGCCCAAGGCGCTCCTCCACGACCACCTCGATGGGGGCCTGCGGCCCGCCACGGTGATCGATCTCGCCGCGGAATACGGCTACGACGCCCTCCCCACGACCGATGTCGACGAGCTGGCCGCCTGGTTCCGGCGCGGCGCCGACCGCAAGAGCCTCGAGCTCTATCTCGAGACCTTCGCGCACACGTTCGGCGTCATGCAATGGCCCGACGCCATCGCCCGGGTCGCCGCCGAGTGTGCCGAGGACCTTGCCGCCGACGGCGTCGCCTACGCCGAGGTCCGGATGGCACCCGAGTTGTGCACGGAGCAGGGCCTGACCCTCGACGAGGCGGTCGCCGCGATGCTCGAGGGCTTCCGGGTCGGCTCGGCGCGGGCCGAAGCGGCGGGCCACCCGATCGTGATGAAGCTGCTCGTGACGGCGATGCGGCAGGCCGCCCGATCGGTCGAGGTCGCCGAATGTGCCGTTCGCTGGCGCGACGCTGGCGTGGTCGGCTTCGATGTCGCCGGGCCCGAGAAAGGCTTCCCGCCGACGCGCTACCTCGATGCCTTCGAATACATCCGGCGCGAGAACTTCCACATCACCATCCACGCCGGCGAATCGTTCGGGCTGCCGTCGATCTGGGAGGCGCTCCAGTTCGCCGGTGCCGAGCGGCTCGGGCATGGCGTCCGGATCGTCGACGACATCACCGTGCGTGGCGACGGCTCGGTCGAGCTCGGTCGCCTGGCCGCTTTCGTCCGCGACCGGCGCGTGCCGCTCGAGATGTGCCCGACCTCGAACGTCCATACCGGCGCCGCGCCGTCCGTCCGCGAGCACCCGATCGACCTGCTGCGGCGGCTTCGCTTCCGGGTCACGGTCAACACCGACAACCGGCTGATGAGCGGCGTCACGCTCTCGAGCGAATTCGCCGCGCTCGACAAGGCGTTCAGGATCGGGCTGGGCGAGATGGAGTGGCTGACGCTCAACGCCATGAAGAGTGCCTTCGCCCCATTCGACGAGCGGTTGCGACTCATCAACGAGGTCATCAAGCCCGGCTACGCGCGGCTCCGCGCCGAGGAATCCCGGGTCGTCGGCTAGCGTTGGCCGGCGGGTGTGGCCACGGACCGGCCAGCCGACTCAGCCGGCGGGCAACGCCACCACGAACCGTGAGCCGCCGTAGCCGTTGGCCTCGAGGTAGACCCGACCACCCATCGCGGTCATCAGCCGGCGAGCAGCGAACAGGCCGATCCCCGAGCCGCGGCTGCGCCCGCGTCCTTCGATCCGGACGAACGGCTCGAAGACGCTCTCCCAGTCCTCGATCGGCACGCCGGGGCCGTCGTCGGTGACGTAGATCTGGACCTCGTCGCCGATGCGCCAGGCACCGATGCTGACACCTTCGTCGGATGGGGCGTACTTCGATTCGTTCTCGAGGAGCTGCTCCAGGACCTGCCGGAATCGCGTCTCATCGCCGATCGCCGTCATCGCATCCGGCGGGCGCTGCCAGCGGATCGGGCGGGGACTCAGCAGCAGCCGCAGGGTCTCGACCGTCTCGTCGACCGCCCCGACGGCATCGAATGGCGCCCGCGACAGCCCGGTCAGGCCCTCGCCACGCACGGACGCCAGGATCGAATCGACGAGTCGGTCGAGCCGCCCGAGCTGGTCTGAAGCCGCGTCGCGCCATTCCGCGGCGACCGGGTTGGTGGCCTCCTCGGCTGCCGCCTCGGCCAACAGATCGACGTAGACCCGGACGATCGACAGCGGTGTCCGCAGTTCATGGGTCACCACGCTCATCAGCTCCGAGCGCGCAGCGTCCAGGGCGGTGAGCTGGGCGAGACGAGCCTCGACCTCGGCCGTGAGGCGGCCCTTCTCGACGATGCCGGCCAGCAGGGCCGCGATGGTCTGGAGGAAGGTGATCTCCCCGTCGTCGAAGTGGCGCGCCTCGCGGGTCTGGACGTTGAGGGCACCGACCACCTGGTCGTGCCAGACCAGCGGCACGGACAGCATCCCGCGGAGCGCCTCGATATCGAACCCACGGACCCACGAGAAGCGGTCGTCGCTGGTGACGTCCTCGACCGCGATGGGTTCGCGCGACGCCGCGACCCGGCCGGTGATCCCCTGGCCCCAGCCGAGGCTGACCTTGCCGACCTGGGCGCGATCCAGGCCGTTGGTCGCGGCGAGGGTGACGCGCGTCTGGTCCGCGTCCGCGAGATAGAAGGAGCAGACCTCGACGCCCATCGCGGCCGTCGTGCCATCGACGATGGAACGCATCAGCTCGTCCCAGTCGCGGGCGAGGGTCGCCAGCTGGGCGATCTCCGTCAGGAAGGCGAGTTCGCGTAGCCGCCGGTCGTTCGGATCCGTTGTCAGGTCAGCCGCCAACGCACCGGATCAGCCTTCCGCGAGGACCGGGATCTCGTACCGGACCGCGATCAGGTCGTCGTCGGTCGGCGCCAGCGTCTGAAGGTCGTCGTGACCCGGCAGTGCCTGGCGGAGGAGCGATCTCGCCACGTCGAGGTTGCCGGCGAGGGCGTGGAAGCAGGCCAGGTTGTAGCGCGCGACGGCGGCCGGACGGTCGGGCCACCCGCCACGGTCCATCGCGGCGAGGTGGGCGTCAGCGAGGCCGAGCACGCGGCTTTGCAGGCCAACGCCCGCCGCGATCTGGGGCAGATGGCCAAGGGCGTGTTCGGCACCGTCGCCGAGGATCGAACCGATGACCTTCGGATCGGTGAGGGTGTCGTCGCTGGCGGCCGATACCTCGGCGATGAGCGCATCCGCTGTCGCATCGGCGTCGGCGACCACGCGGTCCCAGGCCCAATCCGCCCGCTCCGCGTGAAGGCCGGCGTTGATCTCGTCGATCCCGGGACCCGGCGGGGCGGCCGGCGGGGCCGGGTCCTCGCGTCCCTCGCGCCGCGCAGCAAGACGGTCCGCCTCGCGCTGTCGCCACGCGGAGAGGTGGGCCAGGATGTCTTTCGCCGACCAGCCGCCGTCGGGGCCCGGGGCTTCGCGCTGGGCAGGGTCGACCGCATCGAACACCTCGCGCTCCGCCTCACGCGACCCCCGGATGCCCTCGATCAGGCCGGTACGAAGTCGGACGGCGTCTGGTTCACTCATCCCGCGATGGTACCCGGCCGCGACGGCCGCCCGTCGTGCCTAGACCCCGGCCGGTTCCGGATCTGCGATGGTCGTCGGCAGGGTGTCCAGCAGCGGATCGGTCCAGGTCCAGGCCGCGCCGTGGTGCTTGCCGACAGCGCCGTGGCGGGCGGCCTCGACTCGCAGCGGAAGCCCGAAGATCTCGATGAACCCGACCGCCGAAGCGTGGTCGAAGGCGTCGCCCTCGTCGTAGGTAGCCAGGCTCTTGTCATACAGCGACATCGGCGAGCGCCGGCCGACCACCACTGCCGACCCGTGATCGAGCCGCACCCGGACCTCGCCCGACACGACGCGCTGCGACGATGCAACATACGCCCGCAGGTCGCGGGACAGGGCGCTGAACCACAAGCCGTCGTAGATCAACCGGGCCAATTCGTCCGCCACGAACCGGTTGAACCGCAACGTGTCGCGCGAGAGCGTGAGCCCCTCCAATGCCCGGTGCGCGGTGTGCAAAACGGTCGCGGCCGGCGTCTCGTAGATCTCGCGGCTCTTGATCCCGACGAGCCGGTCCTCGACGTGGTCGATCCGGCCCACCCCATGCGCGCCACCCAGGGCGTGGACCCGCTCGACGAGCTCGAGCGACCCCAGCCGCTCGCCATCGAGCGCCACCGGGACGCCGCCTTCGAATTCGATCAGGATCTCGACCGATGCCGGCGCGTCCGCCGGCGCGACCGTCCATTCGTACGCGTCGGCCGGCGGGGAGACCCATGGATCTTCGAGGACGCCCGTCTCGCACGAGCGGCCCCACAGATTGACGTCGATCGAATACGGCGACGCCTTCGTGATCGGGATCTCGATCCCACGCTCGGCGGCGTAGTCGATCTCCTGGTCACGCGTCAGGCCCATGCCGACCCGCATCGGTGCGATGACCTCCAGGCCCGGATCGAGGGCATGCGTCGCCACGTCGAAGCGGACCTGGTCGTTGCCCTTGCCGGTGCAGCCGTGGGCGACCGCGTCGGCGCCTTCGCGCTTGGCGACCTCGACGAGAAGCTGCGCGATCAGCGGCCGTGCGAGCGCCGTGGCAAGCGGATAGGCGCCCTGGTAGAGGGCGTTCGCCTGGAGATGCGGCCAGACGTAATCGGTGATGAACCGTTCGCGGGCATCCACCACGTACGCGCGCGAGGCGCCGGCGGACATGGCGCGGCGCTCGACACCGGGCCGGAGC
>JBBQDL010000005.1:0-76080 GCA_038319665.1 Candidatus Limnocylindrales bacterium
GATGCCGACCCGCCCGTCAGCACATGGGTTCGGCGCCTGGATGCTGAGATCAATGGCTTGGTCGACCTGCGCGCCATCCCTGCGCCACCGCCACACGAGCGAGGCGACGGTGCCGTCGGAGACGCATCGATCTCGGCCTGATCTCGACTCGGCGATGACCTCGCCTGGGCGATCGGACGACCCGGGCAGCTGAGACAGGGTCCTATCCCGTCGCGATCGGCTGCTCGGTCTCGAGGTTCACCTCGACCATCTTGCTTCGCGTGCTGGCTCCGGCGACGTAGAACAGCACGCCGACCGCGAGGAGGACCAGTAGGGGCAGGATCTGGGTCAGCTCATACTCGAGCCGCGTGAAACCCCCTGGCAGCGACCCATCGGGATCGCTCGTCCCGAAGCCGGGCAGGAGCAGACCGATCGTTGCCAGCAGGGCGAAGAATGTCGTTAGGACGGAGGCCACCAAAGCTCCCGTCATCCCGCCTGGCACCTCGTATGGGCGGTGCACGTTCGGATGGCTGCGCCGAAGCTTGACCAACGCCGGAAAGATCGCCAGATACGAGATGGTGGTCGTGGAGATCGCGAGACCCAGCACCGCCGCGAAGTACTTGTTGGCATCGCCGCTCGACAAGGCAAAGGCAAGGGTCATGACGATCGTCGCGATGACGCCAGACAGGATATTCACAACGATCGGAGTGCCGAACCGCGCTGAGAAGGTGCCCAGTGCTCGCGGTGCCGAGCCGTCGAGCGCGGCCATCGCCTGGGCCCGATCCGCGCCCATGACCCACGTCGTTCCGCTCGAAAGCAGGGCCAGGATGAAGGCTATGGCGCACAGCTGACCGAACAGCAGTCCGAACCCGGTCAGGGTCGGGGTCCCGTCCGCGGCGATCGTCCCGCCGTACACGGTGAAGACGCTCTTTATCGAGTCGATGAATCCGCTGAGACCTGTCACCTGGTCCTTGGGGAGGACGAGGAGGATCGCCAGGATCGGTCCTCCGTACAAGAGGATGGTACCGACCGCGGATCGAAAGACGGCATACGGAACATCCTTCTTCGGGTCATTCATCTCGTCACCGGCTGCACTCGGCAGTTCGAACCCGACATAGTTGAAGAAGAGGACCGGCACCAGGCCGATGAAGCCGAGGTACGAGGGCGAGAAGTCGCCCGCTCCGAACCCCTGGACCCCATGCTCCATCGCGTAGACAACGACCGTGAACACGAAGAGGGCCAGGACGCCGATGCGGACGAATGCACCGATCGTCGGGATCCATTTGCCGATATTGAATGACAGGATGGCCGCGATGATGGTGAACCAGATGAAGCCCAGGACGAACACGACGTCGCCGAGCGAGGCGCCTCCGAGGACCACCGGACCGAACAACGGATTGCCGTCGTTGAAGAAGAGCTGAAAGGTCGTCAGCGCAAGGATCCCGAGCGTGCCACCGACCCAGATCGGATTGGACACCCAATAGATCAGGGCGTTGACGGCCGCGACCTTGCGGCCGAAGGCCAACCGGGTCCAGATGTACGGTCCGCCCTCCTCGGGGAATGTCGTGCCGAGTTCTGACGTCAGGAGCGCGTAGGGAACGAAGAAGAGAAGTCCAAGGATCGCGAGCCAGGTGAACCCTTCAGGACCCTTGGCGGCGACGCTGCCGATCGTGTCGAGCCCGACCAGGGTACAGATCAGGAAGAACAGGATGTCGAAGCGAGCGAAATGCTTCTGGAGCTTCTTCTTCTCCTCGATCGCATCCCATGTCGTGATGTCGACAACATCTGCAGGCAGGACAGCTGCGGTCATGGACTCCTCCTGGCAACGGCCCCCTCGGTCCGGAGTGGCCAGAAAATGGGCCCGGGCCGCGATGCGCAGCCTAGCGAGCCGGCGAGTGCGATTCAACGACGGATCTGAGCCAGCACACCTTCAAACTCCACCGTATGGTTCGCGACATGACAGGGACCGCCGCTCTCACTCAAACCGATCCTGGCCTATCGGGCCGGATGAAGCTGCTCCTCGCCCTGATCCTCACGGGTCAATTCATGGCCGTCCTCGACGCGTCCATCGTGAATGTCGCGATCCCGACGATCCGCCTCGATCTCCGGGCGTCCGGCTCGGACCTCCAGCTCATCGTCGCGGGCTATGTCATCGCCTATGCGGTCTTGCTGATCACCGGGTCGCGCCTCGGCATCCGCTTCGGCTTTCGCACGGCGTTCCTTTCGGGATTGGCGTTGTTCACGGCAGCGTCCTTCGCGTGCGGGGTCGCCCCGAGCAGTCAGGCATTGATCGTGGTTCGGGCGATCCAGGGTGCCGGTGCCGCGCTGATGGTTCCGCAGGTCTTCAGCATGATCCAGCGCAACTTCACGGGGCCATCGCGGGCACAGGCCTTGAGCCTGTGGGCGGCGACCCTCGCCCTCGGCGGCCTCGTCGGCCAGGTGCTCGGCGGCGTGCTGGTCAGCGCCGACCTCTTCGGGACGGGCTGGCGGCCGGTCTTCCTCGTGAACGTCCCTATCGGCGTCCTGCTGCTGGTCGCCGCCTTCCGGCTCCTCCCGATCGACCGACCCGCGCCAGCCCGGCCGCTCGATCTCGGCGGCCTGATCTCGCTCGCGGCGGCCGTGTTGCTGCTTGTCGTTCCGCTCGTGCTCGGACACGAGGAGGGCTGGCCCGCCTGGACGTTCGGCTCGCTGGCGCTGAGCGTCGTCGCGATCGTGGTCTTTGCGCTGATCGAGCGGTCCGTCGAGCGCCGTGGTGGCGCGCCGCTGATCGCCGAACGTGTCCTCCGTGCGCCGGGGATGCCGGCGGCGCTGATCGCCATCGTCCTGGCCCTGGCGGCGTACGGCGGCTTCCTGTTCACGTTCACCCAGCATCTCCAAGGCGGCCTTGGCGATTCCGCGCTCCAGGCCGGCCTCACGTTCGTGCCCCTGGCCCTCGGGTTTGCGCTCTCGAGCCTGAACTGGCGACGTCTGCCGGTCCGGTGGCATCAGCTGGTCATCCCGGCGGGATGCGTCATCGCCGCCGTCGGCTACTTGGTCACAGGACTCGCGGTCGCCGACGGCGGGACGGGTGGCCTGGTGCTGCCGCTGGCGCTGTTCATCGGCGGGTTCGGGCAGGGTATGGCCGCGAGTCCGATCCTGACCGTGGCCTTGTCGAAGGTCGCGCCCCAGGACGCACCCGACGCGAGCGGGGTGCTGACGACGGTCATCCAGCTGGGCCTCGTGATCGGCGTGGCCACGTTCGGCAGCGTCTTCCTGACCCGGGCCGCGGTGCCCGGAGTCCACCCCACGGCGGACGCCATCGCGCTGACCCTGTGGTTGATTGTGGCCGCCCTCGTGGCGTGTGCGATCGCGTCGATGGCGATGGTCAGGGCGCAGCCCGCCCCCGCTGTGGCTGGCATCGATCCACAGATCGGCGAGGCCGAGGTCGCCGGTGACGCCGCCTGACGATGGTCCTGCGTCGCACCCGAGCACGCCGCTGACGGGCTCGAGGACGCGGGAGTGGTGCGCCCAGGCACCGGGAACAGGCGAACCGAATATGGCATGAGGTCGCGGAAGGTGCACTACGGTGCGGACCGGGGTATTCGGGCGAGAACTTGGAGGATTCTTCTCATGAGGCGTCTCATCGGTGCCTTCTCGGTCGTCGCCCTCCTCGTCGGCGTCGGCTTCATTGGAACGGTCATCGCCGAATCATTCCCCGGCGTGATCGCCCTCCCGGGAGCGACTTCTGCCGAGGGCATCGCCACCGACATCGGCTCGACGTTCTTTGCCGGCGATCTGTTCAAGGCGACATCTATCGGGGCGACCTTCGCTCGGGTTCCGTGTCCCTGTTGAGGGCCGCCCCGGCCGGCAGGATGGCCCTCGGGATGAAGGTGGACGTCCCCCGTGACAGGCTCTTCGTCGCGGGCGGCTTCACCGGTCAGGCCTACGTGTACGACACGCGGACCGGGGCGGACGTGGCCGTGCTCCAGTTGGCTAACCCGGCAGGCGGGCCGATCGTCAATGACGTCGTTCTCACTCGTGGGGCGGCGTGGTTCACCGATTCGGCGCATCCGCAGCTCTATCGCGTACCACTCGGCGCCCACGGATCGATCGGCTCCCCATCGACGTTGGTCGTCACCGTCCGGCTGCCCACCTGTCGGGCGCCTTCAACCTGAACGGCATCGCGGTCGCCCCGAACGGCACCCTCATCGTGTCCCATTCCGGCGACGGGACCATCTATACGATCGATCCGCACACTGGGGCGAGTGCGGCGATCGCGGGCGCGAATGTTCCGAACGTTGACGGCATCCTGCTCGAGGCCGGGCGACTCTGGGCGGTTCAGAACTTCAGCAACCAGGTGACCGTGTTGCGCCTGAGCCCCGACTTGGCGTCGGCGACCGTCGAGGGTGTCATCACGAACCCTGCCTTCGAGATCCCGACCGCAATCGCCCGCGACGGCAACAGGCTGGCTGTGGTCAACGCCAAGTTCGACACGGGCTTCCCGCCGACCGCCAAGAGTTTCGAGGTGGTCATCGTCAACGGGCGGTGAGGGCGCCCGGGTCACATGTCGCGGCGTCACCCAGCGCATGATGGGCAAGGCTCATGTCGAGCCGATGCAGTCGGCGTCGTAAAGCCGGCCCAACGCGAAACCGGTAAGCGGCGGGGAACGTACCAGAGGGCATGAGAACGATCGCCGGCGCGAACCTGCAGCGAATCGATCTGCGGGCGCTTGTCGCGCTCGGGCTATCGCTCTTGCTCGCCGCATGCAACAACGGCGGCGGACCCAAGTACTGACTGTGCGGCTCGGGCGACGTCGGCGATGGTCGGCTGCGACATCGTCGAAATGGCGTCCGGATCGTCCGTCTGGAGGAACCTCGATGGCTGTACTCAACGTTCGTACCGGTCCCGTGGGCGTAGGCCTGGTCCTGGTCGCCCTTGTCGCGGCCGCGTGTTCGTCCGGCGCCGCCCCGCTGTCGTCCGCGACCGCTTCTCCGTTGGCGGTCGCATCCGTATCGGCGACCGCTCCGCCGGTAGCGAGCTCCGGCGGCGGCCGCTATGGCGGCGGTGGCAGCAGCGCTGGCGCTTCGCCGGCGACACGCTCCGTGGTCGTGAACATGGCTTCGACGACCCTCGGGCCTGTCCTGACCGCCGCGAGCGGCCTGACGCTGTATGTCCACGCCGGCGACACGGCGACCTCGTCGACCTGCACGGGCGGATGCGCGACGGCCTGGCCGCCACTCGCGGTCGCCGCGGGCGGGTCCGCGACGGCTGGCGCCGGGGTGACCGGCACGCTCGGCACGCTGACCCGCGCCGACGGCACCACACAGGTCACCTATAAGGGCCTGCCTCTCTACGGCTGGAAGAACGACACCAAGCCCGGCGACGTCACGGGTCAGAACGTCAATGGCTTCACGGTGGCCACGCCGTAACGGCGGCGATGCAGTGGATCGAGCTCTACCAGGTCGTGGACGACAAGATCAAGCGCGTGCACTTGTTCCGCTGATGGCTCGGGCCTCCCTTACCGATCGCCGCTTCTGACCTGGCTGGCCATCGAAGGAACGCGCCGATCCGGGATACCTGCCGCAAGGACGATGGTCGCGACCCAGGCCACTGGGACGAGCAACGCCATCGCCGACACCCGTTAGCCGACGCGTACGGTGCGGACGAATACGGCGTGGTCGCCTTCGTAGCGGCTCGCGCGATGGGCAGGAGGGCCCCAGCGGCGCCAGAGTACCCTCTCAAATGCCGCCCTATCCAGAGCCAGCCGTACCGTCGCAGGGGAGATTCCTTCGTGCCTCGCCTCCGCATCGCTCTCATGTCGGTAGCGATCGCCATAGCAGTGGCAGCCTGCACGGGCGGCAGGGCGCCGACCTGGACGTTTCCGCCTGCCGGGGCGGCCATCCCGTCCTCGTCGTCCTCCAACGCGGCTCTGACAGCGTCTCCTAGCGCCTCGCCGGCCTCGAACCCCTCGACATCCCCGTCTCCGATCGGGTCGAACCCCTCCGCACCCCCGTCTCCGATAGGGTCGAGCCCGTCCGCCTCGCCCTCGGGTGGCGAATCGGCCAGCCTGTCCGAATGGGAGGTCATCACGGCCGGCGCGCATAAGGCGGGCAAGACGACGTTCACGATCTCGAATCGTGGAGCCTTGCCACACGAGCTGCTCGTGTTCAAGAGCCCGCGCGACCCGGCCGCCTACCCCACTGACGCCGCCGGCGACATCATCGAAAAGGGCGCCGGTGTCGACTTGGTGAGCGACGGTGACAACATCGATCCGGGCGGCTCACAGGTTCGCGAAATCGACCTCGTGCCGGGTAAGTACCTGTTCGTCTGTAACATCCCGGGCCACTTCAAGCAGGGCATGTACTCCATCGTGATCGTCACGCCCTGACGTCGCGTCGCCACCTCTCCTGGATCGACACCATCATCCGATCGTGCGCATCATCGAAGCGTCAGGGCGTGCGCTGCCGCCTCCCGTCACGCCCGGCGTTCTCCGGGTCACAACGACCACTGGCGGCAGGCCGCTGGGGCGTATCCTCGCCCTCATGAGACAGCGGTGGGTCGCCTCTGCCGACGAATACGCCCGCGTCCCTGCTCCGTCGACCCACCTGACCGGGAGGGCTCTCGGGATCGACATCGGCGGCACGGGAATCAAGGCCGCGATCGTGGATCTCGCGACGGGTCGACTCGTCACCGACCGGGTCCGTGAGCTGACCCCACGGCCGGCCACGCCGGGCACCGTCATGGACGTGGTCGCGAGCGTCGTGCAGTCGCTTGAGGGCACTGGCAAGTTGACCGCAGGCATGTCGGGCGGCGCAGGATTCCCTTCGGTCATACGGGCTGGTCGCGCGATGACGGCGACCCACGGCGAGTCGTCGTGGATCGGCGTGGACGTCCGACAGATGCTCAGCAAGCGACTCGACCGATCGATCGTGGTCCTCAACGACGCGGATGCGGCAGGCGTGGCCGAGCTTGCCTACGGAGCCGGCAAAGGGCAGCAGGGCGTGGTCCTGCTGCTCGACCTCGGGACCGGCATCGGCTCCGCGTTGTTCGTGAATGGGCAACTCGTGCCAAATATGCAGCTCGGGCACATCGAGCTGGATGGACGCGACGCGGAGGTACGCCTGTCGCCGTCGGCCCGCAAACGCCGTCGGGTGGGCTGGACCCGATGGGCCGGCGAGTTCAACCAGCTCCTTGCCCGATACGAAGAATATGTCTGGCCTGACCTCATCATCCTTGGTGGGGGCGCCGCCAAGGACTTCCCGAAGTTCGGGCAGTTCCTCAAGACGAGGGCCCCGCTCCTGGCAGCTGCGGTGGGCACCAGCGCCGGCATCGTCGGCGCCGCCAGAGTCGGCGGGAATCCTTCTCCTTAACCTCCCTTGTAGAGGTCGACCCGAGGTCTGCCGGCTCTTGTCGCTTCGGCCGACGCCACAGCAACCTGTCAGGCTGTCGTCCTGGCCGTTCCGCATCGTTTGGCCAATCGTGAGTCGGCCGAGTAGTGGGGAGCGAAATGACCGCAACCGATTCGCGTACCACGTTCGACGCGTATCGCGCGGCGTGGGCACGGCACGATCTGGACGCCATCGTGTCGATGCATCATCCGGAGGGAACTTTCTGGCTCCATACCGCGGGCGAGGCCGCCGCAGTCGGGCGCGACGCCATCCGTGCCAAGTTCGCGGGCACGCTCGCGATGCTGCCCGACATCGCGTATGAATCCCTTCGGCTGCATTGGGGCGACGAGTTCCTCGTCCGCGAGCTTTCAGCCTCGGGGACGCCGACGATGGCGCCCGACGGGGGTGCGATCCGTTTCGACATGGTCGACGTCATCGAGTTCCGTGACGGCCTGCTCTGGACCACGAACACCTATGTCGATGCCTCGCCGATCGCGACCAGACTCCAGGGCATGGGCTCGCGGGCTTCGGCCGGCTGAAGGAAACCGCGGATTCACCGGTTATTGGGCAGATCGTTTCGTCGGCATCCTGCTCAGACTTAGGTTCACGGAGACTTCGCAGGCCATCGGCCAGGATCGACACCATGAACCCGTGGTCGCTCGCTGCCGCGGAAGCGAGGTGGCCACGGCTATGGCGAACCGAGCTGGACCAGCGCGAAGGTGTTCCCGTCCGGGTCCTTGAACCACGCCCCGCGGTTGGGACCAAGCTGGGCAATCCCGTCAATCGTCTTGGGCGAGTCGTATTCCTCGAAGCTGACCCCGCGCAAGCGCAGTTCGCGGATCGCCGTCTCAAGGTCCGGCACTTGAAATCCAGCGACGGTGCTCTTGGCAGTCTGAACCGCACTGACTCTGGTGGAGGCTCTGGCCTGCGGACCACGCTGAGTCCCACCCGCCGCCAAGGCCAACTATCTGCAGCTAAAGAAACGTCGTCAGCCGTCCGGGGAATGGGCTGCAAGCCGCCCATTCAGGACTACCACGACGTTGCTGGACGGCAGGGTGATGGTGCTTGACGCAATCGGGCTCGGACTTGGCGGGGCGCTCCCGCCGATCATGGAGCTCGAGGGCAACGTCGCTGAGGTTGGTCGCGGCCGAGGGCATAGCCCCCACACGACGACCTTTTCGGCACCGTACGCGTGGCGCCCAGACAGCTCTCCCAGCGAGTCTTCTCGCTCGTGGCGAATCGGCCTGACCAGCTGACGTCTCGATCCTCGAGGTCGCCTTTTGGGAGCCCGAACTACATGGTGAGCCTATGATGCCGCCGGGGCGCGAACCGAGCGATTCCAGGGGCAGGGGAGGTAGCCGTGCCAACCGAACGACCGAAGGTCATCGTCGTCAAGCAGGGCGGCGACCACGGCTGCGTCATCACGGTCATCCTGCTGATCATCGCGTGGCCGCTGGCCATCCTCTACTGGGCCGCGCGGATGCTGAAATGGGCGATCTGGAGCGCAATCGACTGGCTCACGGCCGGGCTCCGCCGTCGCCGTCGATAAGCATTCCTTCGCTATGCCCGCCCTTGAGGGTGGTAGCGTTCGAGGAGCGTTGCTTCGCTGATGGATCGGAGAGGAGATCGTGAGAATGAAGGTGACCGTCGCCAAAGTGCTGTTTGCGATCGCTACCATCTTGTTCATCCTCGCCTTCCTGTCGGTCAAGGTCGGCGATCTCAACCTCGCCACTGCGGGTCTCGCGTGCGTGGCGGCTGGGTTGTTCTTCGAGGGCTTCATGTGAACGATCTAAGCGATCGCCTCACGATGGGAGCGTTGCGCTCTTAGCTCCAGATACAAGATCCAAAGTCCAGCCCCGCGTATCGCCGCCGCGGCCGCGCTCGGTGAAACCGGATCGGGCCGCTCGAGGCAGTCCCGTCATGCCCCGCCCACCGTGACCCATTTGGTCGCCACAGGCATGGTGCGGCTGAAAGCGGTTCAGGTTAGAGCCGGCCAAGGCCGTCTTCGAAACCTGGGCCAGGCCATCCTCGCTGCCTGGTTCACCGGCATGACGTTCCTACGAATTTCGCGCTTCATCAGCGACCAGGTCCCGCTTGGTCAGGACATCCGGATCTACTACCGGGGCGTCGAGCAGTGGCTCCATGGCGGCGATCCCTGGGCGGCGCAACTCATGGTGAATTCGCACAGTGCGTTCAACTACGCCGGGTCGCCGGCGACGACGGTCCTCCTCGCGCCGAGCGCTCTGCTCTCCGAAACTCAGTTCACGGCGCTCTGGCTCGGACTCTCGGCATTGAGCGCCCTCGCGATCCTCCGCTGGCTTCGGCTTCCACCTTGGTGGCTCCTGTTCCCCCCGACTGCCGAGGCACTGTATTCCGCTAACCCGCAACTCGTGGTCCTCATGCTGCTGCTTGCCGGGGCCGGCCGATCGGGGGTGATAGCGGACTCGATCGCCGTGACGCTCAAGGTTTACGCAATCATCCCGCTGCTTCGCGAACGTAAGCTTCGGCGAGTCGCGCTCGCCCTCGGCTTGACGATCGCCACGTTGGTCGTAGCGCCATCGCTGTGGATCCAGTACCTGAATGAGTTCGGGAATATCTCGGCCAACCTGGCGCTGCAGTCCGACAATGGTTACAGCGCCTTCTACTACCCGGTACTGCTCGTGCCGACCGTGATCGCGATCCTCCTGCTCTGGCGTCGCGATGCCAAGGCCGCCGCGTGGCTCGCCGTGCCGGCGCTTTGGCCCTCGAGCGAATTCCACTACTCGACGTTCGCCCAGCCGGTCATGACGCCCCTGTTGGCCGTCCTGCTAGCGATCCCGATCCCTCAACTTGCACCCGTCGCGATCATCCTTTATGTCTTCGCACGGTTCGTAGCCGGACCGTTCGAGGCGCGCCTCGCGATCTGGACTGGCGACCCAGCCCCGGGACCATCGCCGGGATGAGCATCTGTAGTCGGGCCGTCCGAAATGCCCGACCGCCGCTTCCTCGGTCAGCAGTCTCTAGACGGCGATTCGCCCTACAACCGCGCGCGGCCTCACCTGACTCGTTTAAGTCAGCGGGCGAAGAGGCTTGCCCTCAGCCCGTTCGTGGCTCATGGCGCCCTCCGCGGGGTTGGCGCCCTCTCCCGAGGCGATGGCATATTGCTTGATGGCAAGCCCGCTGCAGCTGCCCGTGACCATTGCTGCAAAGGTGGGGTACGGCCCGGACTCGCGAACCCGGTCGCCGTGACATTCGGTAGGCTCGCGTTGCGGGTCCCTGGGCGAGCTGTGGCGTACGCGAGTCAAGTAATCGCAGGTTCGATCGGCCCTTGGCGACAGGCTGCGGGCACCGAAGGCGGACGCTAAACGATGATCACGTTCGGGAGACTCCGTCGGTTCATCGGCCAGCGGTCGTCATGGATGCTGGCAGCCGCTCTTGCGACGAGCCTCCTCGCGCTGCCGGCAATGTCAATCACGGCGAGCGATGTATTCCGAGGGCTCTCCTACCCGACGTTGGAATCACTATCGCTCTCGGGAGTGGTCCTGGGTTGGCTTCTTACGGATCGGCTTCCCGTGATCGCGCGTTCGAGGTGGTTGCGGATCGGCATCCTCGGCCTCCTACTGGTCACCGGATATCAGCTCGCGATCAGGGGAGCCGCCGCCTTCGATATCATCGCTGTAGGAGTCTTGGCAGGAGCGGTGATTCGCGGGGGACACGGTCGGCCCCGGGACCCGGCGCTCCTCGTCGCGCTCGCCGCGATGGCGACATGGATCACCTATGACGTCCCGAACGTCGTGTACAAGCCCATGAGGGACCTCCACACATACCTCGCCGCGGCCGGCGATGCCTTGGTCGGTCACTCGGCGTATCTCCAAGGCCCCCTCACGGTGGCGCCGGACTGGGACCACAACCCGTTCGTCTACCCACCATTTACCCTTCCGCTGTTCGAGATCCTCGCCCGCCTTCCGCTGCTCGCGGTGGAGGTCGGATGGCTCGCGACGTCGGCGGCGGCAGTGCTCATCGGTCTCCGGCTGATCGGCGTTCGCGGACGTTGGGTCGTTGGCCTCCTGGCCTGGCCGGTCTTTGCGATCGGTCTCTCGGTCGGAAACGTCGCCGGATTCGGATTCCTTTGTTTCGCGCTCGGCTACCGGTTTGCGGCCCTACTCGTCGTGGCCGGTGTCTTCAAATTGCATTCGGGCATCCCGGCCCTCTGGGGCATTCGGGAGCGCCGCTACCGCGAGGTCGCGCTCGGGATCGCGGCGGTGGCTGCGCTCGTAATCGTCACGATTCCGCTTACGGGTTTGGCGGCGTGGGGCGAATGGGCGCGCGCTCTTGGGTACTTCGAGCAAGGACTCGATCGGTTCGACATGCGCGGGCCCTCGATCACTGGATCCCTCCCGACCGTACTCGCGGTGATCGTCAGCGTCGCCGCGATCGGTCTGGCTCTCCTTCGACGCGGTCGGAACGGGCTCGCCCGATTTGGCCTGGCATCGATCGTGGTTTCACCCACGTTGTACCTGCACGGGTTCGCCCCGTTGCTGCCGGGCGCGATGACACTCCGGCCGGAGATCATGTGGTTCGTACTGGCCGTCGTTCCGTGGGATGCCTGGGGCCTTCCCGTCTCGGGTGGGTGGGTGGCCGTGGCCATCGTCGCGGCGGCCCTGCTCCGCTCGAGCGGCGACGCGCTGTCGGGGCCCGGGGACCTGTCCGACGCGGCCGCCGATCTGCATCCGACAGGCGCCGGCGGCCAGGTCTGGCCGGGTATCGTCCTGGGGCCCTTTCTGGGGCCGGCGGCGCGTTCGGATGACAGGGCGGTCTGATCGCCCTCTTGGGTTCTTGGCCGAGGTGTTCGCTGGCCTTCAGACTTTCCTCAACACTCAAGAGAAGGCGAGATTCCATTGGGCGCGCATGGCTGACTTGAGAGCGGTTGCCCGGATTCGCCACATGTCCATCCGTGTCGGTGCGACGCGCGGGTCATCGGGTGGGACATTGCGGCTGCGGGATATAGTGGCCGTCGCCAGTCGCTTACGTCGTCAGGAGATCGGCCATGGGCGGACTCTCACCCGTACACCTGATCATCATCCTGGTGATCGCGCTTCTGATCCTCGGCCCCGGCAAGCTGCCGGAGACAGGGGCCGCGCTAGGCCGCGGGATCCGGGAATTCCGCCATGCCGTCGATGGCAAGGCAGAGCCTGCGACCGAGTCCTCGCAGGGCAGCCAGGCCGTGGCATCGTCGTCGACGACAGGGCCATCAGCTTCGGATGGAGCCGCGGCGGATGCCTCAGAGCGGAACAGATCCGTCTGAGCCATGCAAGACTCGGAGGACCCGTTACCGCCGCTGGTTGACGCTGGGGACGACCAGCCAGCGCCTCCTGACGTACTGACCGTCACGACGAGCCCTCGATGGGCCGACAGCCGGTCACCCGCGGTGGCCGCGATCCTCTCGTTCGGCTGGCCCGGTCTCGGGCAGCTCTATGGAGGACGCCGCCGAGTCGCGGCGTTCCTCGCCCTCCCCGTGCTCGCGCTTGCGGTCCTGTTGCTCATCGCGGCGTCCGGCGGGCTGGCGGTCCTCGCCTCTCGGATGCTCGTGCCCGCCTTCGCGATCTCGATCCTCCTCCTCGTCGTCGTACTGGGCGTCTGGCGCATCGCGGCCATCCTCGACGCGTTCCGGGCCGTGGGCACGCCTGCCCATCGCGGTCGACCGGCAGTCCGGGCGCTCCTGGCCCTCCTGATCGCCCTGGTGGTGGGGACTCACGGCCTGATCGCTCTCGATTCCTGGGCCTTCGTCGAGGCGAGCAACCAGATCTTTGTGGGTGCAGTGGCGGTGCCGACGCCGGCACCGGGCCAGACGCCGGCGGCTGGCGGCACGCCAGCGCCGTCGGCGTCCGACGGCGGTGCGGCCGCCGGGTACGGCGGTGGGTCAGCCATCAACCCGCCGGCCACCAGCTCGCGCATCACCATCCTGCTGACGGGCATCGATGCGTACAGGACCCGATCCGAGGCGCTCAACGACACGCTCCTCGTGGTCAGCCTCGATCCGGTCAAGAAGACCGCCGCGATGTTGAGCGTGCCGCGTGATACGTCGGAACTCCCCCTCTACTTCGGCGGTGTGTTCCGCAGCAAGATCAATTCCTTGATGACGTGGGCGTACCTGCACCCTGGTCTCACCCCCGACACCCCTATAGACACGCTGACCAAGGAACTGGGATTCGTGCTCGGGATCCCGATCAATTACTACGCCGCCATCGACCTCGCCCATTTCGAGAAGATGGTCGACCTCGTCGGCGGGGTAGACATCAACAACGGCAAATGGATCCTCGATGGGCTCTACGACTGGCTCGATGGGAGCCCACGCGGGTTCCAACTGTCGCCCGGTCGCCATCACCTCGACGGTCGCCTGGCGCTGGCCTATGTCCGTTCGCGGCAAGGCATCGGCGACAGCGATTACACCCGCGCTGCCCGCCAGCAGGAGGTCTTGGTCGCCTTGGCCAAGAAGATGGCTTCGCCTGCCTCGATCGCGCAGCTGCCCTCGATCCTCGATGCCGCCGCGGCGGCGATCAAGACCGACCTACCATCAGGCCGCCTGCCGGACATGATCCAATCGGCCAGTGGCTTCGATCCGGCGAACATCACCAAGATCGTGCTCAGTGCGCCCTACAACTACCATCCACCTTCGTCCACCACGGGCGGTGTCTGGACGAGCCGGTTCCGTATGGACAGGATCGCCGCGCTCTCCATCAAACTCTTCGGGACGGATAGTCGCTACGACACGCCAACGACGCCCACCGCGTCGCCGTCCAGCGCGCCATAGGTGAAGGTCGTGTTCGCCGCTTGGCTCCTCAGCGCACTCACAAGCCGAATGCCGTTTAGGCACTCACGGGCAGTTCTTTGGCGCGGTACGCCGCTGATATCTACATGCCCCCCGGATACCGTCGCAGCACCCGGTCGAGCTCTTATCTCGTGAGGCCTCGCCCGAGCCGTTTCCTTCGAACTCAAAGACGGTACCGGACGAGGCGCCGATCACAAACGATGGAGAGACCTGCAGTGCTCGACCCACCAGGCTTCCTGTAAGCACGCCGTCCGACCGCGCTTGCTTCGCGACCCAGTCGGCCAGCGTGACCTCTCGCTGCGCTAGACTCTGAGGCGCTCTCGAGCGGGAGTAACTCAGTTGGCAGAGTGTCAGCTTCCCAAGCTGAATGTCGCGGGTTCGAACCCCGTCTCCCGCTCCAGTTCCCTATCCGCCGCGAACGACGGTAGCGGTCCCGGAGGGCTGCTTCGGCCGCTCCCGGTCCAGGCGCTCGAGAAACGGGCGCGAGCCCAGCCGCTCGAGCGTCTCCCGTGCGCTCACGATCGCGGCGTCGATGTCCGGGGCGTCGCGATCGCCGGAAGGCAGGAGCGTCGCCATATCGACCGCGGCGGTCGCCTCGTCGAACGCGAGGCCGAGCTGGCGGTAGGCGCGAATGGCCTCGCGGTATCCGGCGACAGCGCTCGGGCCGCGACCCTCGAGCGCGTCGATCCCCGCTATCGCGACGAGGCGGTCGGCCGAGAGCGCGGGCCCTCGAAAGCCGGAGGCATCCATCAGCGCCAGCGTCGCGGCCGCGCCAGGAGCGTCGCCGGCACAGAGCGCGCTGCGGATGACGAGCGGGTAAGCAAGCGGGGCGAAGTACATCGTCAGCTCGACGGCGTGCGTGCCGAGCCGGCGGGCCTCGTCGTACCGGCCCTCGACGAAGGCGGCCCACGCCTTCGCCCAGTGCTCGTACGACTCCCACTGCGGGTCGGTGATGCCGCCGGCCACGCGCAGTCGCGACGCCGCCTCGATATCGTCGGTGGCGTCCTCGCCCCGCAGCGTCCGGAGGATCGCCCGGTCCACGAAGAACTCGGCCTGCTGCGTGAAGACGGTGTCGATCGCCAGCCACTCGTCGAGAAGGGCGGCCGTCCAGTCCCAGTCGCCCGTGCGGAGAGCACAGATGCTGCCGTTCCCTGCCATCTGGTACCCGTACATGCGGGACCCGAGGCGCTGTCCGATGTCGATGCCCTCGCGCGCGAGCGCAAGGCCGACGGCGGGCTCGCCCCACTGCTCGAAAAAGGTCATCAGGACGCGCGCCTGCATCTCGAGTTCACGCAGGTCATTCGCGAGTGCCAGCTGAGAGGCCCCGCGGAGCAGGACGATCCCCTCGCGCGGCCGGCCGACCATGAGCAGCCCCGATCCCCGCTGGATCATCCCCCGCGTCGTCGCGGCCAGGAGGCCGAGCTGCTCGGCGATCGAAAGGTGCCGGTCTGTCCATGTCATCGATCGGGCGACGTCATTCAGGCCCGCATACGACGACGCGATCGCGCTCATCAACTCGACGCCGGCCTCGGTGTGCTCCAGGTCCGAGAACTCCACCCACGCGGCGTCAAGGATCGAGAGCGCGCTTTCAGGATCGCCGATGACGAACCTGACGGCCCGCCCGTGCTCGGCGACGGCCAGGGCGATCGCCTCCCGATCCCCCGTCCGCCGGCGCTCGGCGACGGCAGCCTCGGCGTGACGAATGACGAGTCCCGCATCGAGCCCCTGGCGCCCGGCCCCGACGATCCCGGCGTGGAGCTTGGCCCGCTCGGCGGGCTCGGCGGTGATCTCGAGCGATTGCTCCAGAAACGTGATCGCCTGCTCGTACGAACCGAGGGTGGTCGCCCGGTCGGCCGCTCCCCGGAGCGCAACGCGGGCCTGGGCCGCGAGCGCATCCGCCTCGGCCGGATCGGCGGCCAACCGGTGCGCCGCGAGGTAGTGCCCAGCGAGCCCGCCCGCGAGCTCGTCCGTGCCGAGGTTCTCGAAGTGGCGCGCCGCGGCCAGGTGACGGACCTTCCGATCCCGCTTCGAAAGCGTGTTGTACGCGACCTCCCGGATGAGGGCCTGGACGAACGCGTACTGGCCGCGCTCTGGCGAGCGGGGATCCACGTCGTGCACGAGCAGTTCGCGCCGGACGAGCGCACGCAGTCGATGCTCCAGCTCCGACTCAGGTGCGCCGGAGATCGCGGCGAGCCCCGGGATGCTGAAGCTCTGCCCCAGCACCGCCGCATCCGCCACGAGCTCGCGGTCTGCCGGGTCCAGCCCGTCGAGGCGCGCCGCGATCAGCGCGGTCAGCGTCTCGGGGACGGCGACGTCGTCGAGCGTCCCGAGCGGCCGGTACGACCCGCCTTCGAGCACAAGGCGGCCCTGCGCGAGGAGCATCCGGACGGTCTCGACCGCGTACAGCGGCACGCCGTCGGCGCGCGTGACGATGCTCGCCACGGCCGTGGCCGGGAGACCCGGCACGAGGCCGGCCAGCAAACGCTCCATGTCCTCGGGGGGCAGCGGCTCGAGGTAGATGGAGGTGAAGGACCGCTTGGCCGCCCCCCAGTCCGGGCGGCGGTCGAGGAGCTCCGGGCGGGCGAGCGTGATGATGGTGATGGGGACCGCGCGGCTCCATTCCATCAGGTGATCGATGAAGTCGAGGAGGCCCTGGTCGGCGTGGTGGAGGTCCTCGAAGACCATGACGACCGGTGAGGTGGCCGCGAGCCGTTCGAAGAACGTGCGCCACGCGGCGACCAGCTGGTCGGACCCGATCTCGACATCGATGCCGAGGAGGGCGAGGAGCGCCGGCTCGATCCAGGCGCGCTCCGACGGGTCTGGGATATGTTCGCGGACGGTCTCGGCGATTCGGGCACGCGTCGTCGCCTCGTCGTCCGCCTCCACGAGCCCGGCCCGCCCGCGGACCATCTCGCCCAGGGCCCAGAACGTGATGCCGTCGCCATAGGCAGGGCTGCGCCCGGCATGCCACCAGACGAGGTCCAGCAGGCCATCGAGGTGCTTGAGGAACTCCCACGCGAGCCGCGACTTCCCGATCCCGCCTGGACCGACGACGCTGACGAGGCGCGGTCGCCGCTCCCGGCTCGTGGCCTGGAAGAGGTCCTTGAGCTGGCGGAGCTCCTCGTCCCGTCCCACGAACGGCGCTTCGAGCGTGTCGCTCCGGTTCTTCCCACCCCGCTGAGCGACGACACGCACGGCCCGCCAGGCGTGGACGGGTCCGTCCTTGCCCTTGAGTTCGTGCTCACCGGCGTCCTCGAACACGATCGCCCCCGATGCCGACCGCTCGGTCGACTCGCCGACCAGCACGGTCCCTGGCTCCGCCACCGACTGCAACCGAGACGCGGTATTGACGATGTCGCCCGCCACCATGCCCTGGTTCGCCATGCCGATCGTGACGGCCGCCTCGCCGGTCAGGACGCCGGCCCGTGCCTGGATCCCCGGCCCCAGCGTCCGGACCGCATCGACCAGCTCCAGGCCCGCGCGGACGGCCCGCTCGGCGTCATCCTCGCGGGCGACCGGGGCGCCCCATACGGCCATCACCGCATCGCCGATGAACTTCTCGACCGTGCCGCCGTACTGGCCGATGATGTCGCTCGCGAGGTCGAAATAGCGGGTGAGGGTCTCGCGCACGTCCTCGGCGTCGCGCGCCGCCGCAAACGGGGTAAAGCCCACGAGATCGGCGAACAAGACGCTGACGAGGCGGCGCTCGGCACCCGCCTCGGCTCTCGGCGCGGCCGATCTGGCGGCAGTGGGTCCGGGCGTGCCCGCCGCCGGCTGGAACCCCGTGGCCTGGACGCCCGCGACCAGCGGCGTCGCGCATTCCGAGCAGAACTTCGCGCCCGGGGCATTCGTCGTCCCGCACGACGGGCACGTCGTCGAAAGCGGTGTCGCGCACTCAGCACAGAACTTCGCGCCGGGCCGGCTCTCGGTGCCGCAGTTCGGGCAGGTCACGTTGGCGATAGCCTCGTCGGCGGGACGTTGTGGTTGAGCCGGAAGACGTTGTCCGGGTCGTAGCGATCCTTGAGCGCGGTAAGCCGGGCAAGCTTGCGATCGCCGTATGCCGCTCGGGCGGCTTCGCGGACCTCGTCTTCGCCCCCGTCGTCGGCGCCGAGGAAGTTCACGTACATCCCTTCGGCGGCATGCGGCTGCATCGCGGCCCACGAGTCGCGCGCCCAGCGCCGGTTCGCGTCGTCGTCGTGCTCGTCCGTCCAGAGCGCGTACATGTTGAGCCAGAAGCCGGCGCCCCGGTTCGGGAACGCGGTGGCGTCGTCCGGCACCCGCCCGAACGCGCCACCCATATGGTGGATATCGACGCCGTCGATCGGTGAAGCGCGGTTGCCCGCAAGATCGACGATCGTCGCGATGGTCCCCTCGTCCAGGTGGTCGAAATAGCAGTTCTTCCAGTACGCCCGGGTGCCCTTCGGCACCACCGCGTCGAAGGCTGACTGCCAGTCGAGCCAGCCGATCGGGTCGATGGCGACCAGCGCCGGCGGACCGAAGGCGGCGAGCGGGGCCACGAAGCGCTCGCCGGCCTCGCGATCGACACCGGCCCACGCGAACCCCTGGAGCATGACGGGCTGGCCGTGGAGTTCTGGCGGCATCATCTCGTCTGGCGGCGTGATGAAGGTGACGATCGTGTTGAGGTCGTCGGGGATACCGGCCACCCAGGACGCATAGAACCTGAGCGCATCCGCCCATTGGTCGCGCGTGTGGATGACGACTCCGGCGTAGAGCGGGGACGGCAGGGGATGCGCCCGGAATTCGAATGAGGTCACGATCCCGAAATTGCCTCCGCCACCGCGCAGACCCCAGAGCAGATCCGGGTTCTCGGTCTCGCTGGCGTGGACGACCTGGCCGTCGGCGGTGACGACATCCGCGGCCACGAGATTGTCGATCGAGAGTCCATGCGGCCGGGTCATCCAGCCGACCCCACCGCCGAGGGTCAGGCCGCCCACCCCGGTCATCGAGACGACCCCGCCCGGGACCACGAGCCCGAGCGGCTCGGTGGCCCGGTCGACGTCGCCCAGCGTCGCGCCGCCACCGACGCGGACGGTCCCGGCGTCCCGATCCACATCGACCGCATCCAGGGCCGCCAGGTCGATGACGAGTCCGCCGTCGACCGTCCCGTTGCCGGCGACGTTGTGCCCGCCACCACGGACGGCGATCGGCAGGTGCTGGGCACGACCAAAGGCCACGGCGACCTGGACATCGTCGACGTCCGCGACCCGCACGATCGCCGCGGGCCGACGGTCGATCATCCCATTCCATACCGTACGGGCGTCGTCATATCCATCGTCGCCTGGCACGACGACCGTCCCATGGATCCGCTCGCGCAGGGCTCGCGCCTCCTCGATGATCGCGGGGTCCCCAGACGTCGTGACCATACCGGGCCCTCCTCTCCACCACGCGACATGACGAGCGGCGACCAAGGTGCGGCGACGCCGATCGCGGGGCTGGCCAGCGGATGGTACGCCGCGGGCAGGGCCGGAGCCAGACCTACGACTCCGCCTTGACCGAAACCTGGATCCGGCAGGCGTCGATGATCTCGACCGCCCGGGCCCGGAGTTCCAAGGCGCGTTCTTCCTGCGCGAAGATCCCGGCTTCCAGGATATCGATCGCGTCGTAGAAATGACCCCACGCGGTCCGTTCCGCCTCGACGCGAGTCGCGAGAGCCACGGCGTCCCCGAACGCCTCGAGTGCCTCGTCGACGCGGCGAGCGCCCCCGATAGCGTACTCATGCGCGTGATCCACCTCGCCGGCGGCGAACAAGCGGATCGTCCGCAGGGCTAGACGCAGCAGCACGACGGTCTGCGGGATCGCGGACACGAAGCCACCGGTGAATGGATCCAGGAGTCGACCGATCGCGGCGCGGTCCAGAGCACCATCCAGCCCGTCTCCCGCGACCGCATCGGCATAGGCGGAGAAGACCAGGATCCGGACATCGTCGCCGATGAGCTTGCCCACGTGAGCGGCCGCGATCGCCTCGCCCGCGAAGGCGTCCTTGTCGTGACGCATGATCAGACCGGCCGCGTGCACGTAGGCGAGCCGCGGTCCCGGCTGACCAAGCGCGGACAGGATGTAGGCCTGGTCCTCCGCGCGACCGACGAAGGTCGGCGTGAACGGTCGATGGCGACGAAGCGCGTCAACCCGGATGCCGTTCGTGCCGCCGGTGACGTGGACACGTTCGAGCGCACGGTCCACCCCGTCGATCCCCGTTCCGTCGTAGCGCTCCATCATCTCAGCACGGGTGGACACCGCCTGCGGGAGGACGCTATAGAAGACGCGCTCATCGAAGATCGGCGGATGCCTCGGGAAGTCCACATCGGGGGTGAAGAGGCCACGCCCGATGTCGCGCTCGTTGACGAGCGCGCCGGCGAACATGCCGAGATCGATCTCGCGGCCCTCGGCGTCACGGGCCGTCGCGCCCCACAACGGGGTAGCGAGGTGGCCGAACGCGGTTTGGCCGGTCTCGGCCAGCAGGACGTCCTGCGGGAATACCTGGTCGAGGTCGATCTTGAACGTCGCGCGCACGACCGGGTCGATGACGACATGCCAAAGCGCGGCGATGGCCTTCAGGAAGCTGTAGTGGCGGCCGTACTCGCCATCGACGCCGACGATGGCGCGCAATCCTGGTGCCGCCGCAGCGACGTCCGGTTCTCCGAGGCTGGGCTTTAGGGCCGGGACGATCACCTCGTCGACGAGTCGCCGGGCGTCGCCCTCCGTCACCACGACGACATCCAGGTGCCGCAGGCCGCCGACGCGCGCGAGCTCCGCCTCCACGTATGGGCGGGCCACGAGGCCGAGGCCGTCGTGCGTCACGCTCACCGACAGCAGGCAGGTCACGCGGCCGGCCTCGGACTCGGCATCCACGGCACCGTCCAGCCCACGCAACCCGTAGGACAACTCGTTACGGGCCGGTTCCACGCCGAGCTGGATCGGGTGGTCGAACCAGAAGCGCTGCGGATCGGCGACAGCAGCCGCGATCGCATCCCGCAGCGGCTGCGGGTATGGGAGCGTCCCGACGTCGGTGCCCTCGGCGGGGATCGTGAGCAGAACGTTCGAGGTGAACAGGATCTCGCGTCCTGGATTCGAGATGGGATCCGAGGCCGGCCGGATCACAGTGACCGTCCGAGCTGCGCGCAGGTCGCGGATGTGGCCCTCCACATCGCCACGGATGCCCACGGCCTGCGGAAAGAAGGCTCTCCAGATGATCTCCGTGCCGTCATCCACACTGGTCGCAGCGTCCAGGTCGGCGGTCGCGGCACCCAACCGCATGGCGACCGCCGGGTCCACGGCGATGGCGCTGTCCAGCTCGGCCGCCATCCGGTCAAGGCCGCTCCGGTAGAAGGTGGCGAGATCTGCGGCCGGTCCCGCCGCCGGTGCGGCAAGGATGGCCATCGCTCTATCGTGGTCGGGATGAGAGCGGCCCGCGATGGCCGTGAGGAACGCTGCCGTGACCCGTGCGAGCGGGTCGACATCGACCGCAAGCCACGGTGAAGGGTCGAGGATCGGCAGCCCGGGCGTCCCGTCACCCGGTCCGAACATCCGGGCTGCCATCGCCGTCATCCGTGCATCCATGGCGGGCTCTAGTGCACCCGCGCGTCCAGCCCGGCCCAGAACGGCTCGCGCAGCTCGGCCTTGAGGATCTTGCCCGTGCCGCCCTTGGGCAGGCTGTCGCGGAACTGGATCTCGCGCGGGACCTTGTGGGCGGCGAGGCGCTCGCGGCAGAAGGCTCGCAGTTCCTTGGCCGTGGCGACGGCATCGGGCTTGAGGACGACGATCGCGACCGGGACCTCGCCGCGCTTCTCGTCCGGCGCCGCCACCACCGCGCACTCGAGGACGGCCG
Organism: Candidatus Limnocylindrales bacterium; assembly: GCA_038319665.1. Classification (GTDB taxonomy): domain Bacteria; phylum Chloroflexota; class Limnocylindria; order Limnocylindrales; family CSP1-4; genus SPCO01. The sequence continues at coordinate 22,001 of JBBQDL010000005.1, forward strand.
GGTGGGCGCCGAGCGCGACCTCGATCTCGACCGACGAGATGTTCTCGCCCGCGCTGATGATGATGTCCTTGGAGCGGTCCTTGATGAGGAGATAGCCGGCCTCATCGATCGTGGCCATGTCGCCCGTATGCAGCCAGCCGTCGCGGATGGTCGAGGCGGTCGCCTCCGGATCGAGGTAGTAGCCATCCATGACGGTATTGCCACGGACGACGATCTCGCCGATCTGCCGGCCGTCCGGCTGGACGTCGGCACCATCGGCGTCGACCACGCGGATCCGGACACCCGGGATCGCCCAGCCGGTCATCGACTGGCGCGCCTGGCCGTGGGCGGGCGACTCCGCCTCCGTCACGACCGACCTCGGCTGGGCCAGGGTGATGATCGGCGAGGTCTCGGTCAGGCCATAGCCGACGATCGCCTTCGCTCCGAGCTCGGATTCGAGCGCGCGCACGAGGTCGGGCGACGCCGGTGAGCCACCGATGATGAGCTGGCGGAGGCTGGTCAGGTCGAACCGCGATCGCTCCCGGCTGTTGAGGACGGCGTTGAAGATCGTCGGGACGGCGAGGAGCCGGGTCACGCGATGACGCTCGACGAGGGTCATGAGCGCGGTCGGGTCGAATTTTCGGAGCATCACGTGCCGGCCACCGACCATGGTCAGGAAATGCGGCGTGCCCCAGCCGTTGACATGGAACAGCGGGACGACGTGGAGCACGACGTCGTCCTCCGTGAAAGCCAGGCCGATCTGCGCGGCAAGACCGTGCAGGTAGAGCTCGCGGTGGGTCATGGCGACGCCCTTGGGGAGGCCGGTCGTGCCGCTCGTGTAGAAGAGCTCCGCGAGCGCGTTCTCGTCGATCTCTGGTTCGCGTGGCGTGGCGGCTGCCCCGGCGAGAAGCGCTTCGTAGCCATGGTCGGCGATCCCGCCCGCCGCATCGTCGAGGACGACGAAGCGCGGCCTCTTGACGAGTCGCGGGCCGATCGCCTCCACGAGCGGCGCGAAGTCGCGGTGGAAGAAGACGACCTTCGAGGCTGCGTGGCCCAGGATGTACTCGATCTCGTGCGGCGCAAGGCGGATGTTGATCGGGTTCAGCACGGCGCCGGCCTCGATCACCCCGTAGTACGCCTCGAGTAGATGATGCGTGTTGAAGGTGATGAACGAGACCCGATCGCCGGCGCCCACCCCGAGATCCACCAGCGCATTCGCCAGGCGGTGCGTCCGCGTCGCGAAGTCGCGGTAGGTGTACGCGTCCTCGCCGTCGATCACCCCGACCTTGTCGCCGAAGAAGGTCGCCGCGCGGTCGCGGAATTCGAGGACGGAGAGTGGTACGAACACCGGACGCCTCCCTGCCCGACGGCGGGCCTCCGGGGCCACGACCGTTCGCCGCGACACGATACCGCGTGGACCCGGAAGACTTCTGGCGGCGTTGCCGCCGCGCACCAGCGCGAACGGGCGGCCGGGTCGGGCCTCTTGCCCGGCGTCCTCGGGGACGTCTAGGCTGCTGAAAGGCCGCATCGTGCGGCTGGCTTGATGGACGAGTCGGTCTGTGATGGTCGGGCCAGGAGGACGGCAAGATGACGTACCGATCCCGTGCGGGCAGTACTTCGAGCTTGGCTTCGGCCCTCGCGCTCGCCGCGCTCCTCGCCGGTTCCAGCGTCGCCGCCGCGGCACCGCCAAGCCCGGCCTTCGCGGCCCCGGTGCGCCTCGGGTTCGCGCACGGCGACGACTGGGAGCCTTCGATCGCGGCTGACCGCCACGGCCACGTATATGCCTTCTGGACCCACTACGTCGGGTTCGGCGGAGCCGCGACCGGCGAGCCGGATCCGACCTGTCCCGGCTGCGGCAGCCCGCACATGGACCTCCAGATCTCGGCCGACGGCGGCGCGTCATGGAGCCAGCCGAAGGCGCCCTTCCCGACGTTGACCCGAGAGGACGACCCGCAGATCGTGGTGGACCCGGCCGACGGCCGGACGCTGTACGCCTCATACATGCAGGACAAGAAGTCGAGCCAGTACGTCGCCCGGTCGGTCGACTTCGGCGTCACCTGGAAGACGATGCTCGTCGAGCGGCTTCAGCGCGGCACGGACAAGGACATCCTGGCCGTACGAGGGCGGGACCTTTATCTCGTCTATCACACGCTCCAGAAGATCTTCGTGACGTCCTCCCACGACAGCGGCGCCACGTGGACGACGAATAATCTGCTCAACGGCACGACGAACTCGCAGTTCGGCCAGTCGCTACCGAGCGGCGGGGCGGTCGACAGTCACGGCATCGTCTATTTCGCCTGGGATGGCGTGAATGCCTCTGGGCAGGCAAAGGGCAACACGAACCTCTACGTCACCAAGTCGACCGATCGGGGCGCGACGTGGACGACGTCGCTGGTCGACGTGTCGCAGGCGGCACCGTCGTGTGGCTGTCCTGGTTGGGACTTCTGGGGCGCCCAGATGGCCCTTGGCATCGACGGGGCGGACCGCGTCTACGTCCTGTGGCAGGCGAACCGGGTGAAGTACGGCCCGCAGCGGCTCTTCTTCGCGCGATCGACCGACGGGGCGCACTGGTCGGCCGCCCTTGACGTCTCGCGCGCCCCTGTCGGGTCGAACAACGCATTCCCCGCCCTGGTCGCCACAGGCAGCGGCGATGTCCGGATCGCGTGGATGGACGACCGGAACGGCTTCGATGCCGGCTCGAACGACCCGAACGCCCGGTGGAACACCTACTACCGTTCATCGACCGACGGCGGTTCGACCTGGTCGGCCGAATCCAAGCTGTCATCGGTCGTGGCCGGCTACGCCTACCAGCTTGCCACGCCCAAGGATGGCTTCCTGGAGCCTTACGGCGACTACTTCGAGATGGACATCGACAGCCACGGCAAGACCGTCGCGCTGTGGGGCGAGGGTAACAGCTACGCCGGGCCGGGCAATATCTGGTTCGCGCGCCAGCAATAGGAAGCTGCCGGACCGGACGGCTAGCGCTCGACGTTGACGACGTCGAGGGTGCGGGGCCATGGACCAGCCAAGTATTCGAGGTACCGTCATCGCTGACGGCGTCGGCAATGGGCGCTTCGAAGAGGAATGCTTGATGCTGGATTGGGCGCGATTCGCGGTCGCGGCTCCCGAGATCGAGGCGGAGGGCCAGCGGCTGATCTACGCCCGAGGCGACGGCGAGGCGTTGCTTGCCACCGTCCGCGGCGACGACCTGCCCCGGATCCACCCGGTCAACGTCGCGATCGTCCGCGACGGCCTGTACGCCTTCGTGATCGAGCGTTCTGCCAAGCGGCGGGACCTCGGATCGGACGGCCGGTTCGCCCTCCACACGCACCAGGACCCCGAAGCGCCGAGCGAGGTCATGCTGCGCGGCCGGGCGCGCCTGGTCGACGATCCCTCCGAACGAGCGCGGGTCACCGCCGGGTGGGCGTTCGAGGTCGACGACAGCTACACCCTCTTCGAGTTCCTGATCGAATCGGCGCTGCTCGGCGTGCGTGCAAGCGCTGACGAGTGGCCGCCGCGCTACCGCTCCTGGCCGGGCTGGCCGAGGGCCGCGGCCGAGGGAGTCGGGAGCTAGGCTCCGCCCTGACGAAGCCGGACGAGCTCATCGACCCACTCCCGAAGTCGATCGAGGTGCTCGGCGTAGTGGTCGATCGCAGACTTGCGGATCCACCAGGCGGCCTCATCCGACGGCTCCGCGAGCCCGACCAAGGCTTGCAGCATCATCGTTCGTCCGGCATTGGCCTGGACCCAGACCACGTCCCACGGTTGATCGCGCATGGCCTCGAGGAAGGCGGCGTTCAACCCGTCGACGTCGACGTCGTGGCCGTCATACGTGCCCGCCCACATCCGTTCGAATTGGGTCGCGCCCTCGGCCAGCCAGGTGCCGAGGTGACCGACGACGTCACGGACGGACCAGTCAGGGTCCAGGTAATACCCGGGGACGAGGCGCTCCTCGGGCGCGAGCTCCCGAACGAGGCGCGCCAGCTCGTACCATCCGCGCTCCTCGGCATCGAGGTCGGTCTCGTTCTGCCTCGGCACATCGACGATGGTCGCACGTTCGGCGCGAGCGGTTTCCCCCGCGGAACGCGACTCACGCGGACGGGTCAGCCCTGCGGGCTGTCCTCCCCCGCCGATCCCGACCCGGCTGAGGTCGCCGACGAGGTGCCGCCTCGATCGCCCGTCTCGCGCCGAAGGTCGGACGCGACCTCACGTCCGCGGGTCGCCAGACGGCCGCCCACTTCCTCGGTCTTCTCGGCCGCGCGATGCGCGATGGGCCCGGCCGCCTGGCCGGCCTTCGCGGCGAGTTCCGCGGCTCGGGCTGCGATCTCGCGCAGGACGGGTGTGGCGTAATTCGCGACGTTCTCGATCATCGTGTCGAGCTGCCGGATGGCGGGCTCGCCATGGGCGGGTCCGCTGCCGCTGGCGTTCTTCGTTGCCGCCGGGAGGTCGGACTCGGTGCTCGCGCCGGTGTCGGTGCCTCCGGTTCGATATGGATCGGTCATGACCTGGACTCCCTTCATCTCCTGCCTGCACGCCGGACCTCGACGAGAGCGTCGGCCGCGCCATCGTACGAGCTGTGCCGTCTCAGATGACCGCCCACACTCCCATCGATGCGTTGCAGGTGCGCGCCGAGCCGGTCCACGGCGACGCGCCCGCGACGTCTCGTCGGCCCAGGTCAGGTGGTCCACAGCAGGATCTGGCCGGTCGCCGCGTCGACCACGATCGGCAAGGCCGACAGTGGCTGGTCCGTCGGGCCGGCCAGGACCGCCGCCCCGTGTGCCGGATCGAAGGCCGCCCCGTGGCAAGGGCAGACGAGCGCAGCGTCGGTCGTGACGTATTCGACCGTGCAGCCGGCGTGCGTACACACGGCATCGAAGGCGACGTAGGAGCCGTCCTGCAACCGCACGATGACGCCGGGATCGCCGGCCGGGAGTGGGGCCGGTGCGGTAAACGGAACGGTGAACGCCGCGAAGCCGCGCGCATCGACAGCCGCGACGGTAGCCACGCCGAGCCCCGTCGGCGCCGGTCCCGATGGTGACCCCGACGATGACCCCGAGGGCGAACCCTCCGGCCCCGGGCTGGCGGACGGTGCCGCGCGCTCGAGGCCGAGCATCCGCGCCGGGACCGCGAGCGACGAGACGGCCAGCGCCGCGATCGCCAGGAGCCCTGTCTCGAGGAAGGCGCGTCGGCCCGGGGATGCGACCTGCGCCTCTCGTGGCCGCTGGCCGGGTCGTCGCGTTCGCGCCGGGGGATGCTCGGTCAGCCGACGCGGCACGAGCAGGCCGCCATGACCGGCGATCGCCAGGGTAAGCCAGCCGATCGCATACGGCAGGTCCGACCCCAGGTAGTACGGATGCGTCGTCCACGAGACCGTCAGGAAGAAGAGGAACGACAGGGTCGCGCCCCCGGCCGCGGCGATCCGGTAGGCGAGACCGGAGATCGCACCCAGCCCGATGCCGATCTCGGCGATGGCGATGAGCAACCCCACGGCGTTCGCTTCGGGCGCGGCCAGCTGGGTCAGCCCGCCGACCGGCGACCCACGGGCGAATCCAAGCAGCTGGGCATGGATCGATGTCGCGCTCGCGGTATCGAAGAAGGTGGGGTCGAGGAGCTTGTCGATCCCGGCATACAGGAACGTCGCACCGAAGAAGAAACGCACCGGCAGGAGGGCGGCGGCCGGAACGCTGACGTCGCGAAGTCGATCGCCGAGCGACATGTGTTCGGGCGGCGCGTCTCGTTGCGGTCGCTCGGCTCGAGGGCCGGGCGGCGCGATGTCATGTCGACGGGATCGCCGCCGGCTCACCGGTGCCGCCCGCCTGAAGGGAGCTCGATCAGCCCGATGCCAAGAACCATGCCCCGATCGTACCGCTCAGGGCGATGATGCGGCCGCCGCGGTCAGCGGCTCCGGCGTACCCGCGTTGGCCGGTCAGCGGCTGATCTCATCCGGCAGCAGCGGCCGGACCGAGAGCGTGAACTCCGACCCACCGGAGGTGAACGCCGTCAGCGCCGTCACTCGTTGGAGGATCGGCCCGACCACGGCCGCATCGGTACCGAGCACGGTCCCCTGGCGCAGGCCGGCGATACCGCGGTCCGCGGCGGTCGGCGTCCCGAACTCGGCGAGTGGCGTCGCGAGCGGCCAGGCGACCGGCGACTGGCTGGCCTGCGGGTCGGAGGCCGGCCTGCCCGGGGCCACGAAGATGAGGTATCCGGTCGGCACGTAGGCAGTCTCTTGGGCCGCCGGGCCGCCCCACGTTTCCGCCGGGTCGACCAGCCGACCGAGCAACGCCATCGCGGCGGTGCGCTCGTCACCGGGCGACGCGACCGGCCCTCCCGGTTGACCGGGCTGGCCACCCGAGAATCGCGAGATGGTGGTCGCGTCGTCGACGACGACAGTGAAGACGTTTGTGCCCGAATCGCCGGGGATGCCCGGCGCCCCGGAGGCCGGCTTGTCCAACCCAGCCTCACGGATGGCGGCCAGGATCGCGGCTGCGCCCGCCGCGCCGACATCGCGAACCGTGACCGGCGGCAGGAGCGGTCCCGGATATATCGCGTCGACCGGCCCGGGTGTCAGGATCCGTCCGTCGGTGTAGACCGTGACTGAAGGGAGCGCTGCCAGGTTCGCGGCCGGGTTGATGAACCCGCCTTCGGAGGTCACTTTGAGCAAGAGGGTCGCGGAGCCCGTGGACGACGAGGGCGAGGGCGACACCACGAGCGACGGACTGCCGGCCGACGGAGGCGACCCGGTCCCGCTAGCCGAAGGGGATGAGGCGGCACAACCGGCGATGCCGAGGGCAAGGATGGCCATCGGGATCGTGCGCAGGAAGGTCATGACTGGTCTCCGCACGGCGCGCGGAATCGCAGCGTTGCCCGTCGAGACGTCGAACCTTCCGCGTTGGTTCCCAGGAACCCACTAGCGATGGGCAGCGATGCCGACAAGCGCGCGCCACGGTCCTCAGGCGGCGACCGGGAGACGAAAGCCCGTAGACTCGACCGCCGATGGCTGGCGTCGCAGATCCAGGCCCTCTGGTCGAGCCGGACCGAACGACCGCGTCGGGCCGCGGGCTGGCCACGCTCGAGCGGCCGCCCGTGCTCCTGGCGTTGGCAGCCACCCCGATCCTGGTCTGGCTCAGCCGCGGGATGACCTTCTACCATGACGAGTTCACGTTCATCCTGCTCCGCGACCTCTCGCTTCGCGGCATCTTCGCGCCCCACAACGAGCACCTCAGCGCGTTGCCGGTGATCGTCTACCGGGTCCTCCTGGGGACGGTCGGGATGGTCTCCTACTGGCCATATCTCGCGGTGCTCTTCGCGCTCCATATCGCCGTCGCGGCGATCGTCTACAGCGTCGTTCGGCGAGCGGCCCCGCTGGCCTGGGCGCTGGGCGCGATGGCCGTCATGCTCATGCTCGGCTCCGGCGGCGACGACATCCTGTGGGCGTTCCAGATGGGGACGATCGGGGCGACGGCGGGTGGGATGGCGGCTGTCATGGTAGCCCCGAGGCGCCCGGGGCTGGCGGCGGTCTTCCTGACCTTGGCGCTCGGCTGCTCGGGGGTCGCGCTCGCGTTCGTGGTGGGGACCGCCCTGCATCTGCTCCTGACCCGTCCGCGGGCGCTGGTCTGGCTGGCCATCCCGGTCGGGCTCTACCTCGTCTGGTACGTGACCTTCGGGAGGTCGGGGATGTCGGGCGTGGGGATCGCCGGGCTGGTGGAATACGTCCTCGATGGTCTCGCCGCGAGCGCTGCCGGCGCGCTCGGCTCCACGATCCTGATCGTCGGCGAAGTCGCGCTCCTCGTGCTCGCGGTCGGGCTCGTTTGGGTGCGGTCCGCGCCGCCCGTCGTCCTCGCCCTCCTGGCCTCGTCGATCGCCTTCTTCGCGATCGCCGGGCTCGTTCGCGCTCAGCTCGGGCCCGAGGAGGCCACCGTGCCCCGGTACGTCTACGTTGCCGCGCCGGCATTCATCGTCGCCGGGACCGTCCTGCTGTCGCGGATCCGGCGGCCGGTCGGAACCGTCCTCGGCCTGGCCGTCCTCGTCATCGCCCTCACGGGGAATTTCGTCCTGCTGGTCGAGAGCCACGACCGGTTGCTCTCCAAGGTCGAATGCGAGCGGTCGATGACCCCGCTGGCCCGGGGAAGCGCGGGCAATCCCTGTTGAGGCGAGTCGGCTGACGACACTTCACGTCACCGTGTACTATCCACGGGTGTCTGAACGATCTCCCGCGGATCCGCTCCTCACCTCGATCGCGGCCGACCTCCATGCGACCTTCGGCGGGATGGTGCGTCAAGGTGCACCCTCGCCCGCCGGCGACCTGACCCTCGGCCAGATCCGGCTGCTCATCCTGCTTCGCCATGGTGGGCCTCATCCGATGGGCCGCATCGCCGAGGTCTTCGACCTGAGCACCACCGCCTCGACCGGATTCGTCGAGCGCATCGAGCGCCACGGGCTCGTCAGTCGGCGCCATCGCTCCGACGATCGACGCATCGTCGAATGCGTCCTGACCGAGACCGGGCGGCGGTTCCTCGATGAGCTCTCCGGGATCCGCATGGACGTGACTCGCCAGGCGCTATCCGCGCTCGAGCCGGACGACCTGGTCGAATTCGGGCGCCTCCTGCGACTGATCCGCGAGCGTCGGCCAGTGGAGGTCGGACGGGCATGATCGCGCTGCTGCGGACCTACCTCCGGCCGTATCGACGGGCGCTCGCGCTGGTGGTCGGCCTCCTCGTCGTCCAGGCGCTGTCGACCCTCTACCTGCCCGCCCTCAACGGCGACATCATCAACAACGGCGTCGCCAAGGGTGACACCGGCTACATCCTCTCGACCGGGGCGTTGATGCTCGGCATCTCGCTGGTCGTGGTCGCGTGCTCGATCGTGGCCGTCTACTGGGGTTCGAAGACGGGGATGGCGTTCGGGCGCGACCTCCGTTCGGTCATCTTCCGCAAGGTCGAGAGCTTCTCGCAGGTCGAGCTCAACCACTTCGGTACGCCGTCGCTGATCACGCGCAATACGAATGACGTGCAGCAGGTCCAGATGGTCGTCCTGATTGGCCTCAACATGATGATCATCGCGCCCATCCTCGCCGTCGGCGGGATCATCATGGCCCTCCGCCAGGACGTTCCGCTGGCGGGCATCCTCGTCGTCATCCTGCCGATCATGGCCCTCATCGTCGGCACGCTGATGGCCAAGGCGCTGCCGCTCTTCCAGGCGATGCAGGTCAAGGTCGACCGCATCAATCAAGTGACGCGCGAGGCACTCAGCGGCGTCCGCGTCATCCGCGCCTTCGTGCGGACGCGCCACGAGGAAGAGCGATTCGACGTCGCGAACCAGGACCTGACCGCGACAGCGATGCGGGTCAACCGCATGTTCGCGGTGATGCTGCCGTTGCTGATGGCGGTCTTCAACCTGTCCTCGGTCGCGATCCTGTGGTTCGGCAGCATCCGGGTCGACAGCGGCAACATGCCGATCGGCAACCTCATCGCGTTCCTGCAGTACGTCATGCAGATCCTGTTCGCAGTGATGATGGCCGTCTTCATGTTCGTGCTGGTCCCGCGGGGCGTCGTGTCGTCGGGGCGGATCCAGGAGGTCCTCCGGACGAAGCCCGCCATCGAGGACCCCGACGAGCCGCTCGCCGCTCCGCCGCCCGTCGGCGCGATCGAATTCCGTGGCGTCGAGTTCCGCTACCCGGGCGCCCAGGATCCGGTGCTGCGCGACATCTCGCTCTCGATCGATCCCGGCCAGACGACCGCGATCGTGGGCAGTACGGGCAGCGGCAAGAGCACGCTGATCAACCTCATCCCGCGCTTCTACGACGTCACGGCGGGCGTCCTGGCCATCGATGGCGCTGACGTCCGCGCCGTCCGCCGCGAGGAGGTCTGGGCGCGGGTCGGACTCGTCCCGCAGAAGGCCTTCTTGTTCAGTGGCACGATCGCGAGCAACCTCCGGTTCGGCAGGGCGGACGCCACTGACGAGGAGCTCTGGAACGCGCTCCGGATCGCCCAGGCCGAATCGTTCGTCCGCGAGCTAGCCGAGGGCCTCGAAGCGCCGATCACACAGGGCGGTACGAACCTCTCGGGCGGCCAGCGACAGCGCTTGGCGATCGCCCGTGCACTCGTGAAGCGTCCCGAGATCTACGTCTTCGACGACAGCTTCTCCGCCCTCGACTTCAAGACCGATGCCCTCCTCCGGGCCGCCCTGGCGCGCGAGATCAAGGGCGCCACGATCGTCATCGTCGCCCAACGGGTCGGGACCATCATGGGCGCCGACCGGATCGTCGTCCTCGACGGCGGCCGGATCGTCGGCGTGGGGACCCATCCCGAGTTGATGGCCTCCTGCGAAACCTATCGAGAGATCGTCTACTCGCAGATCAGTGCCGAGGAGGCGGCGTGAGCGGGCCAGCCGGCGGGCGGGCGGGCGCCGGCGCCCCGGGGGCTAGCGCGGGCGCGGGAGCGACGGCCGGAGGGCCCGGCGGCGCGGCGATGCGTCGACCGCCGGCGCGCGGTTTCGGGGGCGGCGGTCCGTTCGGTGGCCCGGGGCTCCCGCCCGAGAAGCCCAAGAACTTCAACGGCTCGCTCCGACGCCTGCTCGGCACGCTCCGGCCGGAGGCGTCCCGGATCGTCATCGTGATCCTGCTCGCCGTCGTGAGCGTGGCGTGCAGCGTCGTCGGCCCGAAGATCCTCGGCAACGCCACCGACATCCTGTTCAACGGCGTCGTCGGGAAGCAGCTCCCGGCCGGCGTCACGCAGCAGCAGGTGGTCGACGGGCTGCGAGCCCGGGGTGACGTCCAGCAGGCCAACCTGATCGCCGGGATGCACCTCACGCCCGGCGTCGGCGTCGACTTCACCGCTCTGCGCAACGTCCTGCTCCTCGTCGCGACGGTCTACATCCTGAGCTCGATCTTCGCCTGGATGCAGTCCTACCTGATGACCGGTGTCTCCCAACGCACGGTCTACCGGATGCGCCGGGACGTCGACGCCAAGCTGTCGCGGCTGCCGCTGAGCTATTTCGACAGCCACCCGCGGGGCGACACGCTGAGCCGCGTCACGAACGACATCGACAACATCGCGACCTCGCTCCAGCAGAGCCTGACCCAGCTGATCACCTCGCTCTGCACGATCATCGGCGTCCTTGCCCTGATGCTCTGGATCAGTCCGATCCTGGCCGTGATCTCGCTATTGACCGTCCCGCTGTCCATCGGGGTCACGGTCTTCATCGCCAAGCGTTCCCAGCAGGAGTTCGCGCGCCAGTGGGCGCGGACCGGCACGCTCAACGGCCACGTCGAGGAGATGCACACGGGGCACAGCATCGTCAAGGCCTTCGGGCACGAGCGCGAGGCGATCGAGCAGTTCGACGAGCAGAACGAGCAGCTCTTCCAGGCGAGCTATCGGGCGCAGTTCCTGTCCGGGACGATCCAGCCCGCGATGCAGTTCATCGCCAACCTCAATTACGTCGCGATCTGCGTGATCGGCGGCATCCAGGTCGCGAACGGCCAGATGAGCCTCGGCGATGTCCAGGCGTTCGTCCAGTACTCGCGCCAGTTCACGATGCCGATCACGCAGACGGCCAGCATCGCCAACGTCGTCCAGTCCGCGGTCGCCTCCGCGGAACGCGTCTTCGAGCTGATGGACGAGCCCGAAGAGTCGCCGGACGTCGTGTATGCCGCGATCCGGCCGCGCGTCCAGGGCAAGGTCGAGCTCGAGCACGTCTCGTTCCGCTACCTGCCCGACGTCCCGCTCATCGAGGACCTCGACCTTGTCGTCGAACCTGGCCAGACGGTGGCCATCGTCGGCCCGACCGGTGCCGGCAAGACGACCCTCGTCAACCTACTGATGCGCTTCTACGAGATCGACGACGGCCGGATCGCGGTCGATGGGATCGATAGCCGCGAGATGTCGCGTGACGAGTTGCGCTCGACCTTCGGGATGGTCCTCCAGGACACGTGGCTGTTCCACGGCACGATCCGCGAGAACATCGCCTACGGGCGCGACGATGCCACCGAGGACGAGATCGTGGCGGCGGCCCAGGCCGCGCATGTCGACCATTTCGTACGGACCCTGCCCGACGGCTACGACACCATCGTCGACGACGACGCGACGAGCGTCTCGCAGGGCGAGAAGCAGCTGCTCACCATCGCCCGCGCGTTCCTCGCCGACCGCCGCATCCTGATCCTCGACGAGGCCACGAGTTCGGTCGACACGCGCACCGAGGTGTTGATCCAGCGCGCGATGGAGAAGCTGATGCTGGGCCGGACGAGCTTCGTCATCGCCCATCGCCTCTCGACCATCCGCGACGCCGACACGATCCTGGTCATGAACCAGGGCCGGATCGTGGAGCAGGGAACGCACGAGGCGCTCCTCGCCAAGCACGGCTTCTACTTCGACCTGTACGACAGCCAGTTCGCCGAACCGCTCCTCGCGGCGGGCTGACCGGATCGCCGACCGGGGGAGCCGTCCTGGGTCTTACAGTCCCCACTGACGGCTCGAAGGTCGTCGGGATGCCGACCGGCCCACCCCTCGAGCAGGATCGGTGCCCGACAGTCCCGATGATGGCTTGAACTATCCCTCTGAGCGGCGCCCGCATCAGTTCATCCATTCAGTGGGGCCTGGCAGGCACCGCGCTGCTCGGACGCGTCGCGAGTCGCGCTACCGGTGTACAACACCGCTCGCCGCGCGATCCATGCACGCCTCGGCCCGAAGGCGCATCGTATCGAAGCCGTGAGGGCACGATCGTCGTGAGAGGAGGTCGGATGGCGGTCAACGAACACGCCGGGCGACCGGCCGAGCCGTGGATGCTGGTCGATGTCGACCGCCTGATCCGTTCGTATTTCGAGATCCAGCCTGATCCGAAGGACCCCGCCCAGCGGGTCACATTCGGGACATCGGGTCATCGCGGTTCGGCGCTGAATGGCGCCTTCAACGAGGCGCACATCGCTGCCACGACCGAGGCGATCTGTCGCTACCGCGCGGGCCACGGGACGGACGGGCCGTTGTTCATCGGTCGCGACACGCACGCGCTGTCCGGACCGGCGTTCGATACGGCGCTCGAGGTCCTCGCGGCGCACGCCGTCGACATCCGGGTCGACGCCGCGAATGGCTACACGCCGACGCCGGTCATCTCGCACGCGATCCTCGTCCATAACCGCGTCCGCTACGACCACCCGGCCGACGGGATCGTGGTGACGCCCTCCCACAACCCACCCGAGGACGGCGGGTTCAAGTACAACCCGCCCAACGGTGGCCCGGCCGACACCGAGGTCACCAGCTGGATCCAGGACGAGGCGAACCGGCTCCTCGAAGCCGACCTCGACGGCGTCCGACGCGTGCCGCTCGAGCAGGCGCGAGCGGGCACCACGCCCCATGACTACCTGACGAGCTACGTCGATGACCTCGCCGCCGTCATCGACATGGACGCCATCGCCGCGTCCGGGCTCCGACTCGGAGTCGATCCGCTGGGCGGCGCCAGCGTCGCCTACTGGCCGGCGATCGGGGCGCGCTACGGTCTCGACCTGACGGTCACCAACGAGGTCGTCGACCCGCAGTTCGCGTTCATGACCTGTGACTGGGACGGGCGGATCCGGATGGATCCCTCGTCGCCGTACGCGATGGCACGGCTGGTCGAGCTGCGCGACCGGTTCGATGTCGCCTTCGCCAACGACACCGATGCGGACCGCCACGGGATCGTCACTTCGGGCGTGGGTCTCATGAACCCGAACCACTTCCTGTCGGTCGCCGTCGGGCACCTCTTCGGGGGTGGCCGCGAGTGGGGCCCTGACGTCGCGGTCGGCAAGACCCTGGTCTCCAGCGCGATGCTCGACCGGGTAGCGGCCGATCTCGGACGACGCCTGCTCGAGGTCCCGGTCGGGTTCAAGTGGTTCGTGCCAGGCCTTGTCGAGGGGAGCCTGGGGTTCGGTGGCGAGGAGAGTGCCGGAGCTTCGTTCCTGCGCCGCGACGGTACGGTCTGGACGACCGACAAGGACGGGATCATCGCGTGCCTCCTGGCGGCCGAGCTGACCGCCAAGAGCGGACGCGATCCCGGCCTGGCGTACGAGGCCCTGACCGAGAGGTTCGGGGCGCCCGCGTATCGTCGGATCGACGCACCGGCGACGCCCGCCCAGAAAGCCGTCCTGGCCAGGCTGTCACCGGAACAGGTGTCCGCGACCGATCTCGCCGGCGAGCCCGTGACCGAGATCCTCACGACCGCACCAGGCAATGGCGCGCCGATCGGCGGGGTCAAGGTCATGACCGAGCACGGCTGGTTCGCGGCACGGCCGTCCGGGACGGAGAACATCTACAAGATCTACGCGGAAAGCTTCCTCGGCGAAGACCATCTCGAGCGGATCATCGAGGAGGCACAGGCCGTGGTCGGGAGGGCACTGGGATGACGCACGAGCACGAACACGACGACTCGCACGACCATGCGCATGAGCACGAACACCAACACGAATCCGGCTACGTGGACGCGGTCGAGGAGGAGCGGGCGCGCAAGGACGCCTGGTTCAAGTCATCCCATTCCAGCCCGCTCCCCCACGAAGCGCGTCACGCCTTCACCGGGCTCCCCTATTTCCCGGTCGATCGGTCGCTCCGGTTCGAGGAGCTCACGCTCGAGCCATACGCCGGCGACCAGCCCTCGGCGTTCCAGATCCCGACTTCGGATGGCCAGCTCCGGCCGGCACACCGAGCCGGGACGTTCACCTTCGACCGCGAGGGCGAGCCGCGACGGCTGACCGCCTACGTCCTCGACGGTGGCTCGTCCGATTCGCTGTTCGTCCCGTTCCTCGACGCGACGAGCGCCCACGAGACGTACGGTGCGGGCCGCTACCTAGACCTCGAGGCGGAACCGGACGGCACATATGTCATCGACTTCAACGTCGCGTATCACCCGTACTGCGTCTACGACGACCACTTTTCGTGCCCGTTGACGCCGGCCGAGAACCGCCTCCCCATCAGGATCGAGGCCGGCGAACGGCTTCTGGAGGAGGCCGCAACGGCCCACGACGGCGCGTGAGCTTGCCCGGGTCGGTGCTGGGTTCCCATTCATGCTCCGGGCGACCGGTATCTCGCCGAATCGGACCTGGCGTCGGCTCCGAACGCGAATCGGGCCGGAGTCGTCCCCATTCGGTCACATGGCGCGGGTACGGCGCCGCCCGAGGAGATCGCGCGCGCTAGCGTGCACGCGGCGCACGTATAGGAGATCCGCCCGGATCGCGGCAAGGAGGACGCTGAGGCCGTTCACGCTCAGATCGGTGCGTTCCCGTGCGGTCCGGTGCGGTCCGCGCGAGTCCGCAAGACGGTCTTGACGCCGATCCGTGGTAGGATGCCCTGTCGTTACCTCTCGTGACGATGCTCCGCGTGGTCACCTCTCTTCTCGAACGGACCGTGCGATCTGCGATCCCCCGTTCGGGGAGTGTGGAGGTCAATGTGGCCACCGGTACCATCAAGAAGGTCGTCGCCGATCGCGGCTTCGGCTTCATCGCCGCCGAGGATGAGAAGGAATACTTCTTCCATCGTGGCGGTCTCGACTCCTCGCTCGACTTCGACCGCCTTCAGGGCGGCGAGCGCGTCGAGTTCGACGTCGAGCAGAGCCCCAAGGGTCCGCGCGCCGCACACGTGCGCGCCGCCTAAAGCTCGAATCAAGAACGGGTCGCCCACCGGGCGACCCGTTTTTTCATGCCCGGAACCGGTCAGCCGCCGCTCGCGATCTCACGCTTGCGCCGCGCCACGAACGCGTCGAGCGCCTCGAGCACCGGCGGATCGAGTGCCGGCGGCGTGGCCTCCGCCAACAACCGCTTCCAGATCGTGTTGGCTCGCTGCGTCGCGGTCCGAGCCCCGTCCGCCTCCCACGTCTCGAAGTTGCGCCAATCGGAGACAAGCGGCCGGTAGAACGCGGTCTCGTAGCGCTCGAGCGTGTGCGCGGTCCCGAAGAAGTGCCCGCCGGTACCGACATCCACCATCGCCTCGAAGCCGAGGCTGGCCTCGTCGACGGGGAGCGGCTGGAGGACCTCGGACATCATCTGCAGGATCTCCGCATCGATGAGGAGCTTCTCGAACGAGGCGGTCAGCCCGCCCTCCAGCCAGCCCGCGCCCTGGTAGAGCAGGTTGGCCCCGCCCATCACCGCACCCCAGACGGCCATCTCCGATTCGTAGGCGGCCTGGGCGTCGACCACGTTCGAGGCGGTCGTGTTCGACGAGCGCCACGGCACCCCGTACCGGCGGGCCAGCTGGCCGCTGGCCAGGGCGCCCTTGACCGACTCGGGGGTCCCGAACGCCGGCGCCCCAGTGCGCATGTCGACATTCGAGGTGAAGGCACCATAGATCATCGGCGCGCCGGGCCGGACGATCTGCGAGAGCGCGATCAGGAAGAGGGCTTCCGCGTTCTGCTGGGCGAGGGCGCCCGCCAGTGAGACCGGGCTCATGGCTCCCGCGAGCGTGAACGGGGTGGCCACGACCGGCTGACCGTGGAGCGCCATCTCCATCAGCCCGTCGCCCATCGGGCCGTCGAGGCGGAGCGGCGAGTTGGTGTTGATGACGGTCATCAGCGAGGGTTCGCGGAGCAGGTCGTCGCGCGTGACACCCCGGATCAGGCAGGCCACTTCGAGGGCGTCCTGGACCGGCCGGGCACCGAAACCCAGGCACTGCCAGGTCTTGTCGAGCTCGACCGCGAAGGTCCGGTACATGTCGAGGTGGCGTGTCTCGACCGGGAGGTCGTTCGGTTCGAGCGGACCGCCGCCCTCCTGGTGGATGATATCGAGGGCGCCGATGAGCCGGACGTAATCGACGAAGTCGGCGAAGTTCCCGGCCCGCCGGCCACGATCGAGGTCGCTGACGAAGGCCGGCCCGCCGACCGCACCGAAGACGAGGTGCGACCCGCCAAACCGGACATTCCGGTCGGGATTCCGGGCGCAGAGGTCGAATTCGGACGGCGCGGTCGCGATGAGCGCCTCAACCTGGCCGGGATCGAGCCGGACACGGCGGCTCGAGCGGTCCACGGTCGCGCCGGTCCCGGCGAAGGCATCGAGCACCCGGTCGCCGAGGACCTCGATGCCGATCTCGGCGAGGATCCGAAGCGAGGCAAGGTGGATCGCCTCGACCTGGTCGGCCGACAGGATCTCGACCGGTCGGAGCGGGTTGACCAGCCGGCGCCAGGGAAGCTGCGCCAGGCCCGGGGCGGCGCGACGCGGGCGGCGCCGTGGACCCTCGTGCGGCGCACTCGGCGCGGTGGGCTCGGAAGTGTCGTGCGGCGGTGCCATGACGCGATGCTACGGCCCGCCGCGCGCCGCATGCGAGGCGTCCTGCTGGGCGCTGCGTCGGGGGTCGCCGTCTCTCATGGACGTCTCAGACAGCCGGCGCCAAATACGGAGTCGGGCGCCGGGCATGTGGCGCCACAAGGCGACCCGTCACGGGAGACGTTCATGAGAGTCAAGATCCTCGCCATCGTCGTCATGGGCGTCGTCGGCGTCGGGGCTGCGTTCGTGGCGGTCGGCGGACTGCCAGCCAGCGCCGCCAGCACGACTCGATACCTGACCGGGGCGGTCGCCACCGGCGACGTCACCAACGACGTGGCCGCCACCGGCAGCGTGGCCTCGAGCGCCTCGTACGGCGTGTCGTTCGGTGCTCCGGCCCATCTCGCGGGCGCCACCGCGGCCACCGGCTCGGGCTCCGGCTCCACGACGTGGCGGGTCTCGACACTCAAGGTCAAGGTCGGCGACACGGTCAAGAAGGCCGCGGTCCTCGCGACAGCCGACACGACCGACCTCAAGCGCCAGCTCACCGATGCGGCCGCCTCGGTCAACAGTTCCAAGATCCAGCTGGCGAACGCGAATGACGCGCTGACGGCCGCCACGACGACCGCGGCCACGCGCCAGGCCAGGCTGAGTGTCTACAGCGCCACGACGCAGCTGTCCGACGCTCGCAAGACGTACAACGACCTGGCGACCCAGATCAAGCTCGCGATCGTGACCGCCCCGATCGACGGCGTCGTCACCGCGGTGAACGTCGTGGCCGGTCTCGATGCGCCGTCGGGCGACGCCATGGTCATCGATGCGACGACCTACCAGGTGACGGCCGACGTCGTCGAGAGCGACCTCGCGTCGTTGGCAGTCGGCCAGGCGGCGACCGTCTCGATCATCGCCATCGGCGCCTCGGTCGACGGCAAGGTCAACGCGATCGCCCCGACCACGACGGGCAGCACGACCGGCACCGTCGTCTCCTATCCGGTCACGGTCACATTGACCAACGTCCCGCCGACGGTCCGGGCCGGGATGACCGCCAACGTCACGATCACCGTCGCGAGCGCTACGAACGTCACGACCATCCCGGCCGCTGCCCTGCGCGGGACGACCGGCAACTACACGGTCCTCATCCTCGCGGCGGATGGCACGCCCACGGCTCAGCCCGTGCAGGTCGGTCTCGTGACGAACACAACGGCCGAGATCAAGAGCGGGCTCGCGGTCGGCCAACAGGTCGTCACCGGGGTCAACACCCCCCAGACCGGCGCGACCACGACGAACGGCGGTGGCGGGTTCGGCGGCGGCCTCGGTGTCCCGATCACCGGCGGCGGCCGTCGCGGCACCGGTACCGGGAACGGGAACTAGGCCGTGACCGAGGCGATCATCTCCCTCGATCACATCAGCCGGGTCTACGACATGGGCCGCATGCAGGTACCGGCCCTGGCCGACGTCAGCCTCGAGGTCCACCCAGGCGAGTTCGTGGCGATCGTCGGCCCGTCCGGTTCAGGCAAGACGACGATGATGAATATCCTCGGTTGCCTCGATCGCCCGACAAGCGGCCGCTACAGCCTGGCCGGCACGGCCGTCGCCGAGCTCGATGACGACGGCCTGGCCAAGGTCCGCAGCCGGAGCATCGGCTTCGTCTTCCAGTCGTACAACCTCCTGCCGCGGACGACCGCGCTTGACAACGTGGCCACCCCGCTCCTCTACCAGGGCGTCTCGCGGCGCGACCGTGCGGCAAGGGCAAAGGCCGCGTTGGAACGGCTCGGGATGGGCGATCGCCTCGACCACGAGCCGACCGAGCTGTCCGGCGGCCAGCAACAGCGGGTGGCCGTCGCCCGGGCGCTCGTCACCGAGCCGGCGCTCATCCTCGCCGACGAACCGACCGGCAACCTCGACAGCCACGCCGGTGCCGAAGTGATGGCACTCCTCCACGAGCTCAACGCCGCGGGCCGAACGATCGTGCTCATCACCCACGACCCCGAGATCGCGGCCACAGCCAACCGCCAGGTCCACCTGCGCGACGGGCGCGTCGTCTCATGAGCGTCGGCGAACTACTCCGCCTCTCGCTCTCGCGCTTGCGCACGAGCCGACTTCGGGCCGCGTTGACGATGCTCGGTGTCATCATCGGTGTCGCCTCCGTCGTGGCACTGGTCGGGGTGGGCCAGGGGACGACCTCCAACATCACGACCCGGCTCGCCGGCCTGGGCACGAACCTGCTCACGATCAGCCCGACCGGTGGGTCGACCTCGACGCTGACCCTCGAAGACAGCAACGCCATCGCCAAGCTCGTATCCATCGGCGGCGTCGCGCCCGAGATCTCGACCAACCTGACGGTCTCGGCCGGCCGGACGAGCACGACGACCTCCGTCGTGGGTACGACCACGGCCTACCCGACCGTGAGGGCTTACGACGTCTGGCAGGGCTCCTTCCTGACCGACACCAGCCTCGAGCAAGACCTCCGCGTCGCGGTGCTCGGCGCGACGACGGCTACCAACCTCGGCCTGACCGCGAGTGACCTCGGGACGGAGATCTCGGTCGGTGGCCTGCCGTTCCGGGTCATCGGCATCCTGCAGGCCAAGGGCGGGACGGGCTTCCAGAATCCCGACGACCAGATCCTCGTGCCGATCGGCGCGGTCCAGAAATACTTCGTTGGCGGCGATACCGTGCGGACGATCGGCGTCTCGGTCACGGATCCTGCCCAGATGATCCCGGCAAGTGCCGCGATCACGACGCTCCTCCGCGACCAGCACAACCTGGCCCCCACCGCCACGGCCGACTTCAACGTCTTCAACCAGACCCAGCTGCTCGCGGCCGCGTCATCGATCACCGCGACGCTCACGCTCCTCCTCGGAGGGATCGCCTCGATCTCGCTGGTGGTGGGCGGCATCGGGATCATGAACATCATGCTGGTCTCGGTCCGCGAGCGGACCCGCGAGATCGGCATCCGGAAGGCGGTCGGGGCCCGCGGCCGCGACATCCTCGCCCAGTTCCTGGTCGAGGCCCTCACCCTCTCGCTCCTCGGCGGCCTGATCGGCATCGTCGTCGGTCTCATCGTCTCGGCGGGGATCGGCCAGCTGGCCGGCTGGGGCTTCGCCTTTAACCCAGTGACCATCGCCGCGGCTGTCCTGTTCAGCCTCGCGGTCGGTGTCGTCTTCGGCGTCTGGCCCGCCCGCCAGGCCGCCCGTCTCGATCCCATCAGCGCCCTGCGCTACGAATGACCCTCATCGCGTTCAGAAGGAGATCCACGTGAGTTTCGATCCGAACCAGCCGACTACGCCCGAACCGTTCAGTCCGGCGGCCCCCGAACCCTCCGGCGTGCCGGGCGTCCAGGGTGTGCCGACCAGCCCGGTCGTGCCATCGTCCGGCGGGCCTGCCCCGGGGCCCATCGTCGTCGCCAAGAAGAGCGGATCCGGCGGCCGCTTCCTCAACATCGTCCTCGCCGCAGCGGTCGCGGTCGCCATCGGCGGCGTCGCGTTCGCCGTTGGCCGGACCACGGCACCGGTCTCGGCCGCGACAGGAGCCGGCCGTGGTGGCAACGGCGGCGGCAACTTCCCCGGCGGCAGCTTCCCCGGCGGCAGCTTCGCGCCGCGCGCCAGCGGTCAGCCCGGGTTCGGCCGTGGCGGTGGGTTCGGTGGCGGGCTGACGGTCAGCGGGACCGTCGTATCGGTCGCGGGCGGCACGCTGACCATCAAGACCGCGGCGGGCCAGACCGTCGAGGTGACGACTGGCACGTCGACGACCTACAACACCCAGACGCCCGGAAGCGCGTCGGACGTCCAGGCCGGGAAGACCGTCCAGGTCCAGCTCGACTTCACGGGCGGTGGCGGCGGTCGTGCGAACGCCAGCTCGGCACCGACCGGGCCGATCGGCACGGCCGGCAGCGTCACCGTGGTCCCGTGACCGAGGCGCTAGGCTGACCGTCATGCACCTGCTCGTCGTCGAGGACGATCCGCGCCTTGTCCGACTCCTGCGCCGGCTCCTCGAGGAGGACCGCCATGTCGTCGAGACCGCGACGACCGGGCTGGACAGTCTCGACATCGTCGAGGCGACGACCGGCATCGAGCTCGTCATCCTCGACATCGGCCTCCCCGACATCTCCGGCCTCGAAGTCGCCCGGCGGATCCGGGCGACCGGCTCGGAGGTCGCCATCCTGATGCTCACGGCGCGCGACACCGTCGGCGACCGGGTGACCGGTCTCGACGCCGGCGCCGACGACTACCTCGTCAAGCCGTTCGCTTACGAGGAACTGGCGGCACGCCTGCGCGCGCTCGGGCGACGCGGGGCAAGCGCGCGCCGCCCGGAACCCAAGCTCGTGGTCGGGCCGATCGTCCTCGACGAGACGTCGCGCCGCGTCACGCTCGAGGGCAAGTCGATCGATCTCAGTCCGCGTGAGTTCTCGCTCCTCGAATGCCTCCTCCGCCACCCCGGCCAGACGTTGTCGCGCGACCAGTTGCTCGACCAGGCCTGGCCATTCAGCGTGGCCGTCACCTCCAACGCCGTCGACGCGTACGTCCATTACCTGCGTGACAAGCTCGGATCGGCGGGCAAGCTGATCGAGACCGTTCGCGGCGTGGGCTATCGTCTGGCCGATGCCTGACGGGATCCTGACCCCGACCGATACCACCGAGCCCGAGCTGGCCGCCGAGACCACCGACAGCCGGCTCGTCCGCCATGTCCGGCGCAACCTCGTGCTGTGGAGCGGCGGGACGACGCTCGTCATCCTGCTCGTCCTCGCGGTCGCGCTATATCTCGCGGTCGCGGGTTCGCTCGCCAACTCGGCGACGGCGCAGCTCGACGCCCGTTTCGACCAGGTCAAGTCGAGCCTCACCGGGCAACGGCCCGACCCCGACGCATCCGGCCCGTACGGCTTCATCTTCGGCGGCGGTGGGGGCGGGACGATCGCGCTCGCGGTCGATGCGACCGATCGCGTCCTTGCCCAGCCCGGCTTCCGGGTCCCGGCCGGGCTCCCCGACATGGACGCGGTCGCGGCGGCGAGGACGACCGGCCGCGATATCCGAAGCATGGAGCTGACCAGCCACGCCATCGGCTCGAACGGGGCCACGACCACCGTCGATACGCCCGTCCGGATCCTGACCGAGCCGGTCGCGGCGGCCGGGTCGACCTACACGGTCCAGATCATCGGCGACCGCATCGCCGAGGAACGCACGCTCGCGGTGATGCTCGCGGTCCTGCTGGTCGGCGGTGCGGTGGTCGTCCTCGTGGCGTTCGGGTTCGGGGCGCTGTATGCGCGACGGGCGCTCGTCCCGATCCGCGAATCGCTGGCCGCCCAGCGGGTCGCGCTACGCCGTCAGCGTGAGTTCGCGGCCGATGCCAGCCATGAGCTGCGGACGCCGTTGACCGTGATCCGGAGCAGCGTCGAACATCTCACTCGCCACCGCGACGAGCCGGTCGCGGGCGTCGGCTCGGCCCTCGAGGACATCGACGACGAGGTCCGGCACATGACCGCGATCGTCGAGGACCTGTTGCTCCTCGCCCGGTCCGACTCGGGGGCCGTGGCGCTCGAGCACGTGCCGGTCGACCTGGGCGACGTCGCCGCGGACGGGGCATCGGCGATGGGCAAGCCCGCCACCGACCGGGGCGTCCGGGTCGTGGTCGACCCACAGCCCGCCGTCGTGGCCGGCGACCCGGCCCGGCTCCGCCAGCTGGTCATGATCCTCGTCGACAACGCCATTCGCCACAGTCCGGCCGACGGCCGGGTCGGCGTCGCGGTCCGCGCGGAGGGGACGGGCGCATCTCTTGTCGTGGAGGACGACGGCCCGGGCATCCGGCCTGAGGACATGCCGCACGTCTTCGAACGGTTCTACCGAGCGCCCGGTGCTCCCGGTGGCGGGACCGGCCTCGGCCTCGCTATCGCCAAGTGGATCGTGGACCGCCACGGCGGCCGCATCGAGGTCGCGAACCGGTCGGAGGGTGGGGCGAGGTTCGTTGTCAGTCTCCCCGCGACAGGTGGCGTCGGCTGAGTGGTCCACAGACCTGCCGATCGAAGGGTTTTGACTCAAAAAGGAACTAGGTCGCGTAGGTTTCCGTCGGCCCGACATGCGTCCTGTTCCGCATCGAGGTCTGGCGCTCCTGACGATCGCCGCAGCCATCGTCGGCGCCTGCGATCCTGAATACGTTCACGGTCGGGCGTGACTCCAGGGTCACCGTGGTACCCGGCGGCAATCCATCGGGCGGCGCCAACGCCGTCACCACTGACGAATGCCTGTCGACCGTTCAAGGATTGAAGCCCTGACGTATCGAACCGTCGAAATTTGGTCAGGCCCCGCGGACCAGGTAATGCTCCATCGAGTCGGTCCAGACCGTGCGGTCGTCGTCCGTGATGGCGTACGCGGCATAGTCCGCGCGTTCGGGGTCGCTGGCCAGCCAGAGAAGGCCGTCGAGGCCCATGACGTAGATCGCCGTGGCGTAGGCATCGGTGAAGGCCAGCCTCGGGCCGACGACAGTCACGCTGCGCAGGCCCGCGGGGGCGGCGACGCCCGTGCGCGGGTCGTTGATATGCTCACCGCGTTCGTATGACCCTGAGGTTGCGACCGCCCGGTCCGAGACGGCCAGGACGGCTGCCACCCGGTCTCTCTTGCCTGGATGCTGGATCCCGACCCGCCAGGCCCGACCGGGCTCGGCCTCGCCACGGGCGACGATATCGCCGCCCGCGTTGATCCAGTAGTTGCGGCCGCCCGCGCTGTCGATCCGCCAGGCGGCTTCCTCGATCGCCCAGCCCTTGACGAAGCCCGACGGGTCGAGCCGCCCATCGGCGCGCTGATGGCGGGCGTCGAAGGCACCGCCGCTCACGCTCGCGAGGTGGTCGCAGGCCGCGAGGACATGCCGGACATCCAGGCTGGCTTCCGCCTCACGGAGCTCGCCCCGCGCCAGGCGGCTGACCTCGCTGTCGGGCCGGTAGGTGCTGAACCGGGCGTCGATGTCGTCGAGCTGGGCGAAGACCTCGTCGATGACCGCATCGCCGACGAACGGCGAACGGACATCGAGGCTGACGGTCGTCCCCATCACGTGGTGGACGCGTCGCTGGCGGACCAGGTCCGCGACGCTCATCTCAAAGCCCGGCCTGGTTCAGCGCCGCCTGGAGCGACTGCGAATACGCGTCGCTGGTGTAGGTCGCACCCGACACGAGGTCGATACTCGCGTTCTGTGCCTTGAGCGCCTCCTGGTGGAGGATCGGTTCGGCGTAGCTCGAGATCTGGCCGGATCGACGGCCCGTCGGGAGCTGGAGCGCGACCACGTCGGTCAGCTTGCCGCTGGCGACGACGACCTCGACCTGGATATCGCCGTAGCGGGTCGAGACGACCGGGCCGTCGACTGTCTTGCCGGACGAGTTCCCCCCGCCGGCCGGAGTCGGTGTCGCCGCCGGTGCGGCGGTCGCACCGGGCGCCACGGTGGGGGTCGGTGTCGCCTTCTTGCCCGTGCCGGTCCCCGTGGTCGGCTCGACGACCGCGACACCGCCGCCCGACCGGACGGGGACCGTCTGGTCGGGGGTCTTGAAGTTCAGCAGGAGGATGAGCGCGCCGGTCGTGATCAGGAGGGCGGCGATTCCACGCTTCGGCATCCGGTCGGCTCGCTCAGCTCACGGTGGCGCCGGTCGCCTGGGAGATCAGCGAGGCGGCGTCCGAGATGGGGATCGCGAAACCGAGGCCCTCGGCGTTGGTCGAGACCGCCGTGTTGATCCCGATGACATGACCGCTGGCGTCGAGGAGCGGGCCGCCGCTGTTGCCCGGGTTGATCGCGGCATCGGTCTGGAGCAGGCCGGTCAGCGTCACGGGCTGACCGGTGATCTCGTCCTGGACCGTGATGGTCCGGCCGGTGGCCGACAGGATGCCCTTGGTCACCGTCTCCGTGAACGTGCCCAGCGGGCTGCCGATCGCAACGACGGTCTGGCCCACCTGGAGCGAGGCCGAATCGCCGATGACCGCCGGCGTCAGGCCGTGGGCATCGATCTTGATGAGCGCAAGGTCCTTGTCAGTCGACTGCTTGATGATCGTCGCCGGGAACTGTTCGCCATCGGCGAGCTCGACGGTCAGCGACTGGCTGCTGGCCACCACGTGCTTGTTGGTCAGGATGTAGCCATCCGCGGTGAGCACGATGCCGGAGCCGACACCGGTCGAGGGGATCTGGGAGAAGCCGCGCGACGAGAAGCCCTGCGAGGTGATCGTGACCACCGAGTTGCGGACCGCCGCGACGACGTCCGGCAGGGCATCTGCCGAGGCGGCCGGCGCAGCGCTCGAGCCGGCGGCGACCGTCACGGCGGGCGGGGCGCCGGTCGCGGGATTCGACGTCTTCGGTGCCAGCGGGCCGGTCACGAGGGCGGCCGTGCCACCAGCGGCGAGCACAGCGGACAGGATCGCGGCGCCGAAGATCGTGGCCATGCCGCGCGATCGCTGGCGCCGGGCCGTTCGAGCCGGCACAGTCGGCACGACAGTGACGACCGGGGTCGCCGCCGCGGCTGCGGTCGGCGCGATGACGGGCGTCGTCGGCACGATCGGTTCGGGCCGGGTCGGGTACCAGAGGCCGGGGCCCGCCGGCTCGACGACTTCGGGGACGTCGGTCGGCTCGGTGGCGTTGGCGGGGTCGGCGGGTTCCTTCGAGGCTGGGGTCAGCGGCTCCGGGGAGATGCCGCGGTCGTGGTCGAACATCGGGAGCTCCGTTCGTGGTTCGTCGCGAAGTGTTGCGAGACTCCCTCCATCAAAGGCCGAGACGCTGAGAACGACGTGAGAAGCGGGCCGTGACCGTCAGCCCGTGCTGCCCGACGGCGCGGGGCTGGCATTGGTCTTCGGGCCGTGGCGGCCGCTCGGCAAGCCCGGGACGCCCGGCAAGCGCGGGAAACCCGGCCCGACTGAGCTGCCGCGACCGCCGAAGCCGAGGTGGACCGTCGCCGCATCCAGCGAGCCATCGGAGCGCTGCGTCCCTTCTGCCACGATGAACAAGCCGACCTTGACATCGGACAGCGCGCCCTTCGCGCCGTTGACCTGGTAGGTCGTGTCGCCAGTCACGTGGATGGTCGTCTTCGTCCCGCCCGGCTGCGTGACGGTCACGGTGTTGCCATCCACGGCGCTGACCTGGCCGGCTACGGTCGGCAGGACCACGACGATCGCTGTCACGGTGTACGTGCCGTCGGTCGCGCGCTCCTCGCCGATCCGCACCTTGTCGCCCTTCGCAAGGTCGCCGACCGTGATCGTCGCTCCAGCCTTGGTGATCTTGGTGGTGGCGCCGACCGTGATCGTCCGCGTCCAGCCGTCATCGGTCTTGAGTGAAATGTCCGAACCGCTGACAGCGGTGATCGTGATGCCACCGAGCCCGAACCCACCGAAGTCGCCGCCGCGAAAGCCGAAGCCCGGGAACGCGCTGAACGGCCCGGGCGGGTCATGCGGTTCGAGGGTTTCGGGGTTCTTGGTCGCGTTCGGTGCGGCCGTCGAGGTCGGCGCTGTGGTCGGACCGGCGCCCGTCGCGGGCGCGGGCGAGGCACCCATGGCAGCCACCGCACCGATGATGACCAGGACAGCGGAACCGGCCAGGATCCCGGCGCGGACCGCGATCGGGCGGCCGCTCGACGTTCGCACTGGGCCAGCGAACGCGATCGCGTTTGGCTCGATCGACGCGATCGGCACGAATGGTTCGGTCGGGTCGGAGGGAAGCTTGCTGTCGGTCATCTCGGTCTCCGGCTGATCGATGGCGGCCACGGCGGAGCGGGGGTCGCCGCCGCGACCCGTGGCGCGACTGTGACTGTCGATTCTTCGAGCATTCTGAGAATCCCGGGAATCCTAGTACGCAAAGCGCTCCGCGTGGATCTGGCGACCGGGGAGACCCAGGCCGCGAAGCGAGGCCTCCACGTGCTCCATCATGGGGACGGGTCCGCACAGGTAGACGTCCCGGTCGAGCAGGTCCGGGACCAGACGCGCCAGCGAGTCGGCGCCGAGCGGGTCGCCGACGACCTCGCGCCGGCCGACCAGGAACTTGACGGTTGCCCCACGAGCCCGGGCCAGCGTCTCGAGCTCGTTGCGAAAGACGATGTCGCCCGCCTCGCCGACGCGATACAGCATGGTCAGGTCGCCCGGCTTGCCGGGCAGCGCCTCGAGCAGGGCGCGAAGCGGCGTGATGCCGATCCCGCCGGCGATGAGGAGGACCTTCGGTCGCGTCCGTCGGGCACCCGTGAGCTTGCCGTACGGACCTTCGATGAAGACCCGCGTCCCGATCGAGACGCCCTGGAGCGCCTTCGACCAGTCGCCCAGCTCCTTGATCGTGATCCGCAACCACGCGCCGTTCGGTGCCGATGAGATCGAGAATGGGTGGGCGCGCCACCAGCCCTCACGTGTCAGGAACCGCCAGACGAAGTACTGGCCGGACCGGACCGCGAGCTGGTCGAGCCCGCGCCCGGTCACATAGATCGAGATCACGCCGGGCGCCTCCGTGACGACGTTGGAGACGCGCAGGCGATGACGCAGCGACAGCCGGATCGGGTCGCCGACCCGAAAGACGAGGATGAGCCCGAATGCGATGACGTACAGCGCGCACCAGTACGCGACCGCGAGCGGGTCGTGGATGAAGTCGTTGCCGACATAGATCTGGTGGAGGAACCCGAGCGCGATCGCGAGATAGGCGTAGAGGTGGATCCCGTACCACGTCTCGTAGGCGAGCTTGCGGCGAGCGGCCTTGACCGAGCTGACCGCGACGGCCACGAAGAGCCCGCCGCTGACGAGCGCCATCAGCACGTACGGATAGGTGGTGATGAGCGTCCAGAACTCGACCACGACGTTGCTCCCGTCGCCCAGGGCGTAGCCGACGGTGATGAACAGTCCGTGGGCAAGGAGCAGCCAGACGCAGGCGAAGCCGAGCCACCGGTGCGCGAACGCGAGCCCGTCCATCCCGAAGACCTGGTCGAGCCACGGGCTGCGGGACATCAGGACCAGCTGGATGAGCGCGATGTAGGTCCCGTACAGACCGGTCAGTTGTCCGACCGCGGTCAGCTGGCCACCGAGCGTGCCAAGCTGCTCGAGACCGCCGTGATGGACCCACATGCCCAAGATCAGGGCTGCGTTGCCGATGAGGATGGCGACGATGTCCAGCGCGGTGATCGACCGGGTCCGTGGCAGGGGCACCGGCCGTCGCGTGGGCGTGCGGATCACGTCGGCGGGCATCCGGGGATGGTGCCCGCCATACCTGAGACGAAGATGAGATGTGGCCGCGTCCCGTCCACCCGCTCAGCCCTTGATCAGGCGGGCGCCCGCCTCGAGCGCTGCCGCGGCCTCGTCGGCCAGGCGACGGACGATCTCGCCAGCCGGCAGGACGTCGTGGATGAGACCGACCGATTGGCCTGCCCACAACGACAACGCCTCGATGTCGCCGCTCACGCCCTCCCGCGCCGAGGAGGATGCGTAGCGCTCCACGGGGTAGCCATCGAACCGGGTGGCGATGACTTCGCCCTCGCCAGGCCGGCTCCCGGACAGCGGTCGACCGGCCGCCTCCCATGCCTCGACGGTGCTGTTGCGGAGTGTCCGGTGCGGGGCATCGGGCCAACCGCCGTCGAAGACCGTCGAGTGGACGGTCGAGGCTTCGGACGCGGCGGCCAGGAGCTCGCGGTAGCGCGGCAGGGCCGGCGCCTCGGCGGCCATCACGAACCTCGTCCCGAGCCAGCCGGCCGACGCGCCGAGCGTCCTGACCGCGGCCAGCCCGCGTCAATCGCCGATCCCGCCCGCGGCGACGACCGGCGTCGGGGCCACGGCATCGACGACGGCCGGGACCAGCACGAGCGTGGCGACCTCGCCGCGCACGTGCCCGCCAGCTTCCCAGCCCTGCGCGACGACGACATCCACGCCGGCATCGACCGCCCGCCGCGCTTCCGCGGCATCGCCGACCGTGTGCAGGACGATCGCTCCCGCATCGTGCGCGATCTGGACGAGCGGCGCTGGGTCTCCCCAGAAGAGCGAGACGATCCTGACGCCCGCGTCGAGACAACGGCGCAGCCGATCCTCCTGCGGCCACTCGAGGATCATGTTGACGCCGAAGGGGCGGTCGGTGCGAGCGCGGATCGCGGCCAGTTTCTTGTCGATCTCCGCGGGCTCCTCCCACGTCACCGAGACCATCCCGAGGCCGCCCGCCTCGCTGACGGCCGCGGCCAGCTCGGGGACCGCCAATCCACCGATGGGCGCCTGGATGACCGGGATGTCGATCCCGACGAGTCGACAGAACGCGGTGTCGAAGATCGGTGGCATGTCCGCCTCCTCGAGCCTCACGAAGATCATCCGGGCGGTGGCGCCGCCGGCGATCTGGCCGATATCATCGGCCCATGCAGACCGCCATTCCACCGGGGCAGGACATCGTCACTTGGGATGTGCTGGACGAGCTGGTCGCGGGTCTGGCCGATCGGCTCGCGGGAACGGAGTTCGACCTGATGCTCGCGATCACGCGCGGTGGCCTCGTCCCGGCCGGGATGCTCGCCTACCGGCTGCGGATCCGGAATATCCTCGTCGCGGCGGTCGAGTTCTACGACGATCAGGGCCAGCCGGGGCCGCATCCGACGTTCCTGCAGGTCCCGGCCGACCCGCTCCTGCGGGGGCAGCGTATCCTCATCGTCGACGAGGTCTGGGACAGCGGGACCACCATCCATGCGGTCACCGAACGAGTCCGTCAGGCCGGGGGGATCCCGACGACCGTGGTCCTCCACTACAAGCCGACACGCTCGGTCGTGCCGGAGAGCCCGGACCTCCACGCCGTCGAGACCGACGCGTGGGTCGTCTACCCATTCAAGGCCGGCGGCTGAACCAAGGGGGTCCACGCGATGGCGAAACGAGTCCGGCTCCTCGTCGGCACCAAGAAGGGTGCCTTCATCCTCGACAGCGACGATGCCCGGCGTGATTGGTCGGTCCGCGGCCCGCTGTGCGAGGGCTGGCCGGTCCACGACGTGATCGTCGAACCCGGCTCGGGTGCGATCCTGGCCGCCGCCGGGAACGCCTGGTACGGACCCGCGGTGTGGCGCTCGGAAGACGACGGCTCGACCTGGACCCATTCGTCGGCCGGGCTCAGCTACGGGGACGAAGCCGAACCGCTGAAGTCGATCTGGAGCCTGTCGGCGACGCCCGACGGGGGTCTGCTGGCCGGTGTCGAGCCCGCGGGGCTCTTCCGCAGTGATGACGGCGCGAAGACCTGGCGACATGTCGAAGGGCTGACGAACCACCCGACCCGCCCGACCTGGGGCCCGGGCGCCGGCGGACTGATCCTCCACACGATCATCCCCCACCCGACCGACACGGATCGGACCTGGGTCGGGATCTCCGCGGTCGGGGTCTTCGAGACACGTGACGCGGGCAAGTCCTGGGAACCGCGCAACGTCGGGGTCCGGGCGGAATTCAATCCCGAGGATCGCTTCCCGGAGACCGGCCAGTGCGTCCACAAGTTCGCGATGGCCGCGGGTGAGCCCGACACGTTCTACCAGCGCAACCACTGCGGGGTCTACCGCTCCGACGATGGCTCGGCGACCTGGCAGGAGATCACCGGCAGCCTGCCGACCGATTTCGGGTTCGCCATGGTCGCGCATCCGCGCGATCCAGACACCTGCTGGCTCATCCCGCTGAGCACGCCCGAGGAGGGCCGCTACATGCCCGACGGCCACACGGCCGTGTGGCGAACGCACGATCGCGGCGCATCGTGGATCTGTTCGGATGCGGGCTTGCCGACGCGGGACGCGTACATGTCGGTCCTGCGCGAGGCGATGGCGCGCGACGAGCTCGACCCGGTCGGGATCACCTTCGGCACGGCCACCGGCCAGCTCTGGCACAGCTCGGACGAAGGCGCCTCGTGGCGGATGATCACCGACACGCTGCCGGAGATCTGGGCCGTCGAGGCCGTCGTCCTCGGGGATTGAGCGGGCCTGCCCATGGCGACCGTCCTGCTGCCGGCGTCGCTCATCGCGCTCTTCCCGGGTGCGGGCAAGCGACATGACATCGAAGGTGCGACCGTGGATGCGCTCATCGGCGCGCTGGACCGGTCCGTGCCGGGGATGCGCGACCGGCTGGTCGAGGCGGGACCGCGACTGCGGCCGCACATCAACGTCTTCGTCGACGGGGCGCCGGCGGACCTCGCGACCGAGGTCGCCCCGGGTGCCGTGGTGCACGTGGTACCAGCCGTAAGCGGCGGATAAGCCGGCGATACATGGCCGGTGAGGGCACGACCCGATGATGGGCGCATGTCGAAGCGCGCGGTCCATCGCACCGACGGGCCGGGTGGCCGACACGGTTCTCGCGAGCAGGGCGGTGGCGGCCACGGGCTTTTCTCCGACGTCCGCCTCGGGGCGCTGCTCAGCCGGATCGACGACCACGGACTCGCCTGGACGGACGTCGCGGAGGACGTCCTTCCGATCTTCGAGCGCGCACGCCCATTCGGATACGAGGTCGAACCGCCGGCCCACGCGGTCGTCCCGCCCGGCGTCACCGTCGGTTTCGGCGTCGATCTCGGCCTCGCTTTCGCCCGGGTCGCGGCGATCCACCTCGACGACTGGCCAGTCGATCTGGCGGGCCTGACCGACCGCGCGCTGCGTAACCTTCGCCGGCGCGTCCGCCATGCGCGCGATTTCGATCTCGTCCGCGAGCCGATCGCAGGTGTCCCGACCACCGTCTTCCAGTCGCGCGACGGTTGGGCGTCGACCGCGGTCCTCGTCCCCGAAGCGCTCGATCGGCTGTTCGGACCGCGTCCGGCGCTGCTCATCGCGCCATCGCGCGACCTGCTCGTCGGGCTGCCCGAAGATGTCGACGTGCGGTTCGCCACCTGGCTCACCGAGGAGTTCGAGGCGGAGGACCCGAATGCGCTACGCCTCGAGGCCTTCGAGTGGCGAGATGGGATCGTCCGTTGCCGGCCGCTCGCCCGGGAGGCGGTGGTGGTCTGACAGTCAGCCGCGCGGACCGAGCGTCGCCTCGAACGGATCGAAGGCTTCGGTCCGTTCTGCCGCTGCGTCGCGCGTTGCGGTCGGCGGGCCGACCGGCCCGGGCGGATCGCCGGCCACGGTCCGCCACCCTTCGTCGGCCAGGCGTTCGAGCGTCGCGAGTGCCGCCGAGATCATGCCGCGGGCATGGTCGAGCGCGACGCCCTGGAGCGGTCCGAGCGCGGTCGCTGAACCGACCTCGGCGGAGACCAACGCGGCGGCGCGGGCACCGCGGGCGGCTCCGGCCGCATCGTCCGGACCGAACGCGGCGGCGCGCAGCACGATCGCCACGTCGCCGGCATGCGCGGCCGCGGCCGCCTGGACATAGGGCCACAGGATCGAGCGTTGGGTGGCGGTCGGCGGCTCGACGAAGCCGAGGGGATGACCTGGGAAAAGCGCAAGGCGGACGGAGACCTCGGCGATCGCCCGGGCGGCCGGTGACGGCTCGTCGGTGAGCCATGGCGGGAGGGCTCCGACGATGACCTGGTCGGTCGGAAGCCCGTCGCCGCGGGCCAGGGTCACGCCGAGCAGCTGAAGTGCGAGCGCCCGGCCAGCCC
Organism: Candidatus Limnocylindrales bacterium; assembly: GCA_038319665.1. Classification (GTDB taxonomy): domain Bacteria; phylum Chloroflexota; class Limnocylindria; order Limnocylindrales; family CSP1-4; genus SPCO01. Next base: position 54,693 of record JBBQDL010000005.1, read on the forward strand.
TGGTGATGGGATCGGACGGGACACCCGTCGACAGGTCCGGCGCGACGACAAGCGGGCCGGAGCCGACCAGGGTCGCGGTCCCTGCCCGCTTGGCGAGGCGATGGGCGAACGCGTGGTCCGATAGCGCTCGTTCCGGCTCGACCGCGTCGGCCACGATCTCGGCCATGGCATCGGAGGCGATGAGATCGACCCGCTCGAAGGCGGCCACGACCGAGCCCTCGGGCTCACCAAGCGCCGGCGACACGGTCGCCAACCGGACATATGCCCGGCGCTTGGCCGCAGCTCGGTCGATCGTCTGCCGGAGTCGGGCCAGGGCGCGCTGACTCCCGGTCGGAGCCGGCTCGGGCAGTTCACGTTGCACCGCCGGGCCGTCGCCCCCATTCGGTCGCCAGGCCGGGACCTCGACGCCCGCGTCGGTCATCCGATCGGCCAGTTCGCGGCCGATGGGGATCTCGATCCGGATCAGATCGATCCCCGCCGCGATCAGGCTCGTGGCCTCGTCGAGGGCGCCACCGACGTCGGGGTTCCGGAGGGTGACGCCGAGCCATGGCCGTGGCGCCTCGCCGAGCATCGCGATCGTCTCGCGCCGGACGGTGCGCTGGGCGTCGATCCGTTCGATCGCCGCGGCCATGAGACGTGAGGCTTCGGCCTCCGCGACCGTCCGCCGGTCGGGCTCGCGCAACAGCTCCGCCTCGAGGACGAGGTCGATCGCCCCGGACGCCACGTCGAGGGCGAGTTGTTGTGGCTCGAGGTCGTATTCGAGCAGGGCCATCGCGAACGGGAGGGCGATGCCGCCGCTCAGCGGCGCCGGGCCGGGGGAGAGCCAGCGATCGACCGTCGCTCCGGCCAGCGGCCGGCCGCTGGAGTCGAGCCCATTCACCCCGAAGAGCCGCAGGATCGCGCGTTCCTGTCCGATCGTCGTCGAGGCACGGGCGCGGGCGCCCCAGGCCCCGGCGAGTGCATCCGCCCGCGCGACCAGCCGGTCGAGCGGCCCCCAGTCGTTGGTCATCGAGCGGGGCGGGCGGCGCTGGGCTGCGACACGGACGACCTCATCTGGCGCCTGCCGGGACGTCCCGGGGTGGTCACCGGGCAGTATGGCCCCTGTCCCGACCGGCGCGGCGCCTCACACGGCCTTCTCCGCGCAGCCCTTACTCGTCCCCAGCAGGCCCGGTGCGGGCCTGGTAGCCGATCCACACGTGGCCGTCGGCGAACCGTTCGGCCTTCCAGATCGGCGCGCGCGCCTTCGTCTCGTCGATCGCGTAGCGTGCCGCCTCGAACGCGGCCTCGCGATGGGGAGCGACGGCGACGACCGCGATCGAGGCCTCCCCGAGCGGCACTTCGCCGGTCCGATGGACGATCGCGAGTCGATCCACCCCGAAACGCGCGGCGATCTCGTCGGCGATGGTCGCCAGGGTCGCGAGCGCCATCGTGTCGTGGGCCTCGTATTCGAGCGACTCGACCGACCGGCCCGCGTGCCGTGCGGCCTCCACCTCCTGGCCCGGGGCGGGTGTCCCGGGCGTCGAGCGAGTCCGGCCGAGGAATCCGACGACGGCGCCGTCCTCGGGGATCGCGAGGGCGTCGGTGAGCTCGGCCAGGATGGTGGTCGTGAACGGGGCTTCGCGCAGCTCGAGGATGCGGCGGGCCCCGGAAGCCCCGAGGCCGCCAAGGCCGCCCGTGGTGCCCGAACCGCCCGACACCGGCGGGATCATGGCCACCTCATCGCCGTCGGCCAGCGGCGTCGTCGGGTCGGCATAGTCGCCATTGCGGGCGAAGCGGACCGACGGGCGGCCGGGCGCGAGGATCGGGTGCAGGGCGATGAGCCCCGACCAGGCCGCCTCGACGTCCGCGCCATCGGCCAGCTCGAGCGGGACCTCGCGCGTCCCGGCCAGCTCTCGTTGGACCGCGAAGAGGCGGACCCGGATCCTCATCGGTGTCGCGGGGAGGCTCTGGGCGCCCGCCGGGCGAACCGTCCGGCGCTCAACCGTTCCACGTCGCGATGAGCAGGCCGTCGCCGAGCGGCAGGATCGTCGCCGTGAAGCGCGGATCGCACAGGACGGCCGCATCGAAGGCGCGGAGGGCAGCCACGTTCTGGTCGCCCGGCGTCTCCGGCCGCGCTCCGGACGCCCGGCCGCTCCACAGCACGTTGTCCGCGGCGACGAGCGCGCCCGGGACGAGACGGCCGCTGAGCGCGGCGAGATAGGCCTCATATTCCGGTTTCAGGGCATCGATGAAGACCATGTCGAACGGTCCGACGAGCGCCGGTTCCATGTCGAAGGCCTCGAGCGCGGGCGCGTTGATCACCGTGATCCGCTCATCGGCGATCCCCGCCTGGCGCCACCAGCTCCTCGCGAGATCCGTCCGCGAGCGGTCCGGATCAATCGTCACGATCGTGCCGTCGCGCGGCTGCCCGAGGGCCAGCCACAACGTCGAGTAGCCGTAAGCCGTGCCGACCTCCACGATCCGCCGCCGCGAACCGGCGAGGACCGACAGCACGCGTCCCGCGTCGCGGTCGACGATGGGGATGTGGTTCGGCGCGGCCGCCGCCTCGATGGCCGCCAGCGCGGCGGGCAGTGGCCTGGCCAGCGATTCGATCCAATCGAGATCGACTTCGTCGGGGATCCAGCCGCGGTCATCCTTGCTCATCGCTTCCTCACACCAGTAATCCGGCACCGAAATAGAGACCGGCGGCCAGGATGGTCCCGGCCGCGATCGATCCGACGTTGATGTACAGGAGCCCAGTGGCCGATTCCATCGAGCGCGACCGTGCGGTCTGGACCGATGCCCAGCCGATGATGAGCGGGAAGACGAGCCCGACGATCAGCCGCAGCCAGACGAACAGCGCCCATGGTCCGACCAGGGCGGCGAATGGGGCGACATCGGCGGGCCCCGCCCCGGTCGCGGTCCAGGCCAGGAACAGGATCACCTGGATCGCGACCACCGCCAGCAAGACCCGGGCGAGCAGGATGAGCGGCGCCTCGGGCAGTTTGGGTGTCACCAGATACCAGTGGCCGAGGATCATGGCCGCGAAGACGCCGCCGATCGCGGCGCTGACCACGGTCAGCTGCACGAGCAGCGCGACGGCCCCGACCGACCCGTCGCCCCAGGCCAGCGCCCCGAAGATGAGCGTGGCGGCGGCCGCTCCAAGGCCAGCCCATTGGATCGCCGAGGCCGCGCGTGGCCCGAACCGCCCGGCGACCAGGCTGCCGGCGACGAGGATGCAGAAGAGAACCAGGGTGAGTCGGCGCGGCGCGTCCCAGGCCGGATCGACCACGACCGGCGAGCTCCCGAGCGAGGCCGGCAGCGCTCCGTCGGAGAGCCAGGCGAGGACGCCGAAGACGGCCGCGCAGATGGTCGTGAAGCGCAGGTAGCCGGGCGTGGCGGTGGTCCGCCGGCGGAGCAGCACGACCGCGGCGAAGGAACCGAACGCCAGACCGGTCAGGACCATCCAATTGACGAACGCGAGGTTCTGGGCGATCTGCGTGGCGGCCACCGCCCGAGTGTAGCGGCGTTGTAGCATCGGCCCCGGAGGTGTCCCCGATGGGTCTCGATCGCGACACGACGTTCACCTGGTATGGCCACGCCTGCGTCGAGGTTCGGACGCCGGGCGGCAAGACCATCCTCATCGATCCGTGGTTCGGCAATCCGCGCAGTCCGCGCGCCGCGGACTCTATCCAGGTCTGCGACGTGCTGCTGGTGACGCACGGCCACGGTGATCATCTCGGCGACGCCGTCGCGCTCGCCAGCCGGCTGCGCCCGGCCTGGCCGTCTATCCACGAATTGAGCCTGTGGCTCGCCCGGACGCTTCCAGGCGGCAGCGACGCCACGATCGGGATGAACAAGGGCGGGACCGTCGAGGTCGCGGGGGTCAAGGTCACCATGGTCCATGCCGACCATTCCGCCGGCGATTGGAACGCCGGCGGCGAGACGACCCTGTACCTCGGGGAACCCGCCAGTTTCGTCGTCGAGCTCGAGAACGGCTTCCGCTTCTACCACGCGGGCGACACGAACGTGTTCGGAGACATGCGGCTCATCGGCGAGCTCTACCGCCCCGAGATCGCCCTTCTGCCGATCGGCGGCCACTACACGATGGGCCCGCGCGAGGCGGCGATGGCCGTCGAGCTGCTCGGCGTCAAGCACGTCATGCCGATCCATTACGGGACCTTCCCGGCGCTGGCCGGGACGCCGGCGCAGCTTCGTTCCGAGCTGGACGCGCGGGGGCTGAACGACGTCGAGGTCCACGCCCCCGAACCGGGAGGGAGCGTCAGCTAGTCGAGGCGGCCGCGATCGTCGGCGGCCAGCCGCGCCGCGATCGCCTCGGCGGCACCGGCCGGCGCCAGGTCCATCCCCGCCGCGCGCGCGAGTGCGATCGACCGCGTGGATTCGACCGGTGCCCAGCGCGCCAGGGCATCGATGGCCTGGCCGGTGTCGAGACCAACGAGCATCATCCGGCCGTCGGACCCCGCGAGCAACTCGACCCATTCGGTCGACGACCGCAGGACGAGGCAGGGGACGCCCAGCCAGCCGGACTCGCGCTGGATCCCGCCCGAATCGGTGAGGACGGCCGCCGCGTGGAGCTGGAGGGTCAATGCCGAGCGATAGCCGAGCGGCTCGATCACGCAGACGTCCGGGCCGAGGTCCTCGCCCACTGCGTCGAGCGCCGATCGTGTTCCCGGGTGCAGGGCGAGGATGACCCGGCGGTCTGCCCGTGCCACGGCCCGGAGCATCGAAGCCCACGCCCGGATGGCTTCGGGCGACCGGTTCTCCGCGCGATGGACCGTGCAGAACAGGTAGCCGCCGGGCTCCAATCCGAGCTCGCCGAGGCCGACGGCGCCGAGTGCGCTCGGATCTCGGATCTCCTGCGCGACACGAGCTGCGAGGTCCTGCATCAGGTCGCCGACGAGCTCGACACCATCGGTGACGCCTTCGCGCGCGAGGTTATCGATGGCCGCCGAGGTCGGGGCGAAGAGCCAGTGGGAGAGGTGGTCGGCGACGACCCGGTTGACCTCCTCCGGCATCCGCCGATCGAACGAGCGGAGGCCGGCCTCGACGTGCGCCACGCGCACATTGAGCTTGGCGGCTGAAAGGGCGCCCGCGAGCGTCGAGTTCGTGTCGCCGTAGACGAGGACCGCGTCCGGTCGGACAGCGATGACGATCGACTCGAGCGCGCCCAGCATCGCCCCGGTCTGGGCCGCGTGGGACCCGCTTCCGATCCCCAGCGAATGGTCCGGCCTCGGGAGTCCGAGCTCGGTGAAGAAGATGCCTGCCATCGCCTCGTCGTAGTGCTGCCCCGTGTCGACGAGGACCTCGTCGTGACGCGCGCGCAGAACCGGCGTGAGGGCCGCCGCCTTGATGAGCTGTGGCCGTGTCCCGACGACACTGAGGATGCGCACGAACGGAGGGTAGCGGTCGGGCCGGCGAGCCGTTCGAGCCTAGCGGCGACCGCCGATCCCGCGGTAGTCGACGCTGTCGGGCAGGACCAGATCGCGGAGCGAATTCCGGCCGTCGATGAACGCACGAAGCCTCGGGAACCAGTCGGGGTCGATGGTGCGCCAGGTCGGATCGGCAGTCTGGGTGACGATCGCCGTCACATCCGGGTCGACCTGCCCCCAGGACCACGCCGTCGCGCCCGTCCGTTCCGTCTCGGGCCCGGTCAGCAACGGGTCGAAGGCCTGCACGCCCGCGCCCCGCTCCCAGAGCCCGGAGATGAGCGGCAAGGCACGCGAGTAGGCCAGCTCCTTGACCCCCTCGCGATAGGTCAACCCGAGAACGAGGACCGACGCCCCGTCGAGCGTCCCGAGCATCTCGGCCAGCCGGTCGATGACGAGGGCGACCTGCCCGTCATTGACCCGACGCGCCTGGGCGACGAGCTCCATCTCGGGGGCTCGATCGAGGAGGAACCGGGGGTAGACCGGGATGCAGTGACCGCCGACGCCAAGCCCCGGCTGGTGGATGTGGCTATACGGCTGGCTGTTGGCGGCCGCGATGACCTCGAGGATGTCGACCCCGACCCGATCCGCGTATCCGGCGAATTCGTTGGCCAGGGCGATGTTCACGTCGCGATACGTCGTATCGGCGAGCTTCGCGAACTCGGCCGCCTCCGACGAGGACATGGCCACGACCTCGGCATCCAGGACGCTGGCGTAGAAGGCCGTGGCCCGCGCGGTGGAGGCCTTGCCGAGGCCACCGACCAGCTTCGGATAGGTGGCCAGGTTGCGGAGGGCCGCGCCGCTGTACAGCCGCTCCGGTGAGAAGGCCACGAACAGGTCCTCTTCGAGCACCAGCCCGGACGCCTCGGCCATGATCGGCGCGTAGCGATCGCGCGTGTCACCGACCGGGAGGGTGGTCTCGAGGACGACCGTCGCGCCGGCCCGCAGACCGGCCGCCATCCCCGCCACGGCGGCATCCATCGACCGGTGGTCCGGGTGGTTCGTGGCATCGAGCATGACCGGGACGATGAGCACGATGACGTCCGACTCGGCCGCGGCGGCTGCGGCATCCTGGGTGGCCCGGAGGCGGCCAGCCGCATGCGCTTCGGCAACGAGCTCGGCGACCCCGGGCTCCGCGCCGATGTGTGAGCGGCCCGCGTTGATGGACTCCACGACCGCCTGATCGATGTCGACCGCGATCACGGTCCAGCCATGGGAGGCGAATTGGGCCGCCAGGGGCAGGCCCATCTTGCCGGCGCCGACCACTGCCACCGTGCCTGCCGTTCCCGCCTCTCCGGTCCACGGCCGGACCTGGCGGGCCGGTGCGTGCCGGCACTGGTTGGCCGGGAGCGCGATCGAGCCACCGACCAGCGAGGATCCGGCTGCGGCCCTGACGATCGAGCTCAACCGGGCACCAGCTCGACCGTCCGGCGTTCCCGGGCCGCGGTCAGGAGCGCCTCGGCCAGGACGACCGCCCAGCGACCATCTTCCGCATCCACGACCGGCCGGTCGCCGTTCCGGACGACGCTGATGAACGATTCGAGTTCAGCGACGAGCGGCTCGCCGGTCGCGACCCGCAGCTCGACGACGTCGCTCTCGAAGGTTGGCGCGTACCCGCCGATCAACCGCGGCTTCGACGTGTCGGTCGCACGAGCGAAGGTCAGACGCTGGGTGAGGTAGTCGAGTTCGAACATCCCCTCCTCGCCCAGGACCGTCAACTGCCTCCGTTTGGCCGGGGTGAGCCAATCGACGTCGAGCATCGCGACGGTGCCCGAGGGGAACGACATCAGGCCGAACAGGAGGTCCTCGTGGTCGGCGTGGATGCGCCTCGCCGTTTCGGCCGAGACGCGCGACGGGCGTTCGGCCGCGATCGAGCACAGGATGTCGGCATCATGGGTCGCCAGGTCGAGGGTCACCCCGACGTCGCGGATTCGCGCCGGGAACGGACCCGAGCGACGACTCGAGATGGCGAAGACCGAGGACAGCCAGCCCGCCCCGAGGACCCGACCGAGCTCGAGGATCGCCGGATTGAAGCGCTCGATATGCCCAACCTGGACGGGCGCGGCGCCGGCCGCCGACGCCGCGGCCACGACCCGGTCCGCTTCGCCGGTGGTCGATGCCAGCGGCTTCTCGACGAGGACGGCGATGCCACGCTCGATCGCGGCCAGGGTCAGCGGCAGGTGACTCGTGGTCGGCGCGGCGATGACCACCGCGTCAAGATCAGCCTCCGACAGCATCGCCAGCGGCTCGCTGAACCGCTGGGCGCCGGAGCGGGCGCTGGCCGCATCCAGCGCGACCGGCTCGGGATCCGAGACGGCGGCCAACCGAACACCGGGCAGCCCGCCCAACACGCGCAGGTGGTTCCGTCCCATCGCCCCAAGGCCGATCAGCCCGACCCGGACCTCGCGGTCGCCGACCGGTGACCATGTGCCGGTCATCGCGGTGCCGCTCCCTCCGGCGCGGCATCGCGGCGCCGGCTCGTGCCGGCCTTGGCGCGACGTTCGACGGCGGCGCGGACCGCGGCGATGACCGTGTCCTGGTCCTCCTCGGCCAACGTCGGGTACATCGGCAGCGACAGGGTGTGCTCGGACGCCCAGTCCGTGGTCGGCAGCTCGGCCCCGAGCCCACGCTCCAGGACGTACGGCTGGCGATGGACCGGGATCGGGTAGTAGATCCCCGTACCGACCCCGGCCGCTGCCAGGTCGGCCACGATGCCGTCGCGATCGTCGTCGACGGCGATCGTGTACTGATGGAAGACGTGCGTTCGACCGGCCGGGACAACCGGAGTCACGATGGGCAGGTCGGCGAAGGCCGCGTCGTACCGCGCCGCGATGGCCCGGCGACGGTCCGTGTTGCGCTCGAGCTTGTCGAGCTGGCAGAGACCGATCGCGGCGGCGAGATCGGTCAGGCGGAAGTTATAGCCCACCATCTCGTGGCGGTATCGCTCGCGCATCCCCTGGTTCCGATAGAGCCGGATCCAGTCGGCGAGGCGGTCGTCGTCGGTCGTGATCAGGCCGCCCTCGCCGGTCGTCATGTTCTTCGTGCCGTACAGGCTGAACGCACCGTGGCCGAAGCTCCCGACGCGACGCCCATCGAAGGTCGCGGCATGGGCCTGACAGGCGTCTTCGACGATCGCCAGGCCGTGACGATCGGCGATGGCGGCGATCGCCGCCATGTCGGCCGGCAGGCCGAACAGGTGGACCGGACAGATGGCCCGGGTCCGGGGCGTGATCGCGGCCTCGATCCGGCCCGCGTCGATCAGGTACGTCTCGGGCTCGATGTCGACGAAGACGGGCGTGGCGCCGGTCGACAGGATCGAGCTGACGGTGGCGTTGAACGTGTGCCCGACGGTGATAACCTCGTCGCCCGGACCCATGCCCAGGCCCTCGAACAGGCACATCAGCGCGACGGTCCCGTTGCTGACCGCGATCGCGTGCTTGACGCCGATGAAGGCGGCGAACCGGTCCTCCAGCTCCGCCACCCGACGCCCGCCCGCGAGCATCCCGCTCTGGAGGACCTCGGTGACGGCGGCGATCTCTTCGGGCCCGATGTCGGGGCGCGCGATCGGGATCATTCGCCGGCCCGGGATGCATCGGCCGGATGCTGACGTGCGACTAGCGAACCGTCAGCACCGCTGCGGTCGTACTCAAGGCCGCACGCGGGGCACCTGAGTGCCGTCGAGCGGGGGCCGTCGCCCTCCTCGACCAGCCGCTCTCCACAGACGCACACCCAGCCGATCTGGCGGGCCGGGTTGCCGACGACCAGCGCGTGGGCGGGGACGTCGTGGGTCACGACTGCACCCGCGCCGACCATCGCGTACGGGCCGACGTTACGACCGGCGACGACGACGGCACCCGCCCCGACCGAGGCGCCGACGGCGATGCGGATCGGGCTGACCGCCCAGTCGGCCGCCCGGGCGAGGCCGCCATCGGTGTTCAGCGATCGCGGGCGACGGTCGTTGGTCAGGATCGCCCCGGGGCCGATGAACACACCGTCCTCGATGGTCACGCCGTGGTAGATTAGCGCGCCGTTCTGCACCTTGACCCGGTCGCCCAGCGTCACCGACTCGTCGATGAACACGTCCCGGCCGATGACCCCGTCGCGACCGATCCGGGCGCCGCGCCGAATCTGCGCGCGGTGCCACACCTGCGTGCCCGGTCCGACGGTGACCTCGGCCTCGAGGTCCGCCGTGGCGTGGATCTGCGCGGACGGGTCGATCACTCGGTTGCGCCTCCTGGCGGTCTCTCGCCCCATGAGGGGGAGCGGGAGTATATCGGGCATCGGGAAGGTAGCCATCGGGGGTCGCGCGTGACGACGAGGGCGTCGGCCCTCGTGATCAGGCGCTGGCCGCGGCCGAGGTGGGGTCGGTGGCCGTCATCGCGGCGATCGACGGCAGGCCTTCGACGTCGGTCGAGATCGCCGCGGCACGGCGAATCGGTGCCTTCGAGGCGACCGAGTCGAACAACGCGGTCCGCAGCTCCTCGTCCCGATCGCCGTAGGCCAGGGCCAACAGCCGGCGGGCCCGCTCCTCGATGTCGTCCGGCGAGCGGACATCGACGACCCGGAAGATCTTGTCGACATCGGTCAGCGCTACATTCTCGGTCTCGTAGAAGAGCCGTTCGTGGAGCTTCTCGCCGGGCCGGAGGCCGGTGAACCGGATCGGCACGCTCGCGACGTCGCGACCGGCCAGGCGGATCAGGTCGTGCACCATGTCGATGATCTTGACCGGCTCACCCATGTCGAGCACGAACAGGTCGCCCGGCCGACCGATCGCAGCGGCATCGAGGATCAACCAGCCCGCTTCCTGGATGGTCATGAAGTAGCGCGACATCTCGGGATGGGTGACGGTGATCGCTTCACCATTCTCGAGCTGGCTCTGGAAGATCGGCAGGACGCTGCCCGCGGAGCCGAGGACATTGCCGAAACGGACCGCGACGTACGGCCGACCGGTGCGAGCGGCGGCGTCCGACACCAGCCATTCCGCCAACCGCTTGGTCGCGCCCATCACGCTTGAGGGCTCGACGGCCTTGTCGGTGGAGACGAGGACGAAGCGGGGCACGCCGGCGTCGACAGCCGCGGAGAGGACCGCCATCGTCCCGCCGATGTTGACCTGGACCCCCTCCGAGGGGTGCTCCTCCATCATCGGCACGTGCTTGCAGGCGGCGGCATGGAAGATCACGGCCGGCTTGGTGTCGGCGATGAGCCGATTGACGACCGCGCGACTGGCGACGTTGGCAAGGTGGATCGAGAGGTCGCCGCGCCCGCGGCCGTCGAGGGCCCGGAGCTCCAGCTCCCGCTGGATCATGTACAGCGGGCTCTCGGCTCGATCGACGAGAACCAGGCGACTCGGCCCGATGGCATAGACCTGCCTGGCGAGCTCCGATCCGATCGACCCGCCGGCGCCGGTGATCATCACGACCTGGTCCCGGATCGTATCGGAGACGCCCGCGGCGTGGACGGTCACCTGCTCGCGGGTGAGCAGGTCGGCGAGGCGAACCTCGCGAAGCCGATTCACACTGCGGCTGCCGTCCAGCAACTCGTAGACCGGCGGAACGGTCCGCACCGTCAGGCCGGCCTCGACTGCTCGATCCATGATCTTCCGGACCGTCTCGCCGGAGGCGTTGGGCATCGTGATGAGCAGCATCCGGGCGCCGGTTCGGCGGACGGCCTCCTCGAGCCGCTCGAGCCCGCCCAGGACCGGCAGGCCGGCCACGCTCAAGCCGCGATGGGCCGGATCGTTGTCGAGGAAGCCGACAGGCTTCACGCCGGCCTTGGGCTCACGCATGGCCGATCGAGCCATCAGCGCACCCGTCCGTCCGGCCCCGAACAGGAGGGCCGGCGTCAGCGAGATCGGCTCACCCTCGATGACCGCCCAGGTGCCAAGATCGTTGCAGGCACGAACGAAGAGCCGTACGCCACCGATCATGGCCAGGCTCAAGATCGCCTCGAGGATCCAGAACGACCTCGGGATGCCCTGCGCCTCTGGAAAGCCGGCGGGCAGAAGGACGCCGAAGAAAACGGCCAGGCAGATCATGGTGCCGATCACCACTGACGACACGATCTGGGTCAGATCGGGCACGCTCGCGTAAACCCAAGCTCGGTGGTATAGACTGAAACGCACGTTGACCAGGGGCCGGACGGCCAGCGGGAGGAGCGCGATCGGCAGGTAGGGAGCGAGCGCGCTGTAGCTCAACAGACCGTCGATGCGCAATGACAGGGCGAGATAGATGGACAGCGCGATCGCGAAGACGTCGATGATCAGGAGGTGCCGCCCGCGCAGCGAGCGGACCGCCATGCCGAGCCGGCTGCCGAGATTGAAGGTCAGCTTCTGGGCAGAGTCGATGGCGACTCGGGACGCCTCAGCGGTAGTCATTGGATTCCCATGGGCACGACCGCACGACATGCGTCCGATCCGTTTGCGCGAGGGGCGACAACGTCGTCGCCGATCCAACCATCGATCCATGCCCCCCACGGCATCGAGTTCCCAAGAACTCGGACATCCCCAGATACCGGCCGAAGACCGCGCCCGTCCTCTGGGAGCCGGACGATTACTGTAGGACAACCGGACGCAAAAGACGATACGAAAGTAGGGGTGCAATAGGCCGTATTACCTATTACGTGGTGCGTTCCGGCAACTTATCCACAGTCGCCCTACCGCGATGCCGTCCGTCCCGATCCGGGCCGCGCACGCAGGCGCCGAAGAGGATGTATCGCCACCGGCTCGGGACCCAGCGTGACAGTCGATCATCGATCCGTCCGAGGAGATCGCGCTGGCCTTCGCTCCGCCCGAATAGTGCCAGGACTCCCCACGCCTCGAACGTTGTGGCACTGAATGCGTTGAAAAGGTCGAGGTCGCGGTCGAGGTCGAGGTACCGCCAGCCATCCCACGGAACGAAGCGTGACCGCATCCACCTGTGCAACCTCGAGCCCATCAGGTTCTCGGCGAAGAGCAGGGTCCCGCCGGGTTTCAGGACGCGATGGATCTCACTAACGGCCTGGGCCTGCCTCTCTTTCGTCCGCAGGGCGCCAAGGACCGACTTGAAGATGACGATGTCGAACGACCCGTCCGGGTAGGCCATCGACGTGGCGTCGAGCTGTGCATAGGTGACGAGATCGCTCACGCCGTATCGCCGATGGAGGGCCATGGCCGGCTCGGGCGACGCATCGACGTCCGTGGACACGACCTCGATGCCCTGCATCGCCAGCCACAGACTGAGGCCGCCGCCCCGCTCGCCGATCGCAAGCGCGGTCCTGCGCCCATCGCCGGGGAGATGCGGTTGCCAGAAGGGCAGAGCGCGCGACCAGTTGCGGACGTCCCATACGATGACGGCGCGGCCAAGGGCGTCGTCCGCGGACCTCCCGCCCATCGGTTCCTCCTGGGTGAGCCTCACCGTTCGATCGGAACGATCCGGCGCTCGACCTGTGCCGGCCGCGCCGCGAGACCTTATCAGACCGCCTCCGAGCGACGGTCGGCCTGGACACGTCATCATCTGGGCCATCGAATGGCGATCCATGGCACCTGCAGGGGTCCGCGATCAGTGACAAAACGGATGATGGATGTGGTGGTCGGGGGCCTTGGCCTGCTGGTCAGCCTGCCCATCCTCATCGGGCTTCGCGTGTGGATGTGGGCTTCAGGCGATCGCGGGCCGTTCCTCTTCCGCGCGAAGCGCGTCGGCGAAGGCGGCCGCCTGATCACCGTGCTCAAGGTCCGGACGATGATCGCCGACGCCCAGGGTTCGGCGGTCGCCACGGCCGGCGACCAACGAGTGACGCCGGTCGGTCGCACCCTTCGGCGGTACCGGTTGGACGAGCTCCCCCAGTTGATCAACGTCGTGAAGGGCGAGATGTCCATGGTCGGGCCGAGGCCCGAGGATCCGGCATTCGTGGACCTCTCCAAGCCGGATCATCAGCGCGTGTTCACCGCCAGGCCGGGGATCACGGGGCTGGCCCAGCTCACGTTCCATGATGAAGCGAAGCTCCTCGCGGGACCTGATGCCGAGCGCCGCTACCGCGACGAGGTCCTGCCGGCAAAGTTGCGCCTCGACATCGAATACCTCGACCGGCGCTCGATCCGGCTCGACATGATCATCCTGCTCCGAACGATCCGGATGCTGTTCGGTCGAGGGCGGCCCGCCTGACCGGGATCAGTCCCGGCGAGCGGCCGATATTCGGCCCCGGGAAAACGGCCCCCGAATGGCCCGCATCAGCCCGCCCGCCACCAGACCGACGACGAGCCCGATCGCGAGCCCGAGAAGATTGTCGATCACATCGCCGCTCTCACACGCCCGGTCGAGCTGGGTGACGACGAGCTGGGTCCCCTCGACAACGAACGGCAAGGCGGCGGCGATCACGATCAGCTCGAGTTGGTGGGACCGGCGCGGCAGGAACCCGACCGCGAGGCCCAGCGGAACGAACAGCAGGACGTTGAGGCCGATGTCGCCGAAGGCCAGGACTTCGTCGACCGGTGGGAGGGTGACTCGGCTCAAGTCGCACGTTCCGGTGCCGACCGCGCCATCGGTGATCGCCTGGAGACTCGGCGTCAGTGTCGCCCCGATGACGAGGCCGAAGCCGAACAGGAGCAGCCAGGCGTTGAGGCTGGCCATCCCGAGAGCGCGAGAGAATGGGACGCACAAGGCGAATCCCAAGACCAGGGACATGGCGATGCCCGGGACCAGGCCGGGATAGTCGCCGAGATCCACGAACCCTCCGAGTATTTGCCACGCCGCCCCAAACCAGGACGAGGTTAGCGGCGCGCCGCCCCCAGCACGCGGGCGAGTCCGTCCACCACCCGATCGACGTCGTCCGCCATCATGCCCGGCCAGATCGGCAGGGAGACGACCCGCTCGTACTCGCGCGTGGCGACCGGGAAGTCGCCGGGCAGATAGCCCCAGCGGTCCCTGTAGTAGGGGTGGAGGTGCAGCGGGATGAAATGGACGCTGGTCCCAACCCCGAGCTCCTTGAGCCCCTCGATGACCTGGCCTCGGTCGATGCGCAACCGGTCCGTCGCCAGACGGATCACGTAGAGGTGCCACGCGTGTGAACCATCGGTCGCGCCGGCCGGCAGCTCGATCAGATCGGCCACTGAGCTGCCGCGGAGACCCCTTCCATATCGTTCAGCCAGCTCGGACCGCGCAACGAGCAGCTCCTCCGCACGCTCGAGCTGGACTGCCCCGAGCGCGGCGGCCAGGTCGGTCATGTTGTACTTGTAGCCGACGTCCTCGATCTCGTAGTACCACGAGCCGCTCGCGGTATAGCGGTTCCAGGCTGTGCGGCTGATCCCGTGGAGCGACATCAGACGGGCCCGATCTGCAACCGCCTCGTCATCGGTGACGAGCATCCCGCCTTCCCCCGTGGTGATCGTCTTGGTCGCATAGAACGAGTAGACCCCGGCGCGTCCGAGGGTGCCCGCGTACCGGCCGGTCGGGCCTCCGATCCGAGTGGGAAACGTATGGGCGGCATCCTCGACGACCGCGATCCCCATCGGATCGAGCAGCGCGATCAGCGCATCGAGCTCGACCGGAAGACCGGCCATGTGGACCACCATCACGGCCCGGGTCCGGGGCGTGATCGCCGCCATGACCGCGTCCGGCGTTAGGTTGAGCGTCCGTGCGTCGACGTCGATCAGGACCGGTCGAGCCCCGAAGTAGGCGACTACCTCCGCGCTGGCTGCGAAAGTCCAAGTCGGCACGATGACCTCGTCATCGCGATGGATCCCGATGGCCTCGAGCGCGAGGTGGAGGCCCGCGGTGGCCGAATTGAGCGCGATCGCGTGGCTCGTTCCGACCTTGGCCGCGAAGCTCGCCTCGAAGTCCCTGGTCCGCTGACCGGTCGTCAGCCAGCCCGAGTCGAGGACGTCCATCACCGCTCGCTTCTCAAGCTCCGTGATCGACGGACGTGCGAATGGCAGGAAGGGCAGCTCGGATGATCGTGTCATCGCATGGAAGCCTCGCGCAGGATCCCGGCCAGTCGATCGAGGATCGCGACTCGATCGTAGTCGGTGACGACGGTCGCACGGGCCGCGGCGCCCTTCCGGACACGCTCCGGATCACGCGAGCAGGCCTCGATCGCCCGAGCCAGACCGGCGGCATCCTCGGCTCTCGCCAGGTACCCGGCGTCCGCGTCGCCCACGATCCGGGCGGCCAGGCCGTCGGCTCCGACGACGACCGGGCGGGCGGCGGCCATCGCCTCGAGCAACTTGGTCGGCAGCGACTGCTCGAACAGCGGACCGGCCCGCAGGATCACCAGCGCGGCGTCGGCCGCCGCGAGGATCGCCGGGACCTCGGCCTGCGGGACGGCCGGCTCGAACGTCAGGTTGGTGAGCTTCATCGCCTCCGCCCGGGCGACGAGGGCCGGTTTCTCGACACCCTCACCGACGATCCTGATGGAGACCGGCACCTCGATGAGCGCCGCTGCGTCGAGCAACGAGCCGATCCCCTGGGCAAGCCCGACGGTCCCGACGTAGACGATGGTGAACCATTCCGGCCAACCGAGCCTCCGCCGCCCTTCGGCGGGCGTCACGCTTGCGTCGAACCGGTCGGTGTCGACGCCGTTGGGGAGAAGTCGCACTCGCCCGGCCGCCGAAGGCTTGGCGGACAGCAGCTCGACCAGACCAGGGCTCACCGTCGTGATCGCCGCTGCGCCGCGATACGCCAAGTCCTCGATCCCGTAGGCGAGTCGTCGGGCCGCGGGCGATCGCAGGTAGCCCATCGCAATCGGGAAGTCGGGCCACGGGTCGGCCACGTGGAACACATATGGGAGGCCGGCCGCCCGGAATGCGCGAGCTGTCACGGCCAGCAGCAGCGGCGGCGATTCGACGAGGACCACGTCGTGCCGACCGGCGAGCCCCAGGCTGGCCATGGACACTCCTGCGAATGCCGCTTGGGCGACGATCCGGCGCGACATCCTGGCGCCCGGGATGGCGATCGTCGGCAGGCGGATCACCGTGGCCCCTAGGATCCGGGTGCGCATCGGGCGCCACCAGCGGTACGGCTCGGGAATCACGCCTAGCGGATAGCTCGGCACAGGCGCGACGACTGTCACCCGGAAACCACGCTCCCGTAAGCCGGCCACAGTCTCCCGCAGGCGCGTCTGGGCAGCGCCGACCTCCGGCTCGTAGTACTGCGTCAGGAGCAGCACGCGTCGGCCCTCGTCCGCCACCGAGCCTCGCCCGCGTCCGAACCGCCCGTGCTCCACTCGGCTCAGGTCAGCCACGACCTCACCCGTCGGCGAGATCCGACCAAGGCCCGGACGAAGTACGTGGGGAGGAAGGTGAGCAGGATCAGCACTGTGATCCAGGGTTGCAGGGGGCGGATGCGTAGTGCCTCGGCAAGATGCCCACGGGCGAGCCTGCGCGAGCCGCTCAGCAGCTCCATCTCGCCGACCCAGCGATACGCGCGGGCTCTCGCCAATATGATCATCGACGGGGCCAGGGTGATTCGCGCCGCGTCTTGAGCGAGCGTGGTCTCGAGGACCCGCTGGTAGGCCCGGGCCATCGCCAGCGCCGTGCTGGGCCCGCCGAGCTTATCGGACGTGCCGATTCGGTAGCGAACGTCGGGGATGTCAGCGAACGCGACAGGTCCCGCCCGACACGCCCGAAGGAAGAACTCGTAGTCCTCCCCGACCTGCAACCGCTCATCAAATCGGCCGACCACGTCGAGGCATTCCCGCCGCATTACGACCGTCGAGGTAAGCAGTAGGTTGCCCATGAGCATCGGTGAGAAGACGTCGCCGACGTAGAGCCGGTGGTCTCGATAACCGATCGGGATGTTGGCCGCAAGCCCCGCCAGCGGCGATGACGACGCGAACAGGTCTTCCTTCGAGAAGTACCCGTACGCCGACATGAGCGTTGTCAGGGCCGAAGTCGAGGTCATTGTCCCGTTCGAGTCGACGAAGTCGGTCTCCGTCCAGATCATCCCCGCAGTCGCCTCTCGATCCAACGCCGCCAGCATCAGGCCCAGGTGCCAAGGCTGCCAGGTGTCATCCGAGTCCAGAAACGCGACGAACTCACCGGTGGCCAGGTCCAGGGCAGCATTCCGGGCGGCCGCCACTCCGGCGTTGGGCTGGTATCGGTAGCGGAGCCGGGGCTCGTTCGCGAACCTGACTGCGATCAGATCACCTGTGCCGTCTGTGGACCCGTCATCGACGACGAGGATCTCGAGGTCCGTCATGCTCTGGGCCAGGATGCTGTCGACCGCCTCCAGGACGACGCTGGCGCGGTTGAAGGTCGGGATCACGACGCTGACCATGGGCGACATCGGGGAACACCATCGTTCGAGCGAGTGACGGAGAGGAAGACGCGGGACGTCCAACCACGAGCAAGCTCGCGGCCGCCCGGCCGCTTAGATCAGAGGCAACGATGGCAGGAGGCTATCATTGCCCGCGAATGGCCGCTAGCGAACCCATCGGATACGACCCGCCCGCGTGCCCCTTGGTGGGCCTCGCCGCCGATCGGCGCACTCATTTCACCTACCCGCACCCTGGCCATCGGTGTTTTGCCGAGGGCCGTCCGGCCCCCACTGACGCCGCATACCAGGCGCGGTTCTGCCTGACGGCGGGATTTTGGACGTGCATCCGTTACGCGACCTGGCGGAAGAGATCCCAGGATGGCCGGGGCGCCGCCAACCGTACCGGTTGACGACCTCCGGGAGGTGCCTGATTATTCGGCCCTCGAGGCGGACCTATCGCTCCCTCAAGCGCCGTGCTCGGGCGGCCTAGGACAAGGAAAGAGGGACCCTGTGGATGTCCGGCGCCTGATCGCCGTCACTAGGACCTGGTTGCCGCTCTTCATCGCGAGCGTGATCCTGGCGGCTGGCGCGGCGTTCGTGATCAGCAACCAGCTCCCCAGGGTCTACGAAGCCAAGGCGACGCTGATCGTCGGCCAGTCACTCTCGGCGGTGAACCCGGACTACAACCAATTGCTTGTCTCGCAACGGCTGTCGACGACGTATGCCTCCCTAGCCACGAAACGGCCAATCCTCGATAACGTCATCACCGAACTCGCGCTCCCGACAACCGCCGGGGATCTTGCCAGGCGAGTCCGAGCCGACGCCCCATTGGATAGCACCCTCCTGACGATCACGGCCCAGGACGGTGACCCGACGAAGGCGGCCGCGATCGCCAACGCCCTGACCGAGCAGCTCATCGCCGCCTCGCCGACGATCCAGGGTCGCCAATCGGAGATCCAGGCCTTCATCGACTCCGACCTCAAGGCGACCGAGGCGCAGATCGAGACCTCCCAGGCCCAGCGAGATTCACTCAACGCCGTCACCAACCGCACGGCCGCCCAGGAAGCGGATCTCCAGACGCTGGATGGTCGCTTGGTCAGCTTGCGCTCCACCCTGGCAACCCTACTGGCATTCACCTCGAACAACGCCTCGAACCTCCTGACCGTTATCGAGCCGGCCATCGCGCCCGCCGACTCGATCTCGCCTCGGCCGCTGTTGAACACACTGCTCGCGGCGGTTCTCGGCCTCCTCCTCGCGGCCGCCGTCGTCCTCGTGGTGGAGTACCTGGCCGATGGGATCAGGGACGCCGACAGCATCGCGGAGGTCACGGGCCTCAGCACCTTAGGCACGATCCCGCGCATGAAGCGCAACAAGGGCGGCAGCGAGATCTACCAGCTGGCGGCACTGCTATATCCGCGGTCCGGCGTGGCCGAGGCCTACCGGACGCTCCGGACCAACATCGAGTTCTCGGCGGTCGATGCTCCGATCCGCGCGCTCCTAGTCACAAGCTCGGTCCCGGGCGAGGGAAAGACGATCACCGCAGCGAACTTGGCTGTCGTCTTCGCACAGGCGGGCCGTCGTGTGCTCCTTGTCGACGCCGACCTGCGCAAGCCCGGCGTCCATCGATTGTTCGACCTGCCAAATGAGCATGGTCTGACGACCTTGTTGCGGGGTGACGGCGTCGCCCTGGACGCGGTCAGCCACCTGACCGAGCAGGAGAACCTGCGGGTCATGACCACGGGGCCGTTGCCGCCCAACCCTGCGGAGCTGATCGGGTCGCAGCGGATGCGGACGGTTCTGGCCAGCCTGCAGAACAGCATGGACCTGGTCATCGTCGATAGCCCACCCTTGCAGGCCGTCACCGACTCCGCGATCCTGAGTTCGGTGCTCGATGGCACGCTGTTCGTGATCGACGCAGAGCGCAGCCGGCGGCGTAGCGTCCGTTCGGCGCGGCAAGCACTCGCCAAGGCCGGGGCCAACATCCTTGGGGCGGCCTTGAACCGCGTTCCTGTCAAGGAGGCCTCCGACTACGCCAGTTATTACGGCGCTTACTTCTCGTCCGACGAGCCAGAGCCTCGTGCGAACAAGGTGCCCGAACCGACGCCGGAGTCGCCGGCCCGCTGACATCCGGCGGGTTGTGGCGCCGGGCCGACACGCTCGACCGCCCAGTGCGCAGGTATGCTTCCCGTTCGGGCTCGCCCCGGGCGATCGACCATCGGCGTGGCTGCTCACGGCATGAGGCCTCATGGACCAGAGCAGCCGCGCGGATACTTTCTCCGGCCGAGTCCTCGTCGTGTTTGGCACGCAGGTCTTCGGAGCCGGTGTCGGGATCATCAACGGGATCCTCCTGGCCCGGTTGCTGGGGCCGGCCGCCAAGGGCGAGTACTACTTCCTCGTCCTGCTGCCGGCGACCACGATCACCCTGCTCCAGCTCGGTCTGCCCCAGGCATTCGGGTACTTCGCCGCGCGTGGGCAGACGATCGGGATGGTTGGCAAGTCCATCGTCCTGGCGGTCATCCTCTCGCTGGTCGCGCTGATCGCCTTGTTCGCCCTGCTGCCGATCTTGAGCGGGATCTTTCCGCCAGGGATCGGTATCGAGCAGATCCTCTTCGCGTTCTTGGCCCTGCCGCTCGCCCTCAATGCGACGTTCACGACGGGCATCGTCACCGGGCGCCAAGCGGTCCGCTGGTACGCCGGTATCAACATGGCCTACCCGATCATCTCGACCGTGCTGCTCGTCGTCATCCTCGGTGGCCTCGGCGGCTCCGTGAACGGAGCGATCGCCGTGTACGTCATCGTGGCGTCGATCCAGTCACTCGGGTTCGCGATCGGCGCGAGATGGGTCGGCACCCACAACCCTGAACCGGCCCCGGTCTCCTACCGTGACCTTCTCCGATATGGCCTGCCGTACTACCCAGGCAGCATCACCCAGTTCTTCAGTGCACGCGCGGACGTCTTCCTGATCGCCTGGTTGGTCGCAAACGCCGCCGCCCCGCTGGGGTATTACAGCATGGCCGTCGGGCTGGCCGAGCTCGTGTTCTACTTCCCGAACGCCGTGGCGACCCTCTTCTTCCCGCATGTCGCCGGAGCGTCGCGTGAAGAATCCGACAGTCAGGTCACGATGGTCACGCGTGTCTCGCTCCTGATCACGGCTGCGGTGGCCCTCGCTCTGGCTCCGGCCGCGGTGTTGATGATCCAGCTACTCCTGCCGGCGTTCGTCCCCTCGCTGCCGGCGCTGTTCCTCCTGCTCCCCGGGGTCGTGGCCCTCAGCGCGACGAGGGTCGTCTACGTCTACCTGACCGGGATCGGCAAACCGGCCCTCACGTCGTACGTCAACGTCTTTGCGTTCGCGCTGAACATCGTGCTCAACATCTACCTCATCCCCCGGTTCGGCATCGAAGGCGCCGCAGTGGCCTCGCTTGTGTCGTATTCGGTGTCCGCCATCCTGCTCACGACCGTCGCTGCCCGGCTATCGGGGACACCGGTCTGGGATTTCTGGTTGGTGCGTGGAAGCGATCTCCGGTTCGCGGCGAGGATGAGTTTGGGCCTCCTGCGACGGGCGCTGCGGGTCTCAGCGGGCGGCGCCTAAGTGCTGTAGGGTCGTGTCCCCAGACTTGGTGTAACAGCGGGTAGGCCGTGAAGAACAACGGCCACCGCGTCATCCTCGCGTCGTTGGACTTGAGAACCCACGACACGGAGGACCACCACGATGGCCGAGGACAGGATGGCCGTGCTTGA
>JBBQDL010000006.1:0-69076 GCA_038319665.1 Candidatus Limnocylindrales bacterium
TCTGGTTCGCGCGCTTCCCGATCGAGCCGTCCGCGGAAGCGGTCGCGGCCGTCATCCCGTTCGAGGCGGCCTGGATGGACCAGTTCCGAGGCGGCCGCGCGGTCACCTTGTGCCCCTATATCGTGGGTGGGCTGGACGAGCGCCAGATCGTGGAGCGGGCCATCGCCGTGGGCCATGTCCATGAAGAGGTACATCGCATCGTCAACGGCCGACTGGTGCCCGCGCTCGGAACCTAGACCTGGATCAACTCGATGAGAGTTCCCTGGCCACTCCGCGGATGAATGAACGCGACGAGGCCATGCGCACCCGGCCGCGGCGCGGTGTCGATCAGCTCCATCCCGTCGGCAGCGACCTCGCGGAGCGTCGCAGCGATGTCGGTGACCTCGAAGCAGACGTGGTGGAGCCCCGGGCCGCGCGTCAGCAAGAACCGGGCAACGCCAGTGTCGTCGCGCGTTGGTTGGAGCAGTTCAACCCGGGCGCCGGCGGCGCCTAGGAAGGCGGCACGCACACCGTGGGCCTTGAGATCGTGCCGGGATTCGACCGGCAACCCCAACTGGCCGTGATAGAGGGTCAAAGCATCCTCGAGGTCGCGCACGACGATCCCGATGTGATGAACCGGGCCCAGCGCAATCCCCATGATGTCGGCCATCAGATCGTCAGCAATTCGTGGTGCTCGCCCCACGCCGTCCGGAGCCGGTCGCTCAGTTCGCCGAGCGTGGCGTAGGCCTTGACCGCCTCGATCAGCGGCGGCAGGACGTTGTCGGCGCCCCGGGCAGCGCCTTCAAGCCGCCCCATCGCGGCCTCCCAGGCCGCCGGATCGCGCTCTGCGCGCACGCGCTCGACGCCCTCGATCTGCCGCCGCTCCCCTTCCGGGTCGATCTGCTGGAGGACCGGGGATGCGGCTTCGCCGTGGTCGATGTACTGGTTGAGACCCACGACCACCTGCTCGCCGGTCTCGATCGCGCGCTGCACCCGGTAGGCCGCCTCCTGGATCTGGCGCTGCTGGAATCCCGCCTCGATCGCCGCGAGCGTGCCACCGAACGCATCGATCTCGGCCAGAAGTTCCCACGCGGCCGCTTCGACCTGGTCGGTCAGCGTTTCGACGTAATACGAGCCCGCGAGCGGGTCGGGCGTCTCGGTCACGCCCGCCTCGTAGGCGAGGATCTGCTGGGTCCGGAGGGCGAGCCGGGCCGCCTCCTCGGTCGGCAGCGCGAGCGCCTCGTCTCGTGAGTTCGTATGGAGGCTCTGGGCGCCGCCGAGGACCGCGGCGAGTGCCTGGATGGTCGTCCGGACGACGTTGTTGTCCACCGACTGGGCGGTCAGGCTCGAGCCCGCGGTCTGGACGTGGAACCGGCAGACCCACGAACGCGGGTTCGTTGCCCCGAAGCGCTCGCGCATGATCGTCGCCCACATCCGGCGGGCGACGCGGAACTTCGCGACCTCCTCGAAGAGCTCCGACCAGGCGGCGAAGAAGAACGAAAGACGCCCCGCGAAGTCATCGACGTCCAGCCCGCGAGCGACCGCCGCATCCACGTACGCGATCGCGTCGGCCAGGGTGAACGCGAGCTCCTGGGCCGCGGTCGCTCCGGCCTCGCGCATGTGGTAGCCGGAGATCGAGATCGTGTTCCATTTCGGGAGCTCGGCGGCGCAGAACTCGAAGACGTCGGTGACGAGCCGCATCGAGGGACGCGGCGGGAAGATGTAGGTCCCCCGGGCGATGTACTCCTTGAGGATGTCGTTCTGCGTCGTCCCGCCGATCGCGGCACGCGGTACGCCCTGCGCCTCGGCCGCCGCGACGTAGAGCGCCAGCAGGATCGGCGCGGTGGCGTTGATCGTCATCGAGGTGCTGACCTCGCCCAGCGGCAGTCCATCGAGGAGGACCGCCATGTCGGCGAGGCTCGAGATGGGGACGCCGACCCGGCCGACCTCACCCTCGGCATCTGGCGCGTCGGAGTCGTAGCCCATCTGGGTCGGCAGGTCGAACGCGACTGACAGCCCGGTCTGGCCCTGTTCGAGGAGATAGCGGAAGCGGCGGTTGGTCTCCTCCGCCGTCGCGAACCCGGCGTACTGGCGCATCGTCCAGAAACGGCTCCGATACATCGTCGGTTGGACACCACGGGTGAACGGATACTCCCCCGGCCGGCCGAGGTCGCGATCCTCGTCGAGGCCGGCAGTATCGGCCGGCGTGTACAGGTCGCGGATGAGGATGCCCGACGACGTCTCGAAGGGCTCCCGCCGCTCCGGCGCGCCCTCGAGCGCCCTGGCCCGGAGCGTCTGCCGCCAGCGATCACGGCCGGGATCGGGCGCCTCGTCGGTCGGCCGGTCCGGCCGGTCCGGTCGGTCCGGTCGCCCCTCGCCCTCGCGGCGGCTCATCGGATGACGACCAACGCGTCGCCGAGCTCCACGGTCTGTCCGACCGCGACGACCACCCGGTCGATCGTGCCGTCGCGTGGCGCTCGCAACTCGTTCTCCATCTTCATCGCCTCCACCGCCAGCAGTCGCTGGCCGGTCATCACCGCCTCGCCGGCGACGACGGCCACCGCCACCACGCGCCCCGGGATGATGGCACGAACCTCGGTCGGTCCGTGGTGGACCGCGGCCTCGTGACCGGCTGTCGCCCGCTCGCGGATCTCGGCGATGGCGGCATCCTCGCCCTCGAGATCGAACCGCCAGCCCCCGACGACGACCTCCAGCGGGATCCGGCCGCGCACCGAGGGCAAAGCGGTCGACGGCAGGACCAGCGGGCGCTCGCCCGGTTTGCCCTCGCGATTCGGGCCGCCGACGGGCGGGTCGGATTCGCCGAGGATCTCGCCGGTCGCCCGGTCGGTCACCCGCCAGTGGCTCACCGTGGCCACCGGTCGGTCGCCTCGGCGCGAGCGACGTTGCCCCAGGTTCCGACGGCCGCCGGGTCCAGGCGAGCGGGGTCCGCCCCTGGCACACCGCGGCCCTCGGTCAGACCGGATGCGGCGCTCGCCGCGGCAGCGACCGCAACGTTCACGAACCGGGCTCGCTCGCCCGGGCCGTCCCAATGTTCGGCGACCCATTCGATCGACAGGTCACCGGCCCGGAACCCGGCGTGCCGGGCGACGTATCGATGGAACGGCAGGGTCGACTGGAGACCGGCGATCTCGGTCTCGTCCAGGGCCCGCCGCAGCCGATCGATCGCCCCATCCCGATCATCGGCGTGGACCAGGATCTTCGCCATCAGGTTGTCGTAGTCGGGCGGAACGCGGTCGCCCTGGCCGAGTCCGGTGTCCACGCGGACCCCGGGACCCGAGGGCATCACCCAGTGGCGGATCGGGCCGGGGCCCGGCGCGAAGTCGTGGGCCGGGTCCTCTGCTGCCAGCCGGACCTCGATAGCGTGCCCAGCCGGCTCCGCAGCGGCGGCCGCGGCGGCCTCGGCCGCCGCCGAGAGCGGCCGTCCGGCCGCCAGCCAGAACTGCTCCCGGACGATGTCGATGCCGGCGACCAGTTCGGTGACGCCGTGCTCGACCTGGAGCCGGGTGTTGACCTCGAGGAAATAGTACCTGCCGTCAGGCGTCCGGAGGAACTCGGCGGTCGCGGCGTTCCGGAGGCCGGCGGCCGACGCGACCTTGACGGCCAGGCCATGGAGATGGCGCCGCTCGTCGCCGCTGAGCCCGGGCGCCGGCGCCTCCTCGATCAACTTCTGGTGCCGCCGCTGGATCGAGCAGTCGCGTTCCCCGATCGCCACGACCCGCCCGGTCGCGTCGCCGAGGAGCTGCACCTCGATGTGGCGGGCCGGATGGATCTCGCGCTCCAGATAGACCGACCCGTCACCGAACGCTGCCGCCGCTTCCGCCGACCCGGCTTCCAGCGCCGCCGGCAACGCGTCCGCGGTCGAGACTCGCCGCATCCCGCGGCCACCGCCGCCGGCCGCCGCCTTGACCAGCAGCGGAAAGCCGATCCGCTCCGCGTCGGCGATGATCCCTGCGACCGCATCTGGACGGCCCACATCGACCGGGTCGACCGATCCGGGCACGCCCTCGACGCCGACCGACCGCGCCAGGCGGCGCGCATTCACCTTGTCGCCGAGGCCGTCGATGACCCCCGACGGCGGCCCGACGAAGACGATCCCGGCGTCCTCAAGCGCCCGGGCGAAGGCCGCTCGCTCGGACAGGAAGCCATACCCCGGATGGACCGCGTCGGACCCCGTCGCTCGCGCCGCCTCGACGATCGCGTCGATCCGCAGGTAGCTCTCGGACGCCGGTGCGGGCCCCAGCCGAACAGCGTCGTCGGCCATCCGGACGTGCAGCGCTCCCGCATCGATGTCGCTGTAGACGGCGATTGCTTCCATCCCCAGCTCATGGCAGGCCCGGATGATCCGAACCGCGATCTCGCCTCGGTTGGCGACAAGGACGCGCTGGAATGGCGACGCTCGCCTCGTCACCGGGCTGTCACGTCTTTGCGCAAAGACGGTCCGCCCGCCCTGTCAGAGCGGGATGTTGCCATGCTTCTTTCGCGGGTTGACATCGCGCTTGCTGGCCAGCATCCCGAGGGCGCGGATCAACCGGGGCCGCGTCTCCGATGGTCGGATGACGTCGTCGACATAGCCCCGAGCTGCGGCGATGAACGGGTTCGCGAACTCCGCTCGATAGGCGGCGACCAGGCGCGCGCGTTCCGCCGCCGGGTCCGCGGCGGCCGCCAGAGCCTCCCGATGGATGATGTTGACGGCACCCTCCGCGCCCATCACCGCGATCTCCGCAGTCGGCCAGGCGAAGTTCATGTCGCCGCGAATGTGCTTGCTGCTCATGACGTCATAGGCGCCGCCATATGCCTTGCGGGTGATGACCGTCAACTTCGGGACGGTGGCCTCGGCGTAGGCATAGAGCAGCTTCGCGCCGTGGCGGATGATGCCGCCATGTTCCTGGTCGACGCCCGGCAGGAAACCCGGCACATCGACGAACGTCACCAGCGGCACATTGAACGCATCGCACGTCCGGACGAATCGAGCCGCCTTGACCGACGCGTCGATGTCGAGCGCGCCGGCGAGGACCTCGGGCTGCTGGGCGACGATCCCGACGCTGCGGCCGGCGAGTCGGGCGAAACCGACGATGATGTTCTGCGCCCAGCCGGGTTGGATCTCGAGGAACCCGCCGTCGTCGACGATGCGCCGCAGGACGTCGTGCATGTCGTATGGCATGCGCGGATCCTCGGGGACGACGTCGTCCAGTGCGGGATCCATCCGGTCGCTCGGGTCAGATGTGTCCATGATGAATGCCGCGGCCAGGTTGTTCTGCGGCAGATGGCCGAGGAGCGCGCACGCCGCGTCGAGGGCGCTCGCTTCGTCGGGTGCCGCGAGATGTGCGACACCGCTGCGCGTCGTGTGCGTCGTCGCACCGCCGAGGAACTCGGCATCGACATCCTCGTGCGTTACGGTCTTCACGACGCCGGGACCGGTGACGAACATATAGCTCGTCCCCTCCACCATCACCGTGAAGTCGGTGATGGCCGGCGAATAGACGGCGCCGCCGGCACAAGGACCGAGGATGACCGAGATCTGTGGCACGACACCGGATGCCAGGACGTTGCGCAGGAAGATCTCGGCATAGCCACCGAGCGAGACAACGCCCTCCTGGATGCGCGCGCCGCCGGAATCATTCAGGCCGATGATCGGCGCTCCGACCTTCATCGCAAGGTCCATGACCTTGCAGATCTTTTCGGCATATGCCTCGGACAGCGAGCCGCCGAAGACCGTGAAGTCCTGGCTGAAGACGAAGACGGTCCGCCCATCGATCTCGCCATGACCGGTCACGACACCATCACCAAGGAACGACTCCGTGGCCGAGGCGTCGCGGTTGGTGACGAACGCGTCGAGTTCGACGAATGTCCGCGGGTCCAACAGCAACTCGAGCCGTTCGCGCGCGGTCAACTTCCCGGCCTCGTGCTGTTTGGCGACCCGGACCTCGCCACCGCCTTCTCGTGAGGCGAGGCGCATCCGCTCGAGGTGCTCGAGTCGCTCCGCGTTCGTCGACACGCTGTGGACTCCTCATCCGGCCGTCTTTGCGCAGGGACAGTCCCATCATAGCCACCCGAAGGCGTCCCCTGACGACGTGCGGATATCCACAGATTCGGTGAATAACTCACAAAGCGTGTGGATAACCGGGTCACGGAATCGGGTCTTCGGGCGTACCATGGCGATACACGCTCCCCTCCCATGACGGCCCCGAACCGTCGTCCAGATTCTGAGGTGATGCCCCGGTGACGAATGTGATCGCGATCGCCAACCAGAAAGGGGGCGTCGGCAAGACGACCACGGCGATCAATCTCGCCGGGGCGCTCGCCGAGGAGGGGTATCGAGTCCTGTGCGTCGACATGGATCCACAGGCGAACCTCACCGCCGGGCTCGGGATCAATCTCAACACTGTCGAATTGTCGATGGCCGACGTCCTCGCCGACGGACGCTCGACGCTGACCGAAGTGATCCTGCCGACGGAGACCGCGGGGATCGACGTCGCACCCGCCCACATCGACCTGGCGTCGACGGAAGGTGAACTGTTCACCGCTCTCGGCCGCGAACAGATCCTGCGCGAAGCGTTCGAAGGGCAGATCGATACCTACGACTACGTCCTGATCGATTGCCCGCCGAACCTCGGACTGCTGACGGTGAATGGACTCGTCGCGTCGAGCGGCGTGATCATCCCGGTGCAGACGCAGTACTACGCGATGAAGGGCCTCAACAATCTGGTCAAGGTCATCAACGCGATCCGACTCAAGCTGAATCGCGACCTCAAGATCCTCGGTCTGCTTCCGACGTTCTTCGATGGCCGGACCAACCTCGCCCGCGACATGCTCGATGAGCTACGCGTCGTCGGCGACCACCACGTCTTCGCGAGCATCGTGCGAACGACTGTGAAGCTTGGCGAGGCACCCCTCGTCGGGCGACCCATCACGACCTACGCCGGCGCCAGCGACGCCGCGCGGACCTATCGCGCACTCGCCCGGGAGGTGATCGACCTTGGCCCGAACTGACTTCCGCGCCCAGGCCGCGCGGCGGCTCTCCGAGGACACGGAGCTCTCCCCCGCCATCGTCAGCCTGCTCACGCCCGACAGCCCGACCCGCTCGATCGGGGTCCGGATCGTCCAGGTCGATCACATCGAGCCGAACCCCGAGCAGCCGCGCATGGTCTTCGAACAATCCGCGCTCGACGAGCTCGCGGCCTCGATCCGCGAACATGGTGTCCTCCAGCCGATCCTCGTCCGCCCGCTCGGGCCGAACACCTATCAGATCGTCGCAGGTGAACGCCGCTGGCGGGCATCGCGCCAAGCGGGTCTTGCCACGATCCCGGCGCTGATCGAGGACATCGACGACGACACGGCGCTCGAGATCGCGATCATCGAGAACCTCCAGCGGGAGGACCTCACACCACTCGACGAAGCGGCGATGTACGACCGGATGGTCCACGAACACGGCTATAGCATCCGCAAGCTGGCCGACAAGCTGGGCAAGGACAAGGGCTACCTCGAGAACCGGCTGCGGCTGGCGGACGCCCCGCCGGAGATCCGCGAGCTCGTGTCTTTGCGCAAGGACAGCCTGTCGCACGCCTACGAACTGATGAAGGTCGAGGATCCCAAGAAGCGGCGCCGTCTCGCGCAACAGGTCGCCCGGGGCGAGCTGACCCTCATCAAGTTGCGGGACAAGATCGAGGGCCGGCGGTCCCGACCCGAGCCCGTCGCCGGCGAGGCGGCCGAAACCGGCCCTGCGACTGTCGCTCCCGCGGCTCCGGACGACGAGGCCGATCGCGACAACCTGTGGGCTTCCGGAGATGCCCCGCCGCGGGACATCTCGGACGACTCGCTCGTCAACGCGAAACAGAGCCTTGTCGACGCCGTCGACGAACTGGTCGGGGTGCTGGGCAGCGCGCAGGTCCGCGAGTCGATCGGCGCGACCGACCGGGCGAACCTGGCCAAGTACCTGACGATCGCGAAGCTCCGTCTCGAGAACGCGATCGCCCTGGTACGGAGCGACGACGCCGGCTACTAGCCGACTTAAGACCCCGGCCGGACGCCGGCGAGCCAGGCCGCGGCCAGCAGACCGACCCCGATCGCCTCGAGTTCCCACGCCCGCTCGCGCCGGGATGCGTCGCCGCGGCGCCCGACGAGGACCCCCAGCCCGATGACGACGCCGGCCCCGACCAGGGCGAGCCACGCGCCCGCGCTCGACCCGCCGCCAAGCGTCACCGCTGCCGCCACGATGACGGCGGACAGAAGCGCGGCGTTGACCGCCCAAGCCCGACCGCGGCCCAAACGGAGCGCCACCGAATCGACCCCGACCGACGCGTCGCGCTCGATGTCGGCCCGCGCGTTCGCGACCGCGAGCCCAGCCCCGGCCACGAACGCGGTTGGCAGGACGATGGCGAACGAGTCCGGCACGCCACCTGTCGCCCCGAGCCAGGCGAAGAGCGGGAGGAGCGGGATCCCCACCGCGAACGGCACCCACGACCAGGCCGTCCCCTTGAACCCGAGATCGTAAGCGTAGCCGATCGCCAGGACGACGCCCGACAGCGCGACGGCACCCGGCCCGACCGGGATGGCCAGGGCGAGGCCGACAAAGGCGCCGCTCACGACGACGGCTCGGGCGGCGGCCGGCGACACGAGTCCGGCGGGGATCGGCTTGGGTGGGATCCGGCCGACATCGCGCGGCGCGTCGACCACATCGTTGAGTGCCCCGATCGATACCTGCAGTGCCGTCATCGCCAGCCCGAGCCGCATGGCAGCGTCACCCTCCCCGCCCGCCAGCAGCGCGACAGCAACCACGACCAGCCCGTCGAGGAGGCAGGGGAACGGATGGGCCAGCCGAACGAGGCCGGCGAGTCGCTCAGACGTAGACGAGTTCGTCGAAGTTCTCGAGGAGGTATTCGATCAGCCGGTCGCGGGCGTCGGGGACCTGCGCGCGGATCCCGGGCACGAGGGCGAAGAGGGTGATGGCCGGGACGATCAGGTGACCCGCTGCATCCCGCCCGATCGTCGCCGGAGGGCCGCCGCCTGAAGCGAACACGCGTTCGAACCCACGCTCGTCGAGATGGCTCGATCGGAGGAAATCGTCGACGACCCGAATCACCCCGCGGCGGAGCGCCACGTCGCGCATCAGCTCGGCCGCCCAGGCATCGATCTGGGCATCGCTCTGGTCGGCGAGGCGAGCGCGATATTCCTTGGGGTCGGCCGAGAGACCGGTCGCTGCCACGCGTCCTCCTACGTCGGTTCGGGCGGGTCGAAGTATGGCAGAGCGGAGGCCTCCGACGCCGCCCCGGCGGCTTCGCGCGACCCCTCCGGCCAGTCGTTGAAGCGCTCGGTCAGCCAGCGCCCGAACCGGCCGGGTTCGGGGACCTCGGGGCTCCCGGCCACCATGCCGCGAAGGGCGGCCGTGAGCGCGGATGTCGCCTGCTCGACCCGTTCGTGAGTCGGGCGGCCCACGATCACGATGGGCTCCCCCACCCTGACCCTGGCTCGCCCGCCGAATCGGAGCCAGCTCGTGCCCGCGATGGCGATCGGGACCAGCGGGATCCCCGAGCGCAGCGCGAAATAGGCGGCACCCTCACTTAGCGGCAGGAGCTCCGATTCCCGGACGTGGATCCGACCCTCGCCGGCGATCGCCACGACGGCGCCGGTCGCGATGACGGCACCGACCCGCCGGGTCGCGTCGAGCAGGTCGTTCTTGGCCGGCTTGTACGGGATCGTCGTCCCGGTCCAGGACATGAGTCGGTTGCGACCGCCGGTCGTCATGTCCTCTTCCTTCGGCCCGAAGAACCAGAGCCGGGGACGCATCGGAAGCAGCGCCATGAGCACGAACGGGTCCGCCCAGCTCAGGTGGTTGAAGCAGTAGATGGCAGCGCCTGGCGGGAGACGCTCCCGGCCATCGAGCCCGACCCGCAGATAGGCCCGCGTCAGCACGGCGGCCAGCAGCCGCGCGACCCAATACCGGATCGTCCGCCGGATCGGGCTGACCGCCGGCCCCGGGAGCGCGGTGGGGCCGGTCAGGCCGAGGATCCCTTCGATGCCCCTGCGCGGGGCGCCTTCGCCGGTCGCCGGGCACCGGTCGCGGAGGCGCCTGCTCCGGACCGTCTCTTGCTCGCCTGCGCGCGGGGCGGCACGCGGCCGTCGACCGCGGCGAAGAGGACCTGCACGAACGCCGTGATGGCGTCGGCCCTCGCATCCGCCCCGTTGAGCACCTGGGTCTCGATCTGGAAGGTCACCAGGCGATGGCCGCCCTGGATCTCGACCGCGAGCTCGCCGAGCTGCACGCGGTTCCAGCGCATCACCTTGCCGCCCGCTCGTGGCCCCTCACCCGGGACCGCGACCCGGACGGCCACCTGCACCAAACCGGCCGGCGTCGGCGCGAACAAGAGGTATCGCACCGCGGGGTCGTCGCCCCAGGCGACCCAGCATTCGGGATCCCGCTCGGCGCCGAGCGTGGTCAGCGCCTGCTCGACGATGGCGATGACCCTCGGCGCCACCGCGTCCTTGACGGGCGCCGTCGCTCGATACTCGCTGAACCGCATCCCGAGCCTCCGTCCAGACCACCATCCCCCGGCACCGCCCGGTCCGGTCCTGGACGCGAGGCTAGCACACGCTCATCAGGAACCGATCCTGACGATCCTTCGTTCGCGCCGGGACCGCCGTCGACTACCGTTGAGGGATACGTCAGACCGTGGCAGACGCGGGCTCGTTCACCCTGGATCCGGAGGATGGCCGTGCATGATCCCCTCTATCGGTCGCGCGACGACCGCATGATCGCTGGGGTCGCGGCGGGCGTCGCCGAGGCCATCGACGCGGACCCATCCATCATCCGTGCCGGGTCGACGGCCTCGATGGGTGCGACAGTGCCGACGGCGCGACCTCGACGCGACCCCGTGGATCGCGCCCGCGGCGGGCTCTTCCTCGGGCTCATCCTCATCGTGATCGGGGTGATCTTCCTCATCCGCGAGTTCCTGCCGTTCTTCGACATCGCCATCTGGTGGCCGATCGCGGCGATCGGGCTCGGCGTGGTCCTGGTCCTCTTCGCACTCACCCCGTCGCGTCGTTCAGGCTGACCCGGCCATGGCCGCAACGCAGCGGGATGCCGAACCTGGCGGGCACGCCGTCTGGCTGGTCCGGCACGGCGAGACGGAGTGGGCCAAGCTCGGCCGCCACACCGGCCGGACGGACGTGCCTCTGACCGAGACCGGTCGGGCGCAGGCGATCGCCCTCGGGGGTCGCCTGGCCGGTCACCCGTTCGACGTCGTTCTGACCAGCCCTCTGTCGCGCGCCGCCGACACGGCGGCGCTGGCCGGATTCGGCGATCGAGCGATCGTCGACCCGGATCTCCGGGAGTGGGACTACGGCGCCTTCGAAGGCAGGCTGACGACGGAGATCCGGGCCGACTACCCGGGCTGGACCATCTGGCATGGGCCATGGCGGGAGGGCGAGACGATCGACGAGGTGGCGACCCGTGCGGATCGGGTCGTCCAGCGCGTCCGAGCGGCCGCGGGCGATGCACTGATCGTGGCGCACGGACACCTGCTGCGTGTCCTGGCCGCCCGGTGGCTCGGACTGCCGGCGGCGTCGGGCTCGATGTTTGCGCTCGGCACGGCGACCATCTCGGTCCTCGGCTGGGAGCGCGAGAACCCCGTCATCGAGACATGGAACGAGGGATCGGGCCCGAGCTGAAGGAAAGGTTGGCTCCGGCGGTAGGATTCGAACCTACGACATGGCGGTTAACAGCCGCCCGCTCTACCACTGAGCTACGCCGGATCGAGGACGCAGGGGCCCGGGCGAGGGCCGGAGCCGCGAGCGTCAAGGACGCCGGGTCGGCGCCGGGCGACAGGATAGCACGAAGCCTTCGGGGCTCAGACCGCGCTGGTCGGCCGATCGTAGGGCGTCGTCGTCGCGGCGGGATGGCTCCCGAGGCTCCGCAGCTCGAAGCCGGCGATGACCTGGGTCACGCCCAGGATCACGAGCCAGATCCCACCGACGAACGCCAGCGTCCCTCACATGCGGCGCTGGACCAGGGCCCGAGGATAGCCGCCCGGGTTGGCCACGCCAGCGTCGACTTATGGGGAATCGATCGGGCTGTCGGGCCGGTTCCCCCACTCCTCCCAGGAGCCCGCGTAGCTGCGGACATCGTCGAACCCGGCCAGCTCGTGCAGGACGAACCAGACCAGTGCCGCGCGCACGCCACCCTGGCAATAGGTGGCTCGGATCTCGGTCGGGTCGGCACCGCTGGCGCGCACCAGCGAGACCATCTCGTCGACGCCGCGGAACGTGCCTTCATCAGTGAGGAGGTCCACGAAGCAGCGCTGTAGCGCGCCCGGGATGTGGCCGCCGCGGCGGGCGCGCAGGTCGACACCGACCCATTCGGCCGCGGTCCGGACGTCGAGGATCCGAGTCGGGCCACCCGCCTTGGCGGCCTCGCGGCTCCAGCCGAGGACCTGCTCATAGGTCGCGATCAGCGCCTCGTCCCGTTCACCGAGCTTGGCCGGCTTGCGGAGCGCGTCGGCCAGGTCGGCTTCAGGCAGTTCCTTCGTCGTCTCGTGGCCGGCGCGCCGCCAGGCTTCGATCCCGCCGTCGAGGATGTGCAGCCGGTCAGCCGGGTATCGATAGAGACGCAGCAGCCAGTAACCCCGGATGGCTTGCCGGTTCAGCCCGATGTCATCGTAGAAGACGACCCGGTCGCCGTCGCCGACCCGCCATCGGCGGAGCACGCGTTCTGCCTCCTCGCGCGAGGGAACGAGCCACTCGCGTTCGGCATCGCCCGTCTCCGGGACCGTCCCCTTGAGGGCTAGCTCCTTGTGCAGGTCGCTATAGGGCGCGCCGACGATGTGGCGCTTGTCGTAGACACGCTTGTCGGGCGAGACATGGACGACCCGGAGGTCGGCGTCGCCGAGGTGGTCCGCCAGCCACGCGACCGAGACGAGCGGGCCAGGCCCGGCCGCCTCGGCTTTCTTCGAGGTTTTGGCGGGGGTCGCGGTCTTGCGCGGCACGCGGGCTACTCGAGGTAGTCCTTGAGCTTGCGGCTGCGCGACGGGTGGCGGAGCTTGCGCAGCGCCTTGGCCTCGATCTGGCGGATCCGCTCGCGGGTGACGTTGAACTCCTTGCCGACCTCCTCGAGGGTCCGGGCACGCCCGTCCTCGAGTCCGAACCGGAGCTGGAGCACGCGCCGCTCCCGACCGGTCAGCGAGTCCAGGACCGCCTCGACCTGCTCCTTGAGGAGCTGGTGCGACGCGGCCTCGGCGGGAGCCAGTGCGCCGCGGTCCTCGATGAAGTCACCGAGGTGCGAGTCCTCCTCCTCGCCGATCGGAGTCTCGAGCGAGACCGGCTCCTGCGAGACCTTGATGATCTCCCGGACCTTCTCGGGCGTGACCTGGACCTCCTGGCCCTTGGACATCGCCTCGGCGATCTCCTCGACGGTCGGCTCACGACCGAGCTCCTGCAACAGGCCGCGCGAGACGCGGATGAGCCGGTTGATCGTCTCCACCATGTGGACCGGGATACGGATCGTCCGCGCCTGGTCCGCGATGGCCCGGGTGATCGCCTGCCGGATCCACCACGTCGCGTAGGTCGAGAACTTGAAGCCCTTCTCGTAGTCGAACTTCTCGACTGCGCGGATCAGCCCGATGTTGCCTTCCTGGATGAGGTCCAGGAACGACATCCCGCGCCCGATGTACTTCTTCGCGATCGAGACGACCAGCCGGAGGTTGGCCGACGTCAGCTGCTCGCGCGCATCACGCCCGATGACGACGATCGTGCCCTTGCGGTCACGCAGCTTGGTGTTGAGCGGCACCTCCGGGTCGTAGCCCATCCGCTTGAGCAGGTCTGCCTCGTTGCCGGCCAGGATCCAGCGCTCGAGCGCGGGGAAGGCGACTTCCTCGCGCGTCCAGTCCCAGATCGCCCTGAGCCCGACGTTGTCGCGCGAATCCAGGTCGCCGTTGTGGACGGCGAGATAGGCCCAGTCGAGCAACGGCAGGAACGTCTCGGGTGACGGCCCCTCGTTGAAGGCGTGGACCAGCTTCTTGGCCTCCTTGAGGCGCTCCCTGGTACCGTCCGACTGGGCATCGCGGCCGGCCTTGATCAGGTGGAAGTCGGGCGACGGCGCGACGTAGTCCCGATTGCTCTCGTCCGAGATCGCGCGCCGGACGAGGTCGTGCGCCTCCTCACCGAATGGCAGACGGTGCTGCGTCTTGGTCGTCCGCGTCTTGCGTTCGGTGTCGTGGAGCGTCCACTCGTGAAGGGAGACGATCCCCTTCCAGGGCGCCTCGACCATCTGCTCGCCGAGCTCGATGGCCTTGGCCAGGACGACCTCCTCTTCGGCGGTCAGCAACGCGACCTTGCCGATCTCCTTGAGGTACATCCGGACCGGGTCGTCGATCCCGATCATGTCGGCCGAGATGGCTTCGAGCTCCTCCGCCGACGGCTCCTCGACCTCCTTTGGGTCGAGCTTTGCCGGCGCGTCCGCCGGCAGCTTCGCGGCGGGGTCGACCGAGCCGTCCTCGCTTACGACCACGATGCCGACATCGGCCCCGTCATCGGCGACGTCCGGCCCGAGGTCGAGGTCGTCGTCTTCATCATCGTCGTCGTCATCGCTGGCCACGGCGACACCGGCCTTCGGCCGGGAGGGCCGAAGACCGGCCAGTTTGGCCTCTTCGAGGTCGGCCTTGGCGCGGCGGGGCCGTGACAGCACGGCCTCCACGAGTTGCTTGTCCAGGGGATCTACGGGCATGGGTTACCTCCGGTGGCTGGCGAGCAGCCGGGTCTGGTCTCGGCGCCGGTCCAGTGACAGGCGCATCTCATTGATCTGACGTCGTTCGAGCATCAACCGGGCGATCGCATCGCGGTCGCCGGCACGCTCGGCCTCCCCTTGGGCGGCCTCGTTGTAGTCGCTGCGGTCGCGCAGCTGGTCGTCCTCGAGCTCGAGCAGGAGGCGGGTGATCTCGTAGTCCAGGTGCGCCGGATCAAGCCCGCGCGCATCGGGGCCCGCCTTGGCATACAACGCGCGAGCGAGGGCCGCCGTTTCGTCGTCGAGCGAGAGCAGGAGCGCCGCCGCGTCGAAGGGTGGGTGGACCCCCTGGTCGTTCGGGGCGCGCTGGAAGACGATCGCCCTGAAGAGCTCGCGGGCGACCTCGCTCGGCAGTTGGTCGGGGCCGAGCTCGTTGACGACCCGGAGCTGCTCGTCGGGGACGAGCAGGAGAAGCCGGAGCAGCTCGGACTCGACCGGCGTGATGGCGCGCAGGATGTCATGGACGGGCAGCGCGTCCGGCGATGACAGGACGGCGTCGGCGCTCATCCTCGACTCGCCGTCATGATCGCCACCCGGACGGCCCGACGCGATCGGATTGCGCCCCGGCCGGTCGAGAACCTGCAGCAGGACGCGCTCCTCGACACCGGACACCCGGCGGACCTCGCCGAGCGCCTCATCTCGGCGGAGCGGGTCGGTGATGTTGCGGATGGCGGGCATGACGGCCTCGACGAACCCGATCCGCCCGGATGAGGTCTTGAGGTCGAACCGGCCCGCGTGGTGGTCGATCAAGTACTCCACGAGGGGCTTCGCCTTCGCGATCGCCGCCTCCCAGTCGGCTGGCGCCTCGCGGACGACCTCGTCGGGGTCTTTGCCATCGGGCAGCCGCGCGACCCGGACGTCCTCGAGCTTGACCCCCGAGGTGTCGCCCTGGAGCTGCCCGATGAGCCCGGCCAGCGCGGTCACGCCGAGCGTGCCCGCCTTCTCGCCCGCCGGATCGACGTCGTATGCCAGCGCGATCCGCGAGGTATAGCGCGTGAGCAACGCGACCTGGCCCGGCGTCAGCGCGGTGCCGAGGCTGGCTACGACGTTCTCGAAGCCGCCCTGGTGCGCCATCAGGGCATCCGTGTAGCCCTCGACGATCACCGCCTGGCCTGACTTGCGGATCGCGCCCTTGGCCTTGTCGATGAGATAGAGCGTCCGACTCTTGTCGAACAGCGGGGTAGCCGGGGAGTTGAGGTACTTCGGCCCGTCGCCCTGGAGCAGCCGGCCACCGAGACCGACCGCGTGGCCATTCTGGTCGCGGATCGGGAACAGGACGCGCTCGCGGAACTTGTCGTAGATGCCGCCGCGGCCGCTCTGGCGCGGCGAGGCGAGACCGACCTCGAGGAGTTCCTCGGGGCGGACGTCTCTTTTGGCACCGAGCGTCCGGGTCATCTGGTCCCAGCCGGCCGGGGCCCAACCGAGCTGGTGGGTGGCGATCGTCTCGTCGCTGAATCCGCGCCCATGGAGGTAGTCGAGCGCGGTCGCACCCGGCCTAGATGAGGTAAGCACGGCGTGGTAGAAGGCGATCGCGCTGTCCAGGACCTGACGGAGGCGGGCTTTGTGTGCGTCCTCGCGCTTCGTGCGCTCGTCGATCTCGACGCCGGCGCGCTGGGCCAGCGTCCGGAGGGCCTCGGGGAAGGTCACGCCGTCGCGCTGCATCACGAAGCTGAAGATGTCGCCGCCCAGGCCGCAGCCGAAGCAGTGCCAGGTCTCACGCGCGGGGGTGACGACGAACGACGGTGTCTTCTCGCCGTGGAACGGGCACAACCCCTTGTAGGTGGTGCCCGCCTTCTTCAGGCTGACCGAGTCGCCGACCACCTCGACGACGGACACCTTGTTCTTCACTTCGGCCGCGACACCGACCGCCAAACGGCGCCTCCCTGGGGCTGGACATGGCTGTGGGCCTGTCAAGTCTTGACAAGCCCTTCGAGGGGTAGTATCGGTCATGCGGACCCCATTTGTCAACCCTCTTGTCAATACCCGGTGGGAGTATCAGCCCCGTGCCAGTCGACCTGGAACGCTTCCTGGCCGGACAGCAGCCCGCCTACGCCGCCGCGCTCACGGAGCTGCGCCAGGGTCGCAAGAAGGGCCATTGGATCTGGTTCGTCTTCCCGCAACTCGCCGGCCTCGGGCGCAGTGAGATGTCTCGGTATTACGGCATCGCGTCCATGGCCGAGGCGCGGGCGTATCTCGCCCACCCGGTGCTGGGCGCGCGCCTGTACGAGTGCGCGGCCGTCGTCCTGGCGTCAGACGGGCGAACGGCCCTGGAGATCTTCGGCTCGATCGACGCGATGAAGGTCCGCTCGTGCATGACCCTGTTCCACCGCGCCGCGCCGGACGATCCCATGTTCGCCGCCGTGCTCGACCGCTACTTCGGCGGTCTCCCCGACGAGGTCACCGACGCGCTGCTGGGTTGTCGTCAGCCGGAACGTAACGAGTAGAGTTAGCCCATGGAAGAATCAGCCGTTCGCGAGCGTGCCGAGGCCATGTGCGCGGCGCTCGTCGCCGGAGACGTGGATCAGGCGATCACGGACTTCAGCCCGGAGCTGCGGCGAAACCTTGGCGAGGTCCTGGCACTGCTGCCGCTCCCGTCCGTCGAAGCCACCGTCGACTCGATCGAGCGTGGTGGTTCGGGCTTCGTCGTCGTCCTCCGTCTGGTCGGTGAGTCCGAGGAAGTCATGATCCAGACGCGCTGGAAGGACCGCGACGGCGAGCCGACGATGATCGAGCTGAGCCACCTCAGCAAGACCGTGGCCGCGCCCCTGGCCGTGGGCGACGAGACCGAGGTCGACGGCGGAGAAGCCTCGGCGGTCTGAAACGAAAAGGTCGGCATCCTCCGCCCCGAGTGCGCGGTCCGTAACGGTTTTGCAATGGGCGGTGTGGTCCACTTGCGGACTGACGCGTCACCGATCGCAACGGGAGGGCAGCAGTGTCCACGACCCTTGTCCTCAATCCTCGCGACGATGGCCGATTCGTCGCGCTCGCGGAGGCGCTGGCGTCGGACGGCGCCGATACCCCGCTCGAGTTGCAGGAACGGCTCCGTCGCGACTATCCCGAGGCGGTCGTCCGAGCGCGTGAGCTCACGGGCGAGGCCTTCACGATCTGGTATGTCTACCGGGATGGTCATTGGGTCCCGGGCCTCGCAGGGGCACCGGGGGGAGGTTGAGGGATGTCCGAACTCGAGCACGACCTGCGAGCGACCGCGGAGGACATCGCGGCAGACGCCGCGCGACTGACCGGCATCGAGGAGGAGAAGGCCGGCATGGAGCCTGACGATCCTCGGCTGCTGGAACTAAGCGCGGAGAGCGAGCGCCTCGCGCGGCGGATCGTCCCAAAGACGGCCGCCGAGCGTGAGCTGGCGGAGCGCGCCGCCGAGCCAGGTGCCGCGACGGATTGATGCAGCCGGTGCCGCCAGGCACCGGAAGGTCGGGTCGTCCCGACCCAGGGACGTTCGGGTGATTCGACGGCGGCTCGCGATGGGCTACGGTCGGTCGCGACCATGCGATATCCACGCGCCGTCATGATCTCGGGTACCAGGGTCCTTCGGCGGTCCGTGCTGGCGGGCGCGCTGGGCACAGCGTTCATGCTCGTCGCCATGCCCCGTGTCGCGGCCGCCGCGGACCCGTCCCCGGGCGCATCGGCCTCGAGCGTGCCGACGGCGACGCCCGGTCCGACCGCGACGGCGATCCCGGCCGCGACAGCGACTCCGACCGCGACGGCCACGACGACGCCGAACCCGACCCCGACCGCTGCCGCGACGCCGACGCCGGCTCCCACCGCGACCCCGGCGCCTGTAGCGACTCCTTCACCGACACCCGGCCCGACGCCTGCCCCGACCCCCACTCCCGTGCCGGTCGGGGCTCGGGCGATGAACCTGTTCGTGGCTGCCCAGTTCCGCTTCCAGAACCCCAATTGGGCCGCCTGCACGGCGACCTCGGTCCGGTCCATGCTCAATTTCATCGCCGTCCACCGGACCGGCGGTCCCGGGTTCGTGTGGCGACCGAACATCTGGGGTTCGACCCGCGACCACATCCTCGCCTGGGAGCGCGTCCACGACACGATGACCGGCGGCTCGGGCTCCGACCCGCACGGCTGGCGAAACGCCCTGAACGACTTCGGCTGGGGATCGGGCGCGATGGTCGCGGGCTCGCGGGTCTACGAGGATGTCTCGTTTTCGACCTACGACGGGGCGATGAAGACGGCCGTTCGGGCGCTGATCGCCACCCGCAAACCGGTCGGCATGCTCGGCTGGCGCGGTAAGCACGCTCAGATGCTTACCGGCTACTACGGCCTGGTCGGCAACCCGTTCGCGCGGGACGCGGCAGGTCATTACACGAACGCCTTCAGCGTGGTCGGCTTCTTCATCACCGACCCGCTCCGCGCATCTCGTGAGGTCAACCTGAAGATCGACTACAAGGGATTGCGCTACACGGGCAACTACCGCAAGCGCTTCCAGCGGTACTACCAGACCGACAGCCTGCTCGACGACCCGTACACGCCGGGCTTCCGGGTGTCGAAGGACGAGTGGTACGGCCGCTACGTGCTGATCCTGCCCATCCGCTAGCGTTTGGCGATGCTCGGTCCCCGCGCGCTCAATCGTGCGCTGCTGGCTCGACAGTCCCTCCTCGAACGCCGATCGATGACCGCCATCGTCGCGATCGAGCACCTGGTCGGGCTCCAGGCGCAGGCGCCGCTCGCCCCCTACGTCGCCCTTTGGTCGCGGCTGGTCGATTTCGATCCCGCCGATCTGTCGAAGGCGATCATCGAACGGCGAGCCGTCCGAACCTCGCTCATGCGGGCGACCATCCACCTCGTGAGCGCTCGGGATGCCCTCTACCTGTGGCCGACGTCCAGCCCGTCCTCGAGCGAGGGTTCCGCTCGAGCGTCTTCGGGCGCCACGCACGCGGCGTCGACCTCGCCGATGTCCTGGCGGCCGGGCGCGCGCTCCTCGACGAACGCCCGCGGACGAGTCCGCAGCTCGCGTCGCTCCTGGTCGAGCGCTGGCCCGACATCCCTCCAGACTCTTTGACCTTTGCCGTCGGCTACCTCGTGCCGCTCGTCCATATCCCGCCAAGGGGCGTCTGGGGCACCAGCGGACCGATCGCCCGGACGACCACGGAGGGATGGCTCGGACGACCGCTGGAGCGCGACCCGGCACCCGACGCGATGGTCCTTCGCTACCTTGGGGCGTTCGGACCCGCGAGCGTCATGGACGTGCAGGCGTGGTCCGGCCTGACCCGCCTGCGCGAGGTCGTGGAACGGCTACGACCGGGGTTGCGCACCTTCCGCGACGCTCGGGGTCGCGAGCTCTTCGACCTCCCCGACGCTCCTCGACCGGATCCCGAGACCCCTGCCCCGCCCCGGTTCCTGCCCGAGTACGACAACATCCTGCTCGGGCACGCCGATCGAACGAGGATCATCCCGAGCGGTCGCGGCATCCCGCTGGCGCCGGGAAACGGCGCGAGGATGGGCTCGATCCTGCTCGATGGCACCTTCGCCGGCACGTGGCGGATCGCCCGGAGCGAGCGACCGACCCTCACCATCGAACCATTCGAACCGGATCGGGCCGGCCGAGCGTACGGTCGTCGAGGAAGAAGCGGCGCGACTCCTCGAATTCGCCGCCGGCGGTGAGGGCG
This sequence comes from Candidatus Limnocylindrales bacterium, assembly GCA_038319665.1. Lineage (GTDB taxonomy): Bacteria > Chloroflexota > Limnocylindria > Limnocylindrales > CSP1-4 > SPCO01. Next base: position 20,410 of record JBBQDL010000006.1, read on the forward strand.
AGATCATCGTTCGGGCGCCGACCTCGTAGACTGCGGGCGGCCGGCCGCGTCACCCCGGCCGCGGTCATCCCATCACAGCGAACCTCGAGGGAGTCCCGATCCGATGTCGACGAACCCATCCAGCCACCCAGCGGGCGAGCCCGCCACCGTCCGCATCGCGATGTGGAGCGCCCGCCATCGCTGGCCGGTCGTGGCGCTGTGGTTCGTGGCAACGATCGGGCTGTTCGTGTTCAGCCTGGCGATGGGCGGGATCAATGCGGCCGATGCGAACGCGAACCCCAACGAACGGAAGCTCGAGGCGAGCGCGGCCTACGACGTGTTCAACGCCGGGGGCACCAACGACCCGTACGAGCAGGTCCTCGTCCTCATCGGCGGAGCCCCGGGCGCGACTTCCGACCCGGCCTTCAAGGCGATGGTCGGCGATCTGGCGGCTGCGCTCAAGTCGGCCAACGCTCCGCTGGTCGGCGCGCAGACGCCGACCTTCGACCAGCTGGTCGATCCCTTCGCGGCGCCGCCCGAAGCCGGCCTGGTGTCGGCCGATGGCTCGACCGTCCGGATCGTCGGTCGGATCAACGGCGACAAGGAGCGGGTGACGCCGCTGATCGCCCCGGTCCGGCCGATCGTCGATGCGGCGAAGGCAGCCCACCCCGACCTGCGGATCCACACCATCAGCAGCACGTTCATCAACGACGACATCAACGCGCTCATCAACACCGGACTCGATGACAGTCTCAAGCTGACGATCCCGCTGACGTTCATCATCCTGCTCGTCGCGTTCGGGGCGATCGTCGCCTCGGTCGTCCCGCTCCTGCTGGCCATCACGTCGCTCCTGGCCGCGTTCGGCATCCTCGGCATCTACAGCCAGATCGCAGGCGCGGTGAGTCCCAACGCGACCCAGCTGATCGTGCTCATCGGCCTCGCCGTCGCGGTCGACTATTCGCTGTTCATGATCACCCGCTTCCGGGTCGAGCGACGAGCCGGTCGCGATCGGTCGAAGGCGATCGAGGTCTCGAGCAGCACCGCCGGACGAGCGGTCTTCTTTTCGGGGCTGGCGGTGATGATCTCGCTGGCCGGGCTCATCACCCTGGGCGTCTCGCTCTTCACCTCGATGGCCATCGGCACCATCTCGGTCGTCCTCGTGTCCGTCATCGGCAGCCTCACGTTCCTGCCGGCGGTCCTGTCGATCCTGGGCGACCGGGTGAACGCCGGCCGCCCATCGACCTGGCTGCCACGGCTGGCAGCGGCGTTGCCCCTCGGCCCGATCAGCGCATGGGGCCGTTCCGCGCGCGGCTGGCTCGACCGGCGCGCGGCGCGACCCGAGGGCAGCGGCTTCTGGGCGACCCTCGTCAACGCGGTCATGGCCCGGCCGATCGTGATGACCGTCGCCTCGGCGGCGCTCCTGCTCGCGCTCGCCCTCCCCGTCCTCCAGCTGCGGACGGGGATCACCGACATCACCGGGTTCCCCGACTCGATCGACGGGGTGGCCGGCATCAAGCTCCTCAACGAGAAGTGGCCGCAGGGCCTCGAGCTCCAGCTGGCGGTCGTCGTCACTGACGCCGACAAGCCCGCCACGCAAGCCGCGATCGCGACGCTCAAGACCGAGGGCCTCAAGCTGCCCGGCTTGAGTGAGCCGGTGGACGTCACGCCGTCGCGCGACGGCAAGGTGGCGATGGTCACCTTCACGATGGCCGGCGGCCAGAACGACGATGCCAACCGGCAGCTCGTCCGCCAGGCCCGGACCCAGCTTACGCCGGCGGTCTTCGGCGGCCTGCCCGATGTCAAGACCTACGTCACGGGCGACGCGGCGTTCTCGGTCGACGTCACCAAGGTCTACGCCGACGGGACGCCGCTGATCTTCGTCTTCGTGCTCGGACTTTCGTTCCTGCTGATGCTCATCGCCTTCCATTCGATCGTGATCCCAGTCAAGGCGATCCTGCTCAACCTGCTCTCGGCGGGCGCGGCCTATGGCGTCCTGGTCCTCGTCTTCCAGGACGGTTTCATGGCGGCGCCGCTGGGCATCACCTCGGGTGGGGTGATCGAGAGCTGGGTCCCGATCTTCATCTTCACGATCCTGTTCGGTTTGTCGATGGACTACCACCTGTTCATCCTGACCCGGATCAAGGAGGCGAGGGATCGCGGGCTGGCCTCGCGCCCTGCCGTCGCCAAGGGGATCTCCGTGACCTCGGGGACGATCACCAGCGCGGCCTCGATCATGGTCGTGGTCTTCGCGGTCTTCGTGAGCCTCAAGTTCGTCTTCATCCAGGAGCTCGGGCTCGGGCTGGCGGTCGCCGTGTTCATCGATGCGACGGTCATCCGGTGCGTCCTCCTGCCGGCCACGATGACGCTGCTAGGCGACTGGAACTGGTGGATGCCCCGCTTCCTCGACTGGATCCCGCGAGTCACGATCGAGGGCGACCCGGACGAGCCGGTCGAACCGATGGAGCCGGGCGAGACCGGGACGGCCGGGGCGACCGCCTGAGCGGACAAGGTGAACCCATCGCCATCCGATCTTGATCGTCCGGCGGCGAGGGGTTGCGAGACCGAAGAGGACACATTTCCCGGAGGGGCGGGGTGATGGTCGACCCTTCCGATTTCGCTACCCGAACGTAAGGCAACCCCGTGGCGGGTCGCGAGGATGAAAACCCGCGTTTCCGCGGACGATCAGGTCTCGTCGATCCAGCCCTGGCGGAGGGCCAGCCGGGCGAGCGCGGTCCGGCTCGTCACGTCGTAGCGATCGAACAGCCGGCGGAGCTGGCTTTCGACGGTCTTGACCCGCAGTGACAGGCGCTCGGCGATCTCGACGTTGGCCAGTCCCTCGGCGACCAGGCCGATGATCTCCAGCTCGCGGATGGTCGGGAGGCGGAGCGCCTCCTTCGCCGATCGTCGGGTGTCGATCGGGTAGGCCGTCCCGCCCGCGGCGACCGCCCGGATCGCATCGAGGATCTGTTCGACGGTCGCCATCTTGGACAGGTAGCCCATCGCGCCCAGGTCGACTGCTCGGGCGTGGTAGCTGGGATACGACGCGACCGTCAGCATGATGAAGGCCGGCCGCGGGGCGAAGCGGCGGACGAGGTCGAACCCATCGTCATCGTGGGCGAGGGCGACGTCACACAGGACCACGTCGGGCGTCTCGCGTTCGATGAGCAGCGCAGCCGCGGCGAGGTCCGGAGCCGTCCCGACGACATCGACGTCGGCCGAGCCGCGGATCAGCGTGGCGAGGCCGTCCGCGAGCGCCGGGTGGTCCTCGACGATCGCGAGCCGGATCACGACGACCGCGCCTAGACGTCGATCGCGCGCGACAGGGAGGAGTCATCGTCGCGATCCGGCGCCCCGCCGACGTTCGGGCGGAGGAGAGAACACGGTCATCCTGCGTCCGCCGTGTTAGACGACGATGAGAATGGGCCGACCCCGCGCGGGTCAGGCCCAGCGATCGAGGGGCGCGAGGAACTCGACGATCGCCGCGGCCAGCCGCGCGGGCTGTTCCATACCGATCATGTGCGCGACATCGGGCCAAACGACCGAGTGCGCATTCGGCGCGGCCGCCTCGATCCGATCCCCCGTCTGGACGACCTCACTGAAGTCGAGGGCCCCGGCAACGAAAAGGACCGGGCATCGCAGCTCGCCGAGCCGCCCGTTCGCCGGTGGCTCGAGCGGCCGCCCTCGTGCCGGGACGCGACCGGGGGCGTTCAGCGGCCCGGCCATGGCTTTGAATGCCTCGCGGAGGGCCGGGGCGGCGCGCCCGGCCGGCTGGCCGGGTCCATCGAGCCACACGTTCGCCTCGAAATCGGTCAGGGCGTCGGCGTCGTATGGCTTGGCGCCGTCGACGCGCTCGTAGGCCTCGAAGATCCGCGTCTCGTCGTTGGTCGGCGTGGCCTCGAAGCCGCCGAGTCCAGCCGCGACGCCGACGACGGCCGCCACGCGGTCGGGTGACTCGATCGCCGTGTCGATGGCGGCCATCCCGCCCATCGAGTTGCCGACGAGCGCCGCGCGCCCGAGCCCGAGGGCATCAAGCACGGCGAGGAGGTCCGCCCGATGCGAGAACTCGATCTCCTCGGTGGTGGATTCGCCGACGCCGCGGCTGTCGAACCGGATGACGCGATAACCGGCGGCCACGAGCGGGTGGACCATCGCATCCCATGAGCGCAGATCGGCGACACCGGCATGGAGCAGGACGATCGGCGGGCCTGCGCCGTCGTCGACGACGTGAAGTCGCCCGCCCGGAACCTCGATGTGGTCGGTCGACATGCGGACGGTCACGTCAGCCGTCGCGGGCGATGGGCTCCAGGTCGATCGTCCTGACCTGGCGCGTCCGACCCGCCTCGGTCCGCACGAGCGCGGCCGGAATGACCCCGGATGTCAGCTTCTCGATCACCGCGGACTCGCCGGCGTACAGGCCGCCACCCGCGATCCTCACCCGATCACCCACCGACAATCCCGCTCTGCCGCTGCCGGCATTGAGGTCGATCGTCGCCACCGTTGGGCGAACATATGGCTCGGGCCCCGCTCCCGCGCGCTGGGCCGGTTTCGTGTCGGTCCGGGCTGGTGGGTAGACGGTCTTCCGCTTGCGTGTCGCCACAGTGGCTGTGTCCCTCCTTGAGCCGCGACCTCGGACGCGCGGCGCGAGGCGATGCTACATCGGAGCGTCAACGTCGTGGGCGAGGGCGGTCCCGTATCGTTGCGCGATGGCAGGACCGGACGACTTCAACGACCCGGGCCCGGAGGAGCCCTTGCGCCCGCATCGGGGCCGGTGGCTCCTGCAGGTCGCGATCGTCGTCGCGCTGATCATCTCGATGGTCTTCCTGGCTTTCGTGTCGGGCCGCGGCGTGGTCACCGTCCGACCCGACACCGTTCCGGACCCGACGGTCCCGGCCGCGCCCACGACCCTGCCCACGAGCGGGACGGCGACGACGACCACGGCGTCCGGACCGGGGCAGCTGCTCGCCATCGGTCCCGACGCCCACCTCGGGCGCTGGACGTGAGCGCGTACCGTAGCGGGATGCTTCAGGCCGTCGTCCGATTGCCTCTCCCGGCGGCCGTGCTGTTCGACCTCGATGGGACGCTCATCGACACCGTCGAGACGCGCATCGCCGCCTGGCTCGAGGCCCTCGGCGACGCGGGCTTCCCGACCACTCGCGAGCGGCTTGCGCCCTTGATCGGTCTGGACGGCCGGCGCCTCGCGCGTGAGATCGCGGCATTGGCCGGCGAGACGATCGACGACCGGCGTGCCGAGGAGATCGATCGACGCTCCGGCGAAGTCTACCAGCGGCTGAATCACGCGCCGAGTCCGCTCCCGGGCGTCCGCGAGCTCATCGATGCGATCGAGGCGCGGCATGTTCGCTGGGCGATCGCGACGTCGAGCCGTACGTCCCAGGTGGCGACGTCGGTGGCGGCCCTCGGGCTCGATGGCGCCCCGACGATCGTCGACGCGAGCCACGTCGAGCACGCCAAGCCGGAGCCGGATCTCCTGCTCCTAGCCGCCCGGCAGCTGGACGTCCCGCCGGCTCGATGCTGGTATATCGGCGATTCGACCTGGGACATGGTCTCGGCGGTGGCGGCGGGGATGATCCCGATCGGCGTGACGGCCGGCGCGGCCGTCGACGAAGCGACGCTTGTAGGTGCCGGGGCCGCCGCCGTCGTCAGGAGCCTGCTGGACGTCGCCGAGGCGCTTGCCGCGCGCTGACGGTCTGGACGATCGGGCCGAGCTGCCTCACCCGCCCGGTTCGACCCAGCCTAGGGTCCGCTGGACGCCCTTCTGCCAGCGCGCGAGCCCTGCGGACCGTGTGACCTCGTTCATCGAGGGATCCCAGCGTCGCCCCGGCCGGTCCATCGCCCGGAGCTCGTCAAGCCCGTTCCAGAACCCGACCGCCAGCCCGGCCGCGTACGCCGCGCCCAGCGCGGTCGTTTCGGTCATGCGCGGCACCACGACCGGCCGGCCGAGGATGTCGGCTTGGAACTGCATGAGCAGGTCGTTGCGGACCATCCCGCCGTCCACGCGCAGCTCGGCGGGGAGTGCCTCGCCGAGGTCGGCGGCCATGGCCACACCCACGTCGTAGACCTGGTACGCCGTGGCCTCGAGCGCCGCCCGAGCGATATGTCCGCGCGATGCGTAGCGCGTCAGGCCGGCGATGATGCCGCGGGCGTCGCTGCGCCAATGGGGCGCGAAGAGCCCGGAGAAGGCCGGCACGATGACCACGTCACCGCTGTCCGGCACCGAACGGGCGAGCGCTTCGACCTCGGACGCGTCGTCGATGATGCCGAGGTTGTCGCGGAGCCAGCTGACGAGCGCCCCGGCCACTGCGACCGAGCCCTCGAGCGCATACGTCGCCGGATCCTCACCGAGGCGGGCCGCCACGGTCGTGATCAGGCCGTTCATGGACCGGACCGGCCGTCGACCGGTGTGCATCAGCATGAAGCAACCCGTGCCGTAGGTGCACTTCAGCTGGCCGGGCTCGAAACAGGTCTGGCCGAAGAGGGCGGCCTGCTGGTCGCCCAGGTCGCCCGAGATCGGGACGCCGGCCAGGTCGCCCGTGCCGAGGCCATACACCTCCGATGACGACCGGATCTGCGGCAGCATCGCCGCCGGGACCCCGACGGCATCGCGCAGGCTCGGTTCCCAGGCGAGCGACTCGAGACCCATCAACATCGTCCGCGACGCGTTGGTGACATCCGTGACATGGACGCCGCCATCGACGCCGCCGGTCAGGTGCCAGATCAGCCACGAATCGATCGTCCCGAAGAGCAGGTCGCCAGCCTCGGCGGCCGCCCGTCGCTCGCGCCCACCCGCCTCCAGGATCCAGGCGAGCTTGAGGGCCGAGGAGTAGGTCGAGATCGGCAGGCCGGTGAGCGCGCGGAAGCGGTCCATCCCGAGGTCGCTTCCGGCGGCCAGCCGCTCGCACGCCTCAGCGGTCCGGGTGTCCTGCCAGACGATCGCGTGCTCCACCGGACGGCCGGTCCGGCGCGACCAGACGACCGTCGTCTCGCGCTGGTTCGTGACGCCGACCGCGGCAAGGACCCCCGCGTCCGCGCACGACTCCCGCAGGGCGACCCGGACGCAGGTCCGCACCCGTTCGAGGATCTCGTCCGCGTCGTGTTCGATCCAGCCGGGGCGCAGCGTGATCTGGGCGTGCTCGAGCTGGTGGCCGGCGACCACGTTCCCGGACCGATCGATCAGAAGGCAGCGGCTGCTCGTCGTCCCCTGGTCGATAGCGGCGACGAGCGACCGCGGCTTCATGACTGGAGGCTAGCTCAAGCGCGCTTCACGGAGTGGCCCTGTACGTCCCGACTGCGCAACAGGTTCGCGCTCGCGAAATGCATCTGCTTGCGGCTCTGCTCGGGCATCGGGGCGGAGAAGGTGGCCTGCTCGCGGATCAGCGAATCGACGAGCGCGGCCGTCTCGGGGTCGGCACCGGCGTACCCGCGGATCCGCTCGGCCGTCCCCTCGAGGACGCGTCGGGCACCCACGAAGTCGCCGTCGCGGTTGCGCCGGACCGCCTCCTGGCGAGCCCGTGCGGCGAACAGCCGGGCGACGGCCCGATCCACCTCGCGCTCGCGCGGCTGATCGTCATTCGACCGCTGATCGGCGTAGGTCCAGGCCAGCCGGACCGGGTCGGTCTCGCCCGCGCCGTTTGCGGCGAAGCCACCGTTGGCGTCGGTCAGCGCCACGATCGCGCCTGTCTCACGACCGATATCGCCGTAGGGGAACGAGAGGCGGAGGACCACCTCGAGCGCCTGTTCCGACCCGAGATCGCCCAGGGCGATCGTGGTGCGGTTCCCGTGGGCCGTCGCGCGATACGGACTGATCGGCTCGATCCGGATGTCGTCCCGGGCCGTCACCTCGAGGGTGACGTCGCGGGCCACGACCTCGAGCGTCTCCCCCACCTCGGACGTGATCGCGTCGCGGATCTGCGGTGCGTCGGCGATGTAGTAGAAGTGGCCGCCGCCCGCATCGGCAAGGTCCTGCAGGAGGCGCTCGTCGAAGTCGTTGCCGAGCCCGAACGTGGAGGTCGTCACGCCGCGCGCCCGAAGCTCGGCCGCGTGAGCCGCAAGTTGATCGGGATCCGTGATGCCGACGTTGGCGAGGCCGTCCGTCAGCAGCAGGCAGCGATTGACCCCGCGCTCGACGAGTCGGTTCGCGACCTGTTCGCAGCCGCGCAGCCAGCCTTCGCCGAGGTTGGTGGTACCGCGCGCCTCGATCTCGCGCAACCGCTCGACGGCGGCGCGTCGCGACTCGCCCGATGCCGTCGCCGAACCGATGACGATGTCGACCTTGTCGTCGTAGACCACGACACTGAAGCGATCGTCGGGCTGGAGTCGCGAGATCGCTTCCTCGACCGCGGCCTTGGCGACTCGCAACTTTTCGCCGGACATCGAGCCCGATCGGTCGAGGACGATGGCGAGGTTGACCGGCGGGCGGGACCGCTCCACGGTCGCCCGCGGTGCCACGATCCGGGCCAGCAGGAACCGCTGGCTGTGGGCGTTGGGGCGGATCAGGCGCCGGTCCTGGTGGACGGTGAGGGTCGGTTCGGTTCGCGTCGTCATGGTCGGTCCTCCTCGAGGAGCTCTCGGGCGATCGTCACGAGGCGATCGACCTGCTTGTTCTGCGACCGCGAGAGCGGACGCCGGATATGGAGTTCGATGTCGGGCGCGAGGGCGATGCGTTCCCACTGGGAGCGTTCGAGCGGTGGGGAGGTGGCCTCGGCCGGGTCCGGCGCGGACGCTGTGCCTGACGATCCGCCGGAGGGTTCAGCGACGCGATCCGGGGCCTGGGCCGGTGCCGGTGCCACGGTCCGCAGGAGTCGCGCCGTCCCCGGCAGCCTGCCCGGTGCGTCACCGAGCACGGTCCGCAGGTAGTCGAGCGCGGACCCGGTCGGTGGCGCGGGATCCCGGCTCCCCGCCAGGTCGCGGATCTCATCCTCTGCGAGGTCATCGAGCCGGCGCCGGATCTCGGCCAAGGGCAGGTGTTCTCCCTGGAGCCTCCGGATCAGCCGCAGGCGGGCGAGATGCCCTGGGTCGTACTTGCTCCCGGGCCCGCTCTGACCGACCGCCGGCAGCAACCCCTGCGCCAGGTAATAGCGCACAGTCCGCGGCGTGACGCCGGCCAGGTCGGCCAATTCCGTGAGCGAGTAGCGATCGTCATCGGGCATGGGCTCATATTGCCACTCGCACGTCACACTGTCAATACAGTCATGCCGCGCCGCCGCGGCGGGTCCTACGCGAGAAATCGCGCTGGTTGATGAACGCGCTCACTTGCGTGCCTGGCCACACCCGAGACCCGCCGTTTCGGGGTCGTGGCCAAGCGCGCAGCGGTCGATTCTCATCAATGAGCGCGATGGAGCTCCAGGGCCAGCCCAGCGCCATCGAACAAGCACGCTGCCTCCACATCCGCTCCATAACCAGTGTCCAGGATGCAGGGAAGAAACGGGATCCGCGCTGGATCCCTCGGGCACACCACAAGGAGTCAGCACCATGCCCCGCATCCTTGCCGCCATCGTCCTCGTCGCGGTCCTCGCGCTCGGCGGCGGCCTCATCGCCAGCACGGCCTACCAGGCCGGTCTCAGCACGGCGGTCACCACCGCCACCGGCAGCGGGGCCGCCGTCGCCCCGGTCGTCGTCCCCGCGTACGGCTACGGGTATGGCTACGGCCTGCACCCGTTCGGGTTCGGCTTCGGGATCTTCGGGTTCCTCGGCACCCTGTTCTTCCTGTTCATCCTGTTCGCCCTGATCCGGGCCATCTTCTGGCGCGGCGGCCACGGTCGACGTGGCGGCTGGGGCGGTCCCGGCTGGGGCGGTCCCGGCGGTCCGGGCGGCCCGGGCGGTCCGGGCGGGTCCGGCCACGGCCAGTCCCATTGGGAGACCAGGGCCAACGAGACCTTCGAGGACTGGCACCGCCGAGCGCACGCCGCCGGTGACGCTGGCTCCGCCCCGGGAATGCCTCCCGTCCCGACCACCCCACCCGACTCGGCCTGACCGCCCGGCCCTTCCCCCGCTTCCCGCGCCCCCGGACATCCTCTTCCGGGGGCGCTTCCCGCTCTACGATGCGAACCGATGAAGACCATCCTCGTCGTCGATGACGAACCGAAGATCGCGACCCTCGCCCGCGACTACCTCGAGCATGCGGGCTTCGCCGTGCTCACGGCAGGCGACGGACCCTCGGCGCTCACCACGATCCGCCAGCGCCGGCCGGATCTCGTCATCCTGGACCTCGGCCTGCCGGGTCTCGATGGCCTCGACGTCACGCGCGAGCTCCGGCGCGATTCGACCATCCCGATCGTGATGCTGACGGCGCGCGATGACGAGCTCGACAAGCTGCTCGGGCTCGAACTCGGGGCGGACGATTACCTGACCAAGCCGTTCAGCCCGCGCGAGCTCGTGGCGCGAGTCCGGGCGGTCCTGCGTCGGGCCGACCGTGCGCCCGAGACGGCCGAGACCATCCATGCCGGTGACGTCATGCTCGACCTGCCGCGGATGCGGGCCGAGGTGGCCGGCACGGCCGTCGATCTGACGCCGACCGAGTTCCAGCTCCTCGCGACGATCGCGGCCCGCCCCGGCCGGATCTTCACCCGCGCCCAGTTGCTCGATGCCCTCCACGGTGTCGCATTCGAGTCCTATGAGCGGGCGATCGACTCGCACGTCAAGAACCTGCGCCGGAAGCTCGAGCCCGATCCGCGCCGGCCACGCTACGTCCTGACCGTCTACGGCGTAGGCTACCGCTTCGCCGACGACCGGGCGACCGACTGATGCCGGAGGGTGACGAGCGGCCAACCCCCGGCCACACCAGCAGTCGTCCTGCGCCGCCGTCGGAGACCTGGGATCCGGACGACTGGCGGATGGCGCGCAGTCAGTGGCGCCGGCGCCGGATGGCGGAGGCCGGTCGTCGGGGCGCCATGGGCCCACCGTGGGCCGGTCGACGCGGCTTCGGTTGCGCCTTCGCATTCATCTTCGTCTTCGTCGTCGGCTCGCTCGTGGCGACGATGGCGGTCGTCGTCTCGCACCTGGGCGCCCTGCCTGGACTCCTCGTCCTGGCGGTCGTCATCGCGGTGGTCGTCGGGATGGGGCGGACCCTCTTCCTGACCGCCCGGACGCTCGATGAACTCGTCGAGGCGACACGCAAGGTCAAGGCCGGCGACTACACGGTGCGGGTGGACGCCCCCGGGCGATCGACCGGCGGTCTCCGGGCCGTCCGCCAGCTGACCGACGGGTTCGACACGATGATCGCTCGCCTCGAGGCGGACGAGAGCCAGCGCCGAACACTGCTGGCCGATATCAGTCACGAGCTCCGGACCCCGTTGACCGTCATGCAGGGCAATCTCGAGGCGATCCTCGACGACGTCTATCCGCCCGACCCGGCCCACCTCGGCCTCATCCTCGACGAGACCCGCGTGCTGGGCCGGCTCATCGACGATCTGCGGACGCTCGCGCTCTCGGAGGCCGGGACACTCGCCCTTCACCCTGAACCGACCGATCCCGACGTCCTGATCGGGGAGGTGGTGCGCTCGTTCGAGCCTGCGGCGGCCGCGGCCGGCGTCGGGCTGACCGCCGAGATCGCGGGCGATCTCCCGATCCTCGAGATCGACCCCGTCCGGATCCGCGAGGTCCTAGCGAACCTCGTCGCCAACGCGCTGCGACACACGCCGGTCGGGGGCCGGGTGACCGTCGCCGGTGGCGTCGAGGACGGCCGCTGGGTCCGCCTCGAGGTCCGCGACACGGGCCGCGGGATCGACCCGGCGCTCCTGCCCCACGTGTTCGACCGATTCGTCAAGGGCAACGACTCGCGCGGCTCCGGGCTCGGCCTCGCGATCGCCCGGCAGCTCGTCGTGGCGCATGGCGGCGAGATCTCCGCCGAGTCCGACCCGGGCCAGGGAACGACGATCCGGGTCCGGCTCCCGCTTACGGGCGCGTGATCCGGACGTCGTCGACGGCCGCCTCGACCGTGCTGGCCCGACCGAGATCCGCGGCGGCGAAGACGATCCGGACCTTCTGGCCGGCCCAGCGTGCCATCGAGATCGACGCGGTCGACCAGGTCGGGAGGTCAGTCCTCGCGGAACCCAGCTCCTGCCGGACGAGCGTCCGACGCCCGAGCGCATCTTCGACATAGGCGCGGAAGTAGTCGGCAGTCGAGGAATTCGAGCTGTGGGCGAAGTAATAGCGGAAGGTCAGCGAGCCGACGGCGGGTGGCAGCGCGATGGTCGGCGATCGGACCGAGGTCACGCCGCCGTCGATGTCGTACGAGGAGGCCGTGGTGCCGGCCTGGACGCCAGTGACCAGGGCGTTGGACCCCGACGGCACGGTCCCCGCCTGTCGCGAGGTCGCGGCCGGGTTCCCGCGCTGCCAGCGGCCCGCGGTGGCGGTGTCCTTCCCAAGCGGGTTCACGATCCAGCCGCCGTACGTCTCGAAGTTGTCGTACAGGGGCCCGCAGTCCGCGGTCGCCGTCGCCCGGCCCATGAACGTGTACGGGCAGCTGGCCGCCTCGATGAGCGTCAGGATCGCGGACTTGTTGCGCTCGGTCTGGGGGTAGATGAGCTCGTCGGCCGGATAGAAGCCGGCATTGAAGCTGACCGAGCCGTCGTTTGGATAGAGCTCGAAGGTATACATGAAGATGTGCTCGTGGCCATAGGCCCAGTCGATCTCGTCACCGTCGGTGATGTACAGACTGCTGGACTGCATCGCCGTGTAGCCGTTCGTCGAGGCCATCCTCTTGCCAAGCGCCGCGAGCGCGGCGTGGTCCTCGGCCGTCATGTCGCCCGGGACGTCGGTCATGGTGTAGCCGTATGGCCAAAGGATCTGCTGGCCGTACGTGTGGAACGTGATCGCCGTCCTGATCTGCTGACGTCCGCCGATCCGACGACTGGCCATGAAGTCGCGCATCGCCCGGGCCTCGGGCGTCGAGAACGCGCTCGACCCACGATAGGTCGACGAGGACTTCGACGCCGACGAGCCGCTGCAGCAGCCCCAGCGATAGCCGTAATTGCGGTTGATGTCGGTGCCGATCGCGGTCGTACCGGCGTTCGGCTGGCGGTTCTTCCGCCAGTGACGGTATGGGGAGCCGGTGAGGTCGTATTCGGCGCCGTCGGGGTTGACCATGAAGACGATCCAGATCTCGCGCGTGTTCACGATGTTGGTGATCCGGGGATCCGTCCCGTAGCCCATGGTCAGCCAGCGCAGGAGCGCCAGATTCTGCTCGAGCGAAAGATGCTCGCGAGCGTGATGGACGGAGTCGAAGAGGACCTCGGGCTCGGCCTCGTCGATGTCGACGTTGTCCGACACCTTGGCCATCCACAGGTCCCGGCCCTGGTAGCTCTTGCCGATCGAGCGGATCGCGACGATGTCGGGATGGGCCGCCTGGGTGGCCATGATCTCGGCGACCATCTCGGCGTAGGTGTGGTAGCCGGAGTCGTAGCCCGGGAAGTCGGCGGCGGCGACCCGCGGCGCGGTGGTGGTCGAGAAGACGGCCGACGCGACGATGGCGAGTCCGATCGCCAGGCCCGGGATGCGGTGCTGCATGGCGGCACTATGGCCCTCTTCGTCGACCGCCGGGTATCCCGCGATGGGGCTAGGCGGGACCCGGACCGCGACCCGGCGGAACCGACCCGACGGTAGCGGAGTCTTGCGGACCGACAGGACCGGTCCATGCGGGCCGGCCATCCAGGGGAGATCGACGATGATCCGTTCGATCCGACGACCCGCCAGCGGGCTCGCCACCGCCTTCGCCGCCGCACTGCTCGTCATCGCCGTCTCCGCCGGGCCGGCGTTCGCGTGCGGCGGTCTCATCGGACCGAACGGCGCGGTCAACCTGCTCCAGACGACGACGCTGGCCGCGTACCACGATGGTCAGGAGCACTACGTCACGGCCTTCAAGTTCGCCGGTGGTGGCGGAGCGTTCGGATCGTTGACGCCGCTCCCCGGGGTGCCGTCGAGCGTCGAGAAGGGCGGCGACTGGACGCTCCAGCGCCTGGTCCGCGAGACGGAGCCCTTGCGCCTCTTCGCGGCGGACGCCGCCGTCCCTGCGGCCGCCGGCGCGGCGGAGGAACTCCTCAAGGTCAGGATCGACGCCCTGGACATCACGGTCCTGCGCGGCGGACCCACCGCGGTCGGCGCGTGGGCGACCCAGCATGGCTTCCGGCTCCCGCCGGACGCGCCCGAGGTGCTCGATTTCTACGCCGCTCGCTCGCCCATCTTCCTGGCCGCCGTCTTCGACGCGAATGCCGCCGCCCAGCGTGGCCAGGCGGTCGGCGACGGGACGCCGGTCCACATCACGATCCCGACCGACAACCCGTGGGTGCCGCTCCGGATCCTGGCGCTCGGCAAGACCGCGACCGAGCGGGTCAACGCCAGCGTGTACCTCCTGACCGACCGGACGCCCGCCCTGCTGCCGGCACCGACCGGCGACAATGGCCTCTCCCTCGGTCATAGCGCGGCCGCGACGGCCTCCCTCTTGAACGACCTGCGCTCGGATCGCGGGATGGGCTGGATCCCGACGTCGGCCTGGCTGACCAATGTCGACATCGATGCGGCCGCGCCGCAGCTCGGGTTCGACCTCGCGATCGACGCCTCCGGTGCCGGCGCGCCGTCGCGAGTGATGGCCGGTCTGGACCTGCCCGGCGCCGTCGTGCCCCCCGACCGGACGATCGAGACGATGCGGATCGTGCTGGGTGTCGTCCTCACGGTCTTCGGCATCGGCGGGATCCTCCTCCTCGCTCGGCGCCGGCCGCCGCTCTCGATGGCGTGACGGGACGAACGGTGAAGGCTGTGGCGGACCATCGATCCGTGCATCGCCGGCTGGGGCGGCTCGCCCTGGTCGGCGGCATCGCCCTCTCGCTCGGTCTCGCCGGGATGGCTGCCGCCTGGGCTCACGCGCCCGGCCTTGCATCGGTCGGCGTCGAGATCGGGATCCACTTCTCGCACTACCAGCGAAGCCTGGTGACCGTCCCGGCCGGGGTCCGCGTCACGTTCGTCCTGCGCAACGACGACCCGATCGATCACGAGTGGATCGTCGGTGACGCGGCCCTCCACGAGCGCCACCGGACGGGGACGGAGCCGGTCCACGATTCGCGCCCGACGGAGGTGACCATCCCGGCCGGCACGACCCGTGCCACGACCATCACGTTCGATACGCCAGGTACCTACCTGTATATCTGCCATCTCCCGGGCCACGAGGCATACGGGATGGTCGGCACGCTGGTCGTGACCGGCAGCTGACCCCGGCCCCGCGCCGGTATCCTCGCGGGGATGCGTCCTCTGCCCGCCCCATTCGACGACATCGCGGCCGGGCGCCCCGCCTCGATCGCGCTGGCGGGCCCGGCGCTGCTCGGCAGCCGCCTACTGACAAAGGACCTGGCATTCGACGACGCCGAGCGCGACGCCTTCCGATTGCGCGGCCTCCTGCCCGATCGGATCCTGACGATCGAGGAGCAGATCGAACTCGAACTCGAGCACCTCCGCCGCAAGGACGACGCGCTCGAGCGCTACATCGGGATGGCGGCGCTCCAGAACCGCAACGCGACGCTGTTCTACCGGCTCCTCGCCGAACACCTCGAGGAATTCCTGCCGATCGTGTACACGCCAACGGTGGGTCGGGCGGTCGAGGAGTTCAGCCACATCATCCGGCGGACCCGCGAGGTCTGGATCACGCCGGAGGACCGCGACCGCATCCCGCAGCTCCTGCGCCAGGGTCCCTACGACGATGTCCGGCTCATCGTCGTCACCGACAACGAACGGATCCTGGGGCTCGGCGACCAGGGCGCCGGCGGGATGGCGATCCCGATCGGGAAGCTGGCGCTCTACACGGCCGCCAGCGGGATCCACCCGGCACTCACGCTCCCGGTCTCGCTCGACGTCGGGACCGACAACCCCGCGCTCCTGGCCGACCCGCTCTACCTCGGGCATCGCGCCCCGCGCCTCCGTGGGCCCGAGTACGACGCGCTGGTCGAGGCCTTCGTCGAGGGGGTGGCCGAGGTCTGGCCCGGTTGCATCATCCAGTGGGAGGACTTCAAGCAGGCCAACGCGCTGGGGATCCTCGATCGCTACCGGTCATGTGTCCCGTCCTTCAACGACGACATCCAGGGAACGGCGGCGGTCGTCGTCGGCGGCGTCCTGGCTGGGCTGCGCGGTCTCGGTAGCGACCTCGCGGCCACGCGGGTCGTGCTGGTCGGTGCCGGGGCGGCCGGGATCGGGATCGCCCGCCTGCTCCGCCTGGCGATGCTCGAGGACGGGATGGCCGAGACCGATGTCCGGCGCGCCCTCGTCCTCGTCGACTCGCAGGGGCAGGTCCACGACCGGCGCGAGGATCTTGACCACACCAAGCGCGAGTTGGCGCTGCCCAGCGCAGCCTTCACCGACTACGGCTTCGGGACCGAGTTCCCGGCGCTCGTCGAGACGATCGAGCGCGTCCGGCCGACGGTCCTGGTCGGGACGACCGGGGTGGGCGGCACGTTCGACGAACCGGTCCTCCGCGCGCTGGCGGCCGGGACCGATCGGCCCATCGTGCTGGCGCTCTCCAATCCGACCTCCGCGGCGGAGGCCACCCCGATCGACGTGCTGCGCTGGACTGACGGCCGGGCGTTCGTCGCGACCGGCTCCCCATTCGACGATGTCGACGTCGACGGGCGCCGGCGCGCGATCGGCCAGGCCAACAACGTGTTCGTCTTCCCGGGCCTCGGGTTGGGCGCCATCGCCGCCGAGGCCGGATCCATCACCGATCGGATGTTCCTGCTGGCCGCCCGGACGCTGGCCGATGCCGTCTCCGACGACCGCCTGGCCGATGGCGCGATCTACCCGCCGGTCGGAGACCTGCGCGCGGTGACCCGGGCGATCGCGACCGGCGTCGCGCGCGAGGCCGTCGACGACGGGCTTGCCGGGATCTCGCCGGATGAGGAGATCGAACCGTTGATCGATCGCGCGATGTGGTGGCCGGCCTATGTCCCCTACACGCCTGCGCGTTCGGCCGAGCGCAGGCGAGTGACCGAGACGTGACGACGGCCCGGGCCGTGGTCCTGCGCACCATCGGGGAACCTACCGCGATCGAGGAGCTCGGCGTCGGCGCGCCCCGTGCCGGTGAGGTCCGGGTCCGGATCCTTGCCTCGGGTGTCTGCCATTCGGACCTCCACGTCCGCGACGGGGAGTGGCCGCGCCCGACGCCGATCGTGATGGGTCACGAGGGCGCCGGGGTCGTCGACGCCATCGGGCCGGGCGTGCGCTCGCTCTCCGTCGGGCAGCCGGTCGCCCTGTCGTGGCTCGTCCCATGCGGGATCTGCCGGTCGTGTCGGGCCGGACGTCCGTGGGCGTGCCCGGATTCGCCCTCGTTCCGCCACCGCCTCCCGGACGGCGCCACGGTCATGATCGACGGCGTCGGTGCCCCGCTGTTCTCCTATTGCGGGATCGGGACGATGGCCGACACGACCGTCGTCCCCGAGGCGGCAGCGATCGCCCTCCCGGACGGCGTGGATCCGGCGGTCGCGGCGCTCATCGGCTGCTGCGTCTCGACAGGGGTCGGGGCGGTGCTCAAGACGGCCGAGGTGCCGGCGGGCGCGAGCGTCGCGGTCATCGGGCTCGGGGGCGTCGGGTTGTCATGCGTCATGGGCGCGGCGCACGCGGGTGCGGCACGGATCGTCGCCATCGACCGCGTTCCGGACAAGCTCGACGCGGCGATCGAGGTGGGGGCCACGAACGGGCTGCTCGCCGGGGACGACGACAGCGCGACGATCGAGGGGCTGCGCGAGCTGACGGACGGTGGCCCGGACTTCGTCTTCGAGGCGATCGGCCGGGTCGCGACGGTCCAACTCGCGATCGAGTGCCTGCCGCCGGGCGGGACGGCGGTCCTGGTCGGGATGACACCGTTCGAGGCGCGGGCCTCGTTCGCGGTCTATCCGCTGGTCGACGGCAGCCGCCGGATCCTCGGCTCGAACTACGGTTTTGCCGACCCGCCCGTCGATTTCCCGCGGTATGCCGAGCTCCACCTGGCGGGTCACCTTCCGGTCGAGCGGCTCATCGACCGGCGGATCGGACTCGACGACGTCGAGGACGCGTTCGATCGCCTTCGCGCGGGCGTCGGGCGCCGCCAGGTGATCGTCTTCGACTGAGTCCGGTCAGCCGCCCGTGCCACCCGCGGCGGGCGCCCCGGAAGTCGTCGGAGCGGGGCGCGCGGCCCGGAGTCGGCCGTCGGCAAGGTTCTGCTGCAGCCTCGCCAGGATCCGGTCCTCGCGGGCCTGCTTGATCGTGCCGGCCGTGACCGCCGCATCGAGATCCGCCTTTACGGCCGCCAAGACGGCTGCCGACACGGTCGCATACGGGACGCCCTTGCCCGTGGCGATGTCCTTGAGCGTCTTCCCGCCTCGGAGGCTGGCGCCCAGCTCGGCCGGCGTGATCCCGAGCGCCTTCGCGGCGGCGGACAGCCCATCCTTTGCGACACCGAGCCCGGGCCTGCCTGCTCCGCCCGGGCCAGCCGCAGCGACACGAGCGATCCGCCCGGCCAGGAGCGCACAACCATCGCCGGAAGCCGCCTCGACCCGTGCCTTGAGCTTGTCAGCCCGATCCTTCGGGATCTGGCCGGCGGCGACGGCCGCATCGATCGTGGAGATCGCGGCCGCCTTGGCGGCGGGCGCCAGTGCCGATTCGTCCACGCCGAGGTTGGCGGCGAACGCCTTCCGGAACGCGGCGCAGGCTTCGGCCGCCTTCGCCGCGGTCGGCGTGCCAGCGCTCGGGCCCGCCTGGCCCGCGTCGGCGGAGATCGTCGGGCGTTGGGCCGTGGCGGCCGCGACCGAACCGATGATCGTGCCGCCGACCAGGGCCGTCACGATGAGGAGTGCGGCCATCCCCGCGAGTCGGAACCTGGACATCGTCGTGCATCCTTCGCGTGCTGCGCGGCTGGTGGGTCGCGTCGTGTCCGCCACCTTCGGGCGGCCAGGTCAAGAACGTATGTGGAAATCGAGCGGTCTTCACGATTCCTTGACCAGCGCCCGGCTAGGATGCATCCCATGGTCGCCCGAGCGCGGATCCTTGTGGTCGAGGACGAGCCGCGCCTCGGCGAGATCCTGCGGCTCTATCTCGAACGCGAGGGCCACCACGTCACGGTCGTGACCGATGGGCGCGCGGCCATCGCCGCGGTCGATGCCGACCCGGTCGATCTCGTCGTCCTCGACCTGATGCTGCCGGGCGTCGGCGGCGAGGCGGTCCTGACCGCGATCCGCGAGCGGGGCGAGACGCCGGTCCTGATCGCCTCGGCCAAGCGCAGCGATTCGGAACGGATCTCGGGCCTGCGGATGGGCGCCGACGACTACCTTGCCAAGCCGTTCAATCCGCATGAGCTGACCGCGCGGGTGGCCGCGGTCCTGCGCCGCAGCCGGGGCGGCGCGGGTCCGGGCAGCGGGATGGCCGACCCGAGCGCCGACGCGTCGCCGCTCTCGTTCGCCGGCGGTCGCCTCATCATCGAGCCCTCCAGCCGGCGCTACACGCTCAAGGCGGAAGGCCCTGCGCCGGCGACCCGCGGACGGCTGACGCCGGGGGAGCTCGGGCTCCTGGCCGCGCTCGCCCGCCGGCCCGGCGCGGTCCTCAGTCGTGACCAGCTGCTCGAGGCCGTCACGCGCCGCCCCGATGAGGTCTTCGACCGGGTCATCGACGTCCATGTCGCGAACCTCCGGCGCAAGCTGGGCGACGACGCCGGCCAGCCTTGGCTGATCGAGACGATCCCGCAGACCGGCTACCGGCTCGTCGCGGAGCGGGACCCCGCGTGAGCGAGCCGGCCGTCCCCGCTGCCGTCGCAGCACCGCCGCGGACCCGCCGGTCGCTGGCGTGGCGGATCGGGTTGCTCCTCGGTGTCGTGGTCATCGCCGTCCTGCTGCTGATCGGGATCGTCGTCAACCGCGTCGTCATCAACAGCTATGAGACCGTGCTCACGGGCCAGCAGCAGCAGCGTCTCGACGACGCGGCGGTCACGCTGGCCGATCGCCTCAGTCGCCCGGTCGGACTGGCGCGCGCCCAGGCGCTCGTCATGCGCCTGGCGACCTCGCTCGGAGGCGAGGTCCGGGTCATCGCCACCGACGGCACGACACTCGCCGCGTTCGGCCGGGCACCGACCGGTGACCAGAGCCGCTACACCGCCCCGGTCTCGCTCAACGGACAGGTCCTAGCCACGCTCGAGGCCGATCTGCCGGCCCGCGCGGGCGACTCCGGTTTCCTGCCACTCTTCAACGTCACCCTTGCGGTCGCCGGGTTGGTGAGCGTGCTCGTGATCGTGATCGCATCGGCCTCGATCGCGGGCCGGTTGACCCGGCCACTCCACGATGTGGCCGCCGCCGCGCGGCGTCTCGAGGCCGGCGATCCCACGGCGAGGGCGACCGGCGGTGACGATCGC
This sequence comes from Candidatus Limnocylindrales bacterium, assembly GCA_038319665.1. Lineage (GTDB taxonomy): Bacteria > Chloroflexota > Limnocylindria > Limnocylindrales > CSP1-4 > SPCO01. The sequence continues at coordinate 40,754 of JBBQDL010000006.1, forward strand.
GAGTCGAGCGAGTTGGCCGAATCCTTCAACGCGATGGCCGACCGGCTCGAGCGCTCGGAGATGCTCCGAAGGCGCGCGGCGAGTGACATCGCACACGACCTCGCGACGCCGGCCACGGTCCTCGAATCGCAGCTCCAAGCGATGATCGACGGCGTCGTCCCCAACGACGTGGCTGGTCTCGAGGCTGCACGGTCGGCGGCAGCCGCGCTCGGCGGCGTCGTCGCCGACATCGACGACCTGGCTCGCGCCGAGGCGGCACCGCTCCAGGCGAGGCCCGCGGCCGTCGATCTGACCACGGCGATCCCGGAGATCGCGCTCGCGATCGATGGCCCGCGCCGGGAGCGGTCGGCCCGGCTCGATGTGTCGGTCGCGCCCGGGACGGTCGCCTGGGCGGATCCGGGTCACCTCGCGCGCGCCGTCCGGAACGTCGTTGCGAACGCCCTATCCCACAATCCGGCGGGCGGCGTCGTGACGGTCACCGCCGGGCGCGAGGGCAATGCCGTCCGGATCCGGGTCACGGACCAGGGGCCCGGCATCGCGCCCGACGACGTGAGCCACGTCTTCGAGCGGTTCTACCGTGCCGACACCTCCCGTGCGACCGACCCCGCGACGGGGCGCCCGACCGGCCTCGGGCTCGGTCTCACCATCGCGCGAGAGCTCCTGGCGGCCAGTGGCGGCCGGATCGGCGTGGAGCGGACGGGGCCCGAGGGCACGACGTTCCTGCTGGAGATCCCCGCGCTCGTTCGTTAGGGGCGCGCGGATCGCCGAACGGGCGCCTCAGCGGAACACGACCCCGCCGAGATAGACGCGATCAGGCGACAGCCCGAGGACCGTGGAGGCGGCGCTCACGGCTGTCCGCGCACCAGGCCGCAGCGTGGTCGCCCCGACGGACGGACGTATGGCATCGAGGATGTTCCCGCGGGCGTCGTAGAGGGTCACGGCAAGCCGCAGGCTCGTGACGGTCGTAGTGTATGGATTGCTGGCCCATCCGGTCAGCAGCCACTGGCCGGCCGTGTTCCGATACGACCTGACGACGGTTCGGAGCGGCAGACCGAGCCGCCGCGAGGTCGCGGGCGCGCTGATCGTGAAGGTCACGTGGTGGTAGCCCGTCGGCCGCGCCCCGGAGATCACGAACGGTGACCGGCCATTGACCCGCAGGTACGGCAGGGTGGTCGTAGCCTGGCGGGTGGCGAGCAGATGGTTCGACGCATCGTAGATCCGCGCCGTCACGACCACGGGCCCGACCGTCCGTGTCGTGTTATTGAAGACCTCGCCCACCAGGCGCAGCGTGCTGCCGATGACCCATGCTCGCGTCGAGAGGATGTGGACCGAGTTCGGCATCGCCTTCATCAAGAGCGCGTACGAAGGCGTCGATGAGGTTCCGCTGCCGGAGAGTCGGACGGCGTAGGTCCCGGCCGGGAGCGAACGGATGATCTCCTCGGTATGCGAACCGGGCGAATCGGAGACCTGGAGCAGCGTGCTGCAGCCCTGGTAGAGCTCCAGGCGTCCAGCGACCGCAAGATCGCCCAGCACGATCCGGACGCTCGTCTTCGCCTTCAGGCTGAAGCGGTACCAGTCGACATCCCCGGCCTTGCCGAACCGGCCGCCCTGCCAGGCGCCGGTCGGGCTCGTGGCTGCCGAGGCGCCGGCGCAGGTGTCCGATGCATCCGTGAAGGTCGTCCTGGCGAATGTAGCGGTCACCGCCGTATTGCCGCTGACTCCGACGCCATGCGTCCGCGCCCCACTATCCGACCACGACTGGAAGCTCCAGTTGTCTTCGCCGATCACCGCGCTGACAGGCGCCGAGACGCCGATCTGCGAACCCACGATCGCGGTCGCCGACGGCGGTGGCGCGCCGGTCGAGGCGCCGACCGTGATGGGGATGCCGGCCGGGGAGCTCACTGCGCTGACCGTGCCGGTCTTCGGCTGCAACTCGACGATCGCGCTTGCCGTCAGGCCGCCGCTGTCGGTCACCGTCACGCTCAACTCGAGATGCGACGGGTATTCGTGGTCGGGCGCGTCGAACGTCCCGGACTTGATCCCCGTGAAGGTCTGGATGATGTGGGTGTGGCAATTCGACGGACAGTGGATCATGTTCAGGCTCCACGAGTACGCGGAGGCGGGCAGCGGCCCGTCCTGGGGATCGGTCCCCGTCGCACTGAACGGGATCTTGTCACCGACCTTCCAGGTCAGCGATGCGCTCGGCGTGTCGATCGTCACCGCCGGCGGGGAATTCCCGACCGAGATCGTGTGCGTGGTGGTCGATGCTGCGGACAGCGGGTCGGTGACCTTCAACCCGACAGGCACGTCGCCGACGGCGTTGTAGGTGCGCGATGCGGTGCGGCCGATCGCGTCGTCGTACAGCCCGTCGCCATTCAGGTCCCAGGCGTAGGTCAGGGTGTCGCCATTGGCATCGCTGGAAGAACTCGCGTCGAACTGGACCACGAGGGGCGCCGCCCCGGACGACGGCGTCGCGGTGAATCGCGCGACGGGCGGGACGTTGGCCCCGTAGTAGTGGACCTTCCGGATCTCGCCGCGATCGTAATCCACGTACACCAGGTCGCCGTCAGGGCCGGCCGTGAGGAACACGGCGCCGCCGCACTTGGCATCGCCGGTGGCGGTCGCCGGGCAGGTGCCGTCGCCGCGCCGAAGGTTCACGAACCGGACCATGGCCGACTGATCAGGTTGCCCGCCTGCGCCGGCCGGGATCTCCCAGATGCAGCGTCGCGAGTAGTCGCTGAAGAACAACGCCCCGTCGTCGGCGGCCGGGTAATGACTGGTCGTCGGGACGAACGCGATCCCCGAGATGCTCGAGCTGCCCGACCCGCAACCGTCGCCAGTGACGACGGCGGCGCTGTGCCGGTAGGCGTAGAACGGGGTAGCGACCGCGGCTGGGGCAAGGTTGTCGCAGATCGAGACGTGGAGATTGCTGAAGAACGGGAGCGTGGCCGGGCCCTCCCAGCAGGGCCAGCCGAAGTTGGTCGGCGGGTTGCTCGGGTCCGTCAGGTGGTCGATCTCCTCCCACGTATTGAAGCCCACATCGCCGATCCACACGTCCTTCGTTCCAGGCTGGATGGTCATGCGCAACGGGTTGCGCAACCCGTACGCGATGATCCGCCGGGCGTTCGCCTCGCTGTCGGCGTGGTTCGCGTTCGTGGGCCAGCCGGCTCCGGTCGCCGGGTCGATCCGCAAGACCGTGCCATCGAGACCCGTCGGGTCGCTCCGCGTGCGTATGTCCTGGGCGCGGAGCGAGCCGCCCTCGGCCGATGGGGGCGTGGGGGCCACGCCTACGCCGCCGGGCGGATCGCCGCACGGATTGACCGGGGTGGGTGTGTTCTGCAGGGAGCCCCCGAACTCACCGTAGTCCGGCGTGGTGCTGTTGAAGCTGGCCCCGTCGCCGGCCGTGACATACAGCGCGCCCTCGGGCCCGAATGCGAGGTTGCCGAGTGAGTGGCTGGGGAATTGCTGGCACCAATCCTCGATCAGCACATGCTCGACGCCATCCCACGAGCCATTGCTCTGGGCAGCCAGGCGCGACAATCGGCCAGAGATGACGCAACCATCCCCGGTGGCCTGAGGCGGGTTGGGACATCGGTCGTCGTATACGCTGCCGCCGATCGTGTCGGCGGACGGCCAACGCGGCGCCGCGGCCGGGTCACCCAGGATGTGGTTGTAGTCGTACAGGACGTAGACGTAGGGCTTGGTCGGAAAGTTGGGGTCGACCGCGAGCCCCATCATCCCGCGGTCCCAGTAGTTGTGGACGTTCACGCTGAGATCCGCGAACAGCGTGGGTGTCGAGTCCGTCAGACTCGAATAGCGAAGGATCTTGCCGTTCTTCTCCGCTACGAAGACGGACCCACCCGGAGCGAAGGCGACGGCCATCGGGTGGTCGAGTCCGGTGAACATCGGCTCGTCGGCATAGCCCGCGTTCACGGTCGCCGGCGAGTCGGCCGCTACCGGCGCGACCGTGAATGACGCGGCGGCGGCGACGATGAGGAGCGCAGCGAAGACGCCTCGACGGCGGATGGTCGTTGGCATTGGTTCGGTCGTGCCCGCAAGGATCAGAGCTGGGTGATGACGTTCGTACCATCGCGCACGGGACCGTCGGCGGTCAATGGTCTGGATGACGCATTCGGTGCCCGGGGGAACCGCTACCCCCACTGATCCGTGTGATCCGCGAACGTCTGGCTAAGCGCGAACGGGGCGCTCACGGGGGCTACGCTGTCGTGGATGGGCGGGCGCTGCCCGCCGAAGCGGACGGTGGGCGGACGATGATCAAGATCTGGAGCGAGCTGCGCGGGGCGCGGTCCAAGGAACAGCTTGCGGACATCGCGACGATCATCTGGGTGGGGTTCTGGGTGGGCATCGTCTGGCAGCTGTTCGGGTTCCTCGCCAGCTTCGCCGAGGCCGGGCGGACCATCACGGCCGGTGGCAGGAACATGGTCCAGGGCGGGCGGGACCTCGGCGAATCACTGGCCGGCCTGCCCGTCGTCGGATCGCAGGTCCGTGACATCGCGCGCGGCGCGTTCGCAGGGGCCGGCGAGCCGCTCTCCTCGTTCGGAACGGAGCTGGAACGATTCATCTTCGTGGTCGCGGTCGTGCTCTCGATCCTGCTCGCGCTGGTCACGCTCGAGCCGTGGCTGGCTCGCTATCTGCCGTGGCGATGGCGCCGGCTCCGGCTCCTGCGCGCTGCGCACCGGGCGATCCGGACGGAGCCCGACATCGGCGATCCCGACATCGCGCGTGTCCTGGCGATGCGCGCCGTCACGCGACTCGACTACCCGACTCTGCTGGGGTTCACGCCGGATCCTCTCGGCGACTGGGCCCGGGGCCGCCACGACCGACTCGCCCGGGCGGAACTGGCGAGCGTCGGCCTCAAGCCCTGAGGGCGAGGGCGAGCAGCCTCGCCGGTTGGGCCCATCTGCCGATGCTAGCCAGCCGTGACCGCCGTCTGCCCCGCGACGTGATGTGCGAGTTCGGGGAAGCGTCGCGCCACTACCCAGACGCCGAGCAGGCAGGCGACGCCGCCCGAGACGACCGCGAACTGTGGATTCGTGACGGCGGCCACGACGCTGGCCTCGACGTCGCCGAAGCGCGGGCCGCTGGTCACGACGAGGGCATGGATCGAGGTCACGCGGCCGCGCAGGCCATCGGGCGTGTCGAGCTGGATGAGCGACGATCGGAAGACCGCCGAGAAGACGTCGGCGGCGCCGGCCGCGGCAAGGAAGACGAGGGCGAGCGGGAATGAGAAGGTCGCCAGGCCGAAGGCCGTGATCGCCAGTCCCCAGGCGACGACCGAGAGGACGATCGCGCGCCCGGTCCGGTGGACCCGCGAGACCCAGCCGGAGAGGAGTGCGCCCAGGAAGGCGCCGACCGCCGGCGCGGCGGCCAGCAGCCCGAACCCGGCCGGTCCGGTGCGGAAGACGTCCAGGGCGAGACCGGGAAGAGCGCCGTCGGCATCCCGAAGATCATCGCGTCAAGATCGATCACGAAGCTGCCCAGGATCGCCCGTCGCTCGCGGACATAGCGCAGCCCCTCGCGGATGGCCGCGAGACCTGGGCGCGTGACGGCGCCGAGCGGCGGCAAGGGCCGGATCGCCACGAGTGCGACGAGCGCGGCCGCGAAGCTCACGACATCGACGGCGTAGGCGCCCGACAGGCCGACCGTGGCGATCAGGATCCCGCCAACGGCCGGCCCCACGATGGAGGCCAGTTGGAAGTTGAGCTGGTTGAGCGCGATGGCCGATGGCAGGCGCTCGGGCGGCACGAGCCGCGGGACCGACGACGCGCGGGCAGGCTGGTCGACGGCGCCCAGTCCGGCCGCCAGGGTGGCGATCGCGAACAGCGCGATGACCGGCGGCGAACCATGGAGCGCGAGCAGGACCAGCGCCAGGCTGCACGCGGCCAGGGCCGTCTGGGTCACCATCAACAGGCGTCGCCGGTCGACGACGTCGGCCAGGGAGCCCGCGCCCAGGGCGAAGACCAGGATGGGGACGAGCTGGCACAGGCTCAGCAGCCCGATCGCGAGCGTGGAGCCCGTGAGCACGTAGACCTGGTACGGGAGGGCGATCCGAGTGATCTGGTTGCCGATCCCCGAGACGACCTGGCCCGACCACAACCAGCGATCGTCGCGGTCCAGCCGGAGTGGCGCGATGTCGAGGAAGAGCCGCCTCACTCGGCCACGGGCCTTGGGCGCGGACGCGCTCGACCCTATCGGTCGCGCTCCGCGTTGGCCAGCACGGCCTGCGCCGCCGCCAACCGAGCGACCGGGACACGGAACGGCGAGCACGACACGTAGTCGAGCCCGATCCGCTCGCACTTGTGGATCGATTCCGGGTCGCCGCCGTGCTCGCCGCAGATGCCGAGCTCGATGTCGGGCCGGGTCGCCCGGCCCTTGTCGACCGCGGTCTTCATCAGCCCGGCGACCGCATCGTCGAGGGTCTGGAACGGGTTGGACGGCAGGATCCCGTCCTCGACGTACTTGAGCAGGAAGCCGCCCTCGGCGTCGTCCCGGCTGTAGCCGAACGTCATTTGGGTCAGGTCGTTCGTGCCGAAGCTGAAGAATGCCGCATGCCGGGCGATCTCATCGGCGGTCAGGGCGCCGCGCGGCACCTCGATCATCGTCCCGAAGACGTATTCGACCTCGACCCCGGCGGCGGCCTCGACGGCCTTCGCCTCGGCCTCGAGGATGTCCTTGGTCGCCTTCAGCTCGTTCACGTGACCGACCAGCGGGATCATGATCTTGGCCTTCGGGTGGCCGCCCGACGCCTTGACCGCGATGAGCGCGTTCAGGATCGCCCGCGTCTGGACCTTCACGAAGTCCGGGATCATCAGGCCCAGCCGGCAGCCGCGCAGCCCGAGCATGGGGTTCTGCTCGTGGAGGCTCTTGATCGTGGCCAGGAGCTCGCGGTCCTCCTCGGACGCGCCGCCGTCCGCGTCGGCCTTGGTCACCTTGACGAGCTGGTCCTCGAGGTTCGGCAGGAACTCGTGGAGCGGCGGGTCGATGAGCCGGATGACGACCGGCAGGCCGTCCATGGCGCGGAAGATGCCCTCGAAGTCGCCCTGCTGGAGGACCTCGAGCTTGCCCATCGCGGCGTCGAAGGTGCCGATCGCGTCGGTTTCCTCGGCGCTGAGGGTTCCCCCCGCCGCGGCCTTCGCCTTCGCCCGCGTCGCGACCATCGCGACGAGGATCGCCCCGCGCACGATCTCGAGCCGCTCACCCTCGCGGAACATGTGCTCGGTCCGGCACAGGCCGATCCCCTGCGCGCCGTAGCTCCGGGCCATCGCCGCCTCTTCGGGCTTGTCGGCATTGGTCCATACCTGCATCCGTCGGACCTCGTCGGCCCAGCCCAGGATGGTCTGGAGGTCGGGCTGGTCCTCGAAGCGCGCCGAGACGGTCGGTAATGCGCCCAGGAAGACCTCGCCGGTCGCGCCGTCGAGGCTGATCCAGTCGCCCTCGCCGAAGCTGACGCCGTTGGCCGTCGCTGTGCGTGCCCCGTAGTCGATCACCAGTTCGTGCACGCCCGCGACGCACGGCTTGCCGATCTGGCGGGCGACGACCGCGGCGTGGCTGGTGGCGCCGCCGCGCGCCGTGAGGATCCCCTGGGCCACGGCCATCCCGTGGAAGTCGTCGGGCGAGGTCTCGATCCGGACGAGCACCACCCGCTCACCCCGGCCGACCCACTCGACCGCGCTGTCGGCATCGAAGACGGCCTTGCCGACCGCCGCTCCGGGCGAGGCATTGAGGCCCTTGGCGAGGCGGGTCGCCCCGGCCCGCGCCTTCGGGTCGAACTGGTCGCGCAAGAGCTGGTCGACGTGCGCGGGCTCGATCCGCGTGAGCGCCTCTTCCTTCGAGATCACGCCCTCGGCGACAAGGTCGGTGGCGATCTTCACGGCGGCCGCGGCGGTTCGCTTCGCGTTTCGCGTCTGGAGCATGTAGAGCTTGCCGCGTTCGATCGTGAACTCGAGGTCCTGGACGTCCCGGTAATGCTTCTCGAGCTGCTCGCCGATTCGCACGAACTCGCCGTAGACCTCGGGCATCTCGATCTGCATCTGACTGATCTTGGGCGCGGTCCGGATCCCGGCGACGACGTCCTCGCCCTGGGCGTTGGTGAGGTACTCGCCGAAGAGGACTTTCTCGCCGGTGTTCGGGTCGCGCGTGAAGGCGACTCCGGTGCCGGAATCGTCACCCATGTTGCCGAAGACCATGGTCACGACATTGACCGCGGTGCCCAGGTCGTGGGCGATCTTCTGGTTGTTCCGGTAGTCCACGGCACGCTTGCCGAACCAGCTGGCGAAGACGGCCTTGATGGCGAGGTCGAGCTGCTCGTACGGGTCGGTCGGGAAATCGCGCCCGGTGTCCTCGCGCACGATGCGCTTGAACTCGGTGGTGAGCGCCTGCAGGTCCCCGGCCGTGAGCTCGGTGTCGAGCTGGACGCCGCGGGCGTGCTTGGCCGCCTCGAGCGCCTGATCGAAGCGATCAGGCTTCACGTCCAGCACGATCCGCCCGAACATCTGGATGAAGCGCCGGTAGGCGTCCCAGCCGAATCGCTCGTTCCCGGTCAGGGCGACCAGCCCGTTCAGCGTCTCCTCGTTGAGCCCGAGGTTGAGAACGGTGTCCATCATGCCGGGCATCGAGAACTTGGCACCGGAGCGTACCGAGACGAGCAGCGGGTCAGCCGCGTTGCCGAAGCGCTTGCCGGTCCGCACCTCGACTTCGCGGACGGCCTCGAGGACGTCGTCCCACAGGTCGTCGGGGAGCTTCTCACCGGCCGTGAAATAGTCGTTGCAGGCCTCGGTCGTGATGGTGAAGCCGGGTGGGACCGGGAGCCCCGCGTTGGTCATCTCGGCGAGGCCCGCGCCCTTGCCGCCGAGCAGGTCGCGCATCGTCGCGTCGCCCTCGGCCCGTCCACCTCCCCAGGCGTAGATGTATCGCTTGGCGGCGCGGTGGGTGCGCTCGCCGGGGGAAGCGGCGGTCGACGTCATGACGGGTTCCTCCGGGTGGCGGCCGGGGGCGGGCCGCGTCGGGATCGAGATCGATCGAGCCGTCTGATTGTACCGTCGGGGCTGACACGGCTCCGATCGGGGAGGTCCGCGAGCCTAGGCGCGCGACGCGTGCTCCACTCGCTCGGGCGTGGCAGGCGCCGGGCGCGACCGGACGACATTGCTCGCCCAGGTCGCGATCTCGGTCCGACGCGCCGCGCCGAGCTTGGCGAGGATGTGTTCCACGTGACTGCTCGCCGTATTCGGCGCGATGCCGAGCGTATCGGCGATCTCCGCCTTTGTCAGCCCCTCCCCGACGAGTCGCGCCACCTCGAACTCGCGAGACGTCAGCGGTCGCCACGGTTCGTCATCCGCCGAGTGGCCACGCGCCATCCGCAGCAGCACGTCCGCTCGATCCGAGAGGACGGGCGACTCAAGACGCTCCGCCCCCGCCCGCGCCGCGGTCGCGACCGTCGCCGCCTCGGCGAACCGATTGCTGCGGATCAGGCTGTGAGCGAGGTCGAGTCGGGCCCACGCGGCCTCCCACGCCCGCCCGTGCCGATCCCAGCCGTCGACCGACGACTCGAGCGCGATGCGCGCGATCCAGGTCGCTCCCTCCGCGAGCGCCACCATCCCTCGAGCATGGTCTAGTGCGGCGCCGGCGACGTCCCGGATCGGATCGAGTTGGAACCCGACGGTGTCCTGCCGCGGCACAGGCGATAACGGCGGCTGATCTCCGAGGCCCTCGGCGACCGGGGCGGATCTGCCTCTCCGGTCGGTGCCGACGACGAAGCCTGGAGCGCCTCCCGCGCTCCGGGCTTCGTCACGTCCGGGTCGGCCTGGGTGCCGATGTACGGCCGGCCGCCCGGGTACCATCGAATGCATGACCGAGCTTGCGACCGACCCGCGGGTCATCGAACCCGACGCGCCCGTCTACAACGCCCGGCTCATCCGTCGCCAGGACGAGAACGACTCGCTCGCCTGCTTCTGGGTCCGGTTCGATGGTGAGCCGACCCCGTTCCAGAGCGGCCAGTACATGACCATCGGGGTCATGGTCGAGGGCAAGCTCGTCCAGCGGCCCTACTCCGTCGCCTCGGCGCCCGCTGTCGCCGGCTCGGACGGCTACGAGTTCTACGTGCGACTCGTCCAGGGCGGGACGTTCACCCCGCTCCTGTGGCGATTGCCGGTCGGCCACGGCATGCGGATGATCGGCCCGAAGGGCAAGTTCATGCTCCAGCCCGACGACGAGCGGACGCACATCTTCATCTCCTCGGGCACCGGCAACGCCCCGTTCGTCGCGATGATGCGTCAGCTGCTCATCGATGGCCGGCCGCGTCGGGTCGTCTTCCTGAATGGCGTCTCGTATGCCGACGAGCTGGGCTACCGCGAGGAGCTCGAGGACTGGCAGGCGTCTGGGACCTATCCGGTCACCTACATCCCGACCGTCTCGCGGCCAGCCGACGCGCGCAACGCGGGGTGGGGCGGCCGGACGGGTCGCGTCGAGGCGATCCTGGGCCCCGTCCTCGACGAGCTCGGCCTTTCCCCGGCCGATTCGATCGCCTACATCTGTGGCAACCCGGACATGATCCTGTCGGCGGAGGCGACGCTCCTCGAGCGGGGCTATCCCGAGGAGCAGGTCCACAAGGAGCTGTACTGGCCCAAGGGCAAGGAGCCGCGCGGCGCGACGGGCGCCGACCGGGCCGCCAACGCCGACGAGTAAGCCGGCCGCGCGGCCAGACGGCCCGCCCCACCACGGCCCTACCCGGCCTGGGCGGCCTCGAGGCGGTCGAGGATGAGCCTGGTGATGCCTTCGACGGGGATCCGCTCCTGCGCCATCGAGTCGCGGTCGCGGACCGTGACCGCGCCGTCCTCGAGCGAGTCGACGTCGACCGTGACGCACCACGGCGTGCCGATCTCATCCTGGCGACGGTAGAGCTTCCCGATCGCGGCCGTGTCGTCGTAGACCGCCATCGTGTGGCGCTTGAGATCGTCCTTGATCCGTTGGCACAGCTCGACGATCTCGGGCCGCTTCTTGAGCAGGGGCAGGACGGCGACCTTGTACGGCGCGAGCTGCGGGTGGAGGGCGAGCGAGACGCGCGTCTCGCTCCGGACCTCCTCCTCGCGGTAGGCGTCGATGAGGAAGGTGAACGCGGCCCGGTCCGCGCCGGCCGCCGTCTCGACCACCCACGGGACGATGTGCTCGTTGGTCGCCTGGTCGAAGTACTCGAGTTTCTCGCCCGACGCCTCGCTGTGACGTGAGAGGTCGAAGTCGCCCCGGTTGTGGACGCCCTCGAGCTCCTTCCAGCCGAACGGGAAGCGGTATTCGACATCGACCGCCTTCCTGGCGTAGTGGGCCAGCTCGTCGGGCGCATGCTCCCGCAGGCGCAGCCGCGAGGGGTTGACGCCGAACTGCTCGTACCAGGCGCGGCGCCTGGGCAACCACAGCTCGAACGCGTCGGCCGCGGCCTCCGGGCGGACGAAGTACTGCATCTCCATCTGCTCGAACTCGCGCATCCGGAAGACGAAGTTGCCGGGGCTGATCTCGTTGCGGAAGGACTTGCCGACCTGGGCGATCCCGAACGGCAGCTTCTTGCGGGTGGAGCCCTGCACGTTCTTGAAGTTGACGTACGAGCCCTGTGCCGTCTCGGGCCGCAGGTAGATGACCGACGCCTCGTCCTCGACCGGGCCCATGAACGTCTTGAACATGAGGTTGAACCGCCGTGGCGCCGAGAGCGGCCCGCCGTCCTCCGGGCAGCGCAGCCCGAGGCGCTCGACGATGGTCGGGTCCGCCAGGTCGGTCGCGGTCAGGTGCTCGGCGCCGGGCAGCTCGTCGAGCCGGAACCGCTTGTGGTCGGTCCCGCATTCGACCAGCGGATCACTGAACGAGCCGACGTGACCGGACGTCACCCAGACCTGGGGGTGCATGAGGATCCCCGCATCGAGCCCGACGATATCGTCGCGCTCCTGGACCATCGCCCGCCACCATGCCCGCTTGACATTGTTCTTGAGCTCGACGCCGAGAGGCCCGTAGTCCCAGACCGCGTTGATACCGCCGTAGATCTCGCTCGACGGGAAGACGAAGCCGCGCCGCTTCGCGAGCGACACGATCGTGTCGAGCTCGGCGACGGCGGGCGCGACGTCGTTCGGGTCGCCGGGGTGGAGGGTCATGGATAACGTCTCCGAGGAGCGTCCGGACCTGGCACGACCGGATGCGATGGATTGGGAGCGCGATGCTAGCAGAGCGTTGCCGCGGCCCACCGGTGCTGGGCGGGAAATCTCGTCAGAGCCCTTGACATCGGCCGATCCTGCGCTAGATTCGGTCGAGCGACCGATATCGGTCGAGCGCCCGAACAACAGAGGAGGATCGACGTCATGGCATACGCGATCGAAGGCAAGCTGCTCGAGGTCTGCTCGTGCAACGTCCTTTGCCCATGCTGGGTGGGCGAAGACCCGGACGGCGGCACCTGTGATTCGGCCCTGGCCTGGCACATCGACGGTGGCGAGATCGAAGGCGTCGATGTGAGCGGCCGCACGGTCGCCCTGTCCGTGCATATCCCGGGCAACGTCCTGACTCCCGCCTCGTGGAAGGCGGCAGTCTTCGTCGACGACGGCACGACCGACGAACAGCAAGCGCTTCTGCTGAAGGTCTTCACCGGGCAACTCGGCGGCGCGATCGCCGACCTCGCAGGGCTCATCGGCGAGGTCGTCTCGGTCGAGCGAGTACCGATCACCTTCACCGTCGACGGCGGCCGTGGCCGGCTCACGGTGGGCGCCATCGCCGACGCGGAGATCACCCCGTACACCGGCGCGACGGGCAAGCCGACGATCCTCTCCGAGACGGTCTTCTCGACCGTACCGGGATCCCCGGTCTATGTCGCGAAGTCCGACTACTTCACCCGCGACGGGCGTCCCCATGGTCTGCCCAGTGTCGACCGCAAGGGCAACAACGCCCTCCAGGGTCATTTCCGTTTCGCAGCCTGACAGCCGAGTGGGATCTGATGTTCGCCTACGGTCACGTACGCTCGCCCGCCCGCGACCGGCGGATCCTGCTCGGGCCGATCGGTCTGCTGATCGGGGCAGCCTGGCTCGCGCTCTGGCAGCTGGACGCCTCGCCCTATGGCCGGTACCTCCATCACGAAACGCCGGCCGGTCTCGGCGGGCTGCTGGAGGCGAGCCTGTTCGTCGTTGGCTGGACGCTGATGATCGTGGCAACGATGCTGCCGACGACGATCCCGCTCCTGGCCACGTTCGGGGCGTTGGTCGGGCGGCGGCGGCGGCCTGGCTTGCTGGTGGGCCTGGTCATCGTCGGCTACCTCGTGGCTTGGTCGACGTTCGGCCTGGTCGCGTGGCTCGGCGACCGTCTGGTCCATCTCTCGGTGGACGCCATCCCCTGGCTGGCGGCCTACCCGCAACTCATCCTGGCCACTACGTTGGCCGTGGCCGGGCTCTACCAGTTCAGCCCACTCAAGTATCGCTGCCTTGACGAGTGCCGCTCGCCGCTCGGGTTCGTCCTGGGTCGCTGGCAGGGAACCTCCGAGCGCGTGGAGTCGCTCCGCCTGGGGGTCGCCCACGGCGTCTTCTGTATCGGTTGCTGCTGGTCGCTGATGCTCGTGATGTTCGGGGCCGGGCTCGGCAACCTGGCCTGGATGTTCGTTCTCGCGGTCATCACCTCGATCGAGAAGAACGCGCCATGGGGCGGCCGCCTGGGGCATCCGCTCGGCCTCGGGCTCATCCTCGCCGGCCTTGCGGTCCTCAATGGCTGAGAGACGACCGTATGCTTCGGACATGGCAGCCGAATCTCGACCGGAGACTCGCGCCGAGCGCCGAGACCGTACGAGCGCGGACACTCGCGCGCGTATCCTCGAGGCGGCTCGCTCATGTCTCCTGGCCGACGGCTATGGGAATCTCGTGACTCGCCGAGTCGCCGACGCGGCCGACGTCCCGCTCAGCCAGATCCACTACTACTTCGGCTCCAAGCAGGAGCTCATCCTCGCGGTCCTCGCCGCGGAGAATGAACGTCTCCTCGCACGCCAGGCGGACATGTACGCCGGCGACGAGCCGCTGTGGCGCCAATGGGACCTCGCCTGTGACTTCCTCGAGACCGACCTCGAGTCGGGGTACGTCAGGATCCTCCAGGAGATGATCGCCGCCGGCTGGTCCGACGCCACCGTTGCGACGCCCGTGCGTGGGCTCCTCACCAGCTGGTTCCGGCTGCTGACCGACGTCGCACGCCGCGAGGAGGAGCGAAGCGGCGGGCTCGGGCCCTTCACGGCGGAGGAGGTCGCGGCCCTCATGGGGCTGCCGTTCATGGGCGCTGAGGCGGCCATCCTGCTCGGCATCCCCGAATCCGACCTGCCGACCCGCTCGGCATTGCGCAAGATCGGGATCGTTCTGCGCGATCTCGGCGACAGAACAGTAGACTGACATGGCCCAGACGTTGAATGAGGCGTGGCTGGCTGCGCCGACGCCCGAGGCCACGGCGGACGAAATGGCCGCCATCGAGGCGGTCGTCCTCGACTACTTCGAGGGCTGGTACGACGGCGACGTGGTCCGGATGGACCGGGCACTCCATCCCGGTCTCGCCAAGCATGCCATCGGCCAGGACCCCGACCGGTCCGACCGGCTTGATGTGTCGACCAGGGACGAGATGGTCGAGGCGACAAGACAAGGGCTGGGACGCCTGCGCGACCTCCCCGACCGGGCGATCCGGATCGATATCGCCTGCGTGTCAGGCGATATCGCGAGCGTGGTCGTCGATTCGGCGATGTACGTCGAATTCCTGCTCCTCGCGAGGACCGGCGACGATTGGCGAATCACCGGGGCCTTGTGGCGATGGGCGGCGGGCCATGGTCCGCGCGCCTGAGGCGCCCCGCGCGACGGCCGCCGCGAGCAGGCCGTCCGCGCAATCCGCGCCGGACTCGAGTCGCGCCCGCCAACCCGACCGCACCGGCTTCATCGAGCGTGACGGCGTCCGCTCGTTCTGGGAGGTCTCCGGCGAGGGCGAACCGGCGATGCTGTTCGCGCCGACCTGGTCGATCGTCCACTCGCGCATCTGGAAAGCGCAGGTCCCCTACTTTGCGCGGCGGCACCGCGTCCTCACGCTGGATCCGCCGGGCAATGGCCGCTCCGACCGACCCTCGAGTGAGCGTGCCTACGCCGAAACGGAGATCGCCGCCGACCTGCTGGCGACGCTGGATGCGACCGGAACGGACCGGGCCGTCGTCGTCTCGCTCTCGCTCGGCGCGCAACGCTCGCTGATCCTCGCGGCCGAACACCCCGAGCGCGTGAGCGGCTTGGTCTTCATCGCACCGTCCGTATCGATCGGCGACGGTCCGGCGCGCCAGAACACGGCGTTCGATGCCCGGCCCGCGACCCGTGAAGGCTGGGACCTGTACAACCGCTTCGCCTGGCGTCGGGACTATCCAGCCTTCCTGGAATTCTTCTTCGGCCGATGCTTCACGGAACCGCATTCGACCAAACAGATCGAGGACGCGGTCGCCTGGGGCGGCGAGATCGACCCCGAGTCGCTGATCCTCAGCGTGGAGTCCGAGGGGCTCGACGAGGCCGCGACAGTGCAGCTCTGCGGCCGGATCGCCTGTTCGACCCTGGTGATCCAGGGCGACGCGGACGCCGTCACGGGTCCGGGTCGCGGGATCGGCCTCGCCGACGCGATCCCGAACGCCAGGTTGGCGATGATCGCCGCTGGCGGCCACATCCCGAACGCGCGCGACCCGGTCCTGGTGAACCTGCTGATCCGTGACTTCGTCCGATCGGTCCAGGGGATGGCGACATGACCGCAGCCGCGACGGCGACGACGGTGACCGAGCCGACGAAGGCCGCCCGAACGTGGACCCGTTCGCTGGCCCGCCGGCGTCGCGCTCTGTACATCTCCTCCCCCATCGGTCTCGGTCACGCCCAGCGCGATGTGGCCATCGCCGACGAGCTCCGGATCCTGCACCCCGACCTCGAGATCGACTGGCTGGCCCAGCACCCGGTCACGGCCGTGCTGGAGGCGCGCGGCGAGCGTGTCCACCCGCTCAGCGCCGAGCTCGCCTCGGAATCCGCGCACATCACGGCCGAATCGTCCGAGCACAACCTGAACGCGTTCCAGGCCATCCGCAGGATGGACGAGATCCTCGTCGCGAACTTCATGGTCTTTCACGACGCCGTCGAGGCCGGCGAGTACGACCTCGTCATCGGCGACGAGGCCTGGGAAGTCGATCATTTCCTCCACGAGAACCCTGAGCTCAAACGGACCGCGTTCGCCTGGATGACCGACTTCGTCGGCTGGCTGCCGATGCCGTCCGGCGGCGAGCGCGAGGCCTTCCTGACGGCCGACTACAACGCCGAGATGATCGAGCACGTCGAGCGCTTCCCACGACTCCGCGATCGGGCGATCTTCGTCGGCGAGCCCGACGACATCGTGCTCGACGACTTCGGCCCTGGGCTGCCATCGATCCGCGACTGGACGGAGCGGCATTACGCCTTCAGCGGCTATGTCACGGGGTTCGATCCGCGCTCGCTCATCGAACGCCGAGAGGAGCTCCGCACGGAGCTCGGCTACCACCCCGACGAGCGCATCGTCATCGTCACCGTCGGCGGTTCGGGCGTCGGCGAGGCGCTCCTCCGCCGGGTGATCGCCAGCTACCCGGAGGCGGCCCGGCGTGTGAACGGGCTGCGGATGATCGCGATCGCCGGACCCCGGATCGACCCGACCGTCCTCGGCGCGCCCACCGGCGTGGAAGTGCGCGCCTTCGTCCCCGACCTCTACCGCCACCTGGCGGCCTGCGACCTCGCCGTCGTGCAGGGCGGCCTGACGACGACGATGGAGCTGGCGGCCGCTCGACGACCGTTCCTGTACTTCCCGTTGCGCGACCATTTCGAGCAAAACCGGCATGTGCGCCACCGGCTCGACCGGTATGGGGCTGGCCGGTACATGGAGTACGACGCGTCGCCGCCGGATGTCATCGCCGAGGCGATCGGGACCGAGATCGACCGGGCGGTCGACTACCGGCCGGTCGAGACGGACGGAGCGGCGCGAGCGGCCGCGCTCATCGCGCCGCTTATCTGAGCGGGGGCAGGGACGTCGCTGGATCCGCCGGCAGGACATCCGCGAGCAAGCGCCGGACGTTCCCGCCCATGATCTTCGAGATGTCGTCATCCGCGAAACTGGCGTCGAGGAGCGCCTCGGTCAGCAGCACGAGCCCGGTCGCATCGAATGGTTCGGGGACGGCGCCATCGAAATCGGACCCCAGCGCGACGTGCTCGATCCCGGCGACGCCGACGGCATACCGGATCGAGCGCACGATGGCGGCGACGTCCTCGCCGCCGCAGGCCGTCGGCCAGAACCCGACCCCGACGACCCCGCCCGTCCCGGCGATCCCGCGCGCCTGGGCATCGGCCAGGTTGCGCGCGTTGTCGCAGGCCCCGCGCAGCCCCGTGTGCGACGCGACGACCGGCCGGTTCGCCATGGCGAGGACGTCGTCGACTGTCGCCGCCGAGGCATGCGCGACGTCGACCAGCATCCGGCGGGCCTCCATCCGCTCCACCATCTCGCGACCCGCGTCGGTCAGGCCGCCCTTGGCGATGCCGTGCGCGGAGCCACCGAACGCGTTGTCGAAGAAATGACTCGGCGACATCATCCGGAAGCCCGCGTCCGCCACGACCTCCACGTTCGCCGGGTCGCCGTCGAGCGCGTGCGCGCCTTCGATCGAGAGGAGGCCGGCCGTGATGGCCGACCGCTCGCGCCGAGCCGTCGCGTACCCCGCCAGATCCGCCTTCGAGCGAATGATGGTGAACCGGCCGTCGGAGCGGGCCGCCATGACGTCGGCGCGCGCGGCGAGATGAAGGGCGCGCGGGAGGAGCCGTCGCCAAGTCGCGGGTGGCCAGCCGAGGGCGATGGCGAGCAGCACGACATCGTCGCTCCGATCATCGTTCCGCTCGATGTTCAGGTGGCGCGGCGACTTGGTCGTGACCGCCAGGACCTGGAGCGCGACATTGCCCTCGATCAGACGAGGGACGTCGACGTGGCCGCGGTCCGCCCGGCGAAGGAGGTCCCGGCCCCACAGCAGCGAATCGGCGTGAAGGTCGGCGATCCAGAGCCGCTCGTGGAGCGTCCGCGCCCGATCCGAGGCCGCATACGGCGGCGCATTCCGGGTCGAGCACAGCCGCGCCTCGGTGCGCCCGACGAGGGCGCGACCGGCGACGCGCGCTCCGAGCGCCGTCGCGGCGCCCGCGGCACCGGCCGCGAGCGCGACACCGACCCGGCGCCTCACTCGACGGCGATCAATGCGGCAACCTGACCTCATCGAGGAACGCCAGCGAACGTGCCTCGCGCTCGAGCGCCGTCCGCACGAAGTCGCGCAGCGCCGCCTCGGTCTCGCGTTCGATGGCGGGGGCGAGCCGGAGCCCCGCGATCGCCTCGATGTCGAGCCGCTGGTAGGCCTTGAGCAGCTTCAGCGCCTCGAGCGAGATCCCCGTTCGGTCGTGTGGCGGCCCGGGGCACCGCTCGCACAGGACCCCGCCCAGCGGCGGGACCCAGCGGAAGCGCTCATCGGCCTCCAGGACCCGGTCGCATTCGACGCAGCGGTCGACCTCGGGACGCTGCCCGAGCTCGTCGAGCAGGTGCATCTCGTACCAGCGGGCGACCCGGCCAGGGGCCATCTGCGCGTCGAGCAGCTCGTACGCGCGGCGAAGGAGCGTGTACAGCGGCTCGGCGGCGTGCCGCTCCTCGAGCGAGCGGTCCGCGAGCTCAGCGAGGTACCACGCGGTCGCTGCCGATTCGAGCGAATCGCGCAGGTTGAGCCAGGCGTGACCGACGCTCACCTGGGTGACCACGTCGAAGGTCCGGCCCCGCGCCAGCGCGACGGTCAGCTCGGCGAACGGCTCGAGGCTGCCACCAAGCCGCGAGGTCGGGCGACGGACGCCCTTGGCGATCGCCTTGAGCTTGCCGATCCCGGGCGTGATGAGGGTGAGGACGCGGTCGGCCTCGCCGAGATCGAAACGCGACAGCACGATGGCGTCGGTCGTGTAGCGGCGCGGGATGGGCATCGTCGCGACGGTACCACCGGTCGTCCATGCGCGAGTGATCCGATCCGGCGCCGCCGACGAAGACATCGATAGACGCCGGTGCGGTCGCGTCCCCCGCCCCGGCGTCGTTTTCTCGACCCGCCGGCCGGGCAATCAGGCTACCTGCGCGGTACACGTTTCGTGTACACTCGGCCACAGCATGACGACGACCGAAGACATCGACATCGCCGCGCTCATCGCCGACACCGAGAGCGAGATCGTCCGCCTCGTGCAGGATCGCGATCCGTCGACCCACGGGCTGTACGAGATGGTCCGCTATCACCTGGCGCTGGACGGCTCGGGTGCCTCGGGCGGCAAGCGCATGCGCCCGCTGCTCGGCCTCCTCGCCTACGCCAGCATCACGGGCGAACACCAGCGAGCGCTGCCCGGGGCGGCCGCGGTCGAGCTCGGTCACAACTTCTCCCTCGTCCACGACGACATCGAGGACGGCGATGTCGAGCGACGCCACCGGCCGACACTCTGGGCGCTGCACGGCATCCCGCAAGCGATCAACACGGGCGACACGATGTTCAGCCTGTCGCGCATCGCGCTCCACCGTCTGACCGATCTCGGCTTCCCCGACGCCACGGTCCTGCGGCTCATGCGCCTGTACGACGAGACCTGCCTGGCGCTGTGCGAGGGCCAGTACCTCGACATCGCGATGAGCGCGTCGGACGAGCTGATGAGCGTCGATCTCTACTTCGACATGATCGGCCGCAAGACCGCGGCGCTCATCGCCGCCTCGATCGAGGCCGGGGCGCTCCTGGCCACGACCGACGAGGAGGTCATCGCGCGCTATCGCGGGTTCGGCTGGGCTCTCGGGCTCGCGTTCCAGCTGAACGACGACCTGCTCGGGATCTGGGGCCCGGAACGGGCGACCGGCAAGGAACCGTCGGACGTCGCGCACCGCAAGAAGACGCTCCCCGTGATCTACGCCTGGGAGCAGGCGGGTCCCGAGGACCGCGAGCGGCTTCGAGCCGTGTACGCGAACGGGGAGCCGAGCGCCGCCGAGGTGACCGAGGTGGTCGCTATCCTCGAGCGCTCCGGCGCCCGCGAGTACACACGCGACGAGGCCCACCGCTATCGCGACGAGGCGCTCGCCGAGCTCGACGCTGCCGGCGTCGTGTCGCCCGAAGCGCGCGCCCGTCTCGAGGAGATCATCGTCTCGGTCATCAGCGCCTAGGTCCCTACGGGCGAGGGTCATGCGGGATGCGGCACCCGGGCGTACCGGCAGACAGTGGCGTCCTGGAGTATCAGGCTGGCTGATCAGAACGATGCTCAACGAGCGTCGCCGATCAACCATTCGCGCAGGTTCGATCGATGGCCAGGCGTGGTTGACCGCGATCTCATCAACCGGCCCGATATCGGGGCCACTGACTGTCGCCCGCGTGGCCGGGCGTCTCGATATTCCGCTGAGTGATGAAGATCGGCTCGAACAAGCGTGGCCACGGACGATCTCTGAGGGTTTGGTGGCCTGACCGAGCGTGCGCGGCGGGATTCTCATTACCGAGCGGAATGTCGAGCACGGCGGCCGTGGCTACTGCCCTATCGCCCGCTCCCGACCGCCACGAGCGGCGACCCACCGATGATCGGCGTATAGGCGCTCCTAGCGATCGGCCTCGTCGTCCTCCGGGGCACCGCTCTCGCGGTCGCGAACGACGAGGACCTTGCCGACGCGCCGGCCGTCGATCGTCTCGACCGTCAGCGTCAGGCCATCCACCGGGATCTGGTCACCGGGTTTCGGGACGCCGCCGATGCGGTGGTAGATGAGCCCGCCCACCGTGTCGTACTCGTCGGCGTCCTCGAGCCCGAGATTCGTGTCGAACAGGTCGGCCAGGTCGTCGACATCGGCTCGGCCGTCGACCCGCGCCTCATCCTCGGAGAGGCGGACGATGAGCGGCTCCTCCTCGTCGTATTCGTCCTGGATCTCGCCGACGATCTCCTCGAGGAGGTCCTCGATGGTCACCAGCCCGGCCGTCCCGCCGTACTCGTCGAGCACGATCGCGAGGTGGACCTTGCGCCGCTGGAACTCGTGGAGCAGGTCGTCGACGCTCATCGACTCGGGGACGAAGACGGGCGTCCGCAGGATCGAGCGGAGCGACGGGCGCTCCGCCGCCGAGCCCTTCAGGAAGGGCAGGAGGTCCTTGGCGTACAGGATCCCGATGATCTCGTCGATGGTCGTCTCGTAGACGGGGATCCGGCTGTGGCCCTCCTCGATGACCGTATCGATCGCCTCCTCCATCGACGCGTCGGCAGGCAGGGTGACCATCGCGATGCGCGGGACCATGACCTCGTGGATGCGCTGGTCGCCGAGCTCGATGACCGCCTGGATCATCTGCTCCTCCTCGGCCTCGAGGATGCCCTGTTCGCCGCCGCGCTCGACGAGGATCGACAGCTCTTCCGTGCTCATCACGCCCTGTGCCTGGTCGCCGGCTCCGAGCATCCCGGCGACGCTGGTCGTGACCGCCGTCAGCACCGCGACGAGCGGCCCGAGAATGCGCAGGAGCACCTCGATGAAGCCACTGAGGGTGAGCGCAAAGCGTTCCGTATGGGCGAGGGCCAGGCTCTTTGGCACGAGCTCGCCGAAGACGATGGTGAAGAGGCTCAGGAGGAGCGTCACGATGATGAGCGCGAGCGGCTGCGCGGAGTCCTTGAGGAATTGCAGGCCGGTCGACTCGAACGCGGTCTGGAGGCTGGCCACCAGGTTGACCGCGGCATAGGCCGAGGCCAGGAAGCCGAGGAACGTCAGGCCGATCTGGGTGACCGCCAGGAAGCGGCCTGGCTGCGCGACCAGGCGCTTGACTCGACGAGCGGCCCGATCGCCGTCATCGGCGAGTTGTTCGATCCGGGTCCGGCGCATCGTCACGAGGGCGATCTCGGAGGCCACGAAGATGGCCTCGAAGAAGGTGAGGATGACGATGACGAGCAGCTGGATGATGGTCTGCATCGCTAGCTCGCCGGGTCCTCGGGGGTGGCTTCGTGTCGGGGGGGCGCGTCGGCCGGAGGCGCCGCGATGGGTTTCACCCGCGGTTCGCGGATCCGGGCCGGGACGCCGACTGCCAGCTTGCCGGCGGGGACGTCCCGCGTGACGACCGCACCCGCACCGGTTCGCGCCCCCTCCCCGACCTCGATCGGGGCGACCAGCATCGTGTCCACGCCGATGAACGCGCCGTCGCCGATCGTCGTCGGGTGCTTGATCGTTCCGTCGTAGTTGGCCGTGATGGCGCCGGCGCCGATGTTGACCCCGGCGCCGACCCGGGCGTCGCCGAGATAGCTCATGTGGTGCTGGCGGGAGCCCGCGCCGAGGTGCGTGTTCTTGAGCTCGGCATAGTTGCCGACCTGGGCGCCGCGTCCGACCACCGTGCCTGGTCGCAGGTGGCTATACGGCCCGACGCTCGCATCGTCCTCGACGACCGCCGACTCGACGATGCTCGCCCAGACGCTTGCGTTGGAGCCGATCGTCGAATCGATCAGCTGGCTCCCCGCCCCGATGACGGAACCCTTGCCGACCGTCGTCGCGCCGCGCAGGATGACGTTCGCCTCGAGCGTGACGTCGGCGCCCAGCTCGACCGACCAGTCGAGGTAGGCCGTCGAGGGGTCCCGCATCGTGACCCCGGCCCGCATGTGGGCCTCGTTGAGCCTGACTCGCAGGTTCCATTCGGAGGCGGCGAGCTGCGCGCGGTCGTTGATGCCACCGAACCGCCCGTCGTCGTCGAAGGCGACCGCGCTGACCAGGCGGCCGTCCTCCCGGGCAAGCGCCACGAGGTCGGTCAGGTATAGCTCGCCGGTCGCGGCGGATGTCGTCAGCGCGCCGATCCGGCGACGGAGCCAGGCGGCATCGAAGGCGTAGACCCCCGCGTTGACCTCGTTCCCGGCGAGCTCGTCAGGTGTGGCATCTCGGGCCTCGACGATCCGCTCGACCGTCCCGAAGTCACCTCTGATGACGCGCCCGAGCTCGGCCGGCTCGGCCGCGTAGACGCTCGCCAGGGCGATCGCCGCGTCGTCCTCCCGGCGTGCGTCGAGGATGGCATCGAGGTCGGCGCCAGTCACCAGTGGGACATCGCCCGACAGGACGAGGATCTCGGTCGCGTCGTCGGCGATGGCGAAGAGCGCTGCGGCGAGCGCATCGCCTGTCCCGCGCGGCTCGGCCTGGAGCGCGAAGTCCGCCCGGTCGGCGAAGACATCCCGGAGCGCGGCGACCCCCGGTGAGTAGACGACGAGGGGTCGGCCACCCCCGGAACGGCCGCCTTCGGTACTCGCCCAGGCGTCGAGGACGTAGGCCAGCATCGGCCGACCGCACAATGGGTGGAGGACTTTGGGCAGTATCGACTTCATCCGGGTCCCGAGGCCGGCCGCCAGCACGACAGCGACCGTGCCGGTCGTCGGCGCGGGACTTGGGGGGTTCACGAGGGGCGGCGCCGTCGGACCGGGGTCGCGGAGCGGTACTCGGAGTCAGCAGTCATCAGTGGGTCGGGGCATCGTAGGGGTGCCTCGTGAGGGGTGTCAACCGAGCCTGGCGATGACCTCGATCTCGACCCGCGCGCCTTTGGGCAGGGCCGCCACGCCGACCGTCGAGCGTGCCGGCGGCGGGTCGCCGACGAACCGGCCGTAGATCGCGTTCACCGTCGCGAAGTCGCCCATGTCGATCAGGAAGATCGTCGTCTTGACCACGTCGGCCCAAGTGCAACCGGCCGCATCGAGGACCGCGGTCAGGTTGGACATCACCCGTTCGGTCTCGGGCTCGATACCGCCCTCGACGAGGGCGGCGGTCGCCGGGTCCAGGGCGGCCTGGCCGGCACTGAACAGGAAGCCGTCGGCGACGATGCCCTGGCTATACGGGCCGATCGCCGCGGGCGCACCCGCGGTCGAGATGGCGCGGCGGGTCATGGTTCCCTCCCCTGCTGGCTGGCTCCAAGGATGGTGCTGGCGGTCACGAATGGTTCGCCCGACCCGGGCGCGGCCATCGAGCCGTCTCGCAGGGCGGCACGGACGACGTCGGCGGCGAGCGCGGCCTCCGACGCTGAATCATAGAGGGCCCACAGCGTCGGGCCCGAGCCCGACAGGCCGATCGGTCGCTTGAGCAACCGGCTCAGGGCGCGCTTGAACGGGACGAGGGCCGGGACGACCAGCGAGGTGGCCGGTAGCAGGTCGTTGGCCGAGGCGAGCACCCCCGCCCGGGCCACCAAGTTCGCCGCGGTCAACCCGTTGCGCAACTCCTCGGCGAGATGGGCCGACGAGAGCCGGACGGCGCCGTCCCCGTGCGTCCGGATGGCATCGAACGCTGCGAAGACGTCGGGCGTCGGGACGGCGACGACCGGCGTGACGAGCACGACGCCCGGGGTGCCGCGGAGCCCGCCGAGCGGGGCGACCTGCTCGCCGCGGCCCTCCACGAGGGCCGGGCCGGCGGCCAGGAAGAACGGCACGTCCGAACCGAGGCGAGCTGCCACGGCGAGCCGCGCATGATAGTCCAGCTCCGCGCCCCAGGCTTCCAGGGCGCCGTCCACGGTCGCCGCGGCGTCGGAGGAGCCACCCGCCAGCCCGGCCGCGACCGGGATCCGCTTCTCGAGCCGAGCGGCAAGTGCCGGGGCGGGTCCGGGGCCACCCGGCCAGCCGCCACCGACGGCCGCGCGAGCGGCCGCCAGGGCCCGGAGGACAAGATTGGCGGCGGGCGGTCCGGCGTCGAGACCCGTCACGTGCAGGGTGTCGCGATCGCCGCCCGTCGGGGCCAGGCTGAGCCGATCGGCAAGGGAGAGCGGGACGAAGACCGAGTGCAGGGTGTGGTAGCCATCGTCGCGGCGCCCGACGACGGCCAGGGTCAGGTTGAGCTTCGCGGGAGCGAGCCGAACGACCGGGGAGAGCCGGCGGAGCGGGTCGGTCATCGGGGACCCTCGGTCCCGGTCTCGGCGTCGGCTTCTGCCGGGGCCACACGACGCCCGCGACCGTCGGGACCGATCGGCCCGAGCACCTCGTGCAACGCCAGCCATTCCCCGACCGCCAGGGTCTGCGGTCGCCGGTCCGGCGCGATGCCCGCGGTGGCGAGGGCGCCCGTCACGCGTCCGGCATCGAGCGGAAGCTGGCGCGACAGGACGTTGTGGATCATCTTCCGACGCTCGCGGAAGGCGGCCTGCACGAGCCGCCACAGCTCGTCCTCTGTCGCCGGGTCGAGGCGATCGTCGGCGGCGTAGGGCTCGACGACGATGACGGCGGATTCCACGGCGGGCTCGGGTTCGAAGGCGGCGGCCGGGACCGTGAAGGCGATCCGGACACGGGCGTGGTACTGGACGAAGACTGAGAGGTAGCTCATCCTCCCGGGCGGCGCCGCGATCCGTTCGGCGACCTCCAGCTGGACCATCAGGACGAGGCGCTCCGGCCTGGGCGGCGCGCCGAGGAGCGCGTGCAGGATCGGGCTGGTGATGTGGTACGGCAGGTTCGCCACGACGTCGTACGGCGGCGGGATGAGATGGACCATATCCAGGTCGAGCGCGTCGCCCTCGATGATCCGCAGTGTCTCGACGCCATCGAACCGCTCGCGCAGAAACGCCGCGAGCCCACGATCGAGCTCGACCGCCGTGACGTCGGCCCCGCCGGCCAGAAGGCCGGCGGTCAGCAGGCCAAGGCCCGGACCGATCTCGAGGACCCGCCGGCCAGGCCCCGGGTCAGCCTCGGCGAGGATCGCCTCGAGGACGTCGGGGTCGGCGAGGAAGTTCTGCGAGAGGCTGTGGCGCGCGCGCAGGCCGGCCGACCGGAGGGTGGCCCGGATCGCCTCGGGATCGATACGCGGCGCGGCGGGCGTGTTCACCGGGGCAACCGGCAGGTCCGGTTCACCGCGCGGCCAGTGGCAGTGACGGTCGCGCATCCAGGTCGAGCCCGGCGCGCTCGCCGGCCGAGAAGCGACGCGCGCCCGCAGCCCCGATCATCGCCCCGTTGTCCGTGCACAGGGCGGGTCGCGGCACGACGAGCGGCAGGTCGAGCGCCTCCGCCTCGCCGGCCAGCCGGGCCCGGAGCGCGCTGTTGGCCGCTACCCCACCGCCCATCACGATCGAGCGCGCACCGACGGCAGTCGCCGCGCGGATGGTCTTCGTGGTCAGGACGTCGACGACCGCGTCCTGGAACCCCCACGCCAGCTCGGCGACCACGTCGTCGGGGAGCGGTGCGTCCGGCCGGTCCGCCAGACCGGCATCAGCTCGTGCCTCGGTGACGATCCGCCGCGCCGCCGTCTTCAGACCGGAGAAGCTGAGGTCGTACGAGTCGCCCAGCCAGGCGCGCGGGAAGACCCGGTCGTGATGGGTCGCCGCCTCGGCCGCCTTCCCGATCGCCGGGCCGCCGGGGTAGCCGAGCCCGAGCAGCCGTCCGACCTTGTCGAAGGCCTCACCGGCAGCGTCGTCGAGGGTCGCCCCGATCAGACGGTAGGTCAGGTGGTCACGCATCTCGGTGATGAACGTGTGACCGCCTGAGACGACGAGCGCCACCAGCGGGAAGACGGGGTCGGGTCGCTCCGCTTCGCCCGGGTCGCGTAGCCAGGCGGCATAGACGTGGCCCTCCAGATGGTTGACCGCGACGAGCGGCTTCTCGTGGACCCAGGCGAGCGCCTTGGCGAAGTTGACCCCGACGAGAAGCGAGCCGGCCAGACCCGGGCCGTAGGTGACCGCGACCGATTCGATGGCGTCCCACGAAGCGCCCGCGTCGGCCCAGGCCTCATCGAGGACCGGCACGATCCAGCGCAGATGCGCGCGGGCGGCCACCTCGGGCACGATCCCGCCCGACGGGGCGTGGAGGGCGACCTGGGAGGCTACGACGTTGCTCCGGATCAGTCGCCCATCCTCGATCAGCGCGATCCCGGTCTCGTCGCACGACGATTCGATGGCGAGGGTGAGTCCGCCGCTCATCGCAACGGCCTCACGCGTCCTCCGCGCCGGACCGCGACGGGGCGGGCGCGGCATCCACCGCGGCGCGCAGGCGCGCGATCCGCTCGAGCATCGCCGGATCGGCCAGGGGCAGCGTCGTCATGATCAGCGCGTCCTCGCCGTTGTCGCTGTAGTAGCGCGGGCGCAGGCCGACCGGCCGGAAACCGAATTTCTCGTACAGCCGGCGCGCCGGAAGGTTCAAGAGACGGACCTCGAGGGTCGCCTCGTGGGCGCCACGATCGGCTGCCAGGTCGAGGAAGGCGAGGAGGAGCCGCTCGCCGATGTGCTGGCGGCGCCAGTCGGGGTGGACCGCGAACGTGATGATGTGGCCCTCGTCGACCATCAGCCACATCCCGCCGTAGCCGGCCACCTCGTCGCCGATCCGGGCCACGAGGTACTGCGCCAGCCGGTTCGTCTCGAGATCGTTGCGGTAGGCCTCGGGCGGCCACGGCGCGTCGAAGCTCGCCAGCTCGATGGCATGGACCGCCGGCAGGTCCTCGAGACGCATCGGGTCGATGAGCAGCTTCATCGGGGGTCGCGCGACCATGCCACCTCCCCGTCGACTGTCCGGACCCCGCGCGGCAGCGTGACGTAGTCGGGGACGAGCCGGGCGAGATCGTCGACATCGCCGGCGGCCAGGCGTGCGGCACCGAGCTCGAGCAGTGCGACGCCGAGCCGGGCGCGTGCCGCTTCCCCGCGCTCGAGCGCATCCGCCGGCGCTCGCCCGGGGAGATCCACCGCAACAAGCTGATCGCCCGGTTCCACCGCGGGCTCCTCCCGGGAGATCACCAGGCTCGCCGGTCTCCCCCGTCCGGCGACGAGCCGATCGGACGGCCCGGCGGGCAGCAGGAGCAGCGCACCGTCCGGGGCGCCTGCGAGGAGCGCGTCAGCGGTCGAGATCCCGACGATCGGGACGGCCAGGGCGTGGGCGAGTCCCTTCGCGGTCGCGATCCCGACGCGCAGGCCGGTGAACGCTCCGGGGCCGGTCCCGACGACGATCGCCGCCAGGCTCGCGCGCTTGATCGCGAGGCGACCAAGGAGGGCGTCGATCGCGGGAAGCAGCGTCTCGCCGTGGCGATAGCCGGCCGGCCACTCGGTCGTCTCGATCGGGCTCCCGCTCAGCGTACCGACCGCCACGACGATGCGGGTCGTCGCGCTGTCGATGGCGAGGATGACCGACGGCTCGGCGCCGCCGGCGGGGCGGATCACGGGACGACCTCGAGGTAGCGGCGCGGGCCCTCCCCGTGCGCCCGCAGCGTGATCTCGCGGGCCTCGTCGCCGGAGCCGTCGATGACGACGTCGAGCCGCTCAGCCGGGAGCGCGGGACCGAGACGGTCCGGCCACTCGACTAGCGTGACCCCGCCCGCCTG
>JBBQDL010000007.1:0-68282 GCA_038319665.1 Candidatus Limnocylindrales bacterium
CCGATCCAGCCGACTTCAAGAGCGCGATCATCTGGTGCAAGCAGTTCTCGCACCTCTTCGCGGTCGCTCCTTTCGAGGGCGGCTGACACCGACCGCTACGTGCGAAACGAGCGTGAGTTTCAGGGATTGGCAAGCGTGGGCGAAGCGCGTACCATCCCGCCTGAAAACGCCGCGGAAGGGTCCGCGGCTAGATCTGTAGCTCGACACGACTCGGACTCCTCTCACGGCTGAGGCGAGAACCCGATGGGCTCGCGTTGGCTACCGAGAGGAGTTTCGTTTTCGTGTACAACGACAAGAACCTGGCCTGTGCGGACTGCGGGCAGGAATTCGTGTTCACCGCTTCCGAGCAGGATTTCTACGCGCAGCGCGGCTTCACCGAGCCTCGCCGCTGCCCGTCCTGCCGCGCCAGCCGCAAGGCGGCCCGGAACGCTGACGGCGGCGGGAGCTCGTACGGTGGCTACGGGGCCGGTGGCGGCTATTCCGCCGGTGGCTCGAGCGGCGGATACGGTGGCGGCGGCTACGGCACGCGCGATCGCGGACCCCGCGAGATGTTCTCCGCGACCTGCTCGTCCTGCCGCAAGGAAGCCCAGGTCCCGTTCCGCCCGACCAGCGGCAAGCCGGTCTATTGCAGCGATTGCTTCCGCAGCCAGCGCGGCGGCTGATCGAGTCCTCTCGGTGCGGGCTTAGCGGCCCGCCTGAACCAGCGTGATCTCGACCCGGGTCGTCAGTCGGCCCGGGTCGTTCCATGTCCGGGTCCTGCCTTAACCCGCTCTTCACAGCACGTCGCCATGGTGGCCGGAACGGCATCAAGACCCCGCACCAAGGAGTCCGATCATGCGACACACCGGCCGACGCCTCGTCCTGAGCACGGTCCTCAGCCTTAGTGCCATCGGTGGCGCTCTGGTCGTCCCGGCCGCGACGTTCGCGGCGACATCGGCAACCACGACCACCACCACGACCTGCGATGAGGGGCGCTGGCCGCTCGCCGCCCAGGGCCAGCCGGTCACCTTCAAGGCCGGAGCCCGAGCCGGTGACTACATCTGGCACAACGCGACCGGCTGGCACATCCGCTTCACCCACGCGAGCTCGAGCAGGCTCATCTTCACCGGGCGGATCGTCTCCAATACGCCCCTGTCGGTGACGCCCTACCGGCTCGAACGGGGTGACACCTTCGCCCTCAGCTCCGACCACAAGACGCTCACCTATCGCGTTCGGAACTACGGCCGCATCGACGGGCTCGACTTCCGGACCGCGTGCGCCACCCGCCTCACCTTCGGGGGCTCGATGGCCGGGGTGAAGTTGCCGACCGGCCGGATCTGGATCGGCCGCGCCGGCCGCCATCCGCTCCAGAACCCATTCATGATCCTGCGTAACGGCTAGCTCGCAGCGGTCCGCCGCATCGCTACCATGGCGCCATCGACACGCAGATGGAGCCAGGTCCGGACGCCGATGCGGCGGCGCCATGGTTCGAAGCCTCGATCCTCGAGCTCGGGGCTTCGATGGCGTCGGGCGCCTTCAGCTCGGGCGAGCTGACCGAGGCGTATCTCCGGCGCATCGAACGACTCGATCCCCTCCTCCACGCCGTCATCGAGACGAACCCCGAGGCGCCGGCGATCGCCGATCGCCGCGATGCAGAACGCCGAGCCGGCCGGGCACGCGGTCCGCTACACGGGATCCCGATCCTGCTCAAGGACAACATCGGGACCAATGACGAGATGGAGACCACCGCCGGTTCGCTGGCCCTCGTCGGCAGCCGGGTCCGCCGCGACGCGACGCTGGTCGCCCGGCTGAGGTTGGCCGGGGCGGTCATCCTCGGCAAGGCCAACCTGTCCGAGTGGGCCAACTTCCGCGGGCTCGTCCCGCCCGCGGTCAAGGAGGTCGACCTCTACCTCAACGGCTGGAGCGCTCGCGGCGGGTTCACGCGAAACCCGTACGACCTCGCCAGGGATCCATGCGGGTCGAGCTCCGGGTCGGCGGTCGCGCCGGCCGCCAACCTGTGCGCCGTCGCGATCGGGTCCGAGACCGACGGCTCGATCGTCTGCCCGGCCGCCCGCAATGCGATCGTCGGGCTCAAGCCGACGGTCGGGCTGGTCTCGCAGGACGGGATGATCCCGATCTCGCACAGCCAGGACACGGCCGGGCCGATGGGCCGGACCGTGACCGACGTCGCGATCACGCTCGACGCGTTGCGCTCGCCGTTCGGGCCCGTCGCGGGGCGCCGGCTCCCGCGTGACCACGTCGCGGCGCTCCGACCGGGCGCCCTGCGCGGGGCGCGGATCGGGATCGACCGGCGTCTCTTCTCAGGCGATGAGTCGGCCGACTCCGGACTCAACGCAGTCGCCGAACGGGCCTTCGAGATGATGACCTC
The DNA here is from genome assembly GCA_038319665.1 of Candidatus Limnocylindrales bacterium. Lineage (GTDB taxonomy): Bacteria > Chloroflexota > Limnocylindria > Limnocylindrales > CSP1-4 > SPCO01. Next base: position 2,369 of record JBBQDL010000007.1, read on the forward strand.
GCTCGGCGCGACGCTCGTCGATCCGATCGTCCCGCCCGCCACCAAGACCATCTCCGAGGCCGAGCTGACCGTCCTGTTCACCGAGTTCAAGGTGGACCTCGCGGCGTATCTCGCGGGCGTCCGCCGCACCACGCTCCGTTCGCTCGGCGATGTGATCGCCTTCAACGACGAGCACTGCGACGAGGAATTGCGGTTCTTCGGCCAGGAGCTGTTCCACGTGGCCGATGAGACCACCGGGCTCGACGACCCGGCTTATCGCGACGCCCGGGCGCTCTGCGTGCGGGTGACGCGCCTCGACGGGATCGATCGGATCCTGGCCGACGGCAGGCTCGACGCCATCATGGCGCCCGCCTACGGCGATTCCTCGCCGGCGGCCGTCTCGGGCTATCCGAGCATCTCGATCCCGACCGGCATGACGGATGATGGTCGGCCCGGCGGCGTATGGCTGTACGCCGGCTTTCTCGACGAGCCGAAGCTGCTCGGCTACGCCTTCGACCTTGAACGCGCGGTCGGCGGACGGCCACGCCCGACCTTCGCCGGCGCCCCGCCGCCACTCCCGCCCGACGCCGGGATCTGCGCCACACCGATCGCCGAGCGACCTCGGACCCGACGGGGCGACCTGCCCGCCGACGTCTGAGCCCGGCGTCTGCTCCCGGGTTGGCCTCGTGACGGGGATCGTGCGCTTCCTTCGCGTCACGCGTGTCGCCTCCGACTGGATGGCGTCGCCCAAGCCCCCATCCGCAGCCCTATCATCGGGGGCCGCGCGCGAAGGAGGAGAGGGTGAGCAACCTGGTCGATATCGTCACGATGCCCGTGATCGATGTCTGGGGCGAGAGCGTCACGGCCCGGAAGATCGACGGCGAACGGGTCACCCTCGCGCTGGTCGAGCTCGCGCCGGACTCGATCGTGCCCGGTCACCGTCACGAGAACGAGCAGGTCGGGATGGTCATCACCGGGACGCTCACCTTCACCATCGGGGACGAGGTCCGCCAGCTCGGTCCCGGCGGCACGTGGCGCATCCCGTCCGACACGCCACACCAGGTGAGCGTGGGTCCGGCCGGCGCGGTCGTCATCGATATCTTCGCGCCGGTCCGCGCGGATTGGGACGCCCTCCCGAGTCGGCCGGCGCTGCCGCCCACCTGGCCGGCGCGCGACTGAGCGGCGGTCAGCCGGGGACGACGTTCGCTTCGAGCGCCTCGGTGGGAATGGGCATCGAGGATCCGACCTCGGCGCCGCCACCATCGCGCGGTCGCGCCCAGAGCCGGCCACCGAGGGCCTCGACGATCAGCTGACAAAGGGCGAGCCCGGGTCGTCGGCCAGTCTAGGAGCGGTTCCGGACGTCGCGCCACCCCTTGGGGGACAATGCCACGAAACCGAAAGGCGCGGCCCGTCCATCGCGGTGCCGTACCAGCGGCCTCTCAGCCGCTTCTCACGATGGGCACACACGCTGGCCGGTGCAGGCCAGGTCCGGCCGGGGAGCAGGAGGAATCGTGCGGGAACGAGGTACCCAATCGCGTCGCGTGCCCCCAGGCAAGGTCGAGCCAGTCCAACGCCCGGCCCCGCCCGCGAGGGGCGGTTCCAACTTCTGGCAAGGCCTGGCGATCGTGGCGCTCATCGCGGCGACCGCAGGCTGGACGACCGTCGCGGTGCTGGCCATGCGCAGTCCCTCGACCCCCGGGGCTGCCGTCGCGTCCATCGACCCTAACGCCACCGACCCGAACGCCAGCATCCCGCCTGCCACCCCGACGCATGACGTGCCCGAGCTCGAGGCGTTCCTGCCCGCAACCGTGAACGGCACCGCGCTGGACGCCCAGAGCGTGACCGGCGACGACGGCCTGATCGGCGGCGACGAGTGGAGCACCGCGATGACGACGTTCCTGACCGGAGCCTCGAAGACCGCGAAGGATCTCCAGTACGCGTTCGCCTCCGACCCCGCCTCGGCGATCGACATCAGCGTCGGTGTCTACCGAGTGGTCGGCGTCGACGCGAACGCGCTTCGCGACGCGTTGGTCCAGGGCTGGAAGGCGCTCGCCCCGGAAGTCAAGATCAGCAACGTGACGCTCGACGGCAAGGACGTCTTGAAGGGCGACGACGGTGCGGACTACCCGTTCAGTTATCTGTACGTCCGCGGGACGGTCGTCTACGAGATCTATACGAGCGATGAATCGATCGCGACCGCGGCGCTCAAGGTTCTACCCATCCCGGGAGCACCGGGCGCTTCGGCCGCACCCCGCTCGTCCGCGTCGCCCAAGGCCACCGGATCCGCGACGCCCGTCACGTCGCCCTCGCCCTGACCATCGAGGAGGGCGGCGTGCGGCCGGTCAGCCGTGCCGCAGCCGGCGCACGTTGTGCGGGAAGATCGGTCCGGGCGGAGACGGGATCGCGGCGCTGATGGTCGGGTCGCTGACCGCATGGCGGCGGGCGAGCTCCAGCTTGAGACTCTCCTCGCCGCGGGCCATCGCCCAGTGGTGATTAGCCCTGAAGATCGGCTTCATGATCTGCGACAGGTTCTTGAGGATCCCCTTCTCGGCGATCACGGTCCAGTCGTAGGTCACGGTCGTCAGGGGCCCGCCCGGGTCGCCGGGGCTTGACTCGCGCCGCAGCGTCCAGATCCCGCGACCGACGAAGTCACCGTCGGCCGCGAGCTTGAAACCGGTCGGCGGCTTGGATTCGATGACCGTGAAGCGCCACCGAAGCGTGTACGGCAGGAAGCCCTTCGTCCACAGGTCGACGACCTTGCCGACACCGTTGGCGTCGCCCGGGGCCGTCTGGCTGACCGTGAGGTAGACCGACGGCCACCAGCGGGCGAGCGCCGGGGCATCGCCCAGGACCTCGGTGATCTCCTCGGGAGTGCCCGGGATCTTCCAGACCGTGACGAAGTGGTAGTCGTTGGAGGCCACGGCCGGGTTGAGTGGCTCGGCCTAGTCGCGGTTCGAGCGGCGGGGGCGCTCGTCCTTCGGCGGCTTGGGCTCGTGACCCGGACGGGGCGGTCGCGGCGCGGTGCCGGGCGCCATGTCGGGCCGCTTCTCCTCGGGCCCGCGGGCCCGGGCGGCGGCGACGGACTCGGCGAACGCCTTGGCGGTCGCGGTCGGCAGGCTTCCAATCCACGCGGCTTCGATCTGCTTGACCCGCTCGGTCTCGGCGGTGCGGCGCTCGCGCTCGAACTTGGAATGCCTCGCCACGGTCCGTCCTTTCGCTACACCGACAGGGGGTGCGTTCGAACGAGTGTACCCGAGGTCGGCGGAGCGACGGTCCGCTGGGCCCGTCGCCTATCCTTCGCGGGTGAGCCTGTACACGCTCGGTGACCCGGGCGACCTGATCGCGCCGGTCCTCCTGGCCGCCTTCGACGGCTGGGTCGATGCCGGGTCCGCGGCGACGACCGCGCTCGGGATCCTGGCCGATGAAGGGGCGACGGTGGCGACGTTCGATGCCGACCGGCTGTTCGATTATCGCGCCCGACGTCCGCCGCTCGAGATCGTCGACGGGCGGCTGACCGAGCTGACCTGGCCCGAGCTCCTCCTGCGCCGGACGCGCCTCGACGAACGCGACCTGCTCGTCCTGGTCGGACCCGAGCCGGACTACCGCTGGCGCGCCTTCACGGCCGATGTCATCGACCTGGCCGGACGGCTCGGCGTCGTCCAATGGATCAGCCTGGGCGCGATCCCGGCGGCCGTCCCACACACGCGCCGGGTCCCGATCATCGGGACCGAGGCGGCGCCCGGTCTCCTTCGCGGGGAGGTCCTGCCCGGACCCGCGGGGACCCTGCGCGTCCCCTCCGCGCTCGTCTCCGCGCTCGAGATCGAGGTCGCGGCCGCCGGGATCCCGGCCCTCGGCTACTTCGCGCAGGTCCCGCACTATGTCTCCGGCCCTTACGCGACGGCCGCCCTCGAACTGCTCCGGACGGTCGGCCAGCACCTCGGCGCCGAGATCCCGGCGCGCGAGCTGGCCGAGGAAGCGCGCGAACTTCGGTCGCGACTCGACACGGCGGCCGGGCTCGATGAGACGACGCGCGAGTACGTCCAACGGCTCGAGGTCATGTACGACGAGCAGCGGCTGCCGTCGGGCGATGACCTCATCTCGGACATCGAGCGCTTCCTGCGGGACCAGGGCGGGGCGACCCGTGGCTGACACATCGTTGCGACGGTCGGCTCTGGCATCCCGACGGTCGCGCGATGCGACGCCACCTACGATGGCGACCTCAGCCCAGTACGAGGCATTCGCATGACCTTCGACCCGAACGTCCCGCTCGATCCGGGACAGATCACGGACCGACGCGGGATGGGCGGCCGGGGTGGCCTGGCCATCGGTGGTGGCGGTATCGGCCTGGTCCTCTTCCTCGCCTACATCCTGCTCGGTGGCAACCCGAACGACCTCGGCGGGGTATTGGCTCCGGGCACCGTCACCGGCCCGGGCGGATCGGCGATCGCCACGGACTGCAAGACCGGCCAGGACGCGAACGCCAGCGACGAGTGCCGCATCACGGGCTATGTGAACAGCGTCCAGAAGTATTGGACCAGCCAGTTCGCGTCCTCCGGCAAGACGTACGCGCCGGTCAACACCGTCCTCTTCTCCGGGAGCACGCAGAGTGGCTGTGGGACGGCCAGCGCCGCGACCGGGCCGTTCTACTGCCCGCCCGACCAGCTCGTCTATCTCGACCTCGGCTTCTTCCAGCAGCTGCGTACCCAGTTCGGGGCCAAGGGCGGCTCGCTCGCCCAAGGCTACGTGATCGCCCATGAGTACGGCCACCATGTCCAGGATCTGCTCGGGACCCTCCAGCAGAACGGCGGCAGCACGGGCGCCCAGGGTGCTTCGGTCCGGACCGAGCTCCAGGCCGACTGCTTCGCGGGCGTCTGGGCGAACCACGCCGCGAGCACCGGGTACCTGCAACCGCTGACCCCGACCCAGATCGCCGATGCCCTGGACGCGGCCGCGGCGGTCGGCGACGACCGCATCCAGCAGGCCTCGAGCGGCCAGGTGAACCCCGATTCCTGGACGCACGGGTCATCGGCGCAGCGGCAGAAGTGGTTCTCGACCGGGTACGACTCGGGCGATCCGGCGGCCTGCGACACGAGCGGCGCCATCTGACACCGCGCGTCCTCGCGCCCGTAGTGGCTATCGTTGCCGGGTGACGAACGAGGCCGCGATCACGCGGCGAGCGATGCTCCGGGCCATCGCCGCGGGGGCGGTGGCGGCCGGGCTCGCCGGGTGCGGCGTGCCAACGGTCTCCACCCCGCCTTCCGCGACGGCGGGGGCGACACCGGCACCGAGCCCGGGGAGGTCGAGTACACCACCGAGCGCGGCGGCCAGTCCCCCACGCTCGACGCCGGTGCCGACCCCCACGCCGGTGCCCTTGCGTGTCCGGATCGCCCGGCTCCTGATGGTCGGCTTCCGCGGGTTCGAGATCGGCCCGGCCGACCCGATCGCCGTCGCCCTCGCCGCTGGGCTGGGGGGCGTGATCCTGTTCGATCGCGACCAGCTGACGGGTGGCTCGCGAAATATCGCCTCACCGCGCCAGCTGGCCGCGCTGACCGCCTCGCTCCGGGCGGCTGCGACCAGTCCGCTCCGCATCGCCATCGACCAGGAGGGCGGCAAGGTGTCGCGGCTCAACCCCGCCAAGGGCTTCCCCGCGACCAGGACGGAGGCGGCGATCGGCGCGACGGATGACCCCGCGGTCGCGCGCGCAGCCGGTCTTGCGATGGGCAGGACGATGGCCGTGGCCGGCGTCGACCTTGACCTCGCACCGGTCGTCGACGTCAACGTCAATCCCAACAACCCCGCGATCGGCGCCCTCGGCCGGAGCTTCTCGGCCGATCCCTCGATCGTGGCGGCGATGGCCGAGGCCGAGATCCGGGGCCTCCACGACGCCGGTGTGCGGGCCACACTGAAGCACTTCCCCGGGCTCGGCAGCGCCGCCGCCAATACCGACTTCGCCGTCGTCGATGTCACCAAGACCTGGACGGAGGCGGAGCTCGAGCCATACGCGACGCTGATCGGCCTGGCGCTACCCGACGCGATCATGAGCGGCAATATCGTCAATCGGACGCTCGATCCGGCCGGCGCCCCGGCGTCGCTCTCGAAACCCATCATCGAGGGCCTGCTGCGAAGCCGATACGGCTGGACAGGCGCTGTCGTCACCGACGATCTCGGAGCGGTCGCCATCACCTCGCGCTACAAGCGGGCAGAAGCGGTCGCGCGCGCGATCGAGGCGGGCAACGACCTGCTGGTCTTCGCGAACCAGGCCTCGTACGTCCCCGACCTGGCAGCCCGCCTTGTCGACACCATCGAGGGCTTCGTCACGTCCGGCCGGATCAGCGAGGCGCGGATCGATACGTCGATCGCGCGGCTGGATCGGCTCGTTGGTCCGCCACCGACATCCTGAACGTGACCCAGGTCGGCTACGCTCTGCCTCGTGATGCGGACCGTGATCGCCACGCGCTACGTGACACCGCTGCGCGAGGGCGGATCGCTGCCCGGGCTCGTCGAGGCGGACGACGACGGCCTCTACGTGGTCAAGTTCCGGGGCGCCGGACAGGGGCCCCGAGCCCTCGTCGCCGAGTGGCTTGCCGGTGAGCTGGCGCGAGCGGTCGGTCTCACCGTCCCGGACATCGTCGCTGTGGAGGTCGACCCAGCCCTCGGCGACGCCGAGCCCGACCATGAGATCCACGACCTCGTCCGAGCAAGCGGCGGACTGAACCTCGGGATGGATTTCCTGCCGGGGGCGCTCGCCTTCAATCCCGCCGCGGCGACAGCTCGCGCGCTCATCGACACCGACTTCGCGGCGGACCTCGTCTGGTTCGACGCGTTCATAACGAACCCGGACCGGACCGCGCAGAACCCGAACCTCCTGGTCTGGCACGGCCCGCCCTGGCTCATCGATCACGGGGCCGCGCTCTACATCCATCACACGTGGCGCGATCCCGACGAGCACGCGCGGCGCCCGTTCGAGCGGATCGCCGATCACGTCCTGCTGCCGTACGCCGCATCCATCCGCGCGGCCGACGAGCGTCACGCCGACATGGTCGAGGAGGCCCTCCTGCGCGACATCGTGGACGCGCTACCGGACCTGTGGCTCCCGGAGGAGGCTGCGATCGGGGACGCGGCGGCCCAACGTGGCGCCTACGTCCGCTACCTCACCCGCCGACTCGAGGCACCACGCGACTTCGTGGAGGAGGCGGAACGTGCCCGAACCGCCGCCTAACACCTTCCAGTACGCGATCGTGCGCGTCGTGCCCCGCGTCGAGCGTGGGGAGTGCCTCAATGTCGGGGTGATCCTGCTGTGCCGGCCACGCCGCTTCCTGGGCGCGCGGGTCGCACTCCATGCAGCGCGGCTGGCGGCCTTTGCGCCCGGACTCGATCCGGCCACGATCCGGCCGCATCTCGAGGCGATCGAACGGGTCGCGGCCGGCGACCGCGAGGCGGGCCCGATCGCGCGCCTGGGCGTGGCCGAGCGGTTCCACTGGCTCGTGGCGCCGTCGAGCACGATCATCCAGCCGTCCGAGGTCCACACCGGGCTGTGTGACGATCCAGCGACCGAGCTCGACCACCTCGTCGCGACGCTCGTCGACTAGCGCGCGTCGGTCCTGTCTCCGGTCCTGGCGGCCAGGCGCGACGCGGCCTCGGCGAGGGCGTCCTCGAGGGTCTCGCCGCGGGCCGCGGTCGCGACCTCGACGCAGAGCTCCGCGGGACCGGCCGCGCCGTCGGCGCCGACCCGGAAGCCACGGTCGAGACGCTCGGCCAGCGCTCGCGCCGCGCGTCCACCGGTCTCGGGCAGGAGGACCCGGAAGGTCAGGGCGCTGGTCCGGACGGCTCGATCGGTCTCGCGCGCCTCGGCACGGATGACGTCACCGAGCCGGCGCGCGATCCGGTCGGCCGCCGATCCGTGCGCGGCCTGGCGGAGCTCGATGAGGAGGATCGAGACGGGCCGACCGTAGCGGAGGTGCCGGGCACCCTCGAGCCGGACGGCCGCGATCCAATCGGGGCGAGTGTCGAGCTCGATCGGCCGCCTGTCCCGTTTCAGGTCTTCGGCACGCCGACGCGGGGTGGCCTCCGGGCCCTCGAGGAACGCCTCGATGTGCTCGGTCGCGCGTTCGTCCAGCTGCTCGTCGTGGTGATGGTCGGGCAGGACGAACTTCCTCGTCCGGCGTGGTCGGCTCGAGCTGGACGGCGTCGTCGGGGTCGCGGAATCGGCGGGGTCGGGCACGGGCGCCAAGTCTAGCGCCGTACCCGCGATCAGGCCGCCAACGCGTCCAGGGTGACTTCGATGAGCGGGCTGTGCCGCACCATCGTCTCGAGATCCTGGCCCTTCCAGACCTGGATCACCCGCTCGAAGATCGCGCGGCGCTCGGCCTCGTCGCTAACGATCCGCGCCGTCGCCGGAAGGTCGGCGGCCACCGGACCCTTCAGATGGAAGGTGAGATGCGGATCCGCCTCGAGGTTGTGGATCCACGCCCGGGTCCGCCCGGCACGAGGCATCCCCGAGATGTACAGGTGACCGTCGAAGTTGTGGAAGACGATCTCGATCCGTCGGGCTTGGCCGCTCCGGCGACCGGTGGTGGTGATGTCGATGACCTGGCCGTGGGTCAGGCTGCGTCGGACTCGTTCGTCCATGCGGTGCTCCCGTGTAGTTGCGTGTGCAACGAACGATACACCTCGCGCCGGAATCCTGCGCGCGCCGCTCAGCCGGCGGCGGCCCTCGCAGCGGCCTTCTTCGCTCGCTTGCCAGCCTGGTAGGCCGCGAGCGCCTCGGGCGAATCGACGTCGCCCAGGGTCGGCCAGGTCGGTGCGACCGCCTCGTAGCCGGGCGGCCGGACACCGAACCGCTTGCCGAGCACGGCGATGAGCGACTTGGCCTTCATCTCGCCGATCCCCGGCAGGCCGAGCAGGCGCCGCTCCAGGTCCGCGCCATCCTTCGCCTCGCGCCAGACGCGTCCGGCGTCGTTGCCGTAGTCGTTGGCGATCGCCGCGGCCAGGGCCTGGACCTTGCCGGCCATCGCGCCCGGGAATCGATGGAGCGCGGGCCGCTCGCGGAAGACCGCGTCGAGCTCCGTCGGGTCTATCGCCGCGATCTTCGCGGCGTCGAGATGGCCGAGCCGGCGCTTCAGTTCGGCCGGGCCGCTGAACGCCTTCTGCACCGTGACCTGCTGGTCGAGCGCGAAGCCGATGAGGAGGGCCAGCGGGTCCTCGGCGAGCAGGCGATCGGCCTCGGAGTCGCCGGTGAACGGGAGTGTCGTGGGAGTCATCATCGCCGCATGGTAGTCGCTGCTCAGGCCATCCGGCGGGGCAGGCCGCTGGCGATCGCAACAAGTCCGGAGACCACCACGAGCGTCCCTGCGAGGAGGAACATCGCGGTCGCATGCGTATCGACGGCCAGAGCCGCAAGCGCGATCGAGAGCGGCGAGGCGACGACCGAGCCGAGCATCATGAAGCTCATCGTCCGGCCGAGAAGATGCGGCTCGGTCTTCGCCTGGATCCACGAGATGAGCACCACGCCGACATAGCCGTTCATCGTGCCGATGACGATCGAGATGAGCGCGATCGCCGCGATGTTCGGGGCAAGGCCGATGGCGCCGAGGCCGACGCCCATGGCCAGCAGGAGCAAGAGCACGAGCCACCCGAACCGGCGCGGTCTCCCGAGCGAGCCGGCGAGGATGACGCCGGCCAGTGAGCCGGCACCGAACGCCGCGAAGACGAGGCCCAGCGCGAACGCGTCCGCCCCGAAGTGGACGAGGACCAGCCACGGCAGCCCGACCGTCGTCGGGCCGGTGAAGGCCAGGTTCGCCGCCGTGCCGATGACCACCATCGAACGCAGCGCGGGGTCGCCGAAGATGGCCCGGGCACCTTCGATGAGCGCGGCCACCACCGAAGTCCGGGCTTCGCCCTGCGGCTCGGGTTGATCGGTTCGAGGCGTCGCACCATCGGCTGGCCCCGTCGCGGTCGCACGGGCCGCGGCGCCCGATCGCACATACCAGAGGGCGAGCGCCGCGACCGCGAACGACAGGGCATCGATGACGTAGGCCGGGCCGACGCCGATGAGGGCGACGGCGAACCCGGCCAGGGCCGGACCCACGGTTCCCATGAGCTGGCGGGTCCCCTCCATGATGGCGTTGGCTGCGGGCAACCGGCCGGCTGGCACGAGCCGTGGTACGAGGGTGTTGATGGCCGGGTAGAAGACCGCGTCCACCGTCCCGAACAAGGACCCGACCAGGGCGAGGTGCCAGACCTGCACGCCGCCGCCGATGACGAGTCCGGCCACGACCGTCGTCAGGACGGCACGGAGGATGTTCGAGCCGAGGGCGAGGTCGCGTGGCGAGACTCGGTCGGCCAGGACGCCGCCGAGCAGCACGAAGACGCCGCGCGGGATGGCGGTCGCGACGAGGATGGTCCCGAGCGCGAGGCCGGAGCCGGTCAGCCCCAGGACGAGCCAGGAGAGCGCGACGATCTGGAAGGCATCGCCGACCAGCGACACGCCCTCGCCGAACCACACGAGGCGGAAGTCGCGGAGCGCCAGCGGCGACAGGATCGGTAGCCGGGCGACCCGCTCGAACGGGCGCGCGACGCGCTCGAGGCCGGTCATTCGATCGAGATGCGGACGCCGTCTGCGCCGTCGTCGACGTCGACGATCGGGCCCCGCATCCCGCCCGCGATGGCTTCGCGGATCCGGTCCGATGTCGCCTGGGAGATGCCTGGGACCTGGGTCAGGGCCACGCGGCCGAGCGAGAGCGGGATGCGCAGGTTGACGACGGTCCGCCCGGCCTCGCGGACCTGCACCCGGATGGCACGAGCTGGGACGTCCGTGGGGCGGTCCGTTTCGGCGAGGCGGTCCGCCGCCCCGCTCGGCGTATCGCCGGAGGGCGTCCCCTCGCGCATGTCGAGCGCGTCGAGGATCGGCCCCGCCTCCTCGGCCGTCAGGCGGCCTTCGGCGACCAGGCGCAGGACCCGGTCCATCGCGCTGTCAGGCATCGGGAGTGGCCGGCCGCGTGTAGCGCGTCGTCTCGGTCGCCGCATCGATCGGGTCGGCCTCGCCGTCGTCCCTGGCAGCGAGCAGGTCCTGGCCCGGCTCGCTGCCAGGGACGACGGCGAGCATCTCGAGACGACGGCCGGCCTCGGCGACATCGATCTCGCCACGTTCGAGCGATCGCAGGATGCGCAGACGCGCGTGGTCATAGGCCGCGGCGATCGCAGCATTCGCAGTCACAGCGGCCTCGGCGGTGCGGGTCGGTGCCGTCGGCGGAGCCGGCGGGGAAGCGGGCTCCAGGCTCGGAGCCACCGGAGCGACCGGGGCAACCGGCGGGACGACCTGTGCCATCCCGTCATGCGCCCCGACCATCGTCGGCGGGACGACGAGGAGGTCGCCGGACATCGATCGAACGGTCACCAGCGGTCCGCCTGTGCCGACCTCGAGCGAGCGCCGGCCACGTCCGCCTTCGGTTCGGCCGACCAGCTGCGAACGAAGGTCGCCGCTGAGCGTGGCCATCTCGATCCGGACGTCCCCGGCGGGCGCGAGCAGCGCATCGCCGCTCACGGTCACGATGGCGAACGGGCCCGGCCCGGCAAGCCGGCCCGCGACCCGAAGGTCGCCGCTGGTGGTGGCGGCCTCGAGTGCCGTGATCGTCGCCGCCCGGACCGCCACGTCGCCGGAGACGCTCCGGACGGTCATCGCGGTCTCACCCGACGCAACGATATCGATGTCGCCGGAGACCGCCTCGACGACGATCCGGCCGCTGACCGATCTCAGCTTGGTGTCACCCGAGACGGTGCGGTAGCGCTGGTCGCCGAGGAGCCCGTCCGCCTCGATATCGGCGCTTTGGGCCTCGACGACGACGGTCGCGTGGCTTGGGACCTCGATCAACAGGTCGGGAGTCCATCGGTGGCGACGAAGACCGGCCCTTGACAGCGAGAACGAGGCACTCCCCTCACCGAGCCCGACGGTGAACATCGCGTCGAGATCGTCGTCATGGTTGTCACGGACGCGTATGGCGTCGCCGTCCACCGCTCGGAGGCGGATCTCACCCTCCTCGAGTCGGATGGAGACGAGCCCGTCCGGCCCGATGACGTGGCTGATGTTCGAGCCGATCGAGGGCGTGGTCATGATGCCGTCCTCACCAGCGCACGGATGGCGGCAGCCGCGTCGTCGGCGGTGATCTCGTGGCGTGCCAGTGCCTGCAGGATCTCCTCGCGGGTCCGACCCGCGACTGGTTCGATGGTTCCGTCGTCCGCCTCGTCGGCGTCGGCTCGCTCACCGAACCCGAGCGCGCGGACGAGGGCCTCGACGCGCGAGCGAACGGTCGGATAGCTGATGCCGAGCTCGCGCTCCATCTCACGGAGGTTGCCCCGGGATCGAAGGAAGCTCTCGAGGAGCGCGAGCTGGTCGCGATTGAGACGCCCGAACCGCCCGACGCTGAAGTCGCCCTCCAGGGTCGTCCCGCAACTCCGGCAATGCAGACGGGTGACGGCCAGCTCGTTCGAACAGACCGGGCAGATCGAGATGACGTCGTGGGCCATGGGATCGTCGCCTACCGATCGGCGGTGCTGACGCGGGACGCGGTCCGGCGGGGAATTGTGAGGCGGGCGGACTGCCTCGTATCGGCGCCGTTCGCGTAGTGCGAGGTCTTGAGCAATCGTCGATCACGAAGCTCGGCGACGAGCTCGCGCTCACGGTTGGCTTGGTTGATCTCGAAGGCGGCTAGTTCGAACATGACTTGTTCCTCTGGGTTGTGGTGGTGTTGCGCAATGTATAGCAACCGAGATATCACTTTGTCAAGTCCAATCTTCACTTTATTAAGCTTCTTCAGCCTCTTCATCATTCGTCCGGGCGTTCGGTTCGGGATCAAGAACGCCCCCCGGAATCGAAACGGCCCCCGCCGACATCACTGCCGGTCGGGGGCCGTCGATCACTTGCCGATCGCCGGGTCGGGCTCAGCTCGAGCGGAAGGTCGCCCCGGTGAGGCCGAAATAGCCGACGACCGAGCGGTAATACCGGCCGGGCGATCTCGGGTCCATCCAGGCTAGGTAGCCCGGGGTCCGGACGGATGCGAACTGGAAGTCGTAGTGCCCGTTCCAATTCGGCGCGCTCCAGAAGATGGCCTTGATCGTCCGACTGGTCCGGAAGAGGCCATACAGGATGTAGGAGATGCTGCTGATCCCCTCGGCGAAGACGGCCCGGGCGTTGGCGCGCAGGAAGCCCGCGGCGAAGTTGTCGACGCGCTTCCTCGCTGTGGCCACCGTCGGGTTCGGCGAGCCCCACTCCGAATTGCCCGACGCGTAGCACAGGCGGTTGAGGATGACCACCGCGTTGCGCGCGAGGCGGATCTGCGTGCGCACGTAGTACTCGCCGTAATACCTGGTGTTGTAGTTGCCTTGGCCGGCCGAGGCGTTGAGTCCGAAGCCGTCATCCTGGTACTGGCTCCACGGACCGTACGGGTTGGGTGAGCCATTGCCATGGCCAAGGTAGATGACGACCTTGGCGCCCTGGGCCGCCGCTTTGACCCGGCCCCACGTCGCGTTGGGGCTGTAGATCTCGACCACGGTGGCTCCGTAGGAGCGAGCCTGCGCCGCATACCGCTTGGCGTTGTCGATGTAGTTGGCGGTGCTCGAGCCGACCGGTCCGACGACGATCACGACCTTCGCCCCGGCCGCAGCCGCTGGGAGAGGGTTCGCCATGCCAAGAGCGGCGACGAGCGCGAACGCGAGGCTCAGGACGGCCAGCTGCACTGACCGCGTGGAGGACGCCCGCTGGGCGCCGTTGTCTCGGACTGGCAAGACTCTTGCCTCCTCTCCGCCGGAACATCGCGCGGGGACGCGATGACGGTCGGTCATGCCGCCGGCGACAGGTAGGTTCGACCATGGTGGTCGTCCTCGGACGGCGCGCAGACGCGCGACGGAGCCGAGTGGATGGATCGAGCCGGTCGATCCGGATGGCCTGGGGAGGCCCTGACGCGATGACAGGTTCCTGCCGTGGGGGGCGGCGATCTTCTGTTGATGCCTGTCTGCGGTGCTTGCCTGGGAGCGCCCCGAGTATGCCAGCGTCGTCGCGATCCTGTCAGCCCGGACCTTCTTCCGAGGCGGCGGCGCATCGTGCGCTGCGTCAACGCACCGGCTCGCGGTCGGATCGGGGCCATTTCCGCTATGCTCCGGACGGCCCGTTGCCGTTCCGCGTCCATCGACGCTCGGAGACCGGCCCGCCGTCGCGCTCCGGACCGGTGCCCGCGGTGGGGACCCAGTTCAGGAGCAAACGTTTGACCTTCGATTCACTCGGCCTTTCGGCCGACCTCGTGCGCATGGTCGCCGAGGAGGGGTACGTCAACCCGACCCCCGTCCAATCCGCGGCGATCCCGCTCGTCCTCGCGGGCCGCGATGTCCTCGCGGCGGCGCAGACCGGCACCGGCAAGACGGCTGCCTTCGTCCTGCCCATCCTCGACCGACTCCGCGATCAGGCGAACACCAGCTTCTCGCCGGCTCGCCACCCCGTCCGGGTCCTGATCCTCGTCCCGACCCGCGAACTCGCGATGCAGGTCGACGAGAGCGTCCGGACCTACGGTCGGACCGTCCCGCTTCGCTCGACCGTGGTCTACGGCGGCATCCCGATGGACCCCCAGATCAAGGCATTGCGCGGCGGCATCGAGATCCTCGTCGCGACGCCGGGCCGCCTCCTCGATCTCGTCGGCCAGAAGGTCGCCAACCTCGGCCAGGTCGAGATCCTCGTCCTCGACGAGGCTGACCGGATGCTCGACATGGGCTTCCTGCCGGACATCCAGAAGATCATCGCGCTGCTCCCGACGAGGCGCCAGAATCTGATGTTCTCGGCCACCTTCTCGGACGACATCCGGCGACTGTCCGGCGGAATCCTGCGCGACCCGGCCACGGTCGAGGTGGCGCCGAGGAACACCACCCTCGAAGCCATCCACCAGCTCGTCTACCCGGTCGATCGCGACCGCAAGGAGGCCCTGCTCGCCCATCTGATCCGCAAGAACGACATGCGCCAGGTGCTCGTCTTCACCCGGACGAAGCTGGCCGCGACACGGCTCGCCAACCGGCTCGACCGCGAGGGCCTCGACGCCGTCGCGATCCATTCCGACCGCTCGCAGCCCGAGCGAACGCGAGCGCTCGAGGGGTTCAAGACGGGCGAGATCCGGGTCCTCGTCGCGACTGACGTCGCGGCCCGCGGCCTCGACATCGAGGACCTGCCAGCGGTCGTCAACTTCGAGCTCCCCTGGAACCCGCAGGACTACATCCACCGGATCGGGCGGACCGGGCGGGCGGGCGCCACCGGCGAAGCGATCTCGCTCGTGTGCATCGACGAGACCGACCTGCTGCGCGCGGTCCAGCGGATGCTCAAGCAGGCCATCCCCTGGACGGTCGAGGAAGGCTTCGTCCCCGATCGCGAAACGGTGCCGCGGCCGCTCGGCCTGCGCACAGGTCACGCCCGGACGACGCCTGAGCACCACGCACACCCGAAGCCGGTGCGCCGTCGCGCCGGTGCCGGCACCGGCCGCTAGACAGATCCCGACCCACAACGGGGACTAGGCAAGCCCACCCGCGGTACCGATCGGATCGACCGTGGCGCCCGGGAAGAAGAAGCCGAGCAACAGGTCCGCCCGGATGCGCTCGACCGTATAGCGATTGATGAGCGCGTGGTCGCCGACCGCCACGCCGGCCTCCGGCCGCTCCCGGAACGACAGGCGCACGTCGCGCAGGAGCAGGAACTCGCCCGATGGGCGCGTCAGCGCGCGACCTGGGTCGAAGCCGGGAAGGGTCGCAAGGTCGCCCTCGACCACGTACGGCCCGGATTCGAGATGGATGTGATGCCACGCGGAATGGACCGGGATGCCCGGATCGTCCTCGCCGATCGCGACCAGGACGTCGTCGCTCGGGATCGTCATGGAACCGGCGGGCTGGGCCGCGGGGTCGTCGATCCCCTGCCAGGCCGCCCCGTCGAGGGGCAGCGACCCACCCTCCTCGAGTGCGTCGCGGAGGGTACCGGGGCGCGCGAGGGTGCCGGAGGCCATCCCCCCGGTGGTGTAGGCATCGACGCGGATCGCCATGTTCGTCCCCTCGGCGTCCCGCGAGTGTCCCGGACGGCGGCGGATATGGGAAGACCCGTCGGTACCGGGCCGCACGAGCCGCTGGTACCGGGGCAGCCGGGCACCATCGCCCTCAGGGCACCGCCGGGCAGGTGATGCAGTCGGACTGCGGCCGCAGCGCAAGCTTCAGGAGGTCGGTCAGGATCCGGCTCGGGTCGCTTCGACTCTGGTTCGTGAGCACCGCGATCGAGACCTGCAGGTCGGGGAGCCAGCGAACGATCGCCTGCGCGCCGAGGAACCTTCCGGAATGGCCGAGCGCCGGATGGCCGGCGACCTGCACGAGCTGGACGCCGAGACCGTACGCCGCCGCCGGCTTGTAGCCCGCGGTCCGGACGATGTCCCCGACCATCTCGGCGCGCGACGTGGCGTCGACGGCCGAGCCGCCGTACAGGGCCTGAGCCCAGCGCGCCAGGTCGGCGGAGGTCGTCGCGATCGAGCCCGCGGCGCCCGCCGCGGTGACGACCGAGGTGAACGGCACGACGGGTGTCCCGTCGGAGAGGTCGATCGCGGGGAGGGTCGTCTTCGGACCGTTGAACCGGTAGTCATGCGCGGTCGGACCACGGGCCGCCTCGACGAACTGGTAGTAGGTGTGGTCGAGCCCGAGCGGGGTGAGGAAGCGCTGCCGAAGCTGGGCGGCGACCGGGGCGCCGTCCACCGCCTCGGCGAGCAGCCCGAGGAGCAGGTAGTTCGTGTTCGAGTAGTGCCATGACAGCCCCGGCTTGCCGAACGGCTTGCCCATGTAGCCGAGCGACCGTGCCGCGTCCCAGACCTGGTCGCGCTTGACCAGGAGCGCCTTGTCGACACCGGCGCCGAAATAGAAGTCGCGCAGGCCGCTGGTGTGGTCCAGCAGTTCGCGCACGGTGATGGTGGGGTCGATCGCGACCCTGGGCAGGAAGGGCTTGACCGGCGAGTCCAGGCGCAGCTTGCCATCCTCCACCAGACCGAGCACGAGCGCCGCCGTGAACGTCTTCGAGACGCTGGCCACCGAAAAGGCGGTGTCGGTCGTGACGCGGCGGCCCGCGGCCACGTCCGCGAGACCGGCGGCGCCCTCCCAGACCGACCCGTCGGCGAACAGGATGGTGGCCGAGATGCCCGGGATCCCCGCCTTCTTCCTCAGGGCCTCGAGGCTGGTGTCGAGGGCCGCCCGAACGAGTGGGGTCGCGCTGGCGGTGCCCCGACGGATCGGTGGTGGCGCGAACGGGCCGCTGCCGATTGGCGGTCGGCTCGGTGCGGGTCCGGAAGCGACGGGTCGCCCGGTCGCCGTCGCAGCCGATGGCGGCGGACCGACGGACATCGTCCCTGACGCGGGCACGACGGACGGTCGGGTCTGCGCGAGCTCCTGGGCGGGTGACGCCAACAAGGGCGCTCCGAGCCACCCCCCGATGACGACGGCTGCGGCGACGAGTCCGAGGAACGGTCGGCGGAGGCGCCGATTCACGAGGGACGATGGCGCGACATGATGGTCGCACCATAGCGCGGGCGCGTCGCCTGTACCATCGAGCGATGACCCAGGATGCCACCGCCGCCGCCTTGCTTCGTTCCGTTGGACTCCTCGCGGACGGCCCGGCCGTCTGGGGGCGGCCCATCCCGGCCCAGGGACCGGGCGTCTTCCTCGTCGAACTGCCTGCCCCGCTCGCCTCCGCGCCGACCGAGCTGACCCGCATCGGGAAATGGATCGAGCGCGTCGAGACCCTTCGCCTCGATGGCGAGCGACCGGCGTCGCGCGCGCTCGCCAGCCGGCTCGGGACCTTCTGGCTCCCCTCGCAGACCGTGCTGTACATCGGCTCCTCCGACGTCTCGGTCGCGCGGCGGGTCGCGGCGATCGCTCGGACCGAGCTCGGTGACCGCCGGCCGGCCTCGGGCGGCAACTGGCTCAAGACGCTGCGCTCGCTCGAGGGCGTCAAGGTCTGGTGGGCGGCGACGACCGCCACCGAGGAGTACGAGGACGCCCTGCTGACCGCGTTCGCGGCAGCCGTCCCGGAGGCCGATCGCGTGTCGCTCCCCGACCCGACGATCGTGCTGCCCTGGGCCAACCTGCGCCGCCCGACCGGCGAACGGAAACCGACCGGTTTGACGGGCGCCCTGATCGCCGAGGCGGTCGAACCGGCCTTGCCACCGACGCGGATCGTCAGCGTCCCCGACGGCGACGCCGATGGCGCCAACGGCGAGCCCGCGGCGCCGCGACGGCGGACGGCGGCCGCGGCACGAGCGCCGCGAGCCGTCTCGAAGACGGCCTCGGAGTCGGCGGCGGATGCAGCCGTAACCGCCGCGTCCTCCGCCGCGACCGTGGCAGCGGATGCGCTGACCCCCGACGGCGAGGCGCGCCTCCGTTCGGAGCTCGATGAGCTGACCCGAGTCAAACGCCCGCAGGTCATCGCACGGATACGCACCGCCAAGGAACACGGTGACCTCAAGGAGAACGCCGAGTACCACTCGGCGCGCGAGGAGCAATCCTTCCTCGAGGGCCGGATCCAGGCGATCGAAGCGCGGCTCCGGTCGGCGGTCATCGTCCAGGCGCCGGCGGCCGGGTCGCGGGTCGGGCTCGGCTCGGTGGTCTCGCTCGATGACGACGGCGAGACGGTCAGCTACACGATCGTCGGTGCCGACGAGTCAGATCCAGCACGTGGGCGGATCTCGTCGTCATCGCCCGTCGGGCGGGCCCTGGTCGGGCGCGATGCCGGCGACTACGTGGTGGTGAAGACGCCGGCCGGCGAGCGGCGCTACAGGATCCTGGAGATCGGATAGGTCTGCAAGCTCGAGCCCCGGCATCGCCGGGGTCCTCCCGTTCCGCCCTTGCGGTCGCGACGTCGCTACCCTTGACGCCCACCGAAGACGAGGAGCGCACCGTGCCCAAGACCGTCCCGAACCAGCCCGGCCTCGAGGCCGGGCCCTATCCGTTCTCCAAGGTCGTCGAGGCGAACGGCTTCGTCTTTCTGGCCGGCCAGGTCGGCGAGGCGCCGGGCGGCCACGGCGCGGTGCCGGGCGGGATCGGACCCGAGACCCGCGCGATGCTCGATAGCGTCGGCCGGCTGCTCGCGGCCGTCGGACTCGACTTCGGAGACGTCGTGAAGTGCACGCTCTACCTGCGCGACTTCGACGACTTCGCGGAGATGAACACGGTCTACCGTGAGTACTTCCCGACGGAACCGCCGGCCAGGGCGACGGTGGGCGTGACCGCCCTGGCCGCGGACTTCCGGGTCGAGATCGAGGTACAGGCCGCTCGCTAGCTCGCGAACGCCAGTTCGTCGATGGCGACGTACGCGTGGCCGGCCGTCCCGACCACCTCGATCACGAGGGTGTGCCTGGCGGCGCTCGACCAGCCCTTGCTGAAGACGACCTTGCGTGCGGTGAACGAGCTCGCATAGAGGCTGATGGTCTTCAGGTACGTGCCGTCGATGAAGATCCGCGCCTGGCCGCGGGTCCGGCCCACCGGTCCGTACCAGAGGATGCGGGTGCCGGTGAAGGTGAACGAGGCCTTGGCGCCGGCCTGCGTGGCGTACTTGACGCCGCCCCCGGCGTAGCCGCCATAGGTGGCCGCTCGCCAGGCGCCGGTGTAGGTGATCCTCGTGCTCTTCTCGGAGAAGCGATGCAGCGCAGGGGCTACGGCCGCCGCCTTGAACGACGTCGGCAGACTGGCGTAGTAGGCCATCACGCGGTTGACATAGCGGGTGGCGGCATACGACCAGGCGTAGGTCCGACTGGAACCGGTCAACCACCAGTACGCGACGCGACGCCAGCTGCCGAGCCAGTTGTAGAGGGCGCGGAACTTGGCCGCGGCCACGATCTCCTGGTTGGCTGGCGTGGGCGTCGCATTGGCATCGCCGAGATACCGGTAGGCCCAGGCGCGCCAGCTGGCGGGCATGATCTGGTACTTGCCGTAGGCGCCGGACGTCGCGTTCCGGGCGTAGTAGTCGCCACCGGATTCGACGTGGCCCACGGCGGCCATGAACCGCGCCAGACCGGGCGGATCGCTGGCCAGGGTGCTCGCGGGACCCATGATCCCGATCAGGATGGCCGTCGCGAGGGACGCGACGAGGACCGCCTTGAGGCGGCCGGACAGCACTCGCAATGTAGCTCCTTCCTACCGGGACGGCGCGCTGAGCGCGCCGAGCGTCGGCCGGGTCGAGGTCTGCATGCGAACCGCGGCTTGGGAAGCCACGGGCTCGAGCGTGCCGGCGACGACATGGGTTGGATGAACTGGCCACGCTGTCGCGCGGCACCTGGGGGAGGGTCAGGATAGGTGCCTCGTCCATCCCCGGCAAGCGACTTATCCACATCCGGCGGTGCCGGCGCCACGAGGGTCAGGCCTGAGGCAGGCCCCGCAGGAAGGCCGCGGCACGATCGAGCGCGTCGTCGAGGACCGGCTTGAGGGTGTGCCCGAGGCGCGGATACGTGACCAGCTCGGCCGTGGCGAGCAGCGCGACGGAGCGTCGCAGCAGCTCGATCCGGGCGAACGGGTCGGACTCCCCGGAGAGGAGCAGGACGGGGCAGCGGATGGCCGGCCAGTGGGCGATCCGGGCGTCGGTGCGCTCGGGTGCCCCGGGCGGATGGAGCGGGTAGCTGAACAGGACGAGGGCGGCGTAGGGCGCCCCCGGCTCGGCTGCGGCAAGGCTCGCCACCCGCCCACCATACGAATGACCGCCGATCGCGACGTCTGGCCTGGACGGCACGACCAGATGGAAGGCGGGCAGCGCGTCCTCGGCGCGGCGCCGCGGCAAGTCGATGGCGGTCGCCGTCACGCCTCGCGCTCGCAGCCCCGCGACGAACGGCGCCATGCTGGCAGCCGTCCCGCTCGCACCGTGGCCCAGGAAACACCGCAGACCCATGACGAAAGCGTACCTGCGCCGGAGGCCGGCAGGTACATCGGTCATGGCCCTGTCGGGTCATGGTGGCCAGGTTGTGCGTGCCGTCATCCTCGGTGTCCGAATGCAACGAGGGATCATGCCGTTCCGCGCCATCGCACGACACCAGCCGCACGCCGCTCCGCCACGGATCCTCGTCGCGGTCCTGACGGCCCTCCTCGTCGCACTCGTCGGTGGTCTCGGCGGTGGCCCACGGGCTGCCCTCGGCGCCGACCCGACCCCGACTCCCGCGGCGACGCCGAGCCCGACTCCGACGCCAACGCCAACGACCCCGACACCCAGCACGGCCCCGACTCCGACGCTGAGCCCGACGCCGACGCCCAGCCCCACTCCGGCCCCAACACCGACTCCCACTCCGACGCCGACTCCCGGCGTGACGGTCCTCGGCGCAACCACGACCTTCTTCGGCCGCGGCTACGGCCACGGCGTCGGGATGTCGCAGTACGGCGCGCGCGGTCGCGCCCTGGCCGGCCAGGACTCGACGGCGATCCTCGCCCACTACTATCGCGGCGCGACGCTCGGCGCGCTGTCGACCGCGACCCGCATCCGGGTCCGCATCCTCGACGCATGGAAGGCGACCCCCTCGGTGCCGCTGACGATCTATGGGCGGCACGCGACCTGGACGGTCGATGGCATCGCGAAGACCTTCCCTGTCGATGCCGTCCTGCGCCTCATCCCGATGACCACGACCACGTCGACCGGCCTGCGCACGACATGGCGGCTTCGGATCGACGCCGCGACTGGCGCGGTCCTGTACGCCGGGCCCCTGCCCTCGAGCCTGGTCGTGCGCGGCGCGGCGGCCGGCGGCAGCCTCCAGCTGTGGTCGAAGCCGAGCGTCTACGACGAGTACCGCGGGATCCTCGGCATCCGGGCGTCATCGACCTCGCCGACGGTGACCGTCGTCAACCAGCTGCCGCTCGAAACCTACCTGCGCGGCGTGGTCCCGGTCGAGATGCCGTCGAGCTGGCCGGCGGCTGCGCTGCGGGCCCAATCGGTGGCCTCTCGGTCGTACGCCGCCCGGCATCTCCGCCCCGGCGTCTCGTACTACGACGTCGTCGACACCTCCGCGTCGCAGGTCTACCGCGGCGCGCTCGGCGAGCGTGCCACCACCAACGCCGTCATCCAGGCGACGGCCGGTGTCGTGCTCCGAAGCGGGACCTCGGTCGCCAACGCCCTCTTCCATTCGACCGGCGGCGGAGGGACCGAGAACAACGAGAATGTCTACACCTCGGCGACGGGCGCGAAGGTTGCTGGCCCGGTCTCCTACCTTCGAGGCTCGATGGACCGCGATGCGCTCGGCCGCTCATACGACAGCGGGGCGCCGTACGCGACGTGGTCGACGCGGACGTACACCCGGGCGCAGCTGTCCGCCTGGTTCGCCGCGGACACTCGGACCAACGTCGGCAACCTGACCGCCATCGACCTCCGCAACCGGGGCGTCTCAGGCCGGCTGATCAGCGTCACGCTCATCGGGTCGGCCGGGACCAAGCGTGTCTCGGGCGAGGTCTTCCAGTCGGTGTTCAATGCCGGCCGGCCGATCGCGGACCCGGTGCTGCGCAGCACGCTCTTCTCGACTGCTCCGATCCCCTGACGGACGCTATCGTGGGCGCGTGATCGAGCCGCGACCGCGCTGCGCCTGGGCCGGCGCCGATGGACCCTCCCCCGACCCGATGATGGTCGCCTACCACGACGACGAATGGGGCGTCCCGATCACCGACGACACCGAGCTGTTCGAACGGCTCGCGCTCGAATCGTTCCAGGCCGGCTTGTCGTGGTCGACGATCCTGCGCAAGCGCGATGCGTTCCATGAAGCGTTCGCGGGCTTCGACCCGCGTCGCGTCGCCGCCTTTGGTCCATCGGACCGAACGCGGCTGATGGCCGACGCGGGGATCGTCCGCAATGGCGCCAAGATCGATGCGACCATCGGCAATGCCGCCGCGTTCCTGGCCATCGTCGAGGCCTTCAGCAGCTTCGCCGCCTACCTCGCCAGCCTCGTGCCAGCGCCACCGGCGCGCCTGCCGGCGACGGCAGTCGCGGGCCAGATCCCGGCCACGACCACGGCCTCCGATGCGCTCTCGGCCGACCTGCGCCGGCGCGGCTTCAAGTTCGTCGGTTCGACGATCGTCTACGCCTTCATGCAGAGCGTAGGGCTCGTGGACGATCACCTGGCCGGGTGTTTTCGCTACCGGGGCTGAGAGCCGTCGTTCACAAGTCGCGGCGCTCGAACCACCACGTCGCGGCACCGAGCACCAGGGCCATCCACACGATCGACCAGATCACGAAGACGACTGGCGGCGGATCGGCCGCGTAGAACGGGTTGGCCTGGACCAGGCCGGGCGCCCGGCCAGCGGCGATCAGGACGACCAGCGGCGGCTCGAGGCCGTATATCACCCCGCGCCAGAGACCGTCGCTCGGGAGCAGCCAGCGGCTCACTTCGGCGACCGATCCGAGGGCGGCCACTCCTAGCGCGGCAGCGACCCCGGCCAGCACGCCCGCCATCCAGCCGAGCCCGAACCCGACGACCGCGATGGCGCCGGCCGCGATCGAGGGCATGACCGAACCGAGGGCGAGCGTGAGCGTCAGGAGGACGAGCGCCTGGCCTGCCAGGAAGGCGATCGCCAACGGTGGGTTCGGCGGGGTGTAGCCGGATACGAGCGCCGCCACGGCGATGGCCAGCAACCCCGACGCCATGGCGTACGCGACGACGACCAGCGCGCAGCCGAGCCAGCGACCTACTACGAGGTCCGCCCGCCGGAGCGGCCGCGCGAGGATGGCGAACACGACACCGCTCTCCAGATCGCCGCCGATGGCGGGCGCGCCGATGAACGCGGCGGTCATCGCCAGGACGAAGCTGAACATGAAGGCGATCAGGATGAGCACCTGCGAGACCCCGATCTGGATCTGCAGCTCCTGCGTCCCGTTCTCCCGGGCGAGCCCGACCAGGCGCTCCAGCCCCCAGCCGACGAGCGCCACCGATGCGACGGTCAGGATGGCCAGGACCCAGACGACTCGGCGCCGGACGAGTTCATGCACGGTCAAGTGGGCGATCGTGATCACGATGGGTCACCGGGGGGTTCGGCGAGCAGCTCGAGGAATCGGGCCTCGAGCGAGCCGCGCCCGGGTTCCACCGCGTGGATTCGCCCGCCGGCGGCCACGATGGCGGCGACGAGGTCCGGGATCCGCTCGGGCGCCAGTGGCCGGACCGTCAGCCAGTCGCCGTCGATCGTGACCGGGCCGAAGGCCGCGGCCACCGATCGGGCCCTGTCGCCGGCGTCGGCCAGGCGGAGCCGGACGCCGGGCGACGCCACGACCTCATCGAGCGAGCCGGAGGCGATCGTCCGGCCGTGGTCGAGGATGATGACCCGGTCGCAGACCCGCTCCACCTCGGTCAGGAGATGCGAGTTGAGGATGATCGTCGCGCTCCGATCGCGGGCCGCTCGCACGATCGACCGGACTTCGCTCCGGCCCACGGGGTCCAGCGCCGATGTCGGCTCATCGAGAAGGATGAGGTCGGGATCGCCCAGGAGCGCCACGCCCAGCCCGAGCCGCTGTTGCATCCCCTTGGAGAAACCGCTGACCGGGTCGTCCGCCCGATCGGTCAGGCCAACCCGATCGAGCGCTTGCGTGACCGCGGCCGGGCGCGCGCGCGGCGCGATCCGGGCGAGCTCGGCGTGGAGCTCGAGCACTTCGCGGGCATGGAGCCAGGGCTGGTACCGGAAGAGTTCGGGAAGGTAGCCGATCCTGGCCCGGGCGGCTCGGTCGCCGAGCGGCGCCCCGAGGACCCGGCCCGAGCCCGAGGTCGGTCTGGCGAGACCCAGCAGGATCTTGATGGTCGTGGTCTTCCCGGCCCCGTTCGCCCCCAGCAGGCCGACCAGCTCGCCCCGGCCGACGCTCAGGCTCAGCCCGGCCAGCGCCGTCGTCCGACCGTAGGTCTTGACGACCCCGTCGAGCTCGATCACGTGGTTTGACACGCTAGCTGTCACGGGTGGTCGCCATCGTTCCGGGCATCGGTCCTTCGAGGTCAGGAAAGGGAGTCGTCGTCATGTCCGTTGTCGAGTGTCCATGGTGCGCCGGTCCGGCGTCGGTCGAGGTCGCCGAGGGCGACGTGTTCGAGTGCAGCCGTTGCGCCATCCGGGTCGAGATCGCGCCGGATCCCATCGCCGAGCCGGTCGCACTCGCGGCGTGACGGGCATCTCACCGAGCGACGATCGCCGCCCGCCGAAGGGCGGCCACGGGCGCGAACGCCAGGCTGACGGCCGCCACGCACAGGCCCATCAGAGCCATCGTCGCGGACCCACTGGTCAGGTCGACGAGCGCGCCGCCGACCAGTAGCCCGATCGGCTGCAGTCCGAGCGAGATCGTTCGTGCGGTGCTCCCGATCCGACCCAGCAGGGCGTCCGGCGAATAGGCGGTGCGAAGGGTGATGTAGGTCACGAGCACCATCGACTGCGCGATCCCCGCGACGAACGCCGCACCCACCTGGACGGGGATGTCGACGGTGATGGCCATGGTCACCAGTGCCAGGCCCATCACGAGATTGCCGCCGAGCAGGATCTCCCCGACGCGGCCGCGCCCCATCCGACGGGCGATGACCAGCGAGCCCGTGACCGTCCCGACGCCGTAGGCGGCGAGGGTCAGACCGAGGATCGACGGCGCCAGGTGCAGGTCGCGCGTGATGTGCACGGCCAGGGCGGTGACGAGCGGCGCCATGAGGATCGAGGTCGCGCCCCAGAAGAGGATCACGGTCCGCAGCGTCGGGTGCGCGACGATGAAGTCGATCCCCTCGCGGATCTCGGTCACCAGCCGCTGTCTGGGCCGGTCGACCGGCGCCCGCATGTCGCGGCGCACGAAGGCCAGGCCGAGCGCCGAGAGCGTGAACGAGACAGCATCGATGGCGAGGGTCGGGCCCGGGCCGATGGCCGCCGCGAGGAGACCGGCGATCGCCGGGCCGATGATGTAGCCCATCGAGTAGATCGCCTCGAAGTAGGAATTCGCGCGGCCGACCTGGCTTCGCCCGACCAGGGCCGGCACCGAGGCGGTGTAGCCCGCCAGGAAGAACGAGCGCAGGACGCTCATCGGCGAGGCCACGACGAAGATGACGGCCATCGTCGGTCCACCGAGCGCGACGGACAGGGGGATCAGGGCGGTCAGGCCGGCGCGCCCGAGGTCGGCCAGGAACATCATCCGCTTGCGATCGCTCCGATCGGCGAGCGCGCCCGCGACCATCCCGAGGAAGAGGTCTGGCAGCGTCTGGAGAGCGCCGACGATCCCCATCGCGAAACCCGAACCGGTCAGCGCGAGCACGAGCAAAGGCAGCGCGGTGAAGCTCACCGCGTCACCGAGCGACGAGACACCCTGGCTCGTCAGGAGGACCTTGAAGTCGCGGTTCTGCGCGAGCGGCTGGGCGGCCGGCTCTTCGGGCATGTCCGCGATGGTACGGGAGGCGCCCGTCTGCAAAGCGCTCGCGGGACGGTGGCCGCGCCGTAGCATGTGCTCGTGGACCCCCTCGCGAGCGCGATCGACGGCGTGATCCAGGCAGGGCGACGGCTCGGCGCCCGAGGCCTCATCTCCGCGGGCGAGGGCAACCTCTCGGTCCGGCTCGACGCGGATCGGCTGCTGGTCACCCCGACCGGCGTTCGCAAGGATGAACTGGCGCCCGATGATCTCGTCATCGTCTCGCTGGACAACCGCGGGCGTGACGCGGTCTCCCGGAGCGGTCTCCGTCCGACCTCGGACCTGGCCATCCATCTCGCAGTCCACGCGGCCCGCCCCGACGTCATTGCCGTGGTCCACGCCCACCTCCCGGCCGCGATGGCGCTGACCCTTGCGGGCGAGGTGCCCGACCCGAGCGCCCTCCCGGAGACGGCCATGCTGCTGTCAAGGCTCCCGTTCCTGAGCCTTGGCGTGCCGGGCAGCGAGGAGTTGGCGGGCCGGATCGCGGCCGCGCTCTCGGAGCAGCCCGAGCCGTTCGCGTCGGCCGTCCTGCTCGAGCGTCATGGGGCGGTCGCGGTCGGGCACGATCCAGGCCACGCCGTCGATCGTCTCGAGCTCGTCGAGGTGCTGTGCCGGACGTGGCGCGATGCGCTCCTGATTCGCGCGGCGCGAGCTGCGCTCGGTATCGTGGATGGGCCCATTCTCGGATCGCAGTCGGAGGGAAGATGAACGCCCGCGCCTACCTCGCCGAATTGCTCGGCACGTTCCTGTTCATGACGATCGGGTATTCCTCGGTCGCGGCCTTCGGCGCCGCGTCGGTCCCCGGACTCCTCGTCGTGCCCTTCTCGTTCGGCCTCGGTCTCCTGGCCGCGATCTTCGCGTTCGGGCACGTCTCGGGCGCGCACTACAACCCGGCCGTCACCGTCGGCATCGTCCTCGACGGCAGGCTCCCGGCGGTCGAGGCCATCGGCTACATCATCGCCCAGGTCATCGGCGCGATCGGCGCGGCCGCCGTCGTCCTCCTCACCATCGGGCAGAGTGCCGTCGCTGCCGGGGTCACCAAGCCAGGACAGGGGGTCAGCGACGTCAGCGCTCTGGCGCTCGAGATCGTCTTCACGGCGATCTTCGTCGTCGTCATCCTGTCTTCGACCAAGCGTGCGCCCGTCCTCGCCCCGCTCGCCATCCCGCTGACCCTGATCGCGATCCATTTCGCGATCGCCAGCCTCAGTGGCGCCTCGGTCAATCCGGCCCGTTCGATCGGCTCTGCGCTGGTCGGCGGGAACCTGACCGGGCTGTGGATCTACCTCGTCGGGCCGATCGTCGGTGGCGCCATCGGGGCCGGCGTCTACCGCGTCGCGGCCGACAACCCCCGTGACGAGGTCGTGGCGGCCTGACCGCAGCGGTCGTATCGGTCGCCGGGCGACCGCTCACAGATCCTCGCCGCTGGGCCGCTCACGAGGCCACCACGGGGAGCGGCGGGCGCCCGGCGGCCGGGAGGTCGATCACAGGCAGCTGATCCTTCTCGACGAGCCAGCAGGCGGCCGCCTGGCCACCACCCAGATCGAACAACGGCGGCTCCTCCACCTTGCACCGATCGAAGGCCACCGGGCACCGAGGGTGGAAGCGACAGCCCGAGGGGATGTGCGCCGCGTCGGGCGTCTCGCCCTCGAGGATCGTGCGCCTGGCTCGCATTCCCGCGTCGGGCGGCTCGGGCGACGGCGCGACCGAGACGAGCGCGCGGGTATACGGGTTGCGGGGCGACCGGATGACCGCCTCGGCCGGCCCGATCTCCATGATCTTGCCCAGGTACATCACCGCGATCCGGTCGGCGATCACCCACGCCAGCGACAGGTCGTGGGTGATGAACAGGTAGGTCAGGCCGCGCTCGACACGCAGATCCAGCATCAGCCGCAGCAGCTCCGTGCGGATCGAGACATCGAGCATCGAGACCGGCTCGTCGGCAACGATCACCTCCGGGCCCATGACCAGGGCGCCGGCGATGACGACCCGCTGGCGCTGGCCGCCGGACAACTCGTGTGGGAACCGTGCGGCGAAGGTGCTGGCGGGTCGCAGACCCGCAGCCTCGAGCGCCTGGACCACCTTGACGTCCCGCTCGCGTGACGAGCCGATCCCGTTGACGACCAGTGGCTCGGCAACGAAGTCAAAGACAGTCTGCTTCGGGTTCAACGTCTCGTACGGATCCTGGAAGATGATCTGGACCCGCCGGCGATAGTCCCGGAGTTCCCTCGTCCCCCAGACTGCGCTGACATCCTGGCCCTCGAAGGTGATCCGACCGGCGGTCTGGCGGGTGAGCTTCACCACGACTCGTCCAGTCGTCGTCTTGCCGCTACCGGACTCGCCGACCAGGGCCAACACCTCGCCCCGGTTCAGGCTGAGGTCGATGCCGTCGACCGCCCGCACGACGGACCTGGGTCGCCCCATGAGCGTGCCGATCACGCCCTTGCGGATCGGGAAATGGACCTGCAACCCCTCGAGCCGAAGGATCTCTTCGACGGCCATCAACCGACCTCGACGACAGTCGGCCCGATGGCGTCGGCCGGGGCAGTCGTCACCGGGGTCCCGTCGCCGCCCTCGTGATAGAGATGGCAAGCCACTCGGATCCCGTCGAAGGTCAGTTCGGGCGGGACGACTTCCGAGCAGACCGCCATCGCGGCGTAGCAGCGCGGGGCGAATCGGCAACCCGGCGGTGGGTCCCGCAGGTCGGGTGGGGAGCCCGGGATGACCTCGAGGTTACGCCGATCCGTGGCGATGTTCGGGAAGGCACCCAACAACTTCTGGGTGTACGGATGGCGCGGCTGCCGGAACACGACGTCGACGGGGCCTTCTTCGGCCACCCGACCGGCGTACATGATCAGGACCCGGTCGCAAGTCTCGGCGATGACCGACAGGTCGTGCGTGATGAGGATGAGTGCGAGCCCGAGCTTGTGCCGGAGGTCCTCGAGCAGCTGGAGGATCTGTGCCTGGACCATGACGTCGAGCGCGGTCGTGGGCTCGTCGCCGATGACGATCGCCGGGTCGCAGGCGAGCGCCATCGCGATCATCGCGCGCTGGCGCATCCCACCCGAAAGCTCGTGTGGATAGGCACGGCCTCGCGCCTTCGGGATCCCGACGAGCTCCAGCAGTTCGCCAGCCCGCCGTCGGGCGGCCTTGGGCGACATCGACAGGCGATCCTGGAGCGGCTCGGCGATCTGGTCGCGGACGCGCTGGACCGGGTTGAGGGCGTTCATCGCACCCTGGAAGACGATGGAGATCTCGCGCCACCGATATCGACGCAGGGCGTTCTCCGACTTGGTCGCAAGATCGATGCCCATGAACCGGATGCTGCCCTCGACGATCCGGCCGTTCGACGGCAGGAGCCGCACCAGGGAGAGCGCGGTGGTGGTCTTGCCACAGCCCGATTCGCCCGCGATGCCCAACGCTTCGCCGTCGCGGAGGGTGAACGAGACGCCGTCGACCGCCCGGACCTGACCGCGCTCGAGGTCGAAGTAGGTCTTCAGCCCCTCGACGACGAGCAGTGGCGCCGTCGGATCTGCGAGCTTCGGGAGGGGCCGCTGTCGGCCGCCGCCCGGCGAGGGGCCATCGGGCGCCGGCCCACGGAGCACCTCGACCGGATCGATCGGGCGAAGGTCGGCGGCGGTCTCGGTCGCGGAGTCCTCGTCGACCAGCGCGCGATCGGCAGACTCGACCGCGTCGACCAGGCGTCGTGGGTCGACCGGCCCGCTCAACGCCGCCCCTTCAGGCGCGGGTTCACGATCTCGTCCAGGACGTTGCCCACGAGCGTGAAGGCGAGGACGACGAGAACGATGCAGACGCCCGGCGGCGCCAGGTACCACCATGCGCCGAGACCGGGTGCGCCAGCCGTCTGCGCCGAGTTGAGGATCTCGCCCCAGGACGGGGCGAACGGGTCGCCGAGCCCGATGAACGACAGGGTCGTCTCGGTCAGGACGGCGCCCGCGAACACGAGGACGGTGTTGGCGACGATGAGGTCGGTGACGTTCGGGAGGATGTGCCGGGTCATCATCTGGCGCGAGCTCGAACCGATGACACGGGCCCGATCGACGAACGCGCGCTCCTTGAGCGAGAGCGTCTGTGAGCGGATGATCCGGGCGGTCGACGACCAGCTCGTGAGGCCGATGACGATGACGATGACGAGCAGGGTGATCCGGATCCCGAGGATCTCGCCCTCGGTCCCGAACAGGCTGGTGATGACCGGCGCCAGGATGAGCGCCAGGACGAAGGTCGGGATGACCAGGAAGAAATCGGTGATCCGCATCAGGGCGGCGTCCGTCCGGCCGCCGAGGAATCCGGCAACGATCCCGATGAGCACCCCGACGAAGACCGTGACGAGCGTCGCCAACAGCCCGATCACCATCGAGATCCGGGCGCCATGGACGGTCAGGTTCAGGACGCTCCGGCCGAGCTCGTCAGTGCCGAGCGGGTAGCCCGTCAGCGGCGCAGTCAGTCGTGGACCGGTCGCCGTGGTCGCTGTCTGGAGCGGTCCCACGAACACGTCCGGGAAGAGCGCCAGGATCGTGAAGAAGATCAGGATCGCGATCCCGAGCAACCCACTCCGCCGACCGACGATCTGGCGGAGCACGCCGAGCGAACCGGCGAGTCGGCTGTGCCGTCGAGGCAGGACGACCTGATCGGGGGTGACGGCAGGCGCGGTCACGCCTTGACCCGCGGGTCGAGGAACTGATAGCCCACGTCGGCGATGAGGTTGGCCACGACGACCGAGACCGACAGGATCAGGAAGATCCCCTGCAGGACCGGGTAGTCGCGGGCCGTCAGGGCATCCACGGTCAGCGTCCCGAGGCCCGGCCAGTTGAAGACGACTTCGACGGTGATGGCGCCCGCCACGACATAGCCGAGGTTGATCGCGATGAGCGTTGCCATCGGGAGCATCGCGTTGGGCATCGCGTGGCGTCGCAGGATGCGGCGATCCAGGATGCCCTTTGCGCGCGCGGTCGTGATGTACTCCTCCCCCAGCGTCTCCACGATCGATGAGCGCATCACGATCGAGTACTGGCCGATCAACCCTAGCGCGACCGTCGCCAAGGGGAGCGCAAGATGCGACGCGAAGTCCGTCAATTGGTCGAGGTAGCCGTTGTACGTAGCCCCGATCTGGAACATCCCGTACGTCGGAAACCAGCCCAGACCGACGGCGAAGACGAGGAGCAGGGTCATGCCGATCAGGAAATAGGGCGTCGCGTACAGGACCAGCGAGGCGCCGTTGCCAAGATGGTCGACGAGACCGCCCCTTCGCCAACCGGTGTACGCGCCGAGGGCGACCCCGACGACGATCGCGATGATCTCCCCCAGGCCGAACAGGATCACCGTCGGCCAGATCCGGTCGGCCAGGACGTCGACGACAGGCAGCCCGCGGTAGACGAACGAAAAGCCCAGGTCACCCTGCGCCGTCGCCGCGACGTAGCCCAGGAACTGGTCCGGGAAGACCGGCTTGTCGAGGCCCCAGCGTTCCCGGGTGGCCGCGATCGCCTCGGCGCTCACGTTCGGATTGCGGCCGAGGATCCGCTCGGGAGACCCCGGCATCATCCGGAACAGCGCGAAGTTCAGGATCAGGAGCATGACGATCGTGAAGATCGCCTGCCCGACCTTGCTGAGCAGATACCGACCGCTCATGACGTTCGGATGCGCGGAAAAGGACGGATCGCCGGCTATTCGTCCTCGGCCGCCTCGCGACTCCGCCGGAGCACGAGCAGGCCGACCGCGGCGATCACCACGAGCGCGATGATCCCGAGCGGGAGCAACGGGACCGAGCTCGACGTGTTGCCTGAGGTGCTGGGTACCGCCGACGAGGTGGGTGCCGTTGCGCTCGCGACCGCTGCCTCGGACGATCCGGGCGACGCCGTCGCGGGCGAGGCGGACGGGACGACGACGGCTTTGGCATCGGTCAGGTAGGTGTAGTCGAGCGGACCGAAGCCGAAGAGCGGATTCCCGTTCTGGGACGGCTGGCTCCGCCACCCTCCGAAGCGATCGGTCCGGTTGGCGTCGAGCTGGCTCGGGTAGTACAGGACGTGGTACGGCGCCTGGTCATACATGATCTGCTGCATCTCGGCGACTTCCGCGTGGCGGGCCGCGGCGTCGGTCTCGGCGAGTTGCTTCTTGTACAACTCGTCGTAGCGAGCATTCGTCCACAGGCTGTCGCTGGAGGCGCCGATCTCGGCGCTCGTCAGGACCTTGAGCAGGGAGGTCGGATCCGGGTCGCCGACCCAGTCCCAGATGAACATGTCGAAGTTCGCCTTGCCGGGCGGATCCGCCTCGGGTGGCAGCAGCTCGGCTCCGAGCTTGGCCTCGTCCTCCGGGGCCGCGTTGACCTTGATCCCGAGCTGCGCGAACCAATCGACGATGAGTGACGCGGCGGTCGCCTCCTCCGGCGCCCCAGGCCATGCCAGCCGGAGGGTGATCGCCTTGCCTTCCTTGTCGAGCCGACGCCCGGATGCGTCGAGCGGATAGCCGGCGGCGTCGAGCTTGGCCTTGGCCGTATCGATGTTGAAGGCGCGCAGGTCATTCGGCTCGGCATGCCAGCCCGCCTGGAAGGGCGTGATCTGGGTGCTGCCGACCGTCGCGTGCCCGGCAAACGCCTTGTCGACGATGGCCTGCTTGTCGATGGCGTAACCGAGGGCGTCCCGGAATGCGGGGTCCTGGACCGCCTTGGTCGATGCCCCACCGCCCGGGATCGGCTTCGCATAGCAGTTGAAGGCGAGCTCGTAGAACGTGTTCGACACGCCGTCCGTGGTGACGATGGGGCCACCGGGATTGGACTTCAACTGGTCGAACTGCGCTGCGGGGACGTCCCGGGCGTAATCCAGCTCGCCTTTCTTGAGCGCCTGGATCATCGTGTCGTCGTTCTTGAACGTCGTGATCACGATCTGGTCGGCGGCGCCCTGCTGCCCCCAGTAGTTCGCGTTGCGCTGCAGTCGCACGAACTGGCCTGGCTTGTACTCGACCACCTGGTAAGGACCGCTGCCGACGATCGGTGCCGGGTTCTGGAAGGTGCCCGAGGCGACCTTCGGGTCGAGCTTCGACCAGATGTGCTTGGGCAGGATCGGGATGTACGACTGGAGGAGGAGCGGGTTGTCGAGGTTGCTCTTCACGATCAGCGTCGTCGAGTCCGGCGCACTGACCGCGGTCACACCCGCCGCCGTCTGGTACGGCTCCAGGTAGCCAAGCCCGAGCGTCCGACCGGCGGTCGTCGCATCCAGGACGTACTGCATCGTCCAGCGTGCGTCCTCGGACGTCGCCGGCTGCCCGTCCGACCATTTCATGCCGGCCCGGATCTTGAACGTCCAGGTGAGACCGTCGGCCGAGCGGGTCCAGGATTCGGCGAAGCCGGGCACTGGCTGGACATCCTGGCCGAAGCCGACGAGGGTGTCGTAGTTGAGCGTCATGATCTCGAAGTCGACGACGTCGACGACGCTCCACGGGTTGAGGCCCTGCACCGTCTGGGTCGTGCCGGCTCGCAGGATCAGCGGGTCCGCAGCGGTCGTGGTCGCCGCAACCGGCGGGATGAGTGTCGCGGCGAGTCCGAACGCGGCAAGCGTGCGTGCCAGCCGCCCGCGCAGGGGCAGTCGCATCCGAAGTCTCCTCGTGTGGCCTCCCCGCCGAATTGATCGGTACGTTGGCACAGCCGGGGCGCTTTCGGCAAACAACGGCCCATACCGCGCACCATGGTCGTTCAGACCATCCAGGAGGTCCCCGGATCCGCCTCGAGGAGGATCGGCCGGTCGATGGCGAAGCGGGTCAGCTCGGGCGCGGACAGCGTCGTCCCATCGACGCTCAATTCGGCCAGGATGCGACCGAGGACCGAGGCGAACTTGAAGCCGTGGGCCGCGCCCAGGGCGATCACGACGCCGGGCTGTCCGGGGAGGCGGTCGACGACGAAGTCGCGGTCCGGGGTCAGCGTGTAGAGACAGGTCTTGGTGTAGATCGGCGGGCCGAGCGCGGCCGGCAGGTGGACCGCCATGAACGCTTCGAGCCGTCCGAACGCCGCTTCGCCACGCTCGAACGAGCGGCCGTCCGGGTCGACGGGCTGGCCGCCGCAGTCCTGGGCCGCCTTGGGGCCGGCCTCGCCATAGGTCGGAAAGCCGTAGAACGACGGGTCGTCCATCCAGATCCAGACCGGGAACCGGTCCGGGGCGAAGGCGGCCGGGTCGGGACACGCGAAGTAGGTGACCTGTTCCTTCGTGACGGTCAGTGGCAGCCGGCGGTCGAACGACGCGAGGAGGCCGTTGGTCCAGGCGTCGGCGGCGAGGACGACTCGTCCCGTTCGGTAGGTCGCGTCCGGGGTGACGATCTCGAGATCGCCGCCACCCGCATCGCGGACGCCCGTCACCCGACGGCGTTCGAGGAGCGTGGCGCCGTGGGCGCGCGCCAGACGTCGGTGTGCGGCGTTGCCCTTGAACGGATCGGCCAGACCGCCCTCGGCCTGCCAGACCGCCGTCGTCCCGTCGTCCAGGTGCCACTGCGGCCAGCGTCGGCGGACCTCGTCGGCGTCGAGCGATTCGAAGGTGACATCCTCGGCGTCGAGGCTCGCCGTGTAGTCGGCCTTCGGGATGGCGGGGTCGGGCGGCCACAAGTCGAGGCCGCCGGTGATCGTCACGATCCGCTCGCCGGCCTCCCGCTCCACCTCGGCCCAGGTCGAGTACGCGCGCTGGGCGAGCCGGACGTAGTCGGGGCGGTGATAGGAGAGGCGGATGATCCGGCTGTGGTCGGCCGATGCGCCATTCGCGTGGTCGAGGCCGAACTGCTCGAGGCCGAGCACGCCGTCGCCGAGCGACCGACTGAGCCAGTACGCCGCCGCCGACCCGATGGCCCCGAGACCGACCACGATGGCGTCCCAGTCGCGCCGGCTCGCATCCACGACGGCGATGCTACGGCACGGGTCACTGCGTCGCCCGGGGCGCGGCAACGTCGTCGCGCGGGGCGGGCGAGCCGGCCCGACGGGGCGGGACCGCCCTAGACTCCGGCGGTGACGATCGACCACGCGACGCACGGCCGGCCGGCCAGTGAGCCGCGCCACGAGGTGGCGACCGTCTGGGACGCCCGGATCGCGGCACGCGACGGCGTCGAGCTGTCGGCCAACCTGTGGCTCCCGCGATCGGCAGACGGCACGCCCGACCGCTTCCCGGCGATCCTCGAGATGATCCCGTACGGCAAGGACAACTGGCGCCTCGACGCGGACATCGCGCGCGGGACCTACTTTGCCCGCCGCGGTTACGTGTTCTGCCGCGTCGACGTGCGCGGGACCGGATCGTCGGGCGGGGTAACGCTCGACGAGTACACGGAGGCGGAGACCCTCGACGGGTTCGACACGGTCGAGTGGCTCGCCGGCCAGCCGTGGTGTGACGGCGCAGTCGGGATGTGGGGGATCAGCTATGGCGCGTTCACCTCGATCCAGGTCGCCAAGCTCCGTCCCCCGCACCTGCGCGCGATCGTACCGATCCAGGGGACCGACGACCGGTACCTGACCGACGTCCACTACATCGGTGGCTGCGTGACGGTCAGCGAACTCAGCCAGTACGCCGTGAGCCAGGTCGGGATGAATGCGATGCCGCCCGATCCCGCGTTCGGCGGCGAGACCTGGCGGGCCGACTGGCTGGCTCGACTCGAGGCCACGCCGCCCTGGCTCATCGGATGGCTCCGCCAACAGCACGACGGTCCGTACTGGCGTCCGGGCTCGCTCGCGCCTGACTACGACGCGATCGAGGCCGCCATCCTCAACGTCGGTGGCTGGATGGATTCATACGTCGACGCGGCGTTCCGGATGCAGGCGGGGTGCACGGCGCCCACGCGGACCATCGTCGGGAACTGGGTCCACGGGCTCCCCTCCTCCGCGACGCCCGGACCCAACCTCGACGAGCTGCACGAGATGGTCCGCTTCTTCGACCGCTGGCTGAAGGGGATCCCGAATGGCGCCGACGAGGAGCCGGCGATCGTCTGGTTCGAGCGCGAGTACGCCGAACCCGAACCATTCCCGGCTGTCCTCCCGGGGCGCTGGCGGGCGGCGACAGCCTATCCACACCCGGCGGTCGTGGGGCGCACCTGGGCGTTCACGGGTGGTTGGGTCCCGCTCGCTGGCTGGCTCGTCGCCGCGGCGGACGGCAGGGAGGTGGCCGCAGTCGACACGGGCGAGGCTGACGCCGCCGACGAAGGGATCGACCGCTTCGACCATCGACCGACCGTCGGCACACGTGCCGGTCTTTCGTGGGGCGCCGGTGGACCGCCCAACGGGCTCGCCCGGGACCTGCGACCCGACGAGGCGCTCGGTCCGACCTACACCTCCACGCCGCTCGACGCGGCCCTCGAGATCCTCGGCGTCCCGGAGGTCGTGATCCACCTCTCGGCCTCCGCGCCCGTCGCCACCGCGGTCGTGCGGCTGACCGACGTCGCACCCGACGGCACCTCCGCCCAGGTCAGCGCCGGCATCCTCAACCTGACCCATCGGCGCTCGCACGAGCGCCCCGAACCGTTGTCACCGGGCCTGGTCGAGGAGATCCGGGTCGCGCTCCGACCGGCCGGCTATCGGTTCCTGCCCGGCCATCGGATCCGGGTCTCGGTCGCCTCGTCGGCCTGGCCCGTGATCTGGCCTTCGCCCTACCCCGCCACCTTCGAGCTCCATCACGGGGTGGGGACACCGTCCCGCCTCCTCCTCCCGGTCGTGCCGCCCGCCGGCGGCCCGGGCGATGCCCCCGTCCCCCTTTTCAGCACGACGCCGCCGGAAGGACCCGTGGTCGCCAGCGAAGCCAGCGCCGACCACCCGGCCTGGCGGATCACGGACGACGTCATCGCGGGGACCGTGACGGTCGTCGTCCATGACGGTGGCGAGGACGTGCTCGCCGACGGTCGGCGGCTCTACTCGGCCGAGACCCTGACGATGACCGCGTCCGACACGGACCCGGCGCGCGCGAGCCTCGACGCGGAGGTTGTCTATCGATGGCGCGAGCATGCCTTCGAGACCGAGATCCGCGCGCATTCGACGCAGACCAGTGACCTCGAAACCTTCGAGCTCACGGTCGGGCTCGAGGTCGATCTCGACGGCGAGGCCTTCTTCCGGCGCGACTGGCGCGAGTCCATCCCGCGACGGCTGGTCTGACACCGCCCGCCGGATCGGCGGCGGGCTAGACTGCCGACCATGGCCCGCCCGCGCATCTCGGCCAAGGCCGAACGGTTCACCGAATCGGTCATCCGTGAGATGAACCGGCTGGCCGTTTCGGCCGGGGCGGTCAGTCTCGCCCAGGGCTTCCCGGATTTCGCCTGCCCGCCCGAGCTCAAGATGGCCGCGGCCGCCGCAGTCAACGACGACCTCAACCAGTACGCCATCACGTGGGGCAGCAACCCGCTCCGCGACGCGATCGCGACCGCCACGCCACGCCACTTCCCAGGCTGGGGCGCGATCGACCCAGAGACCCAGGTCACCGTCACCTGCGGCGCGACCGAGGCGATGATCGCCGCCATGCTCGGCCTGCTCGATCCGGGCGACGAGATCGTCGTGTTCGAGCCCTATTACGAGAACTACGGGCCGGATGCGATCCTGGCCGGAGCCGTCCCCCGCTACGTCACGCTCCACGAACCGGACTGGGCGATCGACCCCGACGAGTTGCGAGCCGCGTTCGGGGCGCGGACGCGTGCGATCGTCGTCAACTCGCCGCACAACCCGACGGGCAAGGTCTTCTCGCGCCCGGAGCTCGAACTCATCGCCGGGCTGTGCATCGAATTCGACGCGCTCGCCTTCACCGATGACATCTACGAGCACATCGTCTTCGAGGGGGAGCACATCCCGCTCGCGTCACTCCCCGGGATGGCCGAGCGGACCGTGTCCATCCACTCGATGTCGAAGTCGTACTCGGTGACCGGCTGGCGGATCGGCTGGACCATCGCCCCGGCCGACCTCTCGGTCGGGATCCGACGTGTCCACGACTTCCTGACGGTCGGCGCCGCGGCGCCACTCCAGGCCGCGGCGGTCGTCGCGCTCGGGTTCCCGGACACGTACTACGGAGACCTGGTGGCCGGCTATCGAGCCAGGCGCGACATCCTCCTGCCGGCGCTCCGTTCGGCCGGGTTCCGCGTCCACGAGCCTGCCGGCGCCTACTACGTGATGACCGACATCGCCGATCTCGCGGACGACGGCGAGGACGACGTCGCATTCGCGATGCGACTCATCCGCGACCCCGGCGTGGCGGCCGTGCCCGGGTCCTCGTTCTTCTCGCGACCCGAGCTCGGCCGGACGAAGCTGCGGTTCGCCTTCCCGAAACGCGCCGAGACGCTCGCGGCCGCCGCCGAGCGACTGTCCCGCCTCGCCGTCCGCGCCTGACGGCGACACACGGGCGGCGATATTCGGCTGACTGATAAGAATCGACCTCAGTGAGCGCGACCGCCATCGACTTCTGCAGGAAAGGACTCACGGCCAAGCGCGGAAACTGCCGAATCCATCAGTGAAACGAATATCCGAGCCGGGGCGGGCCGAGGCGGGCCGAGGTGGGCGGGCGAGCCGACCCGCCGCGACGCCTAGTGGGCCCCGACCTGCCCGGCCAGCTCGGCGATCATCCGCCGGGCGTCCGTCGTGTCGTAGCGCATGAGCGGGTCCGGCTCGATGACTCGTTCCACGAGCTTGCCGCCGATGCGCGTGTAGACGACCGGGTAGATCGCCCCGGAACCGTCGGACTCGAGGGTGGCCACGAGCACATCGGGTCCGTCCGAATCGAGGACCTGGGAGAGTGGCTGGACACCATCGTCTCGAAGGCCGCCGCCTGGGTCCGCACTGAGGACGCGGGCCAGGTAGCCGCGCTGGTGGAAGAGTTCGGGCGACTCGGCCAATTCGGTCGCCACGAAGCCCGCGACCGCGTCGGTCGCCAGGATCGGTCGCTCCGGCACGATCCCGAAGCGTTCCTCGGCGATCCGCGCCGCGAGGACCCGGGCGTTGTAGCGGGCGCCATGGACGGCCCCCGAGTTGGACGGGACGCCGTGCTTCTGGAGGCCCTTCGCGCCCTGCCCGATCGTGCCCGCGAAGAAGATCCCCGGCACGTCCGCACTCTCCCACCACGGCGTCTGGACCGGTAACCGGCTGGCCCCGAAGGTGGCGACCCCGAGCTCAGGCAGATCCGCGAGCGGCGCGACGAACCCGGTCGCGGAGATCGCGTCGTCCACCTCGATGGCGAAATCGGCGCCGCCGTCGGTCCGTCGAAGGTGGACGGTGAGCCGACCGCCCGACCCGCCTTCGATCCGGTCGATCGCCGCG
The DNA here is from genome assembly GCA_038319665.1 of Candidatus Limnocylindrales bacterium. Classification (GTDB taxonomy): domain Bacteria; phylum Chloroflexota; class Limnocylindria; order Limnocylindrales; family CSP1-4; genus SPCO01. The sequence continues at coordinate 42,022 of JBBQDL010000007.1, forward strand.
TCCAGGACGCTCACGCCACCGCCCAGCACGTAGTCCTCGAACGGCTGGACATAGCGCGCGCGCACGCCGACGAGCGTCTTCGTGTCGACCGATAGGCGGGTCTTGGAGGGCGAGACGAGGATGAGCTGGCGCGCCCACGGCAGGAGACCGGTCGCCAGCTCGAACCCCGAGTTCTGTTTCCCGATGATCAGGACCCGGTGATCAGCGTATGTCTCGACCGCCCGGACATCGGCGTAGTGGTGGGTGAACTCCATCCCGACGCCGGGCGGGCTGTACGGCTCAGCCACACCCACGGCGACGACCAGCGTCCGACAGGAGTAGACGCCATCCGTCGTCTCGAGCTCGAACCGCTCCCCTTCCGCGTCGTCCACACGACGGGTGGCCGTCCAACGGCAGCCGTACCGGACGGCCACCCCCGCTCGCTCCGCGAAGGTCGCCAGGTTGGCCTCCATCTCCGGCCGAGACGGGAAATACGAGCTCCCATCCATCAGGCTGGGCTGGATCGCCCGGCAGGCCGGATCCGGGGAGAGGAGGCTGTTCCAGTCGTACCGCTCGTAGGCGGGGGTTCGTCGCGACACCGGCGCATGCGGCTTCGTCCAGGACAGCAGGCGCTGGAAGAACGGCCAGCGGCGGAACATCCCGCCGGGCGATGGGTCGGACGAGATCACCGCGTGGTCCACGCCCAGCTGGCGCAGCGACGAGGAGACCTGGAGGGCGCCGGGCCCGCTCCCGACGACGACGACCGGGTACTCGCCCGGCGGGAACGGCGCGTTCAGCTCCGCCATCGGTTCGCGGCCCGCAGCCGGCGGGCCTGCACCTGGAGCATCCGGTACATCACCCGGGGATGCGCGACGAGGAACGGCTCCACGCGCGGTCCGGCCAGCATGAGGCAGCGCAGTGGGCGGGTTGCGACGATGTCGGCGATGGGCGACTCGCCCAGGATGATCGAGACCTCCCCGAAGAACTCGCCCCGGCCGAGACGCGCCCGTTCCGTGCCGTCGACGACGACCGCGGCCTCGCCATCGAGGATCACGTAGAACCCCGATCCGGTCAGGCCCTGGCGGAGGACCTTTTCGCCCTCGCTGAAGACCGCCTCCTCGAAGAGATGGACGATGCCCTCGAGTTGAGGATTGGAGAGGTCGGAGAACAAGCCGAACGACGCGATCGAGTCGACCAGTTCCTCACGGTCCGCCATGGCCCGCATGGTGCCAGATACGCCCGATCCGTGGAAGAGCGGGCCGCGGTTGACGCCCCGACCTCGTCCAGCGCAGCATGGCTGTACAGGAGGAGGACCCGATGACCCTGACCCGTGACCGTCGCTCGGCGCTGCTCTCGGCGGCGGCGCTCTTCGACGGTCTCGATACCGACGCGATGGAGCGCATCGCCGCCGTCGCGGTCGAGGTCGACTTTCCCTCGGAGCACGTCATCGCGCGCCAGGGCGAGATCGGAACGGGGTTCTTCGTCATCGCCAGCGGCGCCGCCCGCGTCGTCCGCGACGGCGAGACGGTCGCGACCCTGGGTCCCGGCGATTTCTTCGGCGAGCTATCGGTGCTCGACGGGCGGCCCCGCATCGCCCAGGTCATCGCCGACGGGCCGACGGCCTGCCTCGCGCTCGCGTCGTGGGACTTCGAGGCGCTCCTGCTCGACGAGCCGAAGATCACGCTCGCGCTCCTTCGCGGGCTTGCCGGCCGCCTCCGTGACCTGACCGAAGCGCACCGACACTGAACCGCCGTTGGTTGACGCCGTGATGACCGAGCCCGATCCGCTGATCCGCGGCACGTTCACGTTCCTGTTCACCGACATCGAAGGCTCCACGGATCTCGTACGATCCCTCGGGCGCGAGCGCTACGGGGAGTCGCTCGACCGGCATCGGGCGATCCTGCGCGAGGTCTGGGGTCGCCACGCCGGGGTCGAACAGAGCACGGAGGGCGACTCCTTCTTCGTGGTCTTCGCCGAGGCGCCCGCCGCGATCCGCGCCGCCGTCGACGCCCAACGCGCGGTGCTGGCCGAACCATGGCCCGCTGACGCCCCGATCCGCGTCCGGATGGGACTCCACTCGGGCGGCGCCGAGAAGACGGGCGAGAGCTTCGTCGGGCTCAACGTCAACCGCGCCGCCCGGATATCCGGAGTCGCCCGCGGCGGCCAGATCCTCGTCTCCGGGCTGACCCGCGACCTGCTCGCAGACGAACCGATCGAGGGCGTCGAGCTGCGCGACCTTGGCGACCACCGGCTCAAGGACCTCACCGCCGCCGTCCGGCTCTTCCAGGTCGTGGCCGACGGCCTGCCGAGCGAGTTTCCGCCACTGCGGACGCTCGACGCTCGACCCAACAACCTGCCGACACAGCTGACGACGTTCATCGGACGCGACGCCGAACTCGAGGAGGCGGCCGAGCTGCTCGCGACGACCCGTCTCCTGACCCTGACGGGTCCGGGCGGGACGGGCAAGACCCGGTTGTCGCTCCAGCTCGCCGCCCGATCCGCGGACGACTTCCCGGACGGGGTCTTCTTCGTGCCACTCGAGCCGATCCGCGACCCGATGCTCGTCGCTCCCCGGATCGCGAGCGCGCTCGGCGTTGCCGAGGGAACGGGGCGCCCGATCGCCGATTCGGTCGCGGACTGGTTACGCGACAAGCGGCTCCTGCTGGTGCTCGACAACTTCGAGCAGGTGGTCGCCGCCGCGCCGATCGTCGCGGACCTGCTGCGGGCGGCGCCGGACATCAAGGCGCTCGTCACCAGCCGGGCGGTCCTCCACGTCTCGGGCGAGCAGGAGTATCCGGTCCCGGGCCTGCCCGTGCCGCCCGATCCCAGCCAGCGGACCACGATGGAACGGCTCAACCAGGGCGGAGAGACACGCCCGATCGATCCAATCGCGCTGGGCCAGTACGCTGCGGTCCGGCTGTTCATCGAGCGGGCGGTGGCGGTCAGGCCGGGCTTCACGGTCACCAACGAGAACGCCCCCGCTGTAGCGGCCATCAGCGCCCGGCTGCACGGGATGCCGCTGGCGATCGAGCTCGCCGCAGCCCGCATCAAGATCCTATCGCCCGATGCGATCCTCGTCCGGCTCGATCAGCAGCTGGACGTCCTCGCCGCGGGCTCCCGCGATCTGCCCGCCCGCCAGCGGACGCTGCGCGGTGCGATCGCCTGGAGTTACGACCTGCTCGACGAGGGTGGCAGGCGCCTGCTCGGTCGCCTGTCCGTCTTCGCCAGCGGCTGCGACCTCGAGACCGCCGAGGCGATCTGCGGGCCTGCTTCAGAGCTTGGCAGCGACCTGCTCGACGGACTCATGGCGCTCGTCGACCAGAGCCTGATCAAGCCCGAGCAGCCGGCGGTCGGCGAGACGAGGTTTCGGCTACTCGACACGATCCGGGCCTTCGCTGCCGAGCGGCTCGAGGGCGCCGGCGAGCTCGGGCTCATCCAGGCACGCCACCGGGACTGGTACGTGGCGCTCGCCGAACGGGCGGCGTCCCAGCTCTCGGGGACCGATCAGAGGCGCTGGCTCGACCGGCTGGAGCTCGAGCACGACGACATCCGGGCCGTCCTCGATCGTGCCGTGGCCGCCCCGGATCCGCCGGTCGCCATCGGCATCGCGTTTTCGATGTGGCGGTTATGGCAAAAGCACGGCCATCTCGCCGAGGCGCGCCGCCGGCTCGAAGCGATGGAGGCCGAACCATGGTCGCGTGACGACCCCCGATCGCGGGCCAAGCTCCTCGAGGCGCTCGGCGGAACGTGCTGGTGGCAGGCCGACCTGCTCGAGATGACCCGGCGCTACCAGGAGGCGCTCGCGATCTGGGAATCGCTGGGCGACGAGACCGAGCTCGCCAATGCCTACTACAACGCTGCGTTCACGTACGCCGTTCCCGAGGTCACCACCGATGGCGCCGCGCCGACCGATCCGGAGCGGATCGGTCTCCGCTACCTCAACCAGGCGCGCGAGATCTACCATCGGGTCGGCGACCGGCGCGGCGAGGCGAACGCCCTGTGGGGAATCGGTAATTACGAATACTTCCGCGGCTTCCCGGGCAACGGCGTGACCGAGTTCCGCGAGACGATCGGGATGTTCCGCGAGGCGGGGGATCTCACCATGGAGGCCTGGGGCCTCCATATGCTTGGGACCTCCCTGCTGCGCAACGGCGAGATCGTCGAAGCCCGCGAGCACATCGTGCACGCGGTCCGCCACTTCTATGCCGCGGGCGATGCGGCCGGCCTGACCCTCACCCTGGACGACCTGTCGGCGGTCGCGGTCGCCCAGGGCGACCTGCCGCGGGCGGCCCGGCTTCGGGGCGCGGCTCGCAACCTGACCATGGAGACCGGCACCGGACTGGCGGTCTACGTCGAGGACACGTTCGAGTCCGGCGCCCGGCCGGGGATCCGCTCGCACATGTCGGGCGACGAGCTGGCTCGATATGGGGCGGAAGGAGCCGCCTGGACGCTCGACGAGGCGGTCACCTATGCCCTCGAAGGCGCCGACCCGGCCGAGCCCGAGACTCGATAGGAGGCGTAGGATCGAACGCATGACGACGGGATCGGTGCCCTGCCCGGCCGTCCCCATCGATGATCCCGACCCCGGGCCCGTGATGCCTATCTGTGCCGACTGCGTGCCACGCTGGACGAGCGCAAGTGCAAGCTCATCTGTCGGGGCGGCAACTTCTTCCTGCTCCGACTATCACTGACCTCGGACGGACGCGAGGCGCGCAAGATGGGCGAGACCCTTCCACCGATCATCGTCGCGATCGAGACGCCGGCTTCAGCCGGCGAGGCGTGGTCGGCCCTGACCGAACCGGACCGGATCGCCGAATGGTTCACCGATGCCTCGGCGCTCGGGTCGGTCGGCGACCCGTATCGCCTCGATTTCGGCGATGGCAGCGTGGTGGAGGGGATCGTCCGGGTGGTCGAGCCAGGACACCGCTTCGCTCACACGTGGGCGTGGGCTGACGCTGAACCACGCCGGGAGACGCTCGTCACCTGGTTGGTCGAGCCCCTGCCCGAGGGCGGCGGTCGAGTGACGCTCGTCCACGAGGGCTGGTCCGAGGCGGGCGCCGACGCGGCGACCCGGGGCGACCACGAGGGCTACTGGAGCGGCTATCTCGACGACCTGGCGGCGCTGCTCGCCGAAGGGTCCTGACCCCGGCGGCCGCCGCCGGGCAGTCGCGGCGGGCCCCACCGGGCAGTCTCGACTAGACTGGGCCCTCCGATGACGACGCCCACTGTCCAGCCCGAACCCGCCCGTGAGAAGAGCGGGATCCCCAAGAACCCGGGACGGCGCGACCTCGGGCTTCGGGCGACGCTCGTCTTTCCGAACCGCGAGATCGTCGACAGGTACTACGTCCCGATCATCTACACCGCCTGCCGGACCTGCTACTCGGAGCAGGACCCCGATCAGATCTTCCAGCGCGCGATCGACGGCGACTTCGACCAACTCAAGATGCAGAAGCTCATCAGCTCGGTCATCGAGTCCGGCCACGGCTCGACCATCGAGCACGTCGTGTTCACCTTCGCCATCAGCGGCGTCTCGCGCACCCTCTCGCACCAGCTCGTGCGCCATCGGGCGGGCGTGGCGTTCGACCAACAGAGCCAGCGCTATGTGAAGTTCAAGGGCGCGGCCACGATGCTCCCCCACTCCATCGCCGAGGGCGATCCCGAGCTGCGCGATCGCTACGAGGAGCAGGTCGACGGCGCGCTCGGGCTGTATGGCGATCTGCTCGAGGCCGGCGTGCCCGGCGAGGACGCGCGGTTCGTCTTCCCGAACGCCACCCGCACGAACCTCGTCATGACCACCAACCTGCGCGCGCTGATCCACATGTCCGGCCTGCGCCTGTGCACGATGGCCCAGTGGGAGATCCGCCGGCTCTTCCAGCTGATCCGGCACGAGGTGTTCGCGGTCTCGCCCTTCCTCGGCTCGTTCCTGGCGCCCAAGTGCGTGCCACTCGGTTACTGCGACGAGTTCAACAACCGCGACGGGCACTGCCCGATCCGGCCGCACAAGGACCGCGTCCTCGAGGCGTGGGCCGAGAAGGCCGCCGCAGCGAAGGCGTCGGGCCGGGAGCTGCCGGTCACCTGATCGCGCTGGGCCGGTAGGGTCGGCGGGGTCGCCCGGCCCGGCGGGCTGTCACGCCGCCGGCAGGTCCGCCACGAACCGGCGGATCACCCGCGCGAGTCTAGGCCCGGCGATCCGGCCGGCGGCCAGGACCTCCTCATGCGTCAATGGTTCGCCGCTGTAGCCCGCGCCGGCGTTGGTGACCAGCGAGACGCCGCAGACCTCCAGCCCCACCCAGCGTGCGGCGATGCACTCGAGGACGGTCGACATCCCGACCGCGTGGCCGCCTAGCGAATGGAGCATCCGCACCTCGGCCGGGGTCTCGTACGTCGGGCCGGTCAGGCCCACGTAGACGCCCTCCGCGAAGTCGATACCCTCCGCTGCCGCGGCCGCGTGCAAGCCCGCCCGCAACCTGGGACTCCAGGCATCGGTGAGGTCCGGGAAGCGCGGCCCGAGGTCGTCCGCGTTGGGTCCGATCAGCGGACTCCGCCCGGTCAGGTTGATGTGATCGCGCATGACCATGAGCGTCCCTGGTCCGAAGGCCGGATCGAGCCCGCCGGCCGCGTTGGTCAGGATGACCAGCCTCGCGCCGAGACGCTTGAACAGGAGGACGGGCTGGATGACCAGCCCGGGGTCGTTGCCCTCGTAGAGGTGGAAGCGGCCCTGGAGCATGACCGAGGGCCGGCCGCCCAGTTCGCCGAGCAGGAGCCGGCCGGCATGACCCGGTGTGGTCGCGGCGGGCCAGCCGGGCAGCTCCGCGAACGGGATGGCGACCGGGTCGAGGAGGTCGTCGGCGAGCTCCCCCAGGCCCGATCCAAGGACGATGCCGACCTCGGGCACGAGGGAGGTCCGGGCGCGGACGGCGGCCACCAGGGCGTCGAGTCGGGCGGGCTGGTCGATGGGCGGTATCGGCCGCGTCGGGTCGACGCGTGACGGTCGGGGCGGTCCGGGCATCCTGGGGGCCTGCCCTCCACATCGAGCGCGACGGTCGAGGCCGGGCTTCGCCGGCCCGACGGAAGGATTCGACACCGGGATGCCGATCACGTCCCGTCGGGCAAGGCACTCGGGCGACCGCGGTGAGACGGGCAGCCCGGCATGGCAACGAAGCGCCCGAAGCGACCGAGCGTAGAGTCGGAGGTCCTTGATGCGATCTCGGGTCCTTCGATCCTGTCGGCCCCTTCGGACAAGACCTACGTTAGGGGCCGACGGCTGCGACGGTCAACGCGATTATCCACGAAGTCCAGCGCAGGCCGGTCGGGGCAATCCACGAGTTATCCCGGGCTGTGGAAAGCATGTGGAGAAGCCCGGCGAGACGAGTCAGCCGCCCATCGCGAACATCTCGATCCTGGGCAGCGTCGACGTCGCCGCCGAGCGAAGCTCGGAATAGCGATCGCCGCGCCGGAGCCAGATCGTCTCGACCGCGTCAGTGACCTCCGCATCGGAGGCGTCCGAGCGGAGGAGCGCCCGCATGTCGTGACCCTCGCTGGCGAAGAGGCAGGTGTAGAGCACCCCCTCGGCCGAGATCCGGGCCCTGGTGCAATCGCGACAGAACGGCTGCGTGACCGAGGAGATGACCCCGAACTCGCCCACGCCGTCGGTATACCGCCAGCGACCCGCGACCTCGCCGCGATAGGACGGCTCGGCGGGTTCCACGGGCCAGGCAGCGGCGATCGTCTCGATCAGCTCGGCGGCCGGGACGACCTCGTCCAGTCGCCAGCCGTTCGAGTGACCGACATCCATGTATTCGATGAAGCGCAGGATGACGCCCGTTTCGCGCGCCCAGGCCGCCATCGGCAGGATGCTCGATTCGTTGATCCCGCGCCGGACGACCATGTTGACCTTGACCGGCGCCAGGCCGACCTCGATGGCGGCGTCGATGCCGTCGAGCACCCGCTCGACGGGGAATTCGATCCCGTTCATCGCCCCGAAGACCGCGTCGTCGAGCGAGTCGAGGCTGACGGTCACGCGCCTGAGACCAGCCTTCGCCAGCGAGCCGGCCAGCGCCCGCAGGGCCGACCCGTTCGTGGTCAGCGTCAGGTCGAGCTCGCCGCCATCGGGCCGCCGGATGGCCGCCAGCATCGCGATGAGGTCGGGCAGGTCGCGCCGGACGAGTGGCTCCCCACCGGTGATCCGCAGCTTCTCGACCCCGAGCGAGACGAAGATCCGCGCCGTTCGGGTGATCTCCTCGAAGGTCAGGACCTGGTCGCGCGGCAGGAACGCGTAGTCCTTGCCGAAGATCTCCTTGGGCATGCAGTAGGTGCATCGGAAGTTGCATCGATCCGTGACCGAGATGCGCAGATCGCGCATCGCGCGACCGAGCGTGTCGGTCGGTCCGGGGCGGCCATCGAACGTGAGCGGAGCGTCCATCCACCGCATGGTAGCCCGGAACGGTCAGGTCGCCCGACGGTACCACCGCCGCAGGCCGCTGGTACCTCTAGCCAACTGCACCATACCGACCCCCGCTGCCACGATGCGCCCAAGCCGCGGATATCGGATCGACCCCGCCCGATGTCCCGTATGAGGATCGCGACCGATGGCCCAGACAGATACACGACCAGGTTTCCGGCTCCCATGGACGGGCGAACGGAGTGACTCCGATCAGCCGGCCGAGGAAGCCGCCACCGAAACCCCGGTCGCCGAGGAAACCAGCAGCGCCGAGGAGCTCGTGACGACAGACATGATCGATACGAACGCCGCCGCCGCGACCGAAACGCTCGAAGCCATGCCCGCCACGCCCATGGCGAACGACGCGCCTTCCGCGGCCAAGCGTCCGACCAAGTTCATGGTCGACCTCAGCCGCGCCATGCAGTCCGCCGCCGAAGCTTCGCGGGACGACACGATGGCCCGCGTTGCCGCCGACGCGAAGACGGCCGTCGAACAGATCCAAGCCGCCTCGACCGACGAGGCCGCCGCCCTCCGCCGCAACGCCGATGACGACGTCGCCGCCGTGCGCGAGTGGTCGAAGACCGAGATCGCCCGGATCCGTGAAGAGGCCGAGGCCCGCGTCACCTCACGCAAGGTCGATCTCGACGCCGAGATGGCGCTCCACGGTCGGGTCGTCGACGCCCGCGTCGAACAAGTCAACGCGACCGTCACGGAGTTCGAAAGCCTGATGACGACGTTCTTCGAGCGTCTGCTGGCTGAGCAGGACCCGACCCGCATCGCGTCGATGGCCGAGGCGATGCCCGATCCGCCCGACCTGCTCGAGGTCGCCGCTTCGATCACCGAGCCGCTGACCGCAGCGCCCGATCCGGTCCCGAGCGAGTCGGCGCCCGAGGGGAGCACCGAGGCCACGGCCGAGACTGTAGAGACCGCCGCCGTCGAGACTTCAGGTTCAGTGGCCGGGGAGCCCCCCGAGGTCGCCACCGATCCCCGGCTCCAGGCTCTCGCCGAGGCAGGCCTCGATTTCGCCGCCGCCGAGGCGGAAGCCGCGGCCTTCACCGGCGAGATCGATGACGACGCTCCGACGGCGCCCAGGGGCGACCATCCGGAGACCGTCGTCGAGACTCCTGAGCCGGCCTCGGACGCCGTCCAGGCGACGACGCGCGTCGTGGTCCTGGGTCTCGTCAGTGTCGCGAGCATCGCGACCTTCAAGCGCACCCTTGGGCGCGTCCCCGGGATCTCGGCCATCGGCGTCGCGTCCGGCCCCGACGGCGAGTTCGTCTTCACCGTCAGCCACGATGCGGGCTTCGGCCTGGCAGATGCGATCACCGCCCTGCCGGGGTTCGAGGCGAAGATCACCGCCGAGACGGCCGAAGGCCTCGAGGTCGGCGCCCACGACCCCGACGTCGGCCCCTGACCCACATCCCCAACCCTGTCTAGGAGTCGTCCCGTGGCCCGTCCCGCTGTCGCCGTCGCCCTGCCGCCCAGTGAGTCAGAGACCGTCTGCGCCGAGCTCGGCGAGGCGGGGTTCCACGTCATCGCGGTCGAGGAACCTGCGGAGCTGGAGCGGGCCCTCGATGAGCGGAGCGATATCGGCCTGGTCGTCCTCGACGGCGAGATCGACATCGACATCGCGATCGCCTACACGAACGTTGTGGTCGAGTCCGGTCGAGCGATCCCGACCCTGACCGTCGTCTCGCCGCGGACCTTCGAACGTCTCGCCGCCCAGCCCACGAGTCATTCGGGCGACGAATACTTCACCCGCCCGTACTCCGCCGATTCGATCCGCTGGCGCGTCGAAGCCATGTGCATCCGTCGCGAGACCGTCGACGACGGCAGCGGACCGGTCCTCCAGGGCGGCGGCAACGGCCTTGGTGGCTGGAGTGGTCGCGCCACGACGATCGCGGTCTTCAACCCGAAGGGCGGCGTCGGCAAGACCACGATCGCGACCAACCTCGCCGCGGCGCTCCAGAGCCGCAAGGGCAAGTCGGTCCTGCTCATCGACGCCGACACCGTGACCGGTCACGTGACCACCTCGCTCGGCATCGATGCCGTCCGGACGGTCGCCGACAGCTGGCGTGACGAGGCCGAAGGCGGCCCGACCGAGAACCTCTTCGATATCGCATCGTCCCATCCGTCGGGGATGAAGGTCGTCGCCTTGACCGATTCGCCGCTCCACACCGATGTCCTCGACCCGGCCCGGATGGTCGCGGCGATCGCGGATGCCCGCGCGCGGTTCGACGTCATCGTGATCGACCTGCACCCGTCATACAGCACGCTCAACCAGGCGATCTTCGACGAGGCCGATCGGATCATCGTGCCGGTCACGCCGGACGTGCCGGCGATCCGCGCCGCGGTCCAGTTCCGCGACGTCGCGGGCGGGCTCGGCTGCCGCGAACGGCTGGCGATGGTCATCAATCGCGCCAACAGCGGCGTGACCGTCGAAGACATGGAGCGCACCGTCGGGATGCCGGCGCTGGCCCTCATCCGGTCGGGTGGCCTGCTCTTCGTGCGCGCCGCCAACGAGGGCCGCACGGTCACCGAGATGTTCCGCAAGGAAAAGATCACGACCGACTTCGATGTCCTGGCCGATCGCGTCATGGGGACGCGGACGCCGGTCGTCGCGAAGAATGGCTTCAGCCTCCGGACCCGGAGCAAGCAGCCCGTTCGCGCCTAGGGCCCGGGTCGTCCCGGCGACGTTCAGCGAGCGCGGTCGGTCCAGTTCACCCCGCCCATCGACGCGCCGGGCATCTTCTCGTGGCGTTCGCCCGTCCGGGCGTCGACCTGCTCCACGCCTCGCAGGTATGCCCGGTTGACGAGGATCGCCGTTGCGTTGCCGTCGCCGATCTGCCGGTCGCCGATCATGGCCGTCGCCTCCACGACCGGTACGAACATCTCGGATGAGCGATTCAGGAGGCTGTCCGGCTCTGAGCCCGGGTACAGGAAGACCGTCCCGACGATCCGGTACGGCGGTGCCTCGAGGGCGACCTCATACGAGACCTTGTGGACCCGATGCGCGTTCCGCTCCGCCCCACTCATCGGCGGCAGCGTGTCCTCGCCGGCCAGCACGATCACGAGGTCGTATGGATCGACCGTCTTGAGCCCCGACGCCGGCGCCATCGGCTCGGAACCGTCGATGGGCGCCCAGCTGACATCGGCGATCGCGATCGGTTCACGCTTGTTGAGTGCATCCGACAGTCGGCCCTCGACGAGCATCCGGCCAACGAGCCGCCAGTCCTCGGTCAACCCGTCGAAGGCGATGCCGGCTCCGCTGCCGACCGCCGCGGGCGGGGTCGCCCCTGTCGGCCTGTCGGATCCCTTCTTCCGTCTCAGGAAGTCGAACGGCACGTCACTCCTCCGCCGAGCCGGAATTGGAGCGGATGATGTCGACGACTGTCTCGTCGGCGAGGGTGGTCGTGTCCCCGAGGACGCGTCCCTCCGCGATGTCGCGCAGGAGCCGGCGCATGATCTTGCCCGACCGGGTCTTGGGCAGGTCCGGGACGAACATGAGGAACTTCGGGCGGGCGATCGGCCCGATAACGTACGCGACGTGCTCGCGGAGCTGGACGGCCAGCGCGTCGGACGGCCCCTGATCTGCCTTGAGGATGACGAAGGCGAAGATCGCCTGGCCGCTGATGTCGTCCTTCTTGCCGACCACCGCGGCCTCGGCGACCGACTTGTGGTCGACGAGCGCGGATTCGACCTCGGTCGTCGAGATCCGGTGACCGGCGACGTTCATGACGTCGTCGACCCGGCCGAGCAGCCACAGGTAGCCGTCGGCGTCGCGCTTGGCGCCGTCGCCCGCGAAGTACATCCCCGGGAAGCGGCTCCAGTACGTCTCGCGATAGCGCTCCGGATCGCCGTAGATGCCGCGCAACATGGCCGGCCACGGGCGCTTGAGCACGAGGTAGCCGCCACCGCCGAGCGGCACCGAGTTCCCCTCCCCGTCGACGACGTCGGCGTCGATGCCGGGGAACGGGAAAGTCGCCGAGCCCGGCTTCGTGGTGGTCACCCCGGGGAGTGGCGAGATGAGGATCTGCCCCGTTTCGGTCTGCCACCAGGTGTCCACGATCGGCGCGCGGTTGCCGCCGATGTGCTCGCGATACCACAGCCAGGCCTCGGGATTGATCGGCTCGCCGACCGAACCGAGCACGCGCAGCGTCGAGAGGTCGTGTTTCGCCGGCCAGGCTATGCCCTGCTTCATGAACGCGCGGATGGCGGTCGGGGCGCAGTACAGGATCGAGACCTTGTAGTCCTCGACGATCTGCCACCAGCGATCCCAGGACGGGGTGTCCGGCGCGCCCTCGTACATCACCCCGGTCGTCCCGTTGGCGAGCGGCCCGTAGACGATGTAGCTGTGCCCGGTCACCCAGCCGATATCGGCCGCGCACCAGTACACGTCATCGGGCTTGACGTCGAAGATCGCCCAGTGGCTGAATGCCGTGCCCACCAGGTAGCCCGCGGTCGTATGCAGGATGCCCTTCGGCTTGGCGGTCGTTCCGGAGGTGTAGAGCAGGTAGAGCATGTGCTCGGAATCGACCGGGACCGGCGGGCAGTCCTCGGACTGGCGATCGACGATGTCGTGCCACCAGTGGTCGCGCCCCGGGATCATGTGGACCTCGTGGCCGAGGCGCTTGACCACGATCGTGGCCTCGATCGTCGGCGTGATCGAGAGCGCCTCATCGGCGTGATGCTTGAGCCCGACTTCCTTGCCGCGGCGATAGCCGCCGTCGGCGGTGAGCAGGACCTTCGCCCCGCAGTCGTTGATGCGGCCCGAGAGCGCCTCCGCGGAGAAGCCGCCGAAGACGACCGTGTGCGGCGCCCCGATCCGGGCGCAGGCGAGCATCGCGATCGGCAGCTCGGGGATCATCGGCATATAGATAGCGACCCGGTCGCCAGTCTTCACACCCAGTTCCTTCAGGGCGTTGGCGGCCTTGCTGACCTCGCGCTGGAGGTCGCGGAACGTCAGCGTCCGGGTGTCGCCGGGCTCGCCGATCCAGTGGTAGGCGACCTTGTCACCGAGTCCTCGCTCCACGTGCCGGTCGACGCAGTTGTACGCGACATTCAGCTCGCCTCCAGTGAACCATTTGGCGAATGGCAGGTCCCATTCGAGCGTCGTTTCGAACGGCTTCGACCAGTCGATCTGTTCGCGTGCGCGCTTCGCCCAGAAGGCCTCGAAATCAGCCTCCGCCTCTTCGTACAGCGCCGCCGTCGCGTTCGCCTTCGCGGCGAAGGCAGGGTCGGGCGGGAAGCGCCGGGACTCCGCCATGAGGTTCTCGATCTCGGGCGATGGAAGAGGCTGCTCGACGCTCACACGATCCCTCGAGGTTCCAGGTCCGGCCATCGTACCCCGCCCGCTGCCGTGGCGCGGCTACTCCGTGCCCTCGGAGAGGTCGTCCTGGTCGGGCGCGAGGTCGGGCATCAGGTCGCGGTTGTCGTTGCGGGTCAGGACGACCCGCTGCGGCCGCGGCAGCTCGATGCCGTGCTCCTTGAACGCGGCGAGCAGCCGCTTGCGCATGTCCCCCGCCGCGGCCCATTGGTCGGCTGCCCGGACCGTGCCGAGGATCTTGAGCGTGACGCCGTTCTCCGCGAGCGCCTGGACGCGCTCGACCCGTGGCGCCTCGAGGATGCGCCGCTTCCAGACCGGGTCGCCGGCCATCTCGCGGCCGACGTTGTCGACGACCTCGATCGCCTTGTCGATGTCCGTGCCGTAGGCAACCGTGACGTCCTGGTTGATCCTTGACCAGACCCGGGTGAGGTTCGACGCGACGCGGATCTCGCCGTTGGGCACCGTGTGGACGACGCCGTCGAGATCGCGCAGGGTCGTCCGTCGCAGGGTGAAGTCCTCGACGGTGCCGGCGACCCCGGCCAGCCGCACGACATCGCCCCGGGCGAACTGGTTCTCGATGAGGATCAAGGCGCCGTTGAGGTAGTCGCGAACGAGGCTCTGTGCGCCGAAACCGACTGCGATCCCGACCACCCCGAGACCCGCCACGGCGGGCCCGATGTCGAGTCCGACGTGACCCAGGATCATCAGGAAGGCGATGACCACGATGAAGAACTGGAGGGTGTTGCCGCCCAGCGTGTCGAGCGTATCCATGCGCTTCTTGAGCTCGACGGCGCTGAGCTCCTGCGCCGTCCCCTCCCTCGCCTCGCGATCGAGCAGCGCCTTGACGATCCCGTGCACGAAGAGCCGGGTCAGGCGGACGGCGACGAACGCCGCGACGATGATCAGGAGGACCGGCAGCACCTCATGGACGAGCACCGCGAGGATGTCGCTCCACGGTCGCTTCTCGAAGTCGGGCATCGCCGCACAGCCTAGCGTGCTGGCGCGCTGTCAGGCTGCGGCGCCGCCGAGCCGGACCGAGATGGCCGCGGCGGCCTCGCGCGCCTGGGCTGCCAGTTCGGGGATGCGCCGGGGCGTGAGCCGGAAGGCAGGTCCCCAGATGTCGACCGCGGCGATGACGTTGCCACGTGCGTCGTGGACCGGCGCGGCGACGGCGTTGAGCCCCAGCTCATACTCCCCCATCGCTGTCGCGTAGCCGCGCCGTCGGATGCGCGCCAGCTCCTCGAGCAGGGGTTCGAGCTCGACGATCGTCCGTTCGGTGTAGCTGACCAGGCCGCGCCGCACGACCCGCAGGACCTCGCGCTCGGCGAGCGACGACAGGAGGACCTTGCCCGAGGCCACGCAGTGGAGCGGGGTAGCGCGACCGGTCCAGTCGCCGACGGCGATGAGATTCGGCCCATCGACCTGGGCGACGGCGAGCAACGTGTCGCCTTCGAGGATGCCCAGGCCGGTCGTCTCGTGGGTCAGCCGGGCGAGCCGCTCGAGCTCCGGGAGCGAGATGCGCCGCAGGTCGAGCGTTCGTTCGGCCCGCTCGGCGAGGCGGATCACAACGAGGCCGAGGCGGTATTTCCCGGTCTCATCGTCCTGCTCGACGAGACCGCGCTTCTGGAGCGTGGCGAGCAGGCGCGAGGCGGTGGATTTGTGGAGCCCGAGGCGACGCGCCAGTTCGGTCACGCCGGCCTCGCCCTGGCTGTCCCCGAGCGCGAGGAGCAGGGCCGCGGCGCGGTCGACCGAGCGGACCGCATTGCCGTCGAGGACCATCCCGCCTGGGCCGTTCAACCTGCACTCGGGTGCGACATCGCACCGGTCGGTTCGGGACCGATCTCGCCGTGGGCGCGCGCCTCGAGGGCGGCGTCGAGCGAATCGGAGAAGATCGAGACGACCCGGTCGACGATGTCGTCCTGGGCGTGGGCCTCGCACATGAACCACGGCTCGCGCGAGTCGGGCTCGGGCATCGCGCCGCGTGCGTGCATCCCGACGGCTACGGCGTCGTAGAGCTCGTGATCCGTGTTCGCCCAGTCGCGGTATTCCGACGCCTCGACCTCGGAGAACATGATCCCGAACATGCACGGATGACCGGTGAAGTGGTACGGCAGCCCGCTCGCATGGAGAACCTCGCGCAGGCCAGCCTGGACACGGCGGCCGGTCGCATGGACGACTTCCAGCGCGTCCGTGTCGCGCAGGATCGTCAGGGTCTTGACCGCAGCCGCGGCCGCCACACGGTTACCCGCATAGGTGCCGCCATGGCTGACCTTGTCGGGGAGGACGCTCATGACGTCCTCGCGGCCACCGAACGCGGCGGCCGGGTAGCCATTGCCCATCGCCTTGGCGTAGGTCGCGAGGTCGGGCGTGACGCCGAAGAACTCGGCCGCGCCGCCCTTGGCGAAGCGGAAGCCCGTCTTGACCTCGTCGAAGATCAGGAGGATCCCGAACTCCTCGGTCAGGGCGCGCATCGCCTGGTGGAAGCCGGGCTTGGGCATGATCCCCTGGGCGTTCCCGAGCACCGGCTCGACGATGATCGCCGCGATCTCCTCGCCGCGAGCCTCGAACAGGCGCCGGAGCGCGTCGATGTTGTTGTAGCGGGCGGGGATGATCGTGTCGGCGACCGCGTCGGGGATGCCTCGCCCCCAGGTCAGCCGGACCGGCGCGTCGGGGTCGCCGAGGTCGGACATCTTGTCGGGCGAGACGCTGATCAGCGCGTAGTCGTGGACACCGTGGTACTGGCCCTCGAATTTCACGATCTTGTCGCGCCCGGTGTAGGCCCGCGCGACGCGCATCGCGTGCATCGTGGCCTCCGTCCCGGAGACCGTCATGCGGATCTTGTCGACCCAGCCCGTGAGCTGCTTGACGAGCTCCATCGCCTCGACTTCGTCCTCCGAGGTGAGCGAGAAGCTGACGCCCTTGCGCATCCGCTCGTTGACGTAGTCGTCGACGCGGTCGTCGCCGTGGCCGAGGATGACCGGCCCATAGCCCATCCGCAGGTCGATGTACTCGTTGCCGTCGATATCCCAGACACGACCGCCCTTGCCGCGATCGACGTAGATCGTGTCGTCGCCCCAGGCTCGGAAGTTGGAGTCGGTCCCGCCCGGCAGGGTCCGGCCGGCGCGCTTGTACATCGCAGACTGGACTTCACGTCGGAGCGCGGGCGTCGTTCGGGCGGCGGCGGGCTCTGTGGCCATCGAGTCCTCGTGTGCGGGTTGGGGCGGCCCGGTCCATGGGACGGGCGTTGCGTATCGTGGGACGCAAGCCGAGTCATCGTGCCATAGGCCTGACGGGGCCGTCAACGCGAATCGCGCATCAAGCCGGCGGCAATGCTGCGAATATCGTGGGCATCGCGCCGGTTTGATGTCGATACCCGGCGGAAGAGCGGATTCGCGGCGGCGTGTCAGACCGGGGCGGTGAGCCACGTCGGGAGTTCACGGCTCAGGGTCGCCAGCGGGAGCGATCCATGGCCGAGAACGGCGTCATGGAACGCCCGCAGGTCGAACGACGAACCGTCCCGGGCCGACAGCTCGGCGCGCAGCTTCTCGATCGCGTGCTGGCCGATCTTGTAGGTCAGCGCCTGGCCCGGCCAGCAGATGTAGCGGTCGGTCTCGATGACGGCGTCGGTCTCGGACAGGCCGGCCGCCTTGAGGAAGTCGATCGAGCGCTGGCGCGGCCAGCGAAGCGCGTGGAGCCCGGTGTCGACCACCAGCCGGGCCGCCCGCCAGGCCTGCGCGTCAAGCATCCCGAACCGCTCCGATTCATCGCGGAAGAGGCCCATCTCGTCGGCCAGCCGTTCGCTGTAGAGGCCCCAGCCCTCGACATAGGCGCCGCCGACCATCCGCGCCCCGAGGCGCCGGAAGGTGTTGAGATGCGGGTTCTCCATCTCGAGGGTGATCTGGAAATGGTGGCCCGGGGCGGCCTCGTGGTAGGTCGTGGTGGCGAGCTTGGTGTACTTGCGACTCGGCAGGTCGTAGCCGTTCGCGTAGTAGATGCCAGGTCGGGAGCCGTCCGGGGCGGGCGGGTAGTAATAGGCGAAGGGTGCGTCCCTCTCCTTGTATTCCTCGACCGCCCGAACATCGCAGGCGGCCCGCGGCAGGACGCCGAAGTAGCGCGGCGCGACCGCCATCGCCCGTTCGATGTCCTCGTTCGCTCGTTCGATGAGCTCGGCCTTGGTCTGGGGCGTGTTCGAGACATCGGCGTCGAGCGCGGCGCGATAGGCCGCGGTGTCGTCGCCGAAGCCCGCCGAGCGGGCGATCACCCGGCGCTCGGCCTCGATCGACTCGAGCTCCTCGAGACCGGTCCGATGGACGTCCTCGGGTTCCAGGTCGAGCGTCGTCCACGAGCGGATCGCCGTCCGGTAGAGCCGTTCGCCGTTCGGCGCCGACCAGAGGCCCGGATCCTCGCGGGTCGCCGCGAGATAGTCGCCCCGAAGCGCCTCGAGGAAGGCCTCGTCGGCGGGATAGGTCACGTCGCGCACGACCTCGCGGACGCGTTCGCGATCGGATTCGTTCGCCACCTTGACCATCGATGGCACGATCGCCGAATCGATCGGGACGCCGAGCATGCGCTCGATCTGGGCGATCGTCCGCTCGGCGACGATCCTCGGCGCGGTCAGCCCCGACGCGAGTCCGTCGCGCAGGATCCCGGCGTTGGCGGCCATGAACGCGGGGTAGGCCTCGAGCCGCGCGATGAACGCGTCGAGCCGCTCGGGCGTGTCGGCCGGCTGGAACTGGGTCAACTGTGGCAGGAGCTGTTGCGGGCCGCCCATCTGGTCCACGACGCGCAACTCGTGGAGCCGCTCGTCGTCCTCCTCGAGCTGGAGCTCTGCGATGACCTTGAGCATGTCACGGGTGATCCGGTCCTCGGTGGGAAGGCCGTCGACGTCGATGGCGGTCGCCTCGGCGGCGGTGCGTTCCATCAGGGCGCGCATCCGGGCTCGGCCCTCGGGTCCCGGGTCCTCGAGTCGGTCGTTGTAGCGGTCGTCGCCGTACAGCGTCGCGGTGGCGGGCGAGAGCTCGAGGATGGCCTCCCAGAACCGCTCGGCAAGGTCGT
Source organism: Candidatus Limnocylindrales bacterium (assembly GCA_038319665.1). GTDB lineage: Bacteria > Chloroflexota > Limnocylindria > Limnocylindrales > CSP1-4 > SPCO01. The sequence goes on from JBBQDL010000007.1 coordinate 60,822, forward strand.
TGACGGGCGTCAGCTCGCCCTCGGAAACGGTCACGCTCGGGTCTCCTGTACTGCGCGGACACCGTCGCGCGCGGTCGTGTCCTGTCGCCGCTAGCCTAGCGCGGCTCGTCTGGCCGCGCCGGGTCAGGACCCGAAGAGCGGCATCTGCTCGCCCGTCCGTTCGACCTCGGGATCGAGTCCGAGGTACGGCTCGAGGTCCGCGAGGTCGAGCGGCTCGCGCCCTAGGAAGGCGCGCAGGTGGTTCGATTTGACGATATGCCAGGTGCCGGCGTCGAGGGCCGCCCGAAGCAGGGGCGATCGCTCGAGCTTGTAGCGGACCAGCTCGGTTCGCTCCGGGGCGATCACCAGGAAGCGGATGAGCGACTCGTCGGGCGGGATGCGGGCGTGGCGACGGAGCAAGGGCTCGCCGAGCATCGCGGTCCACTCCACCTCGAACAGGAACGCGACCTTGTCACGGACGTACCAGATGGCATCGACCTCGGCGAGCCCGTCGCCGTGGCTGATGGCGCCCAGATAGGCGCGCTGCTCACCCCCGTCGAGGAGATCGCCGAGCAGCCCCGCCCCATGGCGGCGCGTCTGTTCGCGACGCCCGATCCAGACCCGCATCCCGAGGCGATGTCCGGCCTCCGCGATCGTGGCCAGGAGCTCCGTGTGTTCCTGGCTTCGGCGCAGGAGATCGTCGCCGGTGATGACCCGCCCGGCGGTGCTGGCGAGGCTGCGATAGCTGTCGAGGCTGGCCCGGACCAGGCCGTCGTCCGGGAGGTCGTGTCCGCTGTAGAGGGCCGCGATGCGATCGAAGAAGGAGCTCTCGGTGATCGGACCCGCGGTCGAGAGCAGGCTGAAGACCGCCCATTCCACGCGGTCGGCCAGGGGCGTGGCCGCCCCGGCGAGATCGTCGGGGTCGGTCAGCCACCAGCGGCCGGGTTCGATCTCCGTCAGCCGGCGCTGGGTCGGCCGCCCGAGTTCGTCGCGGATCAGCCCGAGCAACCGGTCGACCGGATCGGCGGGGAGGTCGCGTCCGGCTCCGCTCCGGCGTGGGCGGCTCACGGGGCCGCTCGCCTCAGCCGGATCGTAGGCGGTCTCCTCGGTGGCATCGTCCTCGGGCGGTTCGGTTCGCTCGACGGCAGGTTCGTGACCGTCACCCGCGAGCGCCGCGGTCGCCAGCCGGCGCAACTGCCCCGCCCGGTCGAGACCGACCAGGATCTCCCCGAGCAACCGTTCGAAGGAGGCGGGTTCGCCACGGGCCTTCAGGGTCTCGACGGCGGTCTCGGTCACCGTGCGGGCCGTCTCGGTCGCGGAGAATGGCCGGTCGTCGAAGCGCTCGGGTGGCGCGAACAGCCGGCTCGACGACACGATATCGGCGTCGCCGGCCCCACCGGGAACGGGCTCGAGACCGACATTCGCCCGAGTGCGCGGTCCGGGCGGCATGAGTCCGCCCGGGGGCAGGAGCTCGACGAGCGCCGCGGCACCGTCGTCGGCATCGGCCAGACGCGCGCCGAGCAGACGGTAACCGGCCGTCGCGCCCGCCAGCACGACCGAGACGATGGCCTCCGGTCCGCCGTCGACCAGCTGGATGACGCGGCCGTCGCGGGCCATCGCCGGCTCGACGGCCTCGAGCGCTACGGCTACCGCCGTCGCCTGCGAGCTCCAGGGCGGACGGAGTGAGGCGCCCGCGAGGCCGTCGATCGGCAGGATCGCCGCTGCCTCGCGACCCAGCACCCAGGCGGTGCCGTGGTAGGCCGCCGCGAGCCGCTCCAGGTTCAGGCGCATCGGTGGCTGACCGAGCACGAGGCGGATCTTGGGCGTGGCGGACTTGCGTCCGTAGGCATTCGGGTCGTCGCGAAGTGTGAGCAGGCCACTCGGGCCGTTCAATGCGAGGACGGCCGTCGGCGTCCCCTCCCCGAGGCTTCGAAGGTCCTCGCCGAGTCGGGCCTGGATAGGCCCGGTCGTCCCACCCTCGAGCCGCTGGATGAAGCCGCGCACCGTCCGGAACGAATCCTCGAAAGCGTTCCATGGGTTCCGCTCACGGGATTGCGTGCCGGTCCCCGGTCGAACATGGCCGGACGATATGCGCAGGGTCGACGCCCGGCCGGACTGCGTGGCGAGGCGGCTCGCCGGCAGGATGGCGTGCAGCAGCGCGAGACGGAGCGCGGCGAGGAGCGGCGCCGCACGCAAGTCGCCCTCGATGCGCTCGAGGATGGCGCCCAATCCGACCAGCTGGCGTCCCGTGTGCAGGTCGAGCAACTCGGCTGGCAGGCCCTCGGCACCGGCCACCTCGGGAAAGCGAGCCAGCAGGCTGGCGCGCATCGCCGCCGCGCCGACGTCGGCGGTCGCGCGCCGGAGGTCGTCCGCATCGAGTGGCGCCTGGCGATGTTCCGACCCACCGAGTTGATCGCGACAGACCGTGCAGCGATAGTGCCGGATGACCGGTCGTGCCCGGCCGGCGATCCCCGCCTCGTCGTCGACCGCCCAGACGATCTCGTCGGCGACCAGCGTCCGGCCGCACGTCGCACAACGGGTCGCGAAGAGGTCGCCGATGGAGCCTTTCAGACTCGAATCGCGGCGTGGCGAGGCCGCCAGGCCCTGGAAGGCCGCGTCGAGATGTCGGACGTCGGGCGGCCTCAGGACGACCTCGGCCAGCATACGGGTGAGCGGGCTCGATTCGAGCGAGAGCGCTCGGCGTTGTCGGTCGACGGCGAGGCGCGCGACCCAGCCGCCGCGACCGAACAGGTCGGCGACGACGTCGCCCGGGCCAGTGTGGAGGTCGATCCGCGCGGCCACGACCGAGGGCGGCGGAGCGGGCGAGATCCGGTCGAAGACCGGAAGCGAGTAGCCCGGTTGGGCATCGGGGGTTCCGCGGCCGGTCATCGCACAGATGCTAGCCGAGAGACGTCGGCGATCGCGCTCCTCGATGCGGCCCTGGCCGATCCCGCGGCGACGGCGGCCAGGCTCAACGCGGCTGTCTGGGTCCTATGGCTCGTCGAGCTCGTCGGGCTCGTCCTCGAAGGCTTCGTCGGTCGTCGCCTCCGGCGGGAGGACACGATCGAGGTCCTCGATCTCGTCGTCCTCCTCGTCGTCCTCGAGATCGTCCTCGAGGTCCATCTCCTCGCGAACGAGCGTCCCCTTGGTGTATGGCCGCAGGTCCGTGGACTTGGCGGCCGTCGGGAAGCTGACCTTCCCGTAGTTGGCCGGGTCCTGGAAGATCTCGCGCAGGATGATGCGGACGTCCTTGTCGCCGAGCGAGGTCACCCCGGCGGCGTACTTGTTGCCATCGGCCATCAGCTTCAGGAGGCGTGCCGCGACGCGCGGCTCCACCACCCCGATGCGGACGCCGTTCGCGTGGGCGATGAGCCGATTGCCCTCGGGGGTCAGCTCGACCGCGTCGCCCGGGTTCACCTGCGCGAGTTCGCGCGGGGTGGCGAGGTCGGTCAGGAAGGCGAAGCCCGTCTTGCCCGTCTCCTCGACAAAGATGCTGACCGGGGCCTTGCTGCCCTCCTGCGCGGGCACGGTCTTCTCGCCAGCCGCCACGAGGAGCATCTTGAGCCGGTCGATGTTGCGCTCGGCGATCCGGTTCGTCGGGTCGAGGGCCAGCGCGGTCTGGTAATGCTCGCGCGCGGATCCGAGCTCACCGAGCTCCCAGAGAGCCTTGGCCAGCCGGTTCTCCGCCTCGGCGTCGGGGCCGAGCTCGAGAAGCCGGCGGTTGGTCGCCACGGCGTCCGTCCACTGCGCCGCCGTCGCCTGGGCGATCGCCTGGTCGGCGAGCTGGCGCTTCTGGCGGTTGAGGTTGACGGGGCTCTGGGGGGTGGTCTCGACGTCGGGGAAAGTCACGAAGCGGTCGTCCTTTCGGGGCGCGGCAGCGCTCGGCAGCATGGTCGGATCGAGTGGGGCGCGTGGTCATGCTCGGCCACGGGGCGGACATGCTTTCTAGCACCGTCCGGTCGGCGCGTCAAACGACGACGCCCGTTGGTCGTGCATCAGTTTGAGTCGATGCGAAACACCGGATAGCGTTCCGCCGCGGCAACCACGACATCGGGATCGGCCGACCCGAAAAAACGCACGCCTCCTCTGACCTGTTGGAGAAACGCTCGCAGAATCGGCCCGCGAGCCAGGACCGGTAGTTCAGCGAAGCGGACCTGTTCGATATCCCGTCCGCGCCGGAGCGTTCCCGACCCGGCCGCCCGCACGTTCTGCACCCACGCCGCGTCCGAGAAGGCGGCGACGATGTACCGCGACTCGTCAACCGTCGCGATCGAGACGGGCGTCCTTCGCAGCTCGCCACTCTTCCGCCCGCGAACGGAGAGCAGATACTGCGATCCGATCTTGAGGCCGCGCTGGAGCATCGCGACGTTCAGTCGGACCATCCAAGGGGGCGGCGGTTTGACCTCGGGCATGCTCGGAGGATACGCGTCTAATCGAGCAGCGCGGCGATCTCCTCGCACGTCCAGATGTGGTCCGCGATGCCAGCGGCCATCGCCGGTGTCCTAGGCAGCGTCAACGTTCGGACGAGTCAAACTGATGCACTACCGCCCGCCGCGACGGGCCTCAGCTCCGCAGCAACAGGTTCCAGGCGGCGACGATCAGCCCGAGCCCGGCCAGCAACCCGAACTGGCCGATCCACCGCAGGTTGCGGCGCCGGTACGGCGTGGTCCCGATGAACGCGTCCCAGAGGTAGAACACGAGCGTCAGGAGCGCCGGCCCGACGAACCGGAGCACTTCCATGGCGCGGAGCGCGGCGGCCCCGATGGCGATGGCGGCGGCGTAGGTGGCCGCGGACCACAGGGCGTCGCGCACGTTGTTGACCCGCAACGAAGCGGCCCGATAACCGAGCAGCCCCGCCACGAGCGCATCCCCCGCAGCAAGGACGAGCAGGTTGCCCTCGTCCAGCGGGCCGCTGGACCCTGAGAGACCGCCGGGAACCATGGCCGCGACCCCGGTAAAGCCAAGGAAGGCGACGAGGAGGAGCGTGACCAGCACCGCGGCCCGGTCATCGGGCGTCAGCCCGGCCGGCCCCCGGTTGATCCGGTCCTCGAGGGACAGCGTCCGGCCCACGATCAACCACGTGACGGCCAGGGCGGGGGCCAGCCACAGGCTGAACGGGACCAGCCGGATCGCGCCGAGACAGGCCACCGCCGCGACCGAAGGCAGGATGAGCGATTCGATCGCGACACCGAACCACGCCTGGACCGGCGCCGCCTCGTCGTGGAGGACCTGGAGCGTGCCGAACAGCATCGCCCCGAGCAGGGCAGCGGCGACCAGCCAGATGAGCGGCGGGTCGAGCAGGCGCGACAGGCCGACCACCGTGACCGCCACGAGGGCCAGGTCTCGACGCGCCGAGCCGTCGTCCATCGCGGCGATGGTACGCGAGACGCTCACACCCGCCCGGCCTTGCCGGCGGTCCAGGCCAGGAGGTCGGCCCGGGAGCGGGTGTTGAGGACGACATCGGGCGTGACCCACGCACGACGCGCCTGGCTGATCCCCCAGCGGACGTAGTCGAGCTCGCGAATGTCATGAGCGTCGGAGTCGATCGAGAGGATGCAGCCGACCTCCACGGCGCGCCGGGCACGCTCGACGGACAGGTCCAGCCGCGGTGGCGACCCGTTCATCTCGAGCGCGGTGCCGGTCCGCGCCGCCTCCGTGTAGACCGCGTCCCAGTCGAGGTCGAGGTCGTCGCGCTGCCCGATCTTCCGGCCCGACGGGTGAGCGATCACGTCGACGTGCGGGCTGCGGATGGCGTTGAGCGTGCGTGCGGTCAACTCGGCCCGGGTCTGGCGGCGGGCGACGTGGACCGAGGCCACGACGAGGTCGTAACGCGCCAGCAGGTCGTCCTCGAAATCGAGGGCTCCGTCGGCGCGGACCTCGAGCTCGCATCCGTGGAGCAGCCTGAAGCCCTCGGCGGCCGCACCCGGCGGCGCCATCCCGGCCGCCTCCTCGGCCGCGAACCGGGTATTCAGCGCAGCCACGATCTCGGCCTGCTCCGCGACGCGCTCCGGCGTCAATCCGCGCGCGATGGCCAGCGACTGCGTGTGGTCGGTCAGGACCTGGTAGGCGTAGCCACGAGCGCGGGCGGCCTCGGCCATGTCCTCGATCGGGTGGTGGCCATCGGACCAGTCGGAGTGGCTGTGCAGGTCGCCGCGCAGGTCGGACAGGTCGATGAGCGCCGGGAGCCGCCCGGCGAGGGCCGCCTCGATCTCGCCGCCGTCCTCGCGCAGCTCGGGTTCGATGTACGGCAGGTCCAGGAAGGCGTAGGCCTCGGTCTCGCTCGCGAAGGTCCGCAGCTCCGCGTCGTCACCGGTCAGCGGTTCGCCGTCGTCGCCGATGCGCAGGTAACCCTTCTCGGACAGGCTCCAGCCGCGGTCGCGGGCCATGGCCCGGAGCCGGACGTTGTGCTCCTTCGATCCGGTGAAATGGATGCGGTAGGTGCCCGCCTCGCCGGGCGGCATGATCATCAGGTCGACCTGGGGCCCGCGCAGGAGCCGGACGGCGGCCTTGTAGCCGCCCCGGTTGATGACCGATTCCGCCATGCCGAGTGACGTGAACGCGTCCACCAGGACCGCAGGGCGGTCGGTCTCGGCCAGCAGGTCCAGATCGCCGATCGACTCCTTCCGGCGCCGGAACGAGCCCGCCGGCTCGATCGAGCGCACGCCGGCGGTTCCCGACAGCAGACCGGTCAGGGCGGTGACGAGCTCCTCGGCCGTGTCGAGCCGCATCCGGTCGAAGCGCTCGTCGAGCTTCGTGATCCCCTCCAGGACGAGTGCCTCGGTGCGGGCCGACATCCCGCGCAGGCTACGCAGCCGGCCGGTCTCCGCGCCGCGGCGCAGATCCTCCACGGTCTCGATGCCGAGCTCCGTATTGAGCTGCCGCACGGTCTTGGGACCGAGGCCGGGGATCCGCAGGAGCTCGATGAGGCTCGGCGGGATCTCGGCACGGAGACGGTCGTGGACGGCCATCTGGCCGGTCGTCGCCAGCTCGCGGATCTTGTCGCCGATCGCCTTGCCAACGCCGGGGATCTGCGGCGGGTTCCCGGACCGGTAGGCGGACACGAGGTCGACCGGGCTGCGCCCGATGGCATCGGCCGCACGGTGGTAGGCAACCGTCTTGAAGACGAGCTCACCCTTGAGTTCGAGCATGTCGCCAATCTCGTGGAAGATCCGCGCGAGATCGCCGTTGGTGAGTTCCGCCGGATCGTCTGTCACGAGCGGATGGTAGCGGTCAGGCGGCGATCACCCGGTCGCGGCCGGCGCGCTTGGCGCGATACAGCGCCTGGTCGGCCCGCGCGATCAGCTCCTCGATGGGCTGGTCTGCCTGTCCCGCGACCGCCACCCCGACCGAGACGCTGACCCCGCCGACGCCCAGGCGTCGAAGGTCGAGCGACGCGACCGCGATGCGTACCCGCTCGCCGACCTCGAGGGCGACTTCCGGGCTGGGGTTCCGCAGCAGGACGACGAACTCCTCGCCACCGTA